>NZ_VUOJ01000005.1:0-67500 GCF_015390265.1 Paracoccus sp. NBH48 | reverse complement strand
TTCAGGATCATCTGCAGAACGGGACGCGCGAAATACGCGTTGATCTCTTTGCCGTTCACCAGGACCTTGCCCGAGCCCGGCTTGACCCAGACGCGTGCAACGGCGTCCTTGCGCTTGCCGGTGGCATAGCTGCGGCCCTGGCTGTCGATCTGCGGCTCGCGGTTGATCGCGGCGTCGACGGCTGCGGCGGGGGTGCCCGACACGGCGGACTTCAGGTCGTCCAGAGTTTTGATGTCGTCGGCCATGATCATGCGCTCCGGGTGTTTTTCTTGTTCAGGACTTTGACATCCAGAACTTCGGGCTGCTGGGCCTCGTGCGGGTGTTCGGCGCTGGCATAGACGCGCAGGTTCGTCATCTGCTGCTTGCCCAGCTTGTTGCGGCTGATCATGCGCTCGACGGCCTTGACGACCACGCGCTCGGGGTGCGCGCTTTCCAGGATCTGGCGCGCGGTGCGGTGCTTGATGCCGCCCGGGTGGCCGGTGTGCCAGTAGTACTTCTTGTCTTCACGCTTGTTGCCGGTCATCTGCACCTTGTCGGCGTTGATGATGATGACATTGTCGCCCATGTCCATGTGCGGCGTGAAGGTGGGCTTGTGCTTGCCGCGCAGGCGGCTGGCGACGATCGTGGCGAGGCGGCCCAGAACGACGCCCTCGGCGTCGATCAGGATCCACTTCTTCTCGATCTCCGCCGGTTTCGCGGTATAGGTTTTCATCTGTCGTCCCTTCAGGGTCGTAATCGTAAGAGATGGCGGTATATCGAAGATTGCCCGCCATCCGTCAAGTGCAGCGAAGCCCGATTAAGGACGCCAAATCAATGCCTTGAAACTTAGGTATCTGAATACCCCATCACA
Source organism: Paracoccus sp. NBH48 (assembly GCF_015390265.1). Taxonomy (NCBI): domain Bacteria; kingdom Pseudomonadati; phylum Pseudomonadota; class Alphaproteobacteria; order Rhodobacterales; family Paracoccaceae; genus Paracoccus; species Paracoccus sp. NBH48. The sequence continues at coordinate 66,650 of NZ_VUOJ01000005.1, read as the reverse complement.
CGGCGCGGAAATCGCTGGATTTCGGCGGAATCGAATAGGTCATCGAACAGCGTGCGACCGGATCCGCCACCCCTTCGGAAAAGATCAGTGCCTCGGCCACCGCCAGCACGCGGCCCAGCTTCAGCACCCGGCATTCCGCCAGCAGATCGACCCCTGCCGCGGGCTTGCGCATGAAGTCGATCGACGCGTTCGTTGTGACGGCCAGCCCGACCGGGCCGATCCGCGCCAGGATCGCGCAATAGATCGCCAAGTCCGCCAGCGCGAACATCGACGGACCGCTGACCGTCCCCCCCGGCCGCAGATGATCGTCCCCCGTGATCAGGCGCGCGGTCAGCCCCGTCGCCGTCACCGCCTCCACCCGATAGCTGCTGGCCACCTGCGGAAAGTCCCGCGCCAGAAACGCGTTCAGCGCGTCCTTGTCCATCACGATCGTCATGCTTTCCCCCCGATGCGTCCCGGCCTAGGCTTTCGCCAAATTCGGGAGGATGCAAGATGGACGACCTGCTGACGCGACACGACCTTGGGCCCGTAACCCGACTGACGCTGTCGCGGCCCGCGACCTACAACGCCCTGTCGCTGGAGATGATCGAGGCGCTGATCGCGGCCCTTGCCCGGATCGACGACGAGACGCGGGTCGTGATCCTTGCGGCCGAGGGCAAGGCCTTCTGCGCCGGCCACGACCTGCGGCAGATGCAGGGGATGGCTCCGGACCAACTGGCGCATCTGTTCGACCGCTGCGCGCAACTGATGCAGATGATCCCTGCCCTGCCCCAGCCAGTCATCGCCCAGGTTCAGGGCGTTGCCACCGCGGCGGGTTGCCAGCTGGTTGCGTCCTGCGACATGGCGGTGGCGGCAGACGGGGCGCGCTTCGGGGTCAACGGGGTTTCGATCGGTCTGTTCTGCGCCACGCCGATGGTGGCCCTGACCCGCGCCATCCCGCCCAAGGCCGCGTTCGAGATGCTGACGACCGGCGACTTCATCACCGCCCCCCGCGCGGCGGAGCTGGGCCTGGTCAACCGCGTCGTCCCCGCCGCGGATCTGGAGGCAGAGACGATGCGGCTGGCCGACAGCATCGCGGCCAAGCCGCCCCAGGTGATCCGCATGGGCAAGCGTGCCTTCCACGACCAGCTGGGACAGGGAACCGCCGCCGCCTATGCGGCCACGGCGCAGGTCATGTGCACGAACATGGCCCTGCCCGAGACGGTCGAGGGGATCGGCGCCTTTCTGGAAAAGCGCCCGCCGAACTGGGCCTGACCTTCAGGCCCCTGCGGCCAGTGCCTGGACCAGGGCCACGAAATGCTCTCCGCGCTTTTCGAAGTTCGGATACTGGTCAAAGCTGGCGGCGGCGGGGGCAAGCAGGACGGTATCGCCCGGCTCGGCCTCGGCCGCGGCACGGGCGACGGCCTGCTCCATCGTGTCGGCGATCTCGTACGGGGTCTGGCCGATCTCCAGCGCAAAGTCGCGGGCGGAATGGCCGATCAGATAGGCCTTGGCGACCGCACCCAGATGCGGCTGCAGGGCCGCGATGCCGCCCTCCTTGCCCAGGCCCCCGGCGATCCAGCGGATTCGCGGAAAGGCCTGCAGCGCCTTGGCGGCGGCATCCACGTTGGTGGCCTTGCTGTCATTGACATACCGGACGCCGTCGATCTGGGCGACCGTCTGGCTGCGATGCGGCAGGCCCGCAAAGCTGTGGAACGCGGCCTCGATCTCGCGCGGGGCCAGGCCCACGGCGCGGCAGGCGGCATAGGCCGCGCAGGCGTTCTGGTGGTTGTGCGCACCGGGCAAACCCTGCATCGCGCGCAGGTCGATCGATGCCGCCTGCCGCCCCTTGCGGTATTCGGACAGGAAACCCTTGCGCGCAAAGACCGACCACGCCGCCCGGTCCAGCTTCTGCCCCGACGACACCCGGATCACCCTGTCGTCGGTGGGACCCATCGACAGCTGGTTGGCCAGATACGACCCCTCGGGGTCGTCGATGCCGATCACGGCCCGGTCCGGACCGCCCTCGGAGAACAGCCGCCGTTTTGCCGCGAAATAGCCGCCCAGGCCAGCATGGCGGTCCAGGTGGTCGGGCGACAGGTTGGTCATGACCGCCACGTCGGGCGTCAGCGCCCGCGCCAGTTCGGTCTGATAGCTGGACAGTTCCAGCACCACGACCTCTGCCTCGACCGCTGGCTCCAGCGACAGCACGCCCGTGCCGATATTGCCGCCCATCTGCGTGGGGCGGCCGCATTCCTCCAGCACGTGATGGATCAGCGCAGTGGTCGTCGACTTGCCGTTCGACCCGGTGACCGCGATCACCCGTGGCGCGCGATCGAACTGGTCCCAGTCGCGGGTCGCATAGCTGCGGAAGAACAGGCCGATGTCGTTATCGACCGGAATGCCAAGCTGCCATGCCATCGCGATGGCCGGGTGCGGACGGGGATACAGATGCGGGATGCCGGGGCTGACGATCAGCATCGCGATGCCCTGCCAGTTCGCCTCGCGCGTCAGGTCCAGGATGATCAGGCCATCGGCCTGGGCCGCGTCGCGCGTGTCGACGCCGTCATCCCAGGCCACGACACGCGCCCCGCCCGCGGCCAGAGCCGCGGCGGTCGCCTTGCCGGACCGGCCAAGCCCCAGCACAGCGACGGTCAGTTCTTCGACGCCCTGAACGGGTATCATGGGTGGCTCCTTGCGAAAACGGGACGGTATCAGCGCAGCTTCAGCGTCGCCAAGCCGATCAGCGCCAAAATCAGCGCGATGATCCAGAAGCGGATGACGATCTGCGCCTCTCCCCACCCCTTCTTCTCGAAATGGTGGTGGATGGGGGCCATCAGGAAGACCCGCTTGCCGGTCCGCTTGAAATACAGCACCTGGATGATGACCGACAGGGCCTCGACCACGAACAGGCCACCGACGATGGCCAGCACGATCTCATGCTTGGTGACGACGGCGATGGCGCCCAGCGCCCCGCCCAGGGCCAGCGATCCGGTATCGCCCATGAACACCGCAGCCGGCGGGGCGTTGTACCACAGAAAGCCCAGTCCCCCGCCGATCAGGGCGGCGACAAAGATCAGGATCTCTCCGCTGCCGGGAACGTGGTGGACGCCCAGATATTCGGTGAAGTCGACGCGACCCACCGTATAGGCGATGATGCCCAGGGTGCCCGCGGCGATCATCACGGGCATGATCGCCAGCCCGTCCAGACCGTCGGTCAGATTGACCGCATTGGCCGCGCCCACGATCACGATCATCGCGAACGGCACGAAGAACCAGCCCAGGTTGACCAGGACATCCTTGAAGATCGGCAATGCCAGCTGGTTGGTCAGCCCCGCGGGATGCAGCAGCGACGCCGCGATCCCGGCGCAGGCCGCGATGCCCAGACCCAGCAGCATCCGCATGCGCGAACTGACGCCCTTGGTGTTGTGCTTGGTCACCTTGGCATAGTCGTCGGCAAATCCGATCATCGCAAAGCCCGCGGTCACCAGCAGCACGATCCAGACATAGCCGTTGTCCAGCCTCGCCCACAGAAGGGTCGAGAACAGCAGCGCCGACAGGATCAGCAGCCCACCCATCGTCGGCGTGCCCGCCTTGGCCAGGTGGCTCTGCGGGCCGTCGTCGCGGATCGGCTGGCCCTTCTTCTGGACGCGGCGCAGATAGTTGATCAGCGGCCGTCCGAAGATGAAGCCGAAGAACAGCGCGGTGAAGAACGCGGCCCCCGCCCGGAAGGTGATGTATCGGAACAGGTTGAAGAAATCCCCGCCCTCGGACAGGTTGCTGAGCCAGTAGAGCATGGCATTATCCTTTGTCTTGGGCGGCACCGGCGCGCAGCGCCTGGACCACCATCGAGATCCGCGAGGATTTCGAGCCTTTCACCAGCACGATGTCGCCGGCGGAAATCAGTTTGTCGGGGTGGGCGGCCAGTTCGGCCGCCGTTTGCGTCCACAGCCCGCGCTTGTCCGCAGGCAGGGCCTCGTGAAGGTCCCGCATCAGGGGGCCGGCACAATGGACCAGGTCGATCGCGGCCATGGAGGGATCGTCGGCCACGGCGCGATGCATCGCGACCTCCTCCGTGCCCAGCTCCAGCATGTCGCCCAGAATCGCCACCCGGCGGCCGCCCTGCAGGCCCGCCAGCGTGGCAAGCCCCGCGGACAGCGATGCCGGATTGGCGTTGAAGGCGTCGTCGATCAGGCGGATGCCGCCCAGCGTCTCGACCGCGCCGCGTCCTTGCGGGGGGTGCCAGTCCGACAGATGTGCCGCCGCCTGTGCCAGGTCGGCCCCAGCCGCGCCCAGCGCGGCCAGCACGCCGACGGCGTTCATCGCGAAATGCCGTCCCGTGGTGGGCAGGGTGAAGGCCAGCGTGTCGCCCATGATGCGGGCATGGCAGGACAGCGCCCCGTCCTGCGGCACGATGCGCAGCGGACGCGCCACGCCATGTTCGCCAAAACCCACGACCACCGCGCCGGCCCGGTCCGCGCAATCGCGCAGGATCTGGGTCACGGGCAGATCCTCGGGCAGGATCGCGTGACCTACGGGCTGCAGCCCCTCGAAGATCGCACCCTTTTCGCGGGCGATGCCTTCGATCGCGCCGAAGGCCTCCAGATGGGCGGCGGCCACCGTGGTGATCAGCGCCACATGCGGCCGCGCCATGCGCGACAGGGGCGCGATCTCTCCGGGATGGTTCATGCCGATCTCGATGATCGCGAAATCGGTCGCGGCTGGCATGCGCGCCAGCGTCAGCGGCACGCCCCAATGGTTGTTGTAGCTGGCCTCGGCCGCGTGGATCACGCCCTGCCCCGCCAGCGCGGTACGCGCCATCTCCTTGGTCGAGGTCTTGCCGACCGACCCGGTGATGGCGATGACCCGGCCCGTCATGCGGGCGCGGCCCGCCCGGCCCAGATCCTCCAAGCCGCGCAGCACGTCGGGCACCACCAGCAGTGGCGCGTCAGACGCCACGCCGTCGGGGATGCGGCTGACCAGCGCGGCGGCCGCCCCCCTGGCCAGGGCCTGCGCCACGAAATCATGCCCGTCGCGGTCGGCCTGCAGCGCGACGAACAGATCGCCGGGGGCGATGGTGCGCGTGTCGATGGACACGCCCGAAGCGGTCCATGCGGCCGTCACCCGCCCACCGGTGGCGGCGGCAGCGTCATCGGATGTCCAGAGTGTCATATCCGTCCGTCCAGTGCCGCGACCGCGACCGAGGCCTGTTCGGCATCGTCGAAGGGATAGACGTCCTGCCCCACGATCTGGCCCGTCTCATGGCCCTTGCCGCAGATCAGCAGCGCGTCGCCCGGCTGCAGCGCATCGACGCCGCGCAGGATCGCCTCGGCCCGGTCGGCGATCTCGGTCGCGTCGGGGCCCGCGCTGGCCATGACGGCGGCACGGATCAGGGCCGGGTCCTCGGTCCGGGGGTTGTCGTCGGTGACGATCACCACATCGGCATGATCGCGCGCGGCCTCGCCCATCAGCGGGCGCTTGCCCCGGTCGCGGTCGCCGCCCGCACCGATGATGCAGACGATGCGCCCCATCACATGCGGACGCAGCGATTGCAGCGCCGCGACCACCGCGCCAGGCTTGTGGGCGTAATCGACAAAGACCGCCGCACCGTTCTCGCGCTGCGCGACCAGCTGCATCCGGCCCCGCACGGTGGTCAGCTGCGGCAGCACGCGCAGGATGTCGTCGGCGCTGTCGCCCGAGGCCAGGCACAGGCCCATCGCCGCCAGCACGTTTTCCGCCTGGAACCCGCCGATCAGCGGCAGCCGCACCAGATGCGCCCGCCCCATCACCGAAAACCGCAGATCCTGCCCCGTCGCGTCATAGCGCTGGCCCAGGATGCGCAGCATTGCGGCCTCTCCGGTGCCGACGGTGGTCAGGGCCAGGCCACGATCGGTCGCGATGTCGGCCATCTGGCGGCCGCGCTGGCTGTCGATGTTGATGACGGCAGCGGCGCCGTCCTCCAGCACGCGGTTGAACAAAAGGGCCTTGGCCGCGAAATATTCGTCAAAGCCCGCGTGGTAATCCAGGTGATCCTGGCTGAAATTGGTGAAGGCCCCGGCCTCGACCCGCACCCCGTCCAGGCGGCGCTGATCCAGTCCGTGGCTGGAGGCCTCCATCGCGGCATGAGTGACGCCCGCGGCGACTGCCTCGGCCAGGACCCGGTGCAGGGTCAGCGGATCGGGGGTGGTATGGACAAGCTTCGCCTGGTGATCGCCCTCGACCCCCATCGTGCCCAGGCTGATCGCCTTGTGGCCCAGCGCCTGCCAGATCTGGCGGGTGAAGCTGGCCACGCTGGTCTTGCCGCTGGTGCCGGTGACGGCCACGACATGGGCGGGCTGATCGGCAAACCACAGCGACGCCGCGCCGGCCAGGGCCGCGCGCGGATCCTCGGCCACGATCAACGCCCCGTCCCAGCCCGACAGGACGTCGGCGGCGATCTCGGCGCCCTGGCGGTCGGTCAGGACGGCGGCGGCCTGCATGCGCAGCGCGTACTGGATGAATTCGCCGCCATGGACGGCCGATCCCGGCAGGGCCGCGAACAGGTGCCCGGGCTTGACCGTGCGGCTGTCGATGGACAGCCCCGTGATCCGCGGGTCACGCCCACCGGGGGCGCGCAGCCCCAGCTGCGACAGCGTCACGTCGTCCTTGTCCACAGTCCCACCCGTCATTGATTTGCGACGAGCCTTACCGCAGCCTCCTCGTCGGGTTCAACACGCGGTTCGAAGCGCGCGGTGATCGTCGGCAGGATTTCGTCAGTGATCGGCTCCAGCCCCAGCAGCGGGCCGATGCGGCGGACCATTTCCGCGGCGACGGGCGCGACGGTATGACCTGCGGTACGCACCGCAGTCCCGTTGATGGTGGTTGACGGCTCGTCCAGCATGGTGATCAGAACGTATTTCGGATCGCTGGCCGGAAAGACCGACGCAAAGGTCGCGATGATCTTGTTCTCGTAGTACCCGCCTGCGGCTCTGGGCTTGTCCGCCGAACCGGTCTTGCCCGCGACCTCGTATCCCGGCACCTCGGCCTGGCGGGCGGTGCCGCGGGTGACGACCTGGCGCAACATGTCGACAGCCATCGCGGCGGCGCGGGGCGACAGCACCTGTTCACCCTCGGGGCGTTGTCGTCCATGCACCAGCGTGGGCGTCACGCGCTTGCCGCCATTCGCGATCGTCGCATAGGCGGCCGCCAAGTGCAGCGGGCTGGCCGCCAGCCCGTGGCCGAAACTGACCGTCGCCGCAGTGACGGCGGGCCAGCGCGTGGGCACCAGCGGCTGTCCGGTGGGGGCCTCGACCATCTCGATGGAGGTCGGCACGAACAGGCCAAGCTTCTCCAGGAAATCCTTCTGCCGCTCGGGCCCGATCAGCTGCGCGATGCGCACCGTTCCCACGTTCGAGGACTTCACGATGACGTCCGTCACGCTCAGTTCCTTGCCGTAATTGTGGAAATCGTTGATCAGGAACCGGCCGATCCGCATGGGTGCTGCAGCATTGATGCCCGACGCGGGGTTGACCAGCCCCAGGTCCAGCGCCTGCGCGACCGGGAATATCTTGAAGGTCGAACCCAGCTCGTACTGGCCCTGGACGGCGCGGTTGAACAGCGGGCTGTCCGACGGCTCTCCGGTCAGCAGCGGGCGGGGACGGTCATTGGGGTCGAAATCGGGCAGGCTGGCCATGGCCAGGATCTCTCCGGTCTCGACCTCCATCAGGATGCCGGTCGCGCCCTTGGCGTTCATGACGTTCATGCCCGAGGCCAGCACGTCCTCCATCGCCTGCTGCAGCGTCAGGTCGATGGACAGGGCCAGCGGCGCCCCCTCGTTGCCGGGATCGCGCAGCCAGGCGTCGAACGCCTTCTCGACGCCTGCGACGCCGATGACCTCGGCGCTGTTCACGCCTTCGCTGCCGAAGCCGGACCCGCCCAGGATGTGGCTGGCCAGGTCGGCATTGGGATAGATGCGCATCTCTCGCGGGCCGAACAGCAGGCCGGGCTCGCCCAGATCGTGGACGGCCTGCATCTGCTCGGGGCTGATCTTGCGCTTGATCCACATGAACTTGCGGTTGCCGGTGAAGTCGCGGGTCAGGCGCTGTACGTCCAGGTCGGGAAAGATCTCGGCCAGGCCCTGCGCGGTGCCGATGGGATCGACCATCTGGTGGGGATGGGCATAGACCGAATGGGTCAGCAGGTTCGTGGCCAGCACCCTGCCCCGCCGGTCGGTGATGTCCGCCCGTTGAGAGATGATCTGCGACGACAGCACCTGCGCGCGCGGTTCTGCCGCCGCGCTGGAGGCGAGCGTCCCCATGCGCACCGCAACCGTGCCGAAGGCCAGCATGAAACAGCCCGCCATGACGATCAGCCGACCTTCGGCGCGCCTGCGGGCGCGGTCCTGAATCTGCTCGTGGCGGCGGCGGCGGTTCTCGGCCTCGATGTCGTCGGGGTTCTCGCCGCGCTCGCGCGCTCTCAGGATGCGGGCCAGGGGGCGCAGGGGGGTGCGGATCATGGCTGAGGCTCCTCGGCAGGATCGGTTTCGGGCAGAAGGTCGGTGACCATGTCGGCCGACGGCGGGGGCGGCTTGGGATAGTCGATGTGGTCCAGGTCCAGGAACTGCCCCGATTCGACCGGACCCAGTTCCAGCCGGTCGAAGTTCAGGTCGACCAGCTGGCGCAGGCGGTCGGGGCGGTTCAGGAAGGCCCATTCGGCCCGCAGCACGCCCAGCTCCTCGCGCAGGCCCGCGATCTGGCGCTGGACCTGGGACATCTCTCCGATGGCGGCCTGGGTGGCGTAGTTCTCGCGATAGGCCCAGAAGGCCAGTCCCATCAGCATCAGCACGCAGGCCAGACAGGTCAACGACCGCATCACGCAGCTCCCGGAAGATGCGGCATGGCCAGCGACCGGGCATCGACCTCGCCCGCCGCGGCGTCGGTCCGCACGGCCACGCGCAGCAAGGCTGAACGCGCGCGCGGGTTCACGTCCAGCTCCTCGGGGTCGGGACCGATCGCACGGCGGAAGGGCAGGCGGAAGGCCGGCTCCACGACCTGCGTGACCGGCGCATAGCGGTTGCCGCCGCCGCCCGCATCGGACCGTGCCTGCATGAAGCGCTTGACGATCCGGTCCTCCAGCGAATGAAAGCTGACGACGGCCAGCTGGCCGCCCGGCTTCAACGCGCGCTCGGCGGCCGACAGGCCCGCGACCAGCTGACCGAACTCGTCGTTCACCCAGATGCGGATCGCCTGAAAGCTGCGCGTCGCGGGATGACTCTGCCCCGGCTTGGCGCGCGGCAGGCAGCCGGTGACCACCTGGGTCAGCTGCGTGGTCCGGGTCAGCGGGCGCGCGGCCACGATGGCACGCGCGATGCGGCGCGCGGCGCGCTCCTCTCCGTAATGATACAGCACGTCCGCGATGTCCGATTCCTCGGCGCTGTTCAGAAGGTCCGCGGCGGACGGCACGTCGCCGCCCATCCGCATGTCCAGCGGCCCGTCCCGCATGAACGAGAACCCGCGATCCGCCTGGTCCAGCTGCATCGAGCTGACGCCGAGGTCCAGCACCACCCCGTCCAGCGCCTGACCGGCCAGGGCGTCCATGTCGGAAAACGTACCCTCGACCAGGCGCAGGCGGTCGCCGTACTGGCCGCGCCATGCCTCGGCCATGCGAAACACCGACGGATCGCGGTCGACGCCGATGACCAGGTCGGCCCCCGCATCCAGCAGGCCTCGGGCATAGCCGCCCGCGCCGAACGTGCCGTCCAGCCAGACGCCCCCGATGGGTGCGGTCGCGCGCAGCAGCGGCGCCAGCAGGACCGGAATATGCGGATCCGCCATGCCCTAGCCCTCGGAGGATTGCTGCAGGAAGGCGCGGGGGTCGAATTCGGGGCCCTTGCTGGCCGCGAAATCCTCCAGCGCCTGCACGTCCTTGGGACGCGATTCGGGGTGATAGACCTGGATGTAGTCGCCACGCGATTCAAAGATCGTCTCGGTCCCGTCGGCAAAGCCCAACCTGTCGCGCAGCTTTGCGGGCAGGACCAGACGGCCCTCGCGGTCGATCTCAAGGTCGGTGGACTGTCCGTTCATCAGCAGCTCCAGCCAGCGGCGCTCCTGGCTGCCGCGGGTCAGGCGGTCGATCTGCTCGTCGATCTGCTCGATGGCCTCGATGGTGTACAGCTCCAGCCAGTTCCACCAGTCGGGGCCATAGACCGCCACCAGCTGCGTGCGCCCGGTGTTCGTCCCCGAGAATGACGGGTCGCCGGCATCGAACACGCGGCGCAGCCGGGCCGGGATCGACATCCGACCCTTGCCATCGACCTTGACGGTTTCGGTGCCTCTGAACTTCCGCGCCACCTGGGCCCGCCCTCACTGTCCTGCTCTTTCGGGACGTCCGAAAGAGAAAGGGCGGATCGGGCCGCTGCCACTGCCCGATCCGCCGCCCTCGTTCCCGATTTACCCGGGCCCCTTTGCGGGGTTGGTTGCCGACCCGTCGCACGCCACCTGGGGGAGGTGCTGCTCGCGGACGCGGGCCGGCTATGTTGGAAAACGGTTGCCTGTATGAAGTCTGCTTCGCCTGTCCGGGGTCTTGGCGCCCCTTGAACTGCCCGTTTTCGTGATCCGGTTGTGACATGGGATTTCATGGGAAGCAACGGTATTCTTGGGCCACCAGCCGCATTCCGCCGCAGCATTTGCCTGAGCCCGAATCAAGAAATGCCGCAGAGACGGCAGTGATGCGGCAAAGTTTGGTGGCGTGACGCGAAAGCCACACTACATCTAGAAGGCGAGTAACAAACGCATTTTGCCGGTCACTGGGTCCATTTCACCACAGTTCAAAGCCCTGCAAGTCAAAAATCCAGGCAGCTCTGCAAAACTTTTGGAACAGATCACGGACGATCACGAAATCGAGAGGCCATTTAAGCCTCACTTCCCGCAATTTCCCGACCGTCCCGTGCATTCCCAAAGCGAGCCCGGATTTCGCGCCGATCAGGCGATGCCGCCCTGCACCAGACGGTCGGCCAGGCGGGCATAGGCCTCGGACACGGCACCATCGCCCAAGGCCACTGGTCGTCCCGAATCGCCGGCCAGCCGGACCTCCAGCTCCAGCGGCAGGGCGCCCAGGAACGGCAGGTTCAGCGCCTCGGCCTCGGCCGCGACGCCGCCATGGCCGAACAGATGCGCCTCGTGCCCGCATTTGGGGCAGATATAGGTCGACATGTTCTCGACCAGGCCCAGGACGGGGGTCTTCAGCTTGCCGAACATGTCGATGGCCCGGCGCGCATCCAGCAGCGCCACGTCCTGCGGGGTCGAGACGATGATCGCCCCGGTGACCGGCGCCTTCTGGCACAGGCTCAGCTGCACGTCGCCGGTGCCGGGCGGCAGGTCGATCAGCAGCACGTCCAGCTCGCCCCAGTTCACCTGCTGCAGCAGCTGCTGCAGCGCGCCCATCAGCATCGGGCCGCGCCAGACCAGCGCCTCGCCCTCCTTCAGCATCAAGCCGATCGACATGACGGTGACGCCATGCGCATGCATCGGATCGATCCGCTGTCCATCCGGGCTGGCAGGCCGGCCCGAGACGCCCATCATCCGCGGCTGCGACGGGCCATAGATGTCGGCATCCAGCAGGCCGACCTTGCGCCCCGCGCGCGCCAGGGCGACGGCAAGGTTCGAGGTGACGGTGGATTTCCCGACACCGCCCTTGCCGGATCCGACGGCGATGATGTGGCGCACGCCGGGAATCGCCTGCGGACCGGCCTGGGGCGTGGGATGCCCGCCGATCTTCAGGGACGGGGCGGCGCCCTGCCCGGATACGGCCTTGGGCGGCGCAGGCTTGGCGGGGGCGGTCATGACGATCTGGACCTTGGCCACACCGGGCATACGTTCCAGCCGGGCACGGGCCTCGGCCTCGACCGGGGCCATGGCCTGCGCGGTGGCCGCATTCTCCACCTCCAGCACGAATCGCACCGTCTCCTGGTCGATGGTCAGCGCGCGGATCAGGTCAGCCTGACCCAGCGTCCCTCCCTGCGGAAGGGCAATATCCGAGATTGCCGTAAGGATCGTTTCGCGTGTGACGGGCATGTGAGGGACCTGTGTCTTTGTTCGCCCGGCAGCATGAAGCATAGAGACGGGACCCTCAACACCCCCTGCGACAATCCGTACCGCACGGCGCTAACCGCTTTCAAACAGGTGATTTTTGCGTCCGCGGCGTGATCGCTAACAGATGTATCGTGTCAATTTTATGTTGTTAATTCATCGTTAAAGAAGGCAATAGGTCAGCCTTGGCTATGCAATTGCTGCATGGCAGCATTACGAAACCATCCGTTGTGAAACGCCGCCGATGGGGCCATCTTCAACTCAACGAAACGCCGGGCCAATCCGGGAACGGCGCAGACGAGATGAACCGAAAGGATACGACCATGGCTGTTATCGCCCAAGCACACAACGCCACCGCCGACGCCGGCCTGCGTGGCCGCCTGCTGAGCGCGATCCAGCGGATGCAGGAAAACCGCGCCCGCCGCGCCGTTTACCGCCAGACCGTGCGCGAACTGAATGCCCTGACCACCCGCGATCTGGACGATCTGGGCATCAGCCGCTCGATGATCACCCGCCTGGCGCACGAAGCGGCATGGGGTTCGGCCCAGTAATCCTGGGACACCAAGAATTCGCATTCCCGGCCCTCTCCTCCTCCCTGGGTCCGGGACCGGCGGCATCCTCCTCTCCTCCTCCCTGGAGGGTGCCGCCCAAAAGACGCACTGGAACCCGATCCTCCTCCCCGGGTTCACGTGCCAGGCGGCGGCCCCACTCCTCCCTCCCAGGGGTCGCCGCAAAAAGTTTCATAGCCGCCCCATTCGCGGCACGCTGATACGCCCGGTCCTCTCCTCCTCCCTCCCGGACCCGGCGTTCGCGGTACGGCCTCTCCTCCTCCCTGGCCCTACCGCACCCCATACGCGGCCCCTCCTCCTCCCTGGGCCAGCGTTCAGCGGCGACCTCCCTCCTCCTCCCTGGAGGTCGCCGCGCCTTCATAGCCGCCCCGATCGCGGCACACGGATACGACGGGCTCTCCTCCTCCCTGCCCTGTCGTAAGCGGTGATGGCCTCTCCTCCTCCCTGGCCGGAACCGCGACCCATACGCGGCCCCTCCTCCTCCCTGGGCCAGCGTTCAGCGGCGACCTCCCTCCTCCTCCCTGGAGGTCGCCGCGCCCTTCCTCCGGAACCCATCGCCCCCATGACGCATTGCCCCCGACACGCAGTCGGAGGCCGCATGATTCTGCGCAAGGGCACCAAGGTGGAATGGGACTGGTCGGGCCACAAGGCGACCGGAAAGATCACCGACATCTTCACCGATGACGTCGAACGGACGATCAAGGGCAGCAAGATCAGCCGAAAGGCATCCAAGGACGATCCCGCCTACCTGATCGAACAGGAAGACGGTGACCAGGTGCTGAAGGGCCGGTCAGAACTGCGCCGCGCCGATTGACGTCTTTTCCCCGCCGTGCGCCCACGCTAAGGCTGGCGGATGCTCAGCTATCAACATGCCTATCATGCCGGGAACCTGGCCGACCTGCACAAGCACGCGTTGCTGGCCGTCGCGCTGGACTACCTGACCCGCAAGGACAAGCCTCTTTCCTATCTGGAAACCCATGCGGGTCGTGGCCTTTATGACCTGACCGGCGCCGAGGCGCAGAAGACGCAGGAGGCCGCGCAGGGCATCGCCCGCGCCACGGTCGAACACTGGCTGCCGCAGGATCACCCGCTGATGCAGGCGCTGCGGGCCGTGCGCGACCTGCGGGGCGCGCAGGCCTATCCCGGTTCACCGCTGATCGCGGGGCATTTCCTGCGCCACGAGGACAAGGCCCATCTGGCCGAACTGCACCCCGCGGAATTTCAGGCCCTGCGCCGCGTGGCGGGCTTTGCCACCCTGCACCAACAGGACGGGTTCGCGATGGCACAGGCGGTCTGTCCGCCCGATCCGCGCCGCGGCCTGCTGCTGATCGACCCCAGCTATGAGGTCAAGGCAGATTATGCCGCGATCCCGCGCCAGATCGGCCTGATCGCGCGCAAGTGGAACGTAGGCGTCATCGCGCTGTGGTATCCGATCCTGACCGATCACCGCCACATGGGCATGACCGCGCAGCTGGTCAGCGATTTCCCTGATGCCCTGCTGTCCGAGGTGTCGTTTCCCCCTGCCCGTCCCGGTCATTCGATGATCGGATCGGGCATGTTCGTGCTCAACGCCCCCTGGGGTCTGGCCGAGCACGCCCGCCAGATCGAGGCGATGTTCCGCGAGCGCGCCTGACGGGGATTCCCCCGCCGATTGCGCTGTGCCATGATCGGCCCGGCCACAAGGATTCCCTGCCATGCCTCAACGTCTGTCCATCGGCGCCACCGTGTTCCTGGTTCTGACCGTCCTGGTCGGTCTGTATTTCGCCTATGCCGCGGTGCAGGGCCCGTCGGGCATCCTGCGCCGGATCCAGATCCAGGCCGAGACCGAGGATCTGCGCGAGGCCCGCGACCTGCTGCAGGCCGACGTGACTCGCATGCAGAACCTGACCCGTCGCCTGTCGGACGATTATCTGGACCTGGACCTCTTGGACGAACGCGCCCGCGAGGTGCTGGGCCTGCTGCGCGCGGACGAGATCCTGCTGCGCTAGGGCCGGGATTGCACGGCTGTCGGTGATGCGCTACGGATAGTTTAACGCTGAACTATCCGCCACGCTTCCAGGAGGACACGCCGCATGGCCAGAAAACCAAGCCCCCAGCAGGAGGCTCCTTCGAACACGTCGAAGGAAGAGTTGCTGAAATACTATCGCGACATGCTGCTGATCCGCCGATTCGAGGAGAAGGCCGGCCAGCTGTACGGCATGGGCCTGATCGGCGGGTTCTGCCACTTGTATATCGGCCAGGAGGCCGTCGTGGTGGGTCTGGAGGCCTGCGCCAAGGACGGCGACAAGCGCATCACCAGCTATCGTGACCACGGTCACATGCTGGCCTGCGGGATGGAGGCGCGCGGCGTCATGGCCGAGCTGACCGGGCGTCAGGACGGCTATTCCAAGGGCAAGGGCGGCAGCATGCACATGTTCAGCCGCGAAAAGCATTTCTATGGCGGCCACGGCATCGTCGCGGCGCAGGTGCCGCTTGGCGCGGGTCTGGCCTTCGCGGACAAATATCTGGGCAACGACAACGTCACCTTCACCTATTTCGGCGATGGTGCGGCGAACCAGGGCCAGGTCTACGAGACCTACAACATGGCCGAGCTGTGGGACCTGCCGGTCGTCTTCGTGATCGAGAACAACCAGTATGCCATGGGCATGTCGGTCAAGCGGTCGACGAAATCGACGACCTTCTTCGGCCGCGGAGAGGCCTTCGGCATCCCCGGCGAACAGGTCGACGGCATGGACGTGCTGGCGGTCAAGGCAGCGGGCGAAAAGGCCGTGGCGCATTGCCGCGCCGGCAAGGGCCCATACATCTTGGAGGTCATGACCTACCGCTATCGCGGGCACTCGATGTCGGACCCGGCCAAGTACCGGACCCGCGAGGAGGTCCAGAAGATGCGCGACGAGCGTGACCCAATCGAGAACATCCGTGAGATGCTGCTGACCGGCAAGCATGCCACCGAGGAGGACCTCAAGGCGCTGGACAAGGAAATCAAGGACATCGTCAACGATTCCGCGGAATTCGCCAAGGACAGCCCCGAGCCCGACCTGGCCGAGCTGTGGACCGACATCTATGCCGACGAACTGCCCCAGGGCAGCGCCGAAGAGAACGCCTGAGGGGGACCGTCACATGGCAATTGAAATCCTGATGCCCGCCCTGTCCCCCACGATGGAGGAAGGCACGCTGGCGAAATGGCTGAAGAAAGAGGGCGACGCGGTGAAATCCGGCGACGTCATCGCCGAGATCGAGACCGACAAGGCCACGATGGAGTTCGAGGCCGTCGACGAGGGGATCATGGGCAAGCTGCTGGTGGCCGAGGGCACCCAGGGCGTCGCCGTGAACACCCCCATCGCGGTGCTGGTCGAGGAGGGAGAGGACGCCGACGCGGCCCCTGCCCCCAAGGCCGAGGCCAAGCCGGCCGAAGCCCCCAAGAAGGATGACGGCGCCCAGCCCGGCGAATCCGCCATCGAGGAGGTCGTGACCCCGCAGCCCAAGCCGCGCAGCCCCGACTGGCCCGAGGGCACCAAGATGAAGACCATGACCGTGCGGGAAGCCCTGCGCGAGGCCATGGCCGAAGAGATGGACCGCGACGAGACCGTCTTCCTGATGGGCGAGGAAGTGGGCGAATACCAGGGCGCCTACAAGATCAGCCAAGGCCTGCTGGAGCGGTTCGGCCCCCGCCGCGTCGTGGACACGCCCATCTCCGAGATCGGCTTTGCCGGCATCGGCACGGGGGCGGCCCTGGCCGGCCTGCGCCCGATCGTCGAGTTCATGACCTTCAACTTCGCCATGCAGGCGATCGACCACATCATCAACTCGGCCGCAAAGACGCTGTACATGTCGGGCGGCCAGATGGGCTGCCCGATCGTGTTCCGCGGCCCGAACGGCGCCGCCGCCCGCGTGGGCGCGCAGCACAGCCAGGACTATGCCGCATGGTACGCGGCCATTCCGGGCCTCAAGGTCGTGATGCCCTATTCGGCCGCCGACGCGAAGGGCCTGATGAAGCAGGCGATCCGCGACAACAACCCGGTCATCTTCTTGGAGAACGAGATCCTGTATGGCCGCAGCTTCGAGGTGCCGGACCTTGAGGACTTCACCATTCCCTTCGGCAAGGCCAACACGGTCCGGTCGGGCGACGACGTGACGCTGGTCAGCTTCGGCATCGGTGTGGCGCATGCGCTGGAGGCCGCGGCCAAGCTGGCCGAGGAGGGCATCGAGGCCGACGTGATCGACCTGCGCACCCTGCGGCCGCTGGACTATGACGCGATCCTGGAATCGGTCAAGCGGACCAACCGTTGCGTGACCGTCGAGGAGGGCTTCCCCGTGGGCGCCATCGGCAACCACATCTCGGCCTATCTGATGGAGAACGCGTTCGACTATCTGGACGCGCCCGTCATCAACTGCACCGGCAAGGACGTGCCGATGCCCTATGCCGCCAACCTGGAAAAGCACGCGCTGATCACGCCCGCCGAGATCGTCGAAGCCGTGAAAAAAGTCACCTACAAGTAAGGGAGCTGCGCGATGCCCACGGAAATCCTGATGCCCGCCCTCTCCCCGACGATGGAGGAGGGCACGCTGGCCAAGTGGCTGGTCAAGGAAGGCGACGAGGTCAAGTCCGGCGACGTCATCGCCGAGATCGAGACCGACAAGGCCACGATGGAGTTCGAGGCCGTCGACGAAGGTCGCATCGGCAAGATTCTGATCGCCGAGGGCACCTCGGCGGTCAAGGTCAACACCGCCATCGCGGTCCTGCTGGAGGACGGCGAGGAGGCGGGCGACATCAGCGCGCCCAAGGCCAAGGAAGAGCCCAAGCCCAAGGCGGATGCCGAGCCCGAACCGGCCGAAAAGGGCTATGGCGGCCCGATCGGCGCGCCGGTCGCCGGCGATGCCAAGGCCGACGCACCCAAGGGCGACCGGGTCTTCGCCTCGCCCTTGGCGCGGCGCATCGCCAAGGACAAGGGTCTGGACCTGTCGCAGATCCAAGGCAGCGGCCCCCGTGGCCGCATCGTCAAGGCCGATGTCGAGAACGCCAAGGCAGGTGACGCCAAGCCCTCCGCGTCGGCTGCGGCCCAGCCCGAGGCGAAGGCGGCCCCCGCGGCAGCCGCAGCCCCGGCCCAGGCCCCCAAGGGCCTGTCGACCGACGCTGTGCTGAAGATGTATGCCGACCGCGAGACCGAGGAGGTCGCGCTGGACGGCATGCGCCGCACCATCGCCGCCCGCCTGTCCGAAGCCAAGCAGACCATCCCGCATTTCTACCTGCGCCGCTCGGCCAAGCTGGATGCGCTGATGGAGTTCCGGGCCACGCTGAACAAGCAGCTGGAGGGCCGTGGCGTCAAGCTGTCGGTCAACGACTTCATCATCAAGGCCAGCGCCCTTGCGCTGCAGCAGGTGCCGGATGCGAACGCGGTCTGGGCGGGGGATCGCATCCTCAAGCTGAAACCGTCGGACGTCGCCGTGGCCGTGGCCATCGAGGGCGGGCTGTTCACACCCGTGCTGAAGGACGCGCATCAGAAGACCCTGTCGGCGCTGTCGGCGCAGATGAAGGATCTGGCCGCGCGCGCCAAGTCCAAGAAGCTGGCCCCCCATGAATACCAGGGCGGCAGCTTCGCGATCAGCAACCTGGGCATGTTCGGCATCGAGAACTTCGACGCGGTCATCAACCCGCCGCATGGCGCGATCCTGGCCGTGGGTGCGGGCATCCCGACCCCGGTCGTCGAAAAGGGCGAGGTCGTGGTGCGCAACGTCATGTCGATGACGCTGTCGGTGGACCACCGGGTGATCGACGGCGCCATGGGCGCGCAGCTGCTGGAGGCGATCGTCGCCCATCTGGAAAACCCGATGGGCATGCTGGCCTGATCCAGCCACCGGACGAAACGAACGGCGGGCCATCGGCCCGCCGTCTTTCGTTGTCAGAACGTGACGGTGACGCCCGGCAGGCGCAATTCGTTGATCAGGTCGCGCAACTCCTGCCGCGCGGCGATCTGGGACATGCTCATGGCCTCGGTGCCGACATCCTTCAGATCCAGCAGGGTCAGCCCGTTCGGAAACAGCTCGCGAAAGATCACGCGTTCGGAAAATCCAGGCGCCACCCGAAACCCGATCCGCTTGGACAGGTCGGCCAGCGCGCCGCCGACCTTGCGCTTGTTGTGCATCTGCTGGCTGCCCAGGCGGTTTCTCAGCACGAGCCAGTCGATGGGCACTGCCCCGGCCTGCGCGCGCAGCTGGCGTGCGCCCCATACCATCTCGGCATAGATCGAGGGACCAAGCACGTCACCGTCGGGCGACAGGCGCGCCAGCAGGTCGAAATCGACGAAACTGTCGTTCAGGGGCGTGATCAGCGTATCGGCGACCGTATGCGCCATCTGGCTCAGCTTGGTGTGCGAGCCGGGGCAATCCAGCAGGATGAAGTCGCACGTCTCCTCCAGCTGCCGCAGGGCGGGCGTCAGGGGATCGGCGCCCTCGCCCAGCGGCGCCAGCACGGGCATGGGCAGGTCCAGCCCCTTGCGCACCAGGAAGGCGGCGCGATTCTCCAGATAGCGGCCAAAGCTGCGCTGGCGGACGTCCAGGTCCAGCCCGCCGACACGGTGCCCCATCCGCGCCAGCGCGGTCGCCACATGCATCGAGGTGGTCGACTTGCCCGAGCCGCCCTTTTCGTTTCCGACCACGATGATATGCGCCACAAGCAGCCTCTTGTCCTGTCCCGACGGGAAACCTAGCGACCGCGCCGCCGGATGGAAAGCCGCCCCGGCAGCCCTAGCGCCGCAGCAGCCGCCCGTCGATCATCGCCAGCCCAAGCCCGATGACCGCCATGCCCAGCAGTTGCGGCAGGCCCAGAATCTCGTCCAGGAACAGCCAGCCAAGCAGAATTGCCGACACCGGCACCAGGAACGTCACCAGAGAGATGTTCGTGGCCCCCGCCCGGCCCAGGATGCGAAAGAACAGCACATAGGCCAGCCCCGTGCAGACCAGCCCCAGCAGGCTGATCGCCAGCCAGACCTGGGCAGGTGCCGCCGGCGGCAGCCCGTCATGCGCCAATGCCAGCGGCAGCAGCACGACGCTGGTGCCCGTCACCATGCCCGCCGCCGTGACCAGCGGGTCGACGCCCTGCGCACGGAACCGCCGTCCAAAGGCCGCGGCCCAGGCATAGCTGATCGCGGCGCCCAACATCGCCAGTTGCGGCAGCACGCCATGGCCGTGACCGGCCAGTTCGTCCACGCCGATCATCACTGCGACACCGCCCAGGCCCAGGGCGACCCCGGCCAGGCGCATCAGTCCCGCGCGCTCATCCGCCAGCACCAGGGTCGAGACCAGCACCGTGAACAGCGGCGTCGTCGCGTTCAGGATGGATGCCAGCCCGGCCGGGATGAACCCCTGCGCCCAGACGATCAGCCCAAAGGGGATGGCGTTGTTCAGGACGCCCATCACCAGGAACGCGCCCCACAGCCCCGCCCCGCGCGGCAGTGCCCGCCCGGTCGCCAGCACGATGACCCACAGGACCGCGGCGGCGATCATCACGCGCAATGCCACCACCCACAGGACCGGCATGTGCCCCACGATCAACGCGATCAGGAAGAACGACCCGCCCCAGATCAGTGACAGCAGTAGCAGAAGGCCCCAGTCGGATGCGCTCATCCGCGCGGTGATCATCGGACGGTCCGGTCAGGCAATGGGCGGGAATGGGTCATGGGTCCTCCTGCGGCGCACGCTGCCCCAAGCCGGGGCCGAGGGAAAGGGCTCAGCCGTCGCGCAGCGCCGCCAGCGCGGCCTGGACCTTCGGGGTGCGATGCAGGTCGACATGGGTGACCAGCCACAGGTTGGAGTCCCATTCCGGCAGGCTCAGCGCCGGCAGAAGGCCATGCGCCAGGCTGTCGGGCAAGGCACCGACCGCCAGCCCGGCGCGGATCACCGCTTCGCGCGCGGTGGCCTCGTTGGCGGTGACCAGGATGTTCTCGGGGCCGATGCGGTCCTGCAGCCAGCGCATGTAGGGGGCGCCGCGCGCCTCCGGTCCCGGCAGGGCAAAGCGGTGGTCGCGCGGATCGTCGACCGGCCCGTGCCGGTCCAGGTACGAGGCCGCGGCATACATCACATGCCCCATCCGCCCCATCGCACGCACGACATAGTCGGGCTCGGTCGGTTCGGCCCCGCCGCGGATGGCCACATGCGCCTCTCCGGCGCCCAGCCTGAACAGGCGCGCGTCCGTGGCATAGGTCAGGCGCAGGTCGGGATGGCGCGCCATCAGCGCGATCAGTCGCGGCATGACCAGATCCACCAGTTCCGGCAGCGAGGTCACGACCAGCTCTCCCTCGATCCGCTCTCCGGCGCCGGCGATCTGCGCAGCCATCTGGGCAAAGCGTTCATCCGCGGCCCCAGCCGCATCCAGCAGGGTGCGCCCCGCCTCGGTCAGGGCATAGCCGCGGGTGTGGCGTTGGAACAACCGGGCGCGCAGGGCCGATTCCAGCGCGTCGATGCGGCGGATCACCGTGGCGTGGTGCACGCCAAGATCGGCGGCCGCCCCACTGACCGTTCCGGTGCGCGCGACGGCCAGTGCCACGCGAATATCGTCCCACGATTCGATCTGCATGTGCATCCCCGCACAGTGAATGCGCAGTTATCCCCCTTACGTTCGCAGGTGCATAGACCTAAATCTGCTGCAACGCAGAAACAACTCTTTGGGAGCTTGCCATGAACATCCTGCATCTCGACAGCGCCATCACCGCCGACGCCTCGGTCTCGCGCCAGCTGACCGCCGACATCCTGGCCCGCCTGACTGCTGGCAATCCCGACGCGACGGTGACCTATCGCGATCTCAGCACGGGCGTCCCTGCCATCGACACCGCATGGTTCAAGGCCGTGCGCGTGGGCACCGACGATCCGACCCCGCAGCAGCAGGCGCAGATCGACACCTCGAACGCGCTGCTGGCCGAGGTTCAGGCCGCCGACACGCTGGTGATCGGGCTGCCGGTCTACAACTTCTTCCTGCCGTCGCAGCTGAAGACCTGGCTGGACCAGATCGCCCGCGCCGGTGTCAGCTTCCGCTATACCGCCGAGGGCCCCGAGGGCCTGCTGACGGGCAAGCGCGCCTTCGTGGCCTATACCGCCGCCGGCACGCCGATGGGTTCGGACCTGGACCACGCGTCGGGCTATCTGCGCCACATGCTGGGCTTCCTGGGCATCACCGACGTGACCTTCGTGGCCGCCGACGGCCTTGCCATTGACCGCGAGGCCGGCATGGCACGCGCACAACAGGCGCTGGAGCAGATCGCGGCCTGACCGGTCTGCGTTGTTGCGCAGCTTCACCCCATCCTCATATGGCGGCATTGCATCCTTCGGGGACATTGCCGCCATGCGTTTCACGATTGCGACCGCCGCCCTGCTGACAGGGCTGGCGGTTTTTTACACCCCGGCCGTGGCGCAGACCGCGGTCAACGAAATCGCCACGCACCGCCCCCGTGACATGATCGAATGGACCAAGCTGCTTCGCGACAACGCCGCCCGCCAAAGCCATGTGGCCCTTCTGCAGGCGGCGACCGTCAGCGCGACCAACGCCGCCCAATTCGTCATCGTCGTAGCCCAGGACGGCATGATCATCGATGTGCGGACCATGCAGTCCTCGGGCAACCCGCTGATGGATCATGCCCTGCGCAACAGCATCATGGACATGCCCCGGATGCCGCCCTTCACGGACGACATGCCGCGGGGCAGCGCCAGCTTCGTTCTGCCGGTCAACGTCGCGACCCCGTGATCCGACCGGGCCTGCGTTGACAGGCCCCCCCCTGCCCTGTACAAGACCCCGGATTCCCGGAAGCACAGCCTTCCGGTCCCTGCGCCAGATGCGGGGATCGCCCCCCGTCAGCGCGTTGCGCCCACGGGGGCTAAACCGATTTGGAGCCATAGGAGGCCCGGCCATGTTCGAGAACCTTTCCGATCGCCTGGGCGGCGTCTTCGACCGGCTGACCAAGCAGGGCGCCCTGTCCGAGGAGGACGTCACCGCCGCCATGCGCGAGGTGCGCGTGGCCCTGCTGGAGGCGGACGTCTCGCTGCCGGTGGCGCGCAACTTCGTCAAGGCCGTCACGGCCAAGGCCACCGGCGCCGCGGTCACGAAATCGGTCAGCCCCGGCCAGCAGGTCGTCAAGATCGTCCATGACGAGCTGATCCGCGTCCTGCAGGGCGACGACGCCCCCGAGGCACTGCGCATCGACAACCCGCCCGCCGCCATCCTGATGGTCGGCCTGCAGGGTTCGGGCAAGACCACCACGACCGCGAAACTGGCCCTGCGCCTGAAGGACCGCGAGAAGAAGCGCGTGCTGATGGCGTCCCTGGACACCAACCGCCCCGCCGCGATGGAGCAGCTGGCCATCCTGGGCCAGCAGATCGGCGTCGACACGCTGCCCATCATGATGGGCCAGACCGCCGTGCAGATCGCGCAGCGCGCCAAGACGCAGGCCTCGCTTGGCGGCTATGACGTGGTGATGCTGGACACCGCCGGCCGCCTGCATATCGACGAGGCGCTGATGACCCAGGTCCAGCAGGTCCGCGACATCGCGAACCCGCGAGAGACGCTGCTGGTCGTCGACGGCCTGACCGGCCAGGACGCCGTGAACGTCGCGACCGAATTCGACGCCAAGGTCGGCGTCACCGGCGTGGTGCTGACCCGGATGGATGGCGACGGACGCGGGGGTGCGGCCCTGTCGATGCGCGCCGTGACCGGCAAGCCGATCCGCTTCGTGGGTCTGGGCGAAAAGATGGACGCGCTGGAGACCTTTGACGCCAGCCGCGTCGCGGGGCGCATCCTGGGCATGGGCGACATCGTGGCCCTGGTCGAGAAGGCCCAGCAGGTGCTGGAGGTCGAGCAGGCCGAACGCATGATGAAGCGGTTCCAGAAGGGCCTCTTCAACATGAACGACCTGCGCGGCCAGCTGGAGCAGATGCAGAAGATGGGCGGCATGTCCTCGGTCATGGGGATGATGCCCGGCATGGCCAAGATGGCCAAGCAGGCCGAGGCCGCGGGCTATGACGACAAGGTCGTCCGCCACCAGATCGCCCTGATCAATTCGATGACCAAGAAGGAACGGGCCAATCCCGACCTGCTGCAGGCCAGCCGGAAAAAGCGCATTGCTGCGGGCGCAGGTCTGGACGTGTCGGACCTGAACAAGCTGCTGAAGATGCAGAAGCAGATGGCCGACACGATGAAGAAGCTGGGCAAGATGGGCAAGGGCGGGCTGATGAAGCAGGCCATGCGCGCCATGACCGGCAAGGGCGGCGGCCTGCCCGACATGGAGAACCTGGACCCCGCCAAGATGGCCGAGGCCCAGAAGATGCTGGCCGATCCCAAGGGCCTGGGCGGCCAGTTGGGCCGCGCGGGCCTGCCTGCCGGCTTGGGCGGATTGTTCGGCAAGAAATGATCACGCTGTCCCCCACCCCGGTTCTGGAGACGGAACGGCTGACCCTGCGCGCGCCCCTGGGCAGCGACTGGCCGCATTGGCGCAGCTTCTATCAGTCGGATCGCGCCCAGTTCGTGGGCGGCGGTTCGCCCGAACCCAAGCCAGGCGCCTATTGGCGGGCCTTCGGCCACCTGACCGGCCATTGGGTGATGCGCGGTTTCGGGATGTTCGTGTTCTGCCTCAAGGGCGATGATACGCCCCTTGGCATGACCGGCCCGTGGTACCCCGACGGCTGGCCCGAGCATGAACTGGGCTGGACCGTCTGGTCGCAGGCCGCCGAAGGCCGCGGCTATGTTGCCGAGGCCGCCCGTGCGGTGCGCGCGCATGCGTTCCGCGACCTGGGCTGGACCACGGCCGTCAGCTATATCGACCCGGACAATGCCCGGTCGATCGCGCTGGCCGAACGGCTTGGCGCGGTGCGCGACCGCGGCGCGCGGCAGCCGGTCTTCGACAAGCCCTGCCTCGTCTATCGTCACAGCCCGGAGGCCGCATGACCGACGCAACCACCCGCGCGGCCGACCTGCTGCGCGACCACCGTGCCAGCATCGACCGGCTTGACGCCATCCTGGTCTATACGCTGGCCGAACGCTTCAAGCACACCCAGTCCGTCGGCCGCCTGAAGGCCCGGCACGACCTTCCGCCGTCCGATCCCTCGCGCGAGGCAAGCCAGATCGAACGCCTGGAACGCCTCGCGCGCGAGGCCGATCTCGACCCGGAATTCGCGCGCAAATTCCTGACCTTCGTGATCGCCGAAGTCATTCGGCACCACGAACATTATCAGTCCTGACCGGACGACAACCCAAGGAGACTATCTGATGTCCATGAAGATCCGCCTGGCCCGTGGTGGCAGCAAGAAGCGCCCGCACTATGCCATCGTCGCGTCGGATTCGCGCATGCCGCGCGACGGCCGCTTCATCGAGAAGCTGGGCACCTACAACCCGCTGCTGGCCAAGGACAGCGAAGACCGCGTCAAGATGGACGTCGAGCGCATCCAGTACTGGCTGAGCCACGGCGCGCAGCCGACCGACCGCGTCGCACGCTTCCTGGAAGCCGCGGGCGTCAAAGAAAAGGCCGAGCGCAAGAACATGAAGAAGGCAGAGCCCGGCAAGAAAGCCAAGGCCCGCGCCGACGAGCGCGCCAAGAAGGCCGCGGCGCCCGCCGAAGCCGAATGATCTGACGCTGGCGGGGGAAACCCCGCCAGTCCTTTATTGCAAGGGTGTGACATGACCGAAGACCGCATCTGCGTCGGCGCCATCGCGGGGGCTTTCGGGGTCCACGGAGAGGTGCGGCTGAAAAGCTTCTGCTCGGACCCTGCCGATATCGCGACCTATTCCCCCCTGACGTCCGAGGACGGCACCCGCCGGTTCGAGGTGTCGCTGACGCGCGAGGTGACGGGGGCCCTGGGTGCGCGCATCAAGGGCATCGCCACCAAGGAGGATGCCGACGCCCTGCGCGGCGTGACCCTGTGGGCCCCGCGCAGTGCCCTGCCCGCGCTGCCAGATGACGAATTCTATCACGCCGACCTGATCGGGCTTGAGGTCGTTGATACCGGCGGCAAATCCTTGGGCCGGGTGCGTGCGCTGTACGATCACGGCGCGGGCGATATCATCGAGGTGGTGGGCGGCACGCAGGTGCTGATGCTGCCCTTTACCCGTGCCGTCGTGCCGACCGTCGATCTGGCCGCGCGTCGCATCGTGGTGGACCCGCCCGGCGACGACGAATGAGCGACGCGCCCAGTCCCAAGTCGCATGGCCGCCTGACCGCCCGTCCCAGCCTGCGCCCGCGCGAGCTGATGGCGGAACCGCAGGTGGCGGGCGCATGGACCGCGCGGATCGTCACGCTGTTCCCCGAGGCCTTTCCCGGCATCCTGGGCCTGTCCCTGACCGGCAAGGCGCTGGCGCAGGGCTTGTGGAACCTGCGCACCATCGGCCTGCGCGATTTTGGCATGGGCCGGCACCGCAATGTCGACGACACGCCCGCGGGCGGCGGGGCCGGCATGGTCATCCGCGCGGACGTGCTTGACGCGGCCCTGACCGAGGCGCAGGCGGGACCGGGGCCGACCCTGCCCGTCCTTTACATGTCACCGCGCGGCAGGCCGCTGACCCAGGCCCGTGCCCGGGCGTTGGCGCAGGGGCCGGGCGTCACGCTGATCTGCGGCCGGTTCGAGGGAATCGACCAACGCGTGCTGGACAAGCACGCCATCGAGGAGATCAGCATCGGGGATTATGTCCTGACCGGCGGAGAGATCGCCGCACAGGTCTTGATCGACGCGACGGTCCGGCTTATACCGCGCGTGCTGGGCAATCATGATTCCCTGGCCGAGGAGTCCTTTTCCATCGGCAACCGGGGTCTTCTGGAAGCGCCGCAGTTCACCAAGCCCGCCCTCTGGGATGGCCGCGAGATACCGCCCGTGCTGTTGTCGGGCAATCACGCAGCCATCGCCGCATGGCGGTCCGGTGAGGCCGAGAGGCTGACACAAGAACGCCGCCCCGATCTGTGGCGGGCATATGCGGAAACGCATGTGGACCCGGCTAAGGACCGACAGCGCTCGGGCGCATCAGACCAATCGCGGATGTACCGCGAGCATGACAAGGAACCAAAGCGATGAACCTGATCGCACAACTCGAAGCCGAGCAGATCGCCGAGCTTGGCAAGTCCATTCCCGACTTCAAGGCTGGCGACACCATCCGCGTCGGCTACAAAGTGACCGAGGGTACGCGTACCCGCGTCCAGAACTACGAAGGCGTCTGCATCTCGCGCCGTGGCGGCGCGAACATCGCGGCCAGCTTCACGGTTCGCAAGATCAGCTTCGGCGAAGGCGTGGAGCGCGTGTTCCCGCTGTATTCGACCAACATCGCCACGATCGAGGTCGTCCGTCGCGGCAAGGTCCGTCGCGCCAAGCTGTACTATCTGCGCGATCGTCGCGGCAAGTCGGCCCGTATCGTCGAAAAGACCAACTACCGTCCGCTGTCGGACGCGAAAGCCTGAGCAGAGGTCACGCCATGAAAAAAGAGATTCACCCCGATTACCACACGATCTCGGTCAAGATGACGGACGGGACCACCTACCAGACCCGTTCGACCTGGGGCGCCGAGGGCGACAGCATGTCGCTAGACATCGACCCGACCTCGCACCCGGCCTGGACCGGTGGTTCGTCGCGCCTGATGGATGCCGGCGGCCGCGTGACCAAGTTCAAATCGAAATACGCGGGCCTGGGCTTCTGATCCACGCCACGATCGACGTCGCAGACGCCGCCCCTCGGGGCGGCGTTTCGCATTCCGGGGTCAGGTAAAGAAGGCCAGTACGCGGCGGCGCTCTGCCATCCCCAGCCAGGAGGCTAAGGCCAGGCAGACCGCCATGACGGTCAGCGCCTTGGTGTCGCCCTCCAGCCCGAACCGGCTGGCGCAGATCATGATCATGACATGCACGAAATAGACGAAGGCCGCGGTGCTGGCCGCGCGCTTGCCGTCCCACGCCCCCTGCACCTGCTGCGCAGCCAGGAACAGCAGCGGCGCCGCCGCCAGCAGCGACAGCATCATGTCGACGCCCCAGCCCCCGCCCGCGATCAGCCGCCAGACCAAGCTTTCCCCCATCACCGCCAGCAGCGCCAGACCGGCCAGCGGCATGGCCCACCGCCGCAGCCCCGAACCCCAGCCATGCGCCAGCAGAACGCCAAGCGCGAAGAACGGAAAGATGGTGAAGACCCCGTTGCGATAATGGTCCAGCTGGATCTCTGCCTGCCCGGTCAGGACCAGCAGTTGCAGGGCCAGCCCCGTACCCGCCAGAAGCGCCGCCGCGACGGCGATCCGCATCGGTCGCCGCAGCACCATGACCATCACCGCCGATACCAGCAGGCCCGGCAGGAACCACAGATGGAAATAGCCGAACACCAGCGTCTGCAGCGCATGCCCCGCCCCGGTCAGGTCCGGACCATAGATCGGCAGATAGATCGTCATCCACAGCAGGTACAACACCAGGATGCGGCGCAGATACGGCCCACTGCGCCCGCCGCGCATGGCTGACAGGAAGAAGTACCCCGAGATCAAGGCGAAGACCGGCACCGCCAGACGATAGAGGCCGTTGAACAGCACCTGCTTGACCAGCGGAGGCGCGCCCTCGGGAAATCCGCTATGCAGGGCGATGACCATCAGCGCCAGAAGGATGCGCAACGGGTCGATGGCGCTGTTGCGCCGGGTCTGGGATGTCATGGGCCGGCCTTTGTCGTGCAGCCCTGTCAACGGCCAAAGGCCCGTCCGGTTCACCCACGGGGCGCGTTATCTGCGCCCTGCCCGGTCACGCGGCAGCGGCGCCCGGCGCGACCAGCCCGACGATGTCCATCATGATCGTGTTCAGCTGGAAATCCTTGGGCGTATAGACCCGTGCCACGCCCATCGCCGTCAGGCGGGCGGCGTCGTCGTCGGGAATGATGCCGCCGACGATCACCGGCACATGGCCCATTCCGGCGGCCTGCATGCGGGCCATCAGATCCTCGATCAGCGGCAGGTGGCTGCCCGACAGGATCGACAGGCCGACGACATGGACGTCCTGTTCGCGGGCACGCGCAACGATCTCCTCCGGGGTCAGGCGGATACCCTCATAGGTGATGTCCATGCCGCAGTCGCGGGCGCGGAAGGCGATCTGTTCGGCGCCGTTCGAATGGCCGTCCAGGCCCGGCTTGCCCACCAGGAACTTCAGCCGCCGCCCCAGCCGGGCGCTGACCGCACCGACCGCGTCCCGGATCTCCTCCAGTCCCTCGGTGCGATTCGAGGGCGCCTGCGACACCCCCGTCGGGCCGCGGTATTCGCCATGCACCGCGCGCATCACGCCCGCCCATTCGCCGGTGGTGACGCCCGCGCGGGCGGCGGCGATGGACGGCTCCATGATGTTCGCGCCCGACTGCGCGGCGCGGCGCAGCGCCGTCAGCGCCGCCTCGACCGCGCTTGTGTCGCGTTCCGCGCGCCAGGCGGCCAGGCGGCCGACCTGATCGGCCTCGACCGCGGGGTCGACGACCATGATGCCGCCATCGCCCGCCGTCAGCGGCGAAGGCTCGGCCTGCTGCCAGCGGTTGACGCCGACCACGACTGTCTCGTTCGTCTCGATCCGGCCAAGGCGGGCCGCGTTCGATTCGACCAGTCGCGCCTTCATGTAGTCGATGGCCGCGATCGCGCCGCCCATCTGGTCCAGCAGCGCCAATTCGTCCCGAGCGCCCTGCTTGAGGGTTTCGACCTTGGCGGCGATCACCGGATTGCCGTCGAACAGGTCGCCATATTCCAGCAGGTCGGTCTCATAGGCCAGGATCTGCTGCATCCGCAGCGACCATTGCTGATCCCAGGGCCGCGGCAGGCCCAGGGCCTCGTTCCAGGCGGGCAGCTGCACCGCACGGGCGCGGGCGTTCTTGGACAGCGTGACGGCCAGCATCTCCAGCAGGATGCGATAGACGTTGTTCTCGGGCTGCTGCTCGGTCAGGCCCAGGCTGTTGACCTGCACGCCATAGCGGAACCGACGGTATTTCTCATCCGCGATGCCATAACGGTCACGGGTGATCTCGTCCCACAGCTCGGTAAAGGCGCGCATCTTGCACAGCTCGGTGACGAAGCGGATGCCCGCGTTCACGAAGAAGCTGATGCGCCCGACCATCTCGGGAAAGCTGTCGGCGGGCACCTTGTCCCGCAGATCGTCCAGCACGGCCACGGCTGTGGCCAGCGCATAGGCCAGCTCCTGTTCCGGCGTCGCCCCGGCCTCCTGCAGGTGATAGCTGCAGACGTTCATCGGGTTCCATTTCGGCAGGTGCTGCCGCGTATAGGCGGCGATGTCGGTGATCATCGCCAGCGACGGCGCGGGTGGACAGATATAGGTGCCGCGCGACAGGTATTCCTTGATCAGGTCGTTCTGGACGGTGCCCTGCAGGCGGCTGACATCGGCCCCCTGCTCCTCGGCCACGGCAATGTACAGCGACAGAAGCCACGGCGCGGTCGCGTTGATCGTCATCGAGGTGTTCATCTGCTCCAGCGGGATCTGGTCGAACAGAGCGCGCATGTCGCCCAGATGGCAGACGGGGACGCCGACCTTGCCGACCTCTCCGCGCGCCAGGATATGATCGCTGTCGTAACCGGTCTGCGTGGGCAGGTCGAAGGCCACCGACAGGCCGGTCTGTCCGCGCGACAGGTTCGTCCGGTACAGCGCATTGGATTTCGCCGCCGTGGAATGGCCCGCATAGGTGCGGAACAGCCAGGGTTTGTCCTTGTCGACCATCATGCCCTCGCAAGAAAATGTCATCCTGAGTATCGATACAGATACAAAGCTGCGCCGTCAATTCGCCGCAGCGCGGCGCATTTCTGATCATTCCGACATATTATTGCGTACAATGGTGTCTGATAGTTGCATTGTTGCTTTTGATGGCGTAGGACAGGGCAAATCGGCCCGGTGATTCTGCACTGCGGCACAGGACAGGAGAAAGACGATGGCTCTCGACGCACCCACCCCGATCGCGCCCTACGACGCCCCGGTCAAAGACCTGTACGCCGTGGGCGAGATGCCCCCCCTGGGCCATGTGCCTGCGCGCATGCATGCCTGGGCGATCCGCCGCGAACGGCAGGGAGAGCCCGATCAGGCGATGCAGCTGGAGGTCGTGGACACCCCGGCCATCGACAGCAACGAGGTGCTGGTCCTGGTGATGGCGGCGGGCGTCAACTACAACGGGATCTGGGCGGGCCTGGGCAAGCCGATCAGCATGTTCGACGTGCACAAGCAGCCCTATCATATCGCCGGATCGGATGCGTCGGGGATCGTCTGGGCGGTGGGCGACAAGGTCAAGCGGTGGAAGGTCGGGGACGAGGTCGTCATCCACTGCAACCAGGACGACGGCGACGACGAGCATTGCAACGGCGGCGATCCGATGTTCTCGCCCACGCAGCGGATCTGGGGATACGAGACGCCGGACGGCAGCTTTGCCCAGTTCACCCGCGTGCAGGCCCAGCAGCTGATGCCCCGGCCGCGCCACCTGACCTGGGAGGAATCGGCCTGCTATACGCTGACGCTGGCCACGGCGTACCGGATGCTGTTCGGGCACGAGCCGCACGAGCTGAAGCCGGGCATGAACGTGCTGGTCTGGGGCGCGTCGGGGGGGCTCGGCTCCTATGCGATCCAGCTGATCAACGCGGCGGGCGGCAACGCCATCGGCGTGATCTCCGAGGAGGACAAGCGCGACTTCGTCATGGGGCTGGGCGCGAAAGGGGTCATCAACCGCAAGGAATTCCGCTGCTGGGGGCAGCTGCCCACGGTGAACACGCCGGAATACAAGGAATGGTTCACCGAGGCGCGCAAGTTCGGCGCGGCGATCTGGGACATCACCGGCAAGGGCAACAACGTCGACATCGTCTTTGAACATCCCGGCGAGGCGACCTTCCCGGTCAGCACGCTGGTCTGCAAGAAGGGCGGTATGGTGGTGATCTGCGCGGGCACGACCGGGTTCAACTGCACCTTCGACGTGCGGTACCTGTGGATGCATCAGAAGCGCATCCAGGGATCGCATTTCGCGCATCTGAAGCAGGCCAGCGCCGCGAACAAGCTGATGCTGGAACGCCGCCTGGACCCCTGCATGTCCGAGGTTTTCCCCTGGGCCGAGATCCCGGCCGCGCACATGATGATGCTGCGCAACCAGCACAAGCCCGGCAACATGGCGGTGCTGGTCCAATCGCCGCGGACCGGGCTGCGCACTTTCGAGGATGCGCTGGAGGCCGGCCGGCGCTGACCTGCGTCCCGCGACGTGCCGGGGGGCCTGCCGCCCCCCGGACCCCCCGCGCGGCGGTGCATGGGGTCAGACCTTGCGGTCGCCCTCTCCGGCGCGGCGGCATTTCCATTCGCGAACCTGTTCGGTCGGATGGGTGGCCACCCATTTCGCCAGCTCGGACTGGCTCTGCAGCATGCAGGTGAACAGGCCGTTCCGTTCCTCGAACAGCAGGCTGTGA
Source organism: Paracoccus sp. NBH48 (assembly GCF_015390265.1). Lineage (NCBI taxonomy): Bacteria > Pseudomonadati > Pseudomonadota > Alphaproteobacteria > Rhodobacterales > Paracoccaceae > Paracoccus > Paracoccus sp. NBH48. The sequence goes on along the minus strand of NZ_VUOJ01000005.1, from coordinate 34,638 downwards.
TCGCTGCAGCGCTGTGGGTCGGCGAGCAGGCAGGTGACGAAGAACAGCTCGATCATCGCGTCTCTCCTGTTGGGGTGCCCGCAGGCACGGTGCCCGGGGCGGAAAAGTTGCGCGGCGCTTTGCCTTGGCCGCGAAGGCAGGCTAAGGGTCTGGCATGAACAGTCCCGTCCCCGCCCCGACCCTTTCGCCCGATCAGGCCGATGCCTGGGATGCGCTGGCCGAAACCTTTGGCGCGGCGGGCATCGACATCATCGCAGAGGAACTGCATCCGCCCCAGTCGGGAAAAGGTCGCGTCATGGCGGTCATCGGCAAGGCCGGATCGGGCAAGACGCTGATGCTGTCGCAGATCACCAAGGCCCTGCTGGAGGCAGGGGTCGAACTGATCAGCCCAGATTACGAAGGGCGGCGCCGCAAGGACCGGCGCAGCGTCGCCATCCTGGCGCCGACGAACAAGGCGGCGTTCGTTCTGCGCATGCGCGGCGTGCCGGCCACGACGATCCACCGGATCCTGTACACCCCGGTCTATGATCCGCAATACGAGAAGATCGCCGAATGGCTGACCGGGGCGGCCGAACGCCCGGTCATCGCGGAACTGTCGGACACGGCGCTGGACCGGGCCAAGGCGTTCTATGACCAGCATGCCTCGATCCCCGGGGCACTGGCCACGGCCGGATTGCGCGGGTCGGATTTCATCCGCGGCTGGACCAGACGCGAGGAGGGGCTGGACGTCGGGCTGATCGACGAGGCCTCGATGCTGGACGAGAAGCAGTTCGAGGACCTGCGCGAGATCTTTCCCGTGCTGGTCCTGTTCGGCGACCCTGCCCAGCTGGCCCCGGTCGGCCAGTCCGGAGAGATGGTGTTCGACAAGCTGGCGCCGGCGCAGCGCCTGATGCTGAGCCGCATTCACCGCCAGGCCGACGACAACCCGATTCTGGACCTGGCCCATGCGTTGGCCGACGATCAACTGGGCTTTGACGATTTCGAGCAGATGATCCGCGATGCGGCGCGCAAGGACGACCGCGTGGTCTGGGCCGAGCGGGTGGAAAGCGACCTGATGGCGCGCAGCCCAGTCCTGGTCTGGCGCAACGCGACGCGCATCCGGCTGATCCATGCGTTCCGCACGGCCTTCGGCGCGCCGGGGGACGCGCTGCTGCCCGGAGAGCCGCTGATCTGCGACGGGCTGGAGCTGCCGCTGAAGCATCGCAAGAAGCGGATCGATCTGGAGGCGCGCGGCCTGATCAAGGGAGCGCAAGTGGTCTATCTGGGGCCGGGCCGCAAGCCGGGCTTTTCGCGCCTGCACGTGATCGGGGCCGAGGACCCGCGCCTGTCGGCCGCCAGCATCGTCAAGATCGAGATGCCGGACGAGGACGAACCCTTCATCCCCTTTGCGGCGCGGATGGGCGCGGCCTTTCTGCACGGGGCGGCGGTCACGATCCACAAGGCGCAGGGCAGCCAGTGGCCCGAGGTGCAGGTGTTCGGCCCCGACATCAGCGCCGCCGCCTGGTCGAACCGGTCCGAGGCCGGGGTCCAGCTGTGGAAGCGGCTGACCTATGTCGCCATCACCCGGGCGCAGGAGCGGCTGTACTGGGTGACCAAGGCACGGCTGGCGCGTCCCGCAGGGCCGTTGACGACCGACGATCTGGCGTCCCCGTCCGCGCCCCTGGCACTGGACGCCGAGGAGGCGTGATTGCGTCCCGCGACGCCGGGGGGCTGCCGCCCCCCGGACCCCCCGCGGTCAGCGCGATGATCGGTCGAGGGGCGTCTGGCGCTGGATGGACAGGCGCAGCGCCTCCGTCAGGGCCTCCTGCGGAATGCCGGTTTCATGGGACAGGCGCATGACGCCGAAATGGACGCGGGCCAGTTCCTGATAGTAGCGGGCAAAGGTATAGTTGATGGACGCGCCGACCACCGCGCCGAAAACCGGCGCCGCCTGCGCCGCCATCTTCTGCCCAAGCGAGACGGACAGGCGCGGGGCGACCTTGCTGACCATGCTCTGCACCGTCTGGCCGGTCACCGACAAGCGCGCGGCCAGCATGCCCAGGTCGGTCTGGTCGTCATCCGCCATCGGACCCGCGGCGGCGAAGATGCGCAGGCATTCTAGGCGCACTTCCTCACTTTCGGGATCAAGGCCGTGTTCGGCGGCGATGTCCAGCATGGCGCGCAGCAGCAACGTGACCGTGAACGGCAGTTCGACCAGCGCGCCCGCGAAACCGCCCACCCCGCCCGCCGCACCGCTGACGGTCGAGGCCATGCGGTTGAACCAATCGCCCCGGTCCCGAACCACCTTGCGCGACTGGCTGGCGGCACCAAACGCCCGCGTCAGCGCGGCCCGCGTGACGCTGTCCAGCCGCGACCGCACGAAACCCGGCAGGCGTTCGATAAGCCCTTCGGCGCCGTTGCCGATGCGGGACATGATCTGCATCCCCAGACCCCCGGCCTCCAGATAGCGCAACGCCAGACGATCGATCTGGGCGTGCAGCGCCGGATCAGTGATGGGGGGCAGGACGAGGGGTTTCGGTTCTGTCATCAGCGGGCCTTTTCGGAGGGTCGACCTGGGTGCAAGCCGTGGGGTCCGGCGCGGGCGGGTCTGCGGGGGGCCGGGTCTCTCGCTGGACGGGGCCTGCCACGTTAACCCATGCATCCGGCCGAAGTTCCAGCCCCAGCACCCGGTCGGGGTTCGTGGGCGGCGGCATCACCACATCGTCAAGGCGCTGAAAGCCGAAACGGCTGTAATAGGGCGCGTCGCCCACCAGCAGAACCCGGTCGAACCCCATCCGGCGCGCGCGCGTCAGGCTGTCGCGCATCAAGAGCCCGCCCAGACCCTCTCCCTGCGCGGTGGGGTGCACGGCGATGGGCCCCAGCAGCAGCACGGGACGGTCGTCGACGCGCACCGGCCAGAACCGGATCGCGGCCATCAGCGTGCCGCCCGCATCCCGCAGCACAAGGCACAGTTCGGCCACGCGCGGCACGCCGTCGCGCAGGCGATAGGACGACAGCGCGGTGCGACCCGGCGCAAAGCACAGATCGTACAGGCCCTCGACCTCGGGTTCGTCGGCGGGCGTCTCGGGGCAGATCTCGTACATCGCGCCTCCTTGCTGTCGGGCGGGCGTTTAGCACGGGTGCAAGGCGGGCGAAACATTGCGTCGCGCGAAAAAGCGGGGCAGGTTGGCGCCCGAACCCACAAGGAGGCCGCCCATGTTCTATCGCCCCGAAGCCGGACACGGCCTGCCGCACAATCCCTTCAACGCGATCATCGCCCCCCGCCCGATCGGCTGGATCTCGACCCGCGGGTCGCAGGGCGACAACCTGGCGCCCTATTCCTTCTTCAACGCCGTGGCCTATGTCCCGCCGCAGGTGATGTTCGCCTCGACCGGCGCCAAGGGCGACCGGCCCAGCACCAAGGACAGCGTGGCCCAGATCATCGAGACGGGCGTCTTCTGCGTGAACATCGCCACGGGCGATCTGCGCGACGCGGTCAACGCGACCTCGGCCCCCCTGCCCGCGGGGGCCAGCGAATTCGCGGCCGCGGGGATCGAGGCCGCCGATTGCACCACCATCGACTGTCCGCGCGTGGCGGGTGCCGCGGCAGCGCTGGAATGCCGCATGACCCAGATCGTGCCCCTGGCCGGTCAGGCGAACTTTGCCGTCTTCGGCGTGGTGACCGGCATCCACATGCGCGACGATTGCGTCGTGGACGGGCGGTTCGATCCGCGTGCCGCGGGCGGCTGGATTGCGCGTCTGGGATACAAGGATTATGCCGCGGTGACCGATCTTTTCGAAATGGACCGCCCTGCATGAGCCGCACCGTCAAGGACTATGTCCGCTCCATCCATGATTTCCCGCATGAGGGGATCATCTTCCGCGACGTGACCACGCTGTTCGCGGATGCACGCGGATTCCGCATGGCGGTGGACCAGATCCTGCACGCCTATGCCGGAACCCGTATCGACAAGGTCGTGGGGCTCGAAGCGCGCGGCTTCATCCTGGGCGGCGCGGTGGCGCATCAGCTGTCCACCGGCTTTGTGCCGATCCGCAAGAAGGGCAAGCTGCCCGGCACCGTCATCTCCGAGGCCTATCAGCTGGAATATGGCGAGGCGATCATGGAGATCCATGACGACGCGCTGAAGCCCGGCGAAAAAGTCCTGATCGTGGACGACCTGCTGGCCACCGGCGGGACGGCGGCGGCGGCGATCACGCTGTGCCGTCGTCTTGGCGCCGAGGTCATCGGTTGCGCCTTCGTGATCGACCTGCCCGAACTGGGCGGGCGCAAGGTTCTAGAGGGCATGGACATGCCGGTCCACGCGCTCTGCGAGTTCGAGGGGGCCTAGGCCAGCACCGCGCCGGGGTTCATGATGCCAAGGGGGTCCAGCGCCCCCTTGATCGCCCGCATCGCCGCCAGCCGCGCCGGATCGCCCCACCGCGCCAGATCGGCGGCCTTGAGCCTCCCAACGCCATGTTCGGCCGAGAACGACCCGCCCCGCGCCACGACCATTTCGTGCAGCTTGCGCGACAGGTCGCGGCGGATGGTTTCATAGTCGTCGCGGGTCCGGCCCACCGCCGGAAACAGGTTGTAATGCAGGTTGCCGTCGCCCAGATGGCCGAAGCAGTTGACGCGCATGTCCCCCTGCCCTGCCAGCCAGGCCCCCGCATCGTCGATGAAGCGGGCGACCTCGGACAGAGGCAGGCTGATGTCATGGCTGGCGATGGCGCCGACATGGCGGTTGGCCAGCGGGATATGCTCGCGCAGCGCCCACAGGTCCGCCCCCTGCTGGCCCGATTGCGCGATGACGCCGTCATGGACCAGACCGGCCTCGGTCCCCGCGGTGAACAGCCCCTCCAGCGCCGCGTCGGCCGACAGGCCCGCGGGCAGGCCGACCTCGATCAGAACCAGCCAGTCGGGCCGCGTGTCGAACGGCTGGCGCATGTCGGGAAAGGCCGTGTCCAGGAAATGCAGGCTCTGGCCTGAGATCAGCTCGAAGGCCGTGACGCCGCCCGCCATACGCGCCTGCGCCAGTGACAGCAGCGACAGGGCCGCCGCGGGGCTGTCCACGACCAGCATCGCGACCCCGGTCTCTGCAGGCACTGGGGCCAAGACCAGCGAGGCGGCGGTGATGATGCCCAAGGTGCCCTCAGCCCCGATCAGCAGGTCGCGCAGATCGTATCCGGTATTGTCCTTCCGCAGGCGCTTCAGGTCGTGCATCACCGACCCGTCGGGCAGCACCGCCTCCAGACCCAGGCACAGCGCGCGGGCATTGCCGTATCGCAAAACGTTCACGCCCCCCGCATTGGTCGACAGCACGCCACCGATCTGGGCCGAGCCCTGTGAGGCCAGCGACAGCGGGAACTGCCGTCCCACACCTGCCGCCGCCTGCCGCGCCGCCTGCAGCGTCACGCCCGATTCGACGATCATCACCCCTTCCTCGGCAAAGGTGTCGCGTATCGCTGTCATCCGCTCCATCGACAGGATCAGGGGCGCGGGACCGTCCGTCATCACCTGCCCCCCGACCAGCCCGGTGCCCCCACCGCGGGGCACCACCGGGACGCGTGCCGCGGCACAGGCGCGGATGATCGCGGCGCATTCCTGCGTGTCGCGGGGCGCGGCGACCAGGCCCGCCTGCCCGTGATACCGTCCCCGCGGTTCCTCGGTATAGGCGGGGGACGGGTCGCGCAGCACGCCCGCGGGCAGGGCCGCGGCCAGGGTCTTGTCGGCGGGGATCAGCATCAACGCACCTCGGTCTTTCCGCGCCGGTCGCTGCGCAGGTTGGCGTAGAGCACATGGTTGCGCCAGCGACCGTCGATCTGCAGATAGCTCTGAGCCACGCCCTCGTACTTGAAGCCCGACCGTTCCAGCACGCCCCGCGATGCGGCATTCTCGGGCAGGCAGGCGGCCTCGATCCGGCTCAGGTCCAACGCAGTGAAGGCGTGATGCACCAGCGCCCCGATCGCCTCGCGCATATAGCCATGTCGGGCATGCTCCTGCCCGATCCAGTATCCGACGGTGCCCGACTGCGCGGGGCCGCGGCGGATGTTGTCCAGCGTGATCGCGCCCAGCAACGTGCCGTCGCGATGGACCAGAAACAGCGGATAGGCCGTCCCCGCCCGGGCAGAGCGGGCCGCCCAATAGACGCGGTTGGTAAAGCTTTTGCGTGACAGATGGTCGGGGGACCAGACCGGCTCCCACGGGGTTAGAAAGGCGCGGCTGTCATCGCGCAGCGTCCGCCACGCGCTGAAATCGGAATGCAATGGCAGGCGCAGCGCGATGCGTTCGGCATCCAGCCGAAAGGCACGGCGCCGCGCCAGGATCATGCGGCCAGCCGTTCGGCCAGGGCCTCGCGCGACGGCGCACCGTCCACCGGACCGTAAAGCGCCAGCGCCGGGCGGGCATTGGCCAGCAGCGCCTCGGCATGCGCGCGCACGTCCGCGGCGGTGACGGCGGCAATGCGTTCGGCAACCTCGGCCGGGTCCGGGACGCGGCCCCAGATCGCCAGGCTGCGGGCCATGCGCTCGGCCTGGCCCGACGGGCTTTCCAGCCCCATCAACAGTCCCGCCCGCAGCTGCGCCTTGGCGCGGGCGATCTCGGCCTCGGACATGTCGTCGGCCGCACGACGGACCTCGTCGATTGTCAGGGTCGCCAGATCGCCAAGATCCTCGGCGCCGGTGCCGGCATAGATGGTCAGCATGCCCGTGTCGTCATGGAAACCCGATTGCGCGAAGATCGTATAGCACAGCCCCCGTTCCTCGCGGATTTTCTGGAACAGCCGCGACGACATTCCCCCACCAAGCGCCGAGGAGAAGATCTGGGCGGCATAGAAATCGGGCGCCAGATAGCCCGGCCCTTCCAGCGCCAGCGCGAAATGCGCCTGCTCTAGCGGCTTGACGGTCCGGCTCTCCAGCCCCTGCCAGCGGGCTTGTTCGCGCGGACCCTGGGGACGCGGCACGATATGGCCCAGCGCCTTTTCGGCCAACCGCACGATGCGGTCGTGATCGACCGATCCGGCGGCGGCCACGACCATCTGGCCGGGGCCGTAATTCTCGGTCACGAAACCGGCCAGGTCGGCGCGACCAAAGCTGCTGACGCGTTCGGCGGGGCCCAGGATGGTGCGGCCCATCGGCTGGTCCGGATAGGCGGCCTCCTGCAGCCAGTCGAAGATGATGTCGTCGGGCGTGTCCAGCGACTGCCCGATCTCCTGCAGGATCACGCCGCGCTCGACCTCGATCTCGCGCTCGTCGAAGACGGGGTTCAGGACGATGTCGCTGATCACGTCGAAGGCCAGATCGACGTCATCCTCCAGCACGCGAACGTAATAGGCCGTCGCATCGCGCGAGGTATAGGCGTTGATATACCCGCCTACATCCTCGATCGCCTCGGCGATCTGCAACGCGCTGCGGGTGGCGGTGCCCTTGAAGGCCATGTGCTCCAGGAAATGCGCGATGCCGTTCTGGTCGGCGCGTTCATTGCGCCCGCCCGCGCTGACCCAGATGCCCAGGGCCGCCGAATGCAGGCCGGGCATCTGCCGGGTCACGATGCGCAGCCCGTTGGGCAGCGTGGTCAGGCGCGGGGTGGGGTCTTGGCTCACGCGGTCCTCCGTTCAAGGATCAGGGACTTAAGCGCGTCCACGTCGTTTTCAACCCGGGTCAGGCGCTCGGGGAGGTCGAACAGGTCCGCCATGTGCGGCGGCAGGCCGGGGCGGACGCCGATGGCGCGTTCCACCGCATCGGGGAACTTGGCCGGATGAGCGGTGGCAAGCGTGACCATCGGCACGCCGGGCTCCAGATGGCGCTCGGCCACGGCGACGCCCACGGCGCTGTGCGGGCAGAGGATCTCTCCGGTCCGCTCGCGCATGGCGCGGATCGTGTCCAGCGTCTCCTCCTCGGACACGCGGCCCGAGACATATTGCTCGCGCAGGGCCTCCAGCGCGCCCTGGCTGATCGCGAAGCCGCCCTGTTTCAGCTCCTCCATCAGCTGCCGGATCGCGCCCGCGTCCTGGCCGTAGGCCAGATACAGCGCGCGTTCGAAGTTGGAACTCACTTGAATGTCCATCGACGGGCTGATCGACGGCTCGACCGCGCCCATGCGGTATTCGCCGCTGGTCAGCGCGCGGTGCAGGATGTCGTTCTGGTTCGTGGCGACGATCAGACGGCGGATCGGCAGGCCCATCTGTCGCGCGATGGACCCCGCGAAGATGTCGCCGAAATTGCCCGTCGGCACGCAGAAATCGGTGGGCCGCATGCCAAGTGACGCGGTCGCAGTGAAGTAATAGACGATCTGCGCCACGACGCGGGCCCAGTTGATGCTGTTCACGCCCGCCAGCCCCACATGATCGCGGAAGGCATGGTCGTTGAACAGGTCCTTGAGCCGCGCCTGGCAGTCGTCGAAATGCCCGGTCACGGCCAGCGCATGGACATTGGCGGCGGGCGGCGTGGTCATCTGGCGGCGCTGCACCTCACTGACGCGGCCATGCGGATACATGATGAACACGTCCACATTGTCGATGCCGCGAAAGGCCTCGATCGCGGCCGATCCGGTATCGCCGGATGTGGCGCCCACAATGGTGATCCGCTGACCCGACCGCGCCAGGGCGATCTGGAACAGCTGCGCGATCAGCTGCATCGCGAAATCCTTGAAGGCCAGCGTGGGGCCGTGGAACAGCTCCAGCAGGTGATGGCCGGGGGCCAGCTGCACCAGCGGCGCGCGGGCGTCATGACTGATGCGCGCATAGGCTCGGTTGATGGCGCCGCGCAGTTCGTCATCGCTGAAGCTGTCGCCGGTGAAGGGGCGCACCACCCGGAACGCAACCTCCTCGTATGACAGGCCGTCCAGCTGCTCCAACCCCTCGAAGGCCGGGATCGTCTCGGGCAGGTACAGGCCCCCGTCGCGCGCCAGCCCCGACAGCATGGCCTGTTCGAAATTCAGCACCGGGGCCTGGCCCCGCGTCGAGACGTAACGCATCGGAAATCCTTTAGTAGCTGCGCTGCCTGATACGCCAGATCAGCGCCAGTGTCATCACCGCCCAGGTGGCCGCGATCAGGAACCACTGCACCGCATAGGACAGGTGGTTGTTGGGAATCCCCTCGATGGCAACCGGCAGGGGACGGGCGCCCTGATTGTCGCCCTCGACGGCGCTGGCCACGACCAGCACGGGCAACGTGTCCAGCGTCAGGGCCATCGCGTCCACGTCGCGGGCGAACCAGATGTTCTCGTCCATGTTCGGCGCCGGGGTCGAGCTGCTGGCATCCTGCGGCCAGTGCAGGTTGCCCGTCACCTGCAGGCGGACGGGGGGCCGGTCGATGCGACGCGCCTCCTGCGGGACAAAGCCCCGGTCCAAGAGGATCGCGCGCCCGTCATCGGTGACGAAGCGCGACACGATCTGATAGCCGGCGCCCTGTTCGCGGGTGTGGGACAGCACGTCGATCTCGGCCCCGGTGGTGGTGCCGCTGACCGTCACCGGCAGGTATTTCATCGACGGGTCGATCGCGTCCGGCAAGGGCACGGGATCGGCCTGAATGCCCGCGGTGATGTCTGCCAGCATGTCCTCCTTCCAGGCGCGGCGGTCCAGCTGCCACAGTCCCAGATAGATCAGGACGGCACAGCCGACGACGCCGAGGATCAGGGGAAACAGATAGCGGCGCATGGGGCGCTCCGGGGGGCAAGGACAACGAAAAACGCGCGGGACGATCGCCCCGCGCGCCTTGAACGGTCACCGTCGGGGATCAGCTGCCCCAGACATAGATGACGGCGAACAGCACCAGCCAGATCACGTCGACGAAGTGCCAGTACCAGGCGGCGGCCTCGAACCCCAGATGCTGGTCCTTGGTCATCTGGCCCTTCTGGAAGCGCAGCAGGCAGACGGCCAGGAAGATCGTCCCGATGATCACGTGCAGGCCGTGGAAACCCGTCGCGATGTAGAAGGCCGCCGCATAGGCCGTGTCGGCCAGACCAAAGGCCGCGTGGCTGTATTCGTAGGCCTGCAGGCCGGTGAAGACCAGGCCCAGGACCACGGCGATCGCCAGGCCGTTGATGGTGGTGCGACGGTCGCCCTCATGCGCCCAGGCATGGTGCGCCCAGGTCACGGCCACGCCCGACAGAAGCAGGATCAGCGTGTTGATGAACGGCAGGTGCCAGGGGTCGAAGGTCTCGATGCCCTGCGGCGGCCAGACGCCGTCGGTGATGGGGCTGTTCTCGCCCATCGGGTACATCGCGTGCTTGATGAAGTTCCAGAACAGCGACACGAACAGCATCGCCTCGGACATCACGAACAGGATGAAGCCGTACTGCAGGCCGATGCGGACCACCGGGGTGTGGTCGCCCTGCTCGGCCTCGCGCACCATGTCGGCCCACCAGGCGAAGGCCACGTAGAAGGTGCCGACAAGGCCGATTGCGAACATCCAGGGGCCGGTCACCGGCACGCCCATGACGGTCACCTCTCCGGACATCCAGGCCACGGCGCCGAACAGCATGACGAAGACCGCGATCGCGGTCAGGAACGGCCAGACCGAGGCCGGTAGGATGTGATAGTCGTGGTTCTTTGCGTGCGCCATGTCGGATCCCCGTCGGCTCCCTCGTGTATTCGTCTTAGTTGATGGTGTCGGCCGCGCCGCTGTCAAGCGCAGCGCTGCGCGGCTCGGTCCGATGGAAGGTATAGGACAGCGTGATGTCGCGGACATGACCGGCGTCGCGGTCGTCCACCAGCTCGGGGTCCACGTAGAAGCTGACCGGCATCTCGACCCGTTCACCCGGCTGCAGCGTCTGCTCGGTGAAGCAGAAGCACTCGACCTTGATGAAGTAATAGCCCGAGACCTCGGGGGCGACGTTGTAGCTGGCCGTTCCGGTCAGCGGCACGTCGGAGTTGTTCACGGCCTCGTAGAAGGCCAGACCGCTTTGGCCGATCTTCAGGTCCATGCGGGCCTGCATCGGGCGGAAGGTCCATTCCAGGTTGGAATCGGTGTTGGCGTCGAACCGGACGCGCACGACCTCGTCCAGGATCTGGTCCGATGCGGTCTCGGACACCTGCGTGGTGCCGCCGAACCCGGTCACCCGGCAGAACCAGTCGTAGAAGGGCACGGCCGCCCAGGCCAGCGCGCCCATCGTGACGACGACGCCCAGCAGCATCGCGACGGTGCGGCCCTCGGGGCTCAGACGCTTCATTCGGTCACCTCCTGCACGGGGGCCTGGCCCTGGGCCGGGGCCTGCGGTTCCATCGGGGTCAGCGACACGCGCGGCTGGTGATCGAAACCCTCGACCAGGCCGCCCTCCTGGACCTTGACCACCGTCAGGCCGAAGACCAGCGCGACAAAGCCCAGCAGCACGATGCCCAGCCCCACGTTGCGGGACCGGCGGCGGCGGTGGATCTCGTGTTCGGTGCGCAGGGCCATCACCAGCCTCCCATCCAGCTCTGCACCAGCAGGGCCAGGAAATGCAGGAACAGGTAATAGAGCGACAGCTTGAAGACGCGCCGTTCGACCAGATAGCCGTCGGCGATCGCGGCGTCCTCGTCGCGGCGCAGAACTTGCCAGCCGCCCCGGATGAAGGCCGCGTTCAGCACGACCGCGACCGCCATGTAGAGCGGCCCGCCGACCGAGGTCACGCCCAGCCACAGCGCGAAGGGCGCCAGGACCAGCGTATAGGCGAAGATGTGGCGACGCGCGGCGCGGCGACCGTGGGTCACGGTCAGCATCGGGACGCCCGCGTTGTGATAGTCCTCCTTCATGAACAGCGCCAGCGCCCAGAAATGGGGCGGCGTCCAGAAGAAGACCAGGGCGAACATCAGAAGCGATTCGATGCTGATCCCGCCGGTCGCGCAGGCCCATCCGATCATCGGGGGAAAGGCGCCCGCGGCGCCGCCGATGACGATGTTCTGGGGCGTCCAGCGCTTCAGCCAGACCGTATAGACGACGGCATAGAAGAAGATGGTGAAGGCCAGGAACCCGGCCGCGAACCAGTTCGCAACCAGGCCCAGCATCATGACCGAGATGATCGACAGGACCAGCCCCAGGCCCAGGGCCGCGCTGTGCTCGACCCGGCCCGACGGGATGGGGCGGCTTTGCGTGCGGTTCATGATCGCGTCGATGTCGCGGTCGTACCACATGTTCAGCGCGCCCGAGGCGCCGCCGCCCAAGGCGATGAACAGCACCGAACAGAAGGCGATGAAGGGATGCACGTCGACGGGGGCGACGAACAGACCGACAAAAGCGGTGAACACGACCAGCGACATCACACGCGGCTTCAGCAGCGCGACGTAATCGCGGAACTCGCCCTCGGGGGCGGCGTCATATGCGTTGATATCGGTCATCGCGCCTGCAATCTCTGTTCCTTGGCCGTGCCGGCAGGATGCCGCCACGGGCCTGGGTGGGTCCGACCTCAGTCGGCGCGGGCCAGGTCGACCTTGGCCGCGCCGTCCAGGCTGGCGGTCGGTGCGGGTTCGTCGCCCATGGTACCGCCCTGCTCGGCGACCCAGGCCGCATAGACCTCAGGGCTGACGGCCTTGACGACGATCGGCATGTAGGCGTGGTTGATGCCGCACAGCTCGCTGCACTGACCGAAATAGGTGCCTTCCTGCTCGACATTGAACCAGGCCTGGGCGATGCGGCCCGGAACGGCGTCCTGCTTCACGGCAAAGGCCGGGATGGTCCAGGAATGGATCACGTCGCTGGCGGTCACCTGCAGCAGCACGGTCTGGCCGACGGGCACGACCACCGTGGTATCGGTCGCCAGCAGGTATTCGTCGGGGGCATAGCCGTTCTCGGCCAGCTCCTCCTCAGGCAGCATCAGCGAATCGAATGCGATGCCGTTGTCGGGATATTCATAGGACCAGTACCACTGGTGGCCGGTGGCCTTGATCACGACATCGGGATTCTCCGGCATCTCTTGGCTGCGGAACAGGATCGGCAGGGAGAAGGCGCCGATGGCCACCAGGATCAGCACCGGGACCAGGGTCCAGCCGATCTCCAGCGGGGTGTTGTGGGTGTATTTCGCGGGCACCGGGTTCGCCTTGGCGTTGAACCGGAAGATCACGAACAGCAGCAGAAGGCAGACGAAGACCGTCACGACCGTGATGATGATCAGCACGAAATGGTCCAGCCATTGCTGATCGCGCGCCAGTTCCGTGGACGCCGGCTGAAAGCCCATGCCCCTTGCGACCGGCTTGCCGATCGTGGGCAGATCGCCCAGCACGTCCTGTGCCATCGCAGTCCCGGCCAACATGCCCGCCGTCGCGAACCCTGTCGCTGCCGCGAATGCACGGCCCATCATCGCTTTTGCCATCATTCCATCCCGTTGCAGTGGCCCGGCCCCAATGACCGCAGGGGCTGCCGGGAGGCTGCCCCTTTTCCTTTCACAGTGACCGTTCTATGACCATATCTCGCCCTTACGGGCAAGACATACCTACAGCATTTCCCCGCCCGAAGGAAACGCGACCCCCTGCCGCGCCCGTCCAAAGGCCCGTCCCCGCCCGCCAACCGCCAGGAGATCCGCCATGACCCGCCCGTCCTTCGACCCGTTCTCGACCGATCTGGACCGGGACGGCGCGCTGCGGATCCTGCGCGATGCGGTGGCCGGCGCCGATGACGGAGAGCTGTTCCTGGAACGCAGCCAGCAGGAATCGCTGGTCTTCGACGACGGCCGGCTGCGCAACTCCAGCTTCATGGCCGGGCGAGGCTTCGGCCTGCGCGCGGTGCTGGGCGAGGTCACCGGCTATGCCCATTCGACCGACATCTCCGAGGCCGCGCTGCGCCGCGCGGCCGAGACCGCGCGCTTGGCCGTGGGCCGCGGCGGCGGAACGGCCGCGATGCGCCCCGCGATGGAGCCGGTGAACCTCTATCCTGCGATCGACCCGGCCGAGGGCATCTCGACCGCCCGCCGCATCGCGCTGCTGCGCGAGATCGACGCCTTTGCCCGTGCGCTGGACCCGCGTGTCGTGCAGGTGACCATTTCCATGGGCAGCAGCCTGCAGGAGATCGCCATCCTGCGCCCCGAGGGCGGACTTGCCACCGACATCCGCCCCATGGCGCGCCTGAACGTCGCGGTGATCGTCGAGAACAACGACCGCCGCGAAAGCGGCAGCGCCGGCGGCGGCGGACGTCACGGGCTGGAACAGCTGATGGCCCCCGACCATTGGCAGGGCCTGGTCCACGAGGCGCTGCGCATCGCCCTGGTCAACCTGCGGTCGGTCCCCGCGCCGGCGGGGGTGATGGACGTCGTGCTGGGGCCGGGCTGGCCCGGCATCCTGCTGCACGAGGCCGTGGGCCACGGGCTGGAGGGTGATTTCAACCGCAAGAAGGCCTCTGCCTTTGCGGGCCTGATGGGCCAGCGCGTCGCCGCCCCCGGCGTGACCGTGGTCGATGACGGCACCATCGCGGGCCGCCGCGGCAGCATCAACATCGACGACGAGGGCACGCCCCCCGCCCGCAACGTGCTGATCGAGGACGGCATCCTGACCGGGTACATGCAGGACCGCCAGAACGCGCGGCTGATGGGCGTGGCGCCCACCGGCAACGGCCGACGCGAAAGCTTCGCGAATGTCCCGATGCCGCGGATGACCAATACCTTCATGCCGGGCGGCGACGCGGACCCCGCGGCGATCCTGGCAGACCTGCGCGACGGCATCTATGCGGTGGGTTTCGGCGGCGGCCAGGTGGACATCACCAACGGCAAGTTCGTCTTCAGCTGCACCGAGGCCTATCGCGTCAGGAACGGTGTCGTCGGCGACCCGATTCGGGGCGCGACGCTGATCGGCGACGGGGCGACCGCGCTGCAGCAGGTGCGCGCCATAGGAAACGACATGGCGCTGGACCCCGGCATCGGCAATTGCGGCAAGCAGGGGCAATGGGTGCCCGTCGGCGTGGGCCAACCCACGCTGATGATCGGCGGCCTGACGGTCGGCGGCTCGGCCGCCTGAGGGCGCGCGCTAACCGATTGTTAACCACCACGGGGCTATCCTGGGGCTGTCCTGCAGAAGGTGCCCCATGACCATCGGACTTGCCCCTGCCCGTTTCGGCCTGCCCGCCTCGGCCGTCGACGACGACCTGTCCGTGCTGCGGCTGATCCGGTCGCGCCGCGTGGGCCCCACCACGTTCCACCGTCTGATCGCCGAACATGGCAGCGCCCGCGCCGCGCTGGAGGCGCTGCCCGGGATCGCGGCCCAGTCCGGCATTGCCGACTATGCCGTCTGCCCTGAAAGCGTCGCCGCGGCCGAACTGGCCGCCGGTCGACGGGCGGGCGCGCGCCTGGTCCGCCATGACAGCGCCGATTATCCCGACAGCCTGCGCCAGATTGACGGCGCCCCCGCGATCCTGTGGGTCCGGGGCGACCCGGCCTGGCTGTCGCGCGACGTGATGGCGGTGATCGGGGCGCGCAACGCATCGTCCCTGGGGCTGCGCATGGCGCGCGGCATGGCCGCCGGGCTGGGAGAGGCCGGGTTCACCGTGGCCGCCGGGCTGGCGCGCGGCGTCGATACCGCCGCCCATGCCGCGGCCCTGCCCACCGGGACCATCGCCGTGATGGCCGGGGGCGTCGACGTCATCTATCCGGCCGAAAATGCCGATCTTGCCGCGCGGATCGCGGAATGCGGCGTGCTGGTGTCCGAACAGCCGCCCGGCACGGAACCTGCGGCGCGACATTTCCCGACCCGCAACCGCATCGTGTCAGGCCTGTCACAGGGCGTCGTGGTGATCGAGGCCGCACAACGGTCCGGCACCCTGATCACCGCCCGGAACGCGCTGGACCAGGGACGAGAGGTCATGGCCGTGCCCGGACATCCGATGGATGCGCGGGCGGCGGGCTGCAATGCGCTGATCCGCGACGGGGCGACGCTGGTGCGCAGCGCCGCGGACGTGGCCGACGCACTGGCGCAGACCCGGCCCCTGCCCGCGCCCGTCGTCATGGCCGCGCCCGACCCCCTGCCGCCCCCGCCGCGTGACCAAGGCGGTCCGATCCAGCTGGAAAGCCGCATCCTGCAGCGCCTGTCCCCCTCTCCGACCGAGGAGAACGACCTGATCCGCGACCTGGGCGTGCCGGCGGCGACGGCCAGCGCGGTGATCCTGTCGCTGGAACTGCAGGGCCGCGTGACGCGGCTGGCCGGGGGGCGTCTGGCGCTGTCCTGACCCCCCGTCTTGCGGTCTTGTGCTGTCACCCCCCGTTGACACTGCCCCGCCCGGCACCCATCTTGCCGCCCCATTGCAGTTGTCCGAGGTCATCATGCCCGTCGTCGTCGTCGAATCCCCGGCCAAGGCCAAGACCATCGAGAAATACCTGGGTTCCGACTATCGGGTTCTGGCCAGCTTCGGCCATGTCCGCGACCTGCCGCCCAAGGACGGCAGCGTCGACACCGACCATGATTTCGACATGAAATGGGAGGTCGCGGCCGACAGCCGCAAGCACCTCAAGGCGATCAAGGATGCGCTGAAGGACGACCAGACGCTGATTCTGGCCACCGACCCCGACCGCGAGGGCGAGGCGATCAGCTGGCACCTGCTGGAGGCGCTGGCACCGGCCCTCAAGAAGGGCAGCGCGGTCAGCCGCGTGACCTTCAACGCCATCACCAAGACCGCCGTGACCGAGGCGATGGCCAAGCCGCGCCAGATCGACCAGCCGCTGGTCGACGCCTATCTGGCGCGCCGCGCGCTGGATTATCTGGTGGGGTTCAAGCTGTCGCCGGTCCTGTGGCGCAAGCTGCCGGGCGCAAAGTCGGCGGGCCGCGTCCAGTCCGTCTGCCTGCGCCTGATCGTCGACCGCGAGATGGAGATCGAGGCCTTCAAGGCACGCGAATACTGGTCCGTCCATGCCCGCCTGGCGACCCCGGGCGGCGACGAATACGACGCCACGCTGGTGTCGCTGGCCGGCAAGAAGCTGGACCGGTTCGACCTGGCCGCCGCCGATCAGGCCGCGATGGCGCTGAGCGCGGTGGCAAGCCGCGACCTGAAAGTCGCGTCGGTCGCCGCCAAGCCCGCCAGCCGCAACCCCTGGCCGCCCTTCATGACCTCGACCCTGCAGCAGGAGGCCAGCCGCAAGATGGGCATGGGCGCCAAGGCCTGCATGTCGGCGGCGCAGCGCCTGTACGAGGCCGGGCTGATCACCTACATGCGGACCGACGGCATCGACATGGCCCCCGAGGCCGTGATGGCCGCCCGCGACGCGATCAAGGCCAAGTTCGGCGACAAGTACCTGCCGAAATCGCCGCGCATGTACAAGAACAAGGCCAAGAACGCGCAGGAGGCGCATGAGTGCATCCGGCCGACCGACATGATGCTGTCGCCGGAAAAGCTGAAGATCACCGCCGAGGATCAGCGCAAGCTGTACGACCTGATCTGGAAGCGGACCATCGCCAGCCAGATGGAGGCCGCCCGGATGGAGCGGACCACGGTCGAGATCGCCAGCCCCGACGACCAGGTCGGCCTGCGCGCCACCGGCCAGGTGATGCTGTTCGACGGCTTCCTGCGCGTCTATGACCAGGGTCGGGACGACGACGACGGAGAGGACAGCGCCCGCCTGCCCGCGATCACCGAGGGCGAGGCCGCGCGTCTGGTCGCCGACGCGTTCGACGACGAACTGGCCAAGGCCCGCGAGAAGGGCGGCGACGCGGTCGCGGCCCCCGCGGGGCTGAAGGCCGGGCCGGGCCTCTTGGTCAGCGACAAGGCCCAGGCCGCAGCGCGCCAGCATTTCACCCAGCCCCCGCCGCGCTATACCGAGGCCACGCTGGTCAAGCGGATGGAGGAGCTGGGCATCGGACGCCCATCGACCTATGCCAGCATCGTCACCACGATCCAGGACCGCGAATATGTCCGCAAGGACAAGAACCGCCTGATCGCCGAGGACAAGGGCCGGTTGGTCACGATCTTCCTGCTGAAGTATTTCCCGCGATACGTCAGCTATGACTTCACCGCCGACCTGGAGAACGAGCTGGACGAGATCAGCGCCGGCGACCGCCTGTGGCGCGAGGTTCTGAGCCGCTTCTGGAAGGACTTCTCCAAAGCACTGGAGGGCACGTCCGAGCTGCGCATCACCGAGGTGCTGGAGGCGATCGACGACGCGCTGGCGCCGCATCTCTATCCGCCGCGGGCGGATGGGGGCGATCCGCGCGAATGCCCGCTGTGCGGTCAGGGCCGCCTGAACCTCAAGACCGCGCGGTCGGGCGGGGCCTTCATCGGCTGCACCAACTATCCGGAATGCCGCTATACCCGCCCCCTGTCCGCCCCGGACGGCGAGGCGCCCATCGGCGACCGCGTGCTGGGAGAGGATGCGGGCGATCAGATCAGCCTCAAGACCGGGCGTTTCGGTCCCTATGTCCAGCGCGGCGAGGCGACCGAGGAGGCCCCCAAGCCCCCCCGCGCGTCGATCCCGAAGGGATGGGAGGTCGCGACCCTGGACCTGGACCAAGCCGTGCAGCTGCTGGCCCTGCCCCGCCCCGTCGGTCCCCACCCCGAGGACGGGGTGCTGATCGAGGCCGGGATCGGCCGCTTTGGCCCCTATGTGAAGCACGGGTCGAAATACGCCAACATCGCCGATGTCGACGAGGTCTTCACCATCGGCATGAACCGCGCGGTCGAGGTGCTGGCCGCCAAGCAGACCCGCGGCCGCGCCGCAGCGGCCGCACCGCTGCGCGAGCTGGGAGAGCATCCGGACGGCGGTCCGATCCAGATCCTGGGCGGCAAGTACGGCCCCTATGTCAAATGGGCCAAGGTCAACGCGACCCTGCCACGCGACGTCACCCCCGAGGATCTGACCGTCGAACAGGCGCTGGAGCTGATCGCGGCCAAGGCTGCGAAATCGCCGTCCAAGGCCAAGAAACCGGCCGCCAAGAAGGCCGCGCCCAAGGCAGCCGCCAAGAAGCCTGCCGCCAAGAAACCGGCGGCAAAGAAGCCCGCGGCCAAGAAGCCTGCCGCGAAAAAGGCCGCGGCCAAGCCCGAGGCCGAGTAGGACCGGGTGGCGGCGCTAACACGCCGCCCCCGCGATTGACACTTGCGCCAGCGCACGCAACAACTTGGGCCGATAACGGGATCAAGGACGGGAGGACCGATGAAAAAGGTCTATGCCACTGCGGGCGAGGCTCTGGACGGGCTTTTGCATGACGGGATGTTCATCGCGGCAGGGGGGTTCGGCCTGTGCGGCATCCCCGAGCTGCTGATCGACGCCCTGGTCGAATCCAAGGTCAAGGATCTGACCATCGCCAGCAACAATTGCGGCGTGGACGGGTTCGGCCTGGGCAAGCTGCTGGACACGCGTCAGATCAAGAAGATGATCAGCAGCTATGTCGGCGAGAACGCCGAATTCATGCGTCAGTACCTGTCCGGAGAGCTTGAGCTGGAGTTCAACCCGCAGGGCACCCTGGCCGAACGCATGCGTGCGGGCGGCGCCGGCATCCCGGGCTTCTATACCAAGACCGGCGTCGGCACCGTCATCGCCGAGGGCAAGGAGGTCAAGAATTTCGACGGCCAGGACTACATCCTGGAGCGCGGGATCGTGGCCGACCTGTCCATCGTCAAGGCCTGGAAGGCCGACGACACCGGCAACCTGGTGTTCCGCAAGACCGCACGCAACTTCAACCCGCCCGCCGCGATGTGCGGCCGCGTCTGCGTCGCCGAGGTCGAGGAGATCGTCCCACGCGGCAGCCTGGACCCCGACCTGATCCACCTGCCCGGCATCTATGTCCACCGGATCATCCAGGGGTCGCACGAAAAGCGCATCGAACAGCGCACCACCCGCAAGAAGGAGGCCGTGTGATGACCGAGGCAGCAAAAGGCTGGGACCGCAACCAGATGGCCGCCCGCGCGGCCGAGGAGCTGGAAGACGGCTGGTACGTCAACCTGGGGATCGGCATTCCGACCTTGGTCGCGAACTATGTCGGCGACAAGGACATCACGCTCCAGTCCGAGAACGGCATGCTGGGCATGGGCCCCTTTCCGTTCGAGGGCGACGAGGATCCCGACCTGATCAACGCCGGCAAGCAGACCATCACCGAGCTGTCGCGCACCAGCTATTTCGACAGCGCCACCAGCTTTGGCATGATCCGCGGCGGCAAGATCGCCGCGGCGATCCTGGGCGCGATGGAGGTCTCGGAGGAGGGCGATCTGGCCAACTGGATGATCCCCGGCAAGCTGGTCAAGGGCATGGGCGGCGCGATGGACCTGGTCGCGGGCGTGGGCCGCGTGATCGTGGTCATGGACCACACCAACAAGGCGGGCGAGTCCAAGGTGCTGAAATCCTGCACCCTGCCGCTGACCGGCAAGGCCGTGGTCGACCGGATCATCACCAACATGGGTGTCTTGGACGTGGTGCCCGGCGGGCTGCGCATCGTCCAGCTGGCCGACGGCATCACCGAGGATGAGATCCGCGCCGCGACCCAGGCCACGCTGGTCTGACCCATTCGCACCGACCACCGACCGGGGGGCATTCGCCCCCCGTTCTCATGCCCAGGAAAGACGCCATGGACCCCGCCGCGATAGAGACCCTGTTCACCCGCCCCGACGGCAGCTTCCTGTGCGCGCGGTGGGGCCGCCCGGTGGCGCCCGTGGTGTTCGGCCTGGCCGATGACAGCCTGGACATCTTTCGCGCCGCGATCCGTGCGGGCTTTGCGCATGCGCGCCACCCGGTGGTCGACACCGACCCCGAAACCGGTGCAAACCTGATGCTGTTCTTCGTGCGGGACTGGTCCGAACTGGCCGGGGTGCCCGATCTGGACCGGCTGACGGGCCTTCCCGGCCTGCCCGACCGTCTGGCGG
The DNA here is from genome assembly GCF_015390265.1 of Paracoccus sp. NBH48. NCBI lineage: Bacteria > Pseudomonadati > Pseudomonadota > Alphaproteobacteria > Rhodobacterales > Paracoccaceae > Paracoccus > Paracoccus sp. NBH48. The sequence goes on along the minus strand of NZ_VUOJ01000005.1, from coordinate 13,926 downwards.
GCCAGGGCGCCGACCAGTACCGGCTGTTCCGCTTTGACGAGGCGGGCGGCATCCGCGCCTGCCTGACCTTCGTCAGGATGGGGGGCGCGCTGGCCGACGCGCATCCAGCGGCCCTTGCGGAACACATCACGATGCAATCCGCGCTGACCTTTTCCACCGAGGTGACGCCATCCGCCGCGCTGGCGGCGCTGATCCGCGCCGCCTATGACCCGGTGCTGCCGATGGTCGCGACACAGCCGGCCCATGCGCTCCGGCTGTCGGCGCGGATGGCCGCTTAGGGGGTCAGCCCCTCGGGGTCGGGCAGGCCGTGGCTGCGCGCGGTCGCGGTCAGCGTGTTGGCCAACAGGCAGGCGATGGTCATCGGCCCCACGCCCCCGGGAACCGGGGTGATCGCACCGGCCACCTGCACTGCCGCGGCAAAGTCGACATCGCCCACCAGCCCGTCATCGGTCCGGTTGATGCCCACGTCGATGACTGTGGCGCCCGGCTTGATCCAGTCGCCCTGCACGAAATGCGGCCGCCCGACGGCGGCGACCAGGATGTCGGCCTGACGGCACAGCGCGGCCAGATCGGTCGTGCGCGAATGCGCCACCGTCACGGTCGCGCTGTCGCGCAGCAGCAGCTGCGCCATGGGCTTGCCCACGATATTGCTGCGCCCGATGACCACCGCATTGCGGCCGGCCAGCGACCCCAGATGGTCGCGCAGCAGCATCAGACAGCCAAGCGGCGTGCAGGGCACCATCGCCTTCTGTCCGGTGGCCAGGCGCCCGACGTTCAGGATGTGGAACCCGTCCACGTCCTTTTCGGGCAGGATGGCGTTGATGACCGCCGCCTCGTCCATGCCCTTGGGCAGGGGCAGCTGGACCAGGATGCCGTTCACGGCCGGATCGGCGTTCAGCTTGGCGATCAGCGCCATCAGCGTGTCCTGATCCGTCGATGCCGGCAGCCGGTGTTCGAACGAGGTCATGCCGACCTCTCGCGTCATGCGCCCCTTGGACCGGACATAAACCTGGCTGGCCGGATCCTCGCCCACCAGGACGACAGCCAGGCCGGGCACGATGCCCTGCCCTGCAAGATCGGCGACCTGCGTGGCAATCCGGGCGCGCAGGCGGGCGGCAAAGGCCTTGCCGTCAAGGGTCTGGGCGGTCATGGGCGGTCCTTGTTCAGCTGGCGTTCTTCCTGGGCGATGGCGGCCTCGATCAGCTGCCGCCACAGGCGATCGTACAGCTGGGGGTCCAGGCCGTGACCCTCGGCGTGGCGGCGGACATTCGCCACGACCTCCTCGACGCGGGCATCGATGCGCGCGGGCATGCCGTTGCCGGCCTTGATCTGCGCGGCGCGGTCGATCAGCGCATGGCGTCGCGCCAGCAAAGCCATCAGCTGTTCGTCCAGCTGGTCGATCTGAGCCCGCAGCGCGGGCATGTCGGGAATGTCACAGGTCCGGGTCATGGTGCCCGTCCCATGCACCGTCGCGCGCAAAATCGCAAGGCCCAGCCTAGCCCTGCGGGCTCTGCTGCAGCTGATGTCGCAGGCGGCGCAGCTGTTCGCGCAGTGCCTGGGCGGTCCGGTCATCCAGCCCGGTATTGCCGGTCACGCAGGCGATGACGCGTTCGGACTGGCTTTGCAGGTCGGCGCCCTGCGGAGACAGCGACACGATCACCCGGCGTTCGTCGCGCGAATCCCGCTGTCGGGTAACCAGGTTCGCCGCCTCCAGCCGCTTGATCAGCGGGGTCAGGGTGCTGCTGTCCAGCCCAAGGCTGTCCCCGATGCCGCCGACGGACTGATGATCGTTGGCCCACAAGGCCATCATCACCAGGAACTGCGGATAGGTCAGCCCAAGCGGGTCCAGCAACGGCTTGTAGATCCGCCCAAAGGCAAGATTGACGGCATAGACGTCAAAGCACAGCATCTGATCGAAAGGCGACAGGCTGGACAAGGCGGGATCATCGCTCATGCACATGGTGTAATTGCACAAAGCGCAGTCCGCAACTGTTGCAATTTCGAAGGGTTAATTTATATAGCGTGCTATCTATTATCGAAGAAAGGAAATGCCATGCCGGAAAAGATCCTCTATCGAACCGCCGCGACGGCCACTGGGGGCGGCCGTGACGGCAAAACCGCCTTAAATGACGGCACTTCGGCCATCGACCTGGTCGTTCCGAAGGAATTGGGCGGTCCCGGCGGCGACGGGCTCAACCCGGAAAAGCTGTTCGCGCTCGGCTATGCCGCCTGCTTCATGGGCGCGATGCGCCATTACGCTGCGTCGCAAAAGGTCAAGGTGCCGGATGATGCGGCGGTCAATGTCAGCGTGGGCATCGGCCCCCGCAGCGATCCGGGCTTCGGACTGGACGTCCAGATCGCCGTGTCCCTGCCCGGCATGGACCCCGCCGTGGCGCAGGACCTGATCGAGGGCGGTCACAAGGTCTGTCCCTATTCGCATGCCACGGCCGGCACGCTGACCATCACGCCGACCCTGGTGTGATCCAAGAAGAAACCCCGGTCCATCGGACCGGGGTTTTGTCGTCTCAGGCAGGGGCGGGGTCGCCACCCGGCGCGGGCTTTGTCCGCGGGATGGCCGTGACCGAGGGGATCACGCTGGCCGGGGTGTCGTCGTCATCCCCGCCGATCGCATCACCGCGCAGAATGCGGGCGATCTCCTCTCCGGTCAGGGTCTCGTATTCCAGCAGGCCCTTGGCCATGCGCTCGAACTCGACCTCCTTCTCCAGCAGGATGCGGCGGGCTTCCTGATAGCCCTCCTCGATCAGGTCGCGAACCTCCTGCTCGATCAGTTCCTTGGTCGAGGCGGACACGGAGAAGCCGCCGGTGCTGCCGTTATAGCCCTCATGCGCCTCGGCATAATCAACCGCGCCGACCTTGTCGGACATGCCCCACCGCATCACCATCGCCCGGGCCAGTGCGCTGGCCTGCTGGATGTCGCCGGCGGGGCCGTTCGAGACGCCCTCCTCGCCGTACTTGATGATCTCGGCAGCCTTCCCGGCCATGGTCATGGCGATCTTCTGCTTGGCCTCGTCCTTGTGGAAGTTCAGGCGGTCCATCTCGGGCAGGCTGACGACCATGCCCAGGGCGCCGCCGCGCGGGATGATCGTGGCCTTGTAGACCGGATCGCATTTCGGCAGCGACAGGCCGACGACGGCGTGGCCCGCTTCGTGATAGGCGGTCTTTTCTTTCTGCTCGGGCGTCAGGACCAGGCTGCGACGCTCGACACCCAGCATCACCTTGTCCTTGGCGTTCTCGAAATCGGCCATGCTGACAAAGCGGCGCCCGATGCGCGCGGCGCCCAAGGCAGCCTCGTTCACTAGGTTCATCAGGTCCGCGCCCGAAAAGCCGGGCGTACCGCGCGCGATCAGGCGCAGGTCGACATCCGGTCCGACCGGAACCTTGCGGGCATGGACCGACAGGATCCGCTCGCGGCCCTTGATGTCGGGGTTCGGCACGTGGATCGTGCGGTCGAACCGGCCCGGACGCAGCAGCGCGGGGTCCAGCACGTCCTTGCGGTTGGTCGCGGCGATGATGATGATGCCTTCGTTCGCCTCGAAGCCGTCCATCTCGACCAGCAGCTGGTTCAGTGTCTGTTCGCGCTCATCGTTGCCGCCGCCGATGCCTACGCCACGGGCGCGACCCACGGCGTCGATCTCGTCGATGAACAGGATGCAGGGGGCCGATTTCTTGGCCTGCTCGAACATGTCGCGCACGCGGCTGGCACCGACGCCCACGAACATCTCGACGAAGTCCGATCCCGAGATGGTGAAGAACGGCACGCCCGCCTCGCCCGCGATGGCCCGCGCCAGCAGCGTCTTACCAGTGCCCGGAGGGCCCACCAGCAGCGCACCCTTGGGGATCTTGCCGCCAAGGCGGCTGAACTTCTGCGGGTTGCGCAGGAACTCGACGATCTCCTCAAGCTCCTCCTTGGCTTCGTCGATGCCCGCGACGTCGTCAAAGGTCACGCGTCCGTGCTTTTCGGTCAGCAGCTTGGCCTTGGACTTGCCAAAGCCCATCGCGCCGCCCTTGCCGCCGCCCTGCATGCGATTCATGAAGAATATCCACACCCCGATCAGCAGGATGAACGGCAGCCAGACGCCCAGCATCGACATGAAGCCGCTGCTTTGCTGCTTGACCACGCGCACGTCCACGCCCTGCTGGATCAGCCGGTCGCTGATATCCTCGCCCATCGGGCGCACGGTCGCGTACTGCTCGCCGTTGGTGCCGGTGATGGCCACGTCCTCTCCGTCGATCGTGACGGCGCTGACCTGGTCGTTCTGCACCCGTTCGATGAAGTCGGAATAGCTGATCTGGCGGCTGTTCATGGTGCCCGACCCGTCGCTGAACAGATTGAACAGCGCGAGGATCATCAGGAACAGAACCACCCAGAAGGCGAAGTTGCGAGCATTGCCCAATACGGGTCCTCCGACGGAATGCGGTTTGACTTGAAAATAGGGATTATCGCGACAGGTTCAATGCGCCTTCACCAACCTGTGGAAATCTGCCGCGCCCCGGACCGGAATCAGGGTGATTCCGGGGTGGTCGCGCAGCAGCGGCGCGGCGATCAGCCGTCCGTCCTGCCAGATGCCGGGGCTGGCCGCAGCCTCGTCACGCAGCAGGCCCGAATCGCGCCACGGCAGGCGGGCCAGCGGCTCGGTCCCCAAGGCCGCGATCGTCTGGCCGGGGGCAAGACCGCGCACCCGCCAGCGACGGTCCCAGACCTGGTCGGGCGTTGGGCCGGTGCGCAGCGCGGCCGCGGCCTCGCGCGTGACCCGCAGCCCCGCGCCCGTCGGAGAGATCATCGCCCCATCCAGCGTCACCCGCCCCTGCGCCAGCATCGCCTCCAGCGCGTGGATCAGCGTCGCGCGGCGCGGCGGATAGTCGGCGCCCGTCACCCATCGGCAGGCGGCGACCAGAATGCGGCGGCGGATCTCTGGCGGCGCGTCGCGCAGGGGGCCGCGCGACAGGATCAGGCTGCCGCGATCGACCTTGGCATCGGCGCTCAGCAGGGCCGCGTAATCGGCCAGCGCGTCGCGCGCGTCGGCAATATGGGCGGCGGATCGGGCCAGGCCCGACACCTCCAGCCCCAGGGCCGCGATGGCCTGACGCGCCCGGATGCGGTCATAGTCGGCATTGTCGTTCGTCGGATCGTCGATCCAGGTGATGTCGCGCGCCGTTAGCCAGTCGCGCAGCTCGGCCCGCCCGGTGCCCAGCATCGGCCGCAGCCAGCGCATGTCGAACGCGTCGCGCCATTCCGCCATCGCCGACAGCCCGTCCACGCCGGAACCGCGCGCCAGGCGCATCAGCAGCGTCTCGGCCAGATCGTCGGCCGTGTGGCCAAGCGCCACCGCCGGCAGGTCGTTGCGACGCGCCCAGCCCGACAGCAGCCGCAGCCGCGCATCGCGGGCCTGCGCCATCAGATTGCCGACCTGCGTGTCGCGCCGCCACAGCAGCACCGCATGCGACAGGCCCAGGGCACGCGCGGCGCGGGCGACCTCCTCGGCCTCGGCCGCGCTTCCTTCGCGCAGGCCGTGATCGACGGTGGCGACCATGACGCGCCGCCCCTGCGCCCATTCGGCGGCCACATGCATCAGGGCGATGGAATCACCGCCCCCCGACACCGCCAGTCCAAGCGCCGGCAGGTCCCCCGCCAGCCGGTCCAGGACGGACCTGATGCGGGCGCCGGGGTCGCGGATCACGGATATTCGGCCAGATCGGCCGCCGCTTCGGGGTCCATCGACGGATCGAGCAGCGGGTCCAGAACGCCCAGGTCGCTGACGCCGCAGCCAAGGCGGGTCACGTGGCCCTCCGCCTCAACGGCCTGCGGGCTGCCGGGAAATCGGGCGGGAATCTCTGCCAGGTACAGGCAGGCGGCGGTCGCGTCACCCTGCGCCTCGATCACACGAGCGATGCCCAGCAGGCTCTCGCCAGCCCGTGCGCCGTCCGGATCGGCGGCGAACCCCTCCAGCCAGGCGGCGGCCGCATCGCGCGGCTGGCCGGCCAGATCCAGCGCCTGCCCGCGCAGGAACAGCGCCTCGGCGGTCAGGGGACCGCCGGCATGGGTTTCCGCGACATCGGCGAACATCTGCGCCGCGCGGGCGTGATCGCCGGCGTCCATCGCGGCGCGGGCCGCGTCGAAATCGGTCTGCTCGGCCGCGGTCGAGGCAGGCTGCCCCGCCCCGCCATCCGCCGGGGCCGAGGGCGCCAGCTGCGGGCTGAGCCCCGCCTGCGCCTGCGGCACGGTCAGCGCCGACAGATCGCAGCCCGGTTCGGCCTCGCACAGGCGGAATTCCAGGTCGGACAGGCGCCGTTCGCTGTCGCCCGCGATCCGGTTGATGCGATTCTGCAGCTGTTCGGCCTGGTTCGTCAGGCGCATCAGCTGCGCCTCCATCGCGTTCATGCGGTCGATGGCGCTGGCCCCGCCCGCCGCCTGGAACCCGGCGGCACCCGACGCGACCAGTTCGCCTCGCAATCCCTGCAGCTGACTGCGCAGCTGCGTGACCTGCTGACGCATGTCGGCCAGGGTCGCGGCGTCGGGGGCGGCCTGAACAGGCGCCCCAAGCGTCAGGGCCAGGATCAGCGCGGGGATCAGCCGCATCACATGCCTGCCCCGACGACGCCCCCGACAGGGGCGGCGCTTGCCACGGGGGCCGTCGCCACGGCGGGGGGGGCGGCTTCGGTCACGACGGTGACGGCACGGCGGTTCTGGGCATAGCAGCCCTCGTCCGAACAGGTCGCCGCGGGACGCTCCTTGCCGAAGGACAGCGTGCGGATGCGGCCCGGGGCCACGCCCTGCGCGACCAGGTATTCCTGCACCGCACTGGCCCGCCGTGCGCCAAGCGCAAGGTTGTATTCGCGGGTGCCCGTCTCCTCGGCATGGCCCTGGACCACGGCGGTAAAGGCGGTGTGGCGCGTCAGCCAGGCGGCCTGCGCCGCCAGGATGGTCCGCGCCTCGGGGGTCAGGGTCGTCTGGTCGGCGGGAAACAGGACCGTGTCGCCGACCGTGCCGCGGAAATACTGGGCCGTGGCCTCGGCGCCCAGGACGCCGCCGGCCAGATCGCCCTGGAACACCGCGCCCCCCGCCCGTGCTGGCATAGGGGTCGACCACGGGCGGCGCCACCGTCGGCGCGGGCTGGGCACAGGCCGCCAGCCCCAGAAGGGCGGCCAGCAGGACAGGCTTGGTCGCGGCGTTCATCATCTCATCCTCATGGCAACAGGGGACCCCAGGACGGGTCCGAGGCGGCAAAGTCAAGATTCATCGGTCGCATGTTGCGCCCGGTGATGTCCACCGAATGCAGCCGCGGCTGGCCGTTTCCGCCGGGGGTGGCGCGCGTGAACATCACCACCCGACCGTTCGGGGCCCAGGTCGGGCCCTCGTCCAGGAAGCTTTCGGTCAGCATACGCTCGGACGATCCGTCGGTGCGCATGGTGCCGATGTGAAAGCGTTCGCCGATCTGCTTGGTGAACGCGATCAGGTCCCCCTTGGGCGACCAGGTGGGCGTGCCGTAACGCCCGTCCCCAAAGCTGATGCGCGACGGCTCGGCCCCGTCCAACCCCATGATGTACAGCTGCGGCGCGCCGGACCGGTCGCTTTCGAACACGATGCGCTGCCCGTCCGGGCTAAACCCGGAGAGGTGTCGATGGCCGGCGAATTGGTCAGCGCGCGTTGGGCGCCGGTGGCCACGTCCATCAGCCAGATGTCGGTATTGCCGCCCTGTTCGCGCGAATACGCGACCCACCGCCCGTCCGGGCTGAAGGTCGGCGCAAAAGCCATCGTGCTGGCATCGCGGGTCAGCGGCCGGGCGCTGACGGTCGCCACGTCCATCAGCTGGATCTGGGGAAAGCCGCTGTCATAGCTGGTGAACAGCAGCCGCCGCCCGTCGGGCGAGAATTTCGGCGCCAGCACCAGGGACGAGCTGTCGGTCATCCACAGGATGTTCGCGCCGTCGTAATCCATCACGCCGATCCGCTTGATCCGTGCGCTTTTCGGGCCGGTTTCCTGGACGAAGGCCACGCGGCTGTCGAAATAGGGCTTTTCGCCGGTCAGCCGGGCATAGATCTGGTCGGCGATCTTGTGGGCCGCGCGGCGCCAGTCGGCGGCGCGGGCGTCGAACTGCATCCCGTCGCCCTGCGGCTGGCCCGACACGACGTCGAACAGCCGAAAGCCCACGCTGATGTTGTCGCCCATCTGCCGCACCTCGGCCGAGACCAGCGCCTGCGCGTTCACCGCCCGCCAGTCGTCATAGCTGACGGCCTCGGTAAAGCTGGCGGGGCGGGCGACATGCGTCTCGACGGGGATCTCGCTGAACAGGCCGGTACCGGTCAGGTCGTCCGCCACGACCTGACGGATGCGGGCCGCGATCTCGGCATCGCCATGAAAGGCCGGAATGGCGATCGACATCGGCTCTATCACGCCGTCGGTGATCTCGATGCGCAGGGGGGTGTCCTGCGCCATCACGGGCCCGGTCGGCAGCAACGCTGCGGCCAGCAGGAAGGCAGGGGCAAGGATCAGTCTGCGGAACATGGCGTCATCACTACCTTTTTTCGGCGAACAGCGGAAGGTGGCCCCCGCCGGTCAGTCATTGGAACGCGACGCCGTCGGGGCGGAAATCCACCACGACATCGCGCCAGCGTCCGTATTTCGATGCGGGCAGATCGAACCCGGCGCGTCCGCACATCAGGATGGCGCGGCGCGCGACCTCGAACCCCTGCTGGGCTGCGGATTCGCTGCCGCCCTGATAGCCAGCGATGCGCATGCTGTTCTGGTCGGGCACCCCGTCCGGCGACAGCGTGAACCCGACAGAGACGGTCATCTGCGACGCCTCGACCGACAGCGCGCCCAGGTTCCAGCAGTCTTGGATCGCAAAGCGCAGCCCGTCGCGCTCCGACAGCGTCAGCGGATCGCCCAGGGGCAGGCCCTGCGCCGCATCGGGCAAGGGCGTCGCCTGGATCGGGCTGGGGGTCAGCTGCATCATGTCGGCAGGCGGGCCCGAAGGGTCGTTCGCCGGATCCGCCGCGGCCCCGGTCCCCGCCATGGCCCCCGCCAGCGCGGCGGCCAGCGGGTCCAGCCCGGCCGAGGCGCCGCTGCCGCCCTCGATGGTCTGCGACGGGCTGCCGGCCGTGTCGGAGCCAGAGGCGGCGTCCTGCCCCCCTGCCCCGCCCTGCGCATCGCGCAGCGCGTCCTCCAGCGCCTGCCGATCCGCCGCCTCGCGCGCGGCCTGTTCGGCAGCCGCCTGACGCTCGGCCTCGGCTTGCCGCTCTGCGGCTTCGGCGGCGGCACGGCGTTCTTCCTCGGCCTCGGCGGCAGCGCGGCGTTCCGCCTCCGCGGCGGCCTGGCGCTCCGCTTCTTCGGCCTGGCGTGCGGCTTCGGCGCGACGTTCTTCCTCGGCCGCTGCAGCGGCGCGGCGCTCCTCCTCCGCCTCTGCGGCAGCACGGCGCTCCGCCTCCTCAGCGGCTTGGCGTTCCGCCTCCTCAGCGGCCTGGCGCTCGGCCTCCGCCGCCTGAAGTGCGGCTTCGGCGCGGCGCTCCTCCTCGGCCGCGGCCTCTGCGGCGGCACGACGCGCCGCTTCCGCTTCGGCCGCCGCGCGGCGTTCGGCCTCCGCGGCGTCGGCTGCCTGCCGTTCCTCCTCCGCAGCTTGGCGCGCGGCTTCCGCGCGGCGCTCTTCCGCGGCCTCTGCCGCTGCGCGCCGTTCCTGCTCCGCCTCTGCCGCCGCCTGACGTTCGGCTTCCGCGGCAGCGTCCGCCGCGGCCTGGCGCTCGCGTTCGGCCGCGGCTTGGCGGTCTGCCTCGGCGGCAGCCTGGCGTTCCGCCTCGGCTGCGGCTTCGGCGGCCGCATCGGCCGTGGCCTGACGCGCGGCGGCGGCAGCCGCATCTGCGGCCGCCTGACGCGCAGCCTCGGCGGCAGCCGCCTCCGCCACGCGGCGGTTGAAGGATTCGACCAGGTCGGCCGGCCGGTCCTCGGGGCGGCGCGAGGCGTCAAGTGCGAGCGCCGATCGCGGGGCGACCGGAACGGCCGCGGCGTCGGGCGTCGGCAGCGCCGGGCGGTTAGGCTGGGCCTCTGCCACGGGGGCCGGGGGGGTGTCCGGGACCTGCGGGGCGGTCTCGGCCCCGTCGGTCTGGTTCGGGCGCGGCGCGGGCAGATCGGTCGCGACCTCGACCGGGGCGGCGGGCGCGAAATCGCTGAGGTCGGGCACGGATTCGGCCGTGTCGGGCTGTTCCAGCGCCGCGGCCTGCCCCGATTGCGGGGGGATCGCATCGACGGGCCGCGCCGCACCGTCCTCGGCCGGGTCGACGGGGTCGGGCAAGGTGGCCACCGCGGTCGAATCGGCACCCACCGGCCCCGCCCCGCGGGCGGCGGCGGCCATCGCCTCGAACTCGGCGCCGCTGATGGTCGAGACCTGGGTCGTGCGCACCATCGGGCTGGGCTGCGGACGAAACAGCGCCCCGCCCAGGATCGCCCACAGGATCAGAGAGCCGTGCGCGACCCCCGAGACCCAGTAACCGATGCGCCCTTCGCGTTCGTCCATGGTTCAGCCGTCCATCCGCGGTCCGCCGGTCTCGGTGACCAGCACGATGTCGGTGATCCCCGCGGCGTTCAGCGCGCCCATGATCTGGACCACGCGGGCATAGGGGATGGTGCCGTCGGCACGCAGGAACACCCGGCCCGACTGCCGTTCCGCCAGGATCGTGCGCAGCGTCGTCACGACCTGCTCGTCCGCCACCGGCTGGTCCATGATCGTCAGCGACCCCTCGACCGGGATCGACACCATCAACGGCTCTTCGTCCTCGTTGGGGACCGCGTTGGCGGCGGTTTCGGGCAGGTTCAGCGGAACGCCCGCCGTCATCAGCGGCGCCGCGACCATAAAGATGATCAGCAGCACCAGCATCACGTCCACAAAGGGCGTGACGTTGATCTCGGACATCGGCAGGTTGCGCCGACGGCCCTTGCTGCGGACGCGCTTGACGACCCCGGATGCCATGTCAGGCCTCGTCCATCTGGCGCGACAGAAGGGTCGAGAACTCGTCCGAGAACGCCTCCCATCCGCCGGTGATGCGTTCCGCGTCGCCCGACAGCTTGTTGTAGAAGACGACGGCCGGGATGGCCGCGACCAGGCCCAAAGCGGTCGCCAGCAGGGCCTCGGCGATGCCCGGCGCCACGACGGCCAGACTGGTGTCCTGGGTCAGGGCGATGCCCTCGAATGCGGACTTGATGCCCCAGACGGTGCCGAACAGGCCGATGAAGGGCGCGGTCGACCCCACGGTCGCCAGGAAGGACAGGCCGCGGAACAGGCGCTGTTCCTCGCGCTGGATGGCCACGTTCATGGCCCGGTCGATGCGCCCGATGCCGCCCGCGATCAGCCGCCCGTCATCGCGGTGGCTGCGGCGCCATTCGGTCATGCCCGCGGAAAAGATCCGTTCGGACGGCCCCTTGGGGCGGTCGCCAAGCCGGTCATAAAGATCGTCCAAGGGCTCTCCGGACCAGAAGGCGCGGTCAAAGCGGGCGGCCTCCTTGCGCGCCTGCGCAAAGGTCAGGAACTTCTGCACGATGATCGCCCAGGACCAGAACGAGGCCGCGATCAGCATGATCATGACCACCTGCACCGTCAGCGAGGATCGCCAGAACAAAGCCACGGCCGAAAAGTCGATGGCCTCGGCGGCCTGAATGGGTTCCATGGTCTACTGCCTCATCATCAGGGGCCGCAACTGCCCCCTGGCAGCCCGGCGTTGCGGCCTGTTACCCTGTAATTGCCACGGGTTTCAGCCCCCGCGGCAACACAATGGCGTCAATTTTCATCAACCTGCGTCCGTGTTGCCGCATCCGCGCGGCAGAAGCCACGGGTTCAGCCCTCCGGCAGCGCCCGCGCCAGGGCGGCGGGCAGGCGCACGGGACGTCCCCGCCCGTCCAGGCTGACGATCGTCACCCGCGCCGAAAACAGTACCTCATCACCGCGCAGCACCTGCTGGTCGACCACGATCCGCGCGGCCGTGGCGTGCGACAGGTCGGTGACCACGGTCAGCAGGTCGTCGAAGCGCGCGGGGCGCAGATAGTCGGCCTCGATATGGCGGACGGCAAAGACGTGGCCCGACGTCTCCTTCATGCGCATCTGGTCGATTCCGGTGGCGCGCATCCATTCGGACCGCCCCCGCTCGATGTATTTCAGATAGTTCGCATAATAGACGATCCCGGCCAGGTCGGTGTCTTCGTAATAGACGCGCAATGTCAGGTGATGGCTCATGGGGGCCAAAATACGCGCGATCGGTCCCGTCCGCAATCAGACGTCGAACAGCGTCGCCTGACCGGTGGGGACCGGCATGTCCAAGCCCAGATGGCGCCAGGCCCCCTGGGTCAGCATGCGCCCGCGCGGGGTCCGCGCGACCAGGCCCTGCTGCAGCAGATAGGGCTCGATCACCTCCTCGATGGCGTCGCGGCTCTCGGACAGGGCGGCGGATAGCGTCTCGACCCCCACGGGTCCGCCCGCGTAATGCTGCGCCATCTGCGTCAGGTAGCGCCGGTCGGCCCCGTCCAGGCCCAGATCATCCACCCCCAGCCGGTTCAGCGCGATATCGGCGATCTCGCGCGTCAGGCGGCCGTTCCCCTCCACCAGCGCGAAATCGACCACGCGGCGCAGCAGCCGGCCCGCGATGCGGGGCGTGCCGCGGGCGCGGCGCGCGATCTCCAGCGTGCCTTCGGGATCGGCGCTGATCCCCATCAGCCGCGCGCCGCGCTGCACGATCAGGTCCAGTTCCGCGATCTCATAGAACTGCAGCCGGGTCGGAATGCCGAACCGGTCGCGCAGCGGCGTGGTCAGCAGGCCAAGCCGCGTGGTCGCCCCCACCAGCGTGAAGGGCTGCAGCTCGATCCGCACGGTGCGTGCGGCCGGGCCCTCGCCGATCACAAGATCCAGCTCGAAATCCTCCATCGCGGGGTACAGGATCTCCTCGACCGCAGGGTTCATGCGGTGGATCTCGTCGATGAACAGGACGTCGCGCGCCTCGAGGTTGGTCAGGATCGCGGCCAAGTCCCCCGCCCGCGCGATGACCGGCCCGGATGTCATGCGGAAGTTCACCCCCAGTTCGCGCGACATGATCTGCGCCAGCGTGGTCTTGCCCAGTCCCGGGGGGCCGAAGAACAGCGTGTGGTCCATCGCCTTGCCGCGCATCTTGGCGCTCTCGATGAACACCTTCAGGTTCGCGCGCGCCTCGGCCTGGCCCACGAATTCGGACAGGTTCTGCGGCCGAAGCGCGCGATCCTCGACATCGCTGTCCAGCTTTTCGGGGCGCAGGTCAGGGTCCGGCCCGGTCATCCGCGGCCCCACGGCGTGCGCGGCGCGGCGCCGGTGCGGGGGATGCGGCTTGGTCCGGCGGCGGGGGCCGGGTCACGCGGGGCCGTGCCATCCATCGCCATCAGCCGGGCGATCCGCTCCTCGGTCGGGGGGTGGGTGGTGAACAGCCGGTCGGCCCGCATCGCGTGCAGCGGGTTGATGATGAACATCGCCGCCGCGGCGGGGTTCTTCTCGGCCGGCAGGTTCACGCTGCGCCCCGCCGCCTGCGCGATCCGGCTCAGCGCCGAGGCCAGCGCCCGCGGCTTGCCGCTGATCTGCGCGCCGGTCGCATCCGCCTCGTATTCCCGCGCACGAGAGATCGCCATCTGCACCATCATCGCGGCCATCGGCGCCAGGATCATCGCCATGATGCCGCCGATCATGCCGCCCCGCCCCTCGCGGTTGCCCGCGAACAGCATCATGTTCCCCATCATCGCGATGGCGCCGGCCATGGTCGCGGTGACGGTCATGGTCAGCGTGTCGCGGTGCCGGATATGGGCCAGCTCATGGGCGATCACGCCCTCGATCTCGTCGGCGGACAGGTGGTTCAGCAGCCCCTGCGTCACCGCCACGGCGGAGTTCTGCGGATTCCGCCCGGTGGGAA
>NZ_VUOJ01000004.1:57500-872820 GCF_015390265.1 Paracoccus sp. NBH48 | reverse complement strand
GATGCCCATGACCTTCAGGCCCTCGCCCTCGGCCTTCTTGGCGGACGGGCTGCCCTCCGCGCAGGGCCACGACGACGTTCTTGGCACCACTGTCGCGCAGGTTCAGGGCGTGGGCATGGCCTTGGCTGCCATAGCCCAGGATCGCGACCTTGGCGTCCTTGATCAGGTTCACGTCGCAATCGCGGTCATAGTAAACGCGCATGGGGAAGTCCTTTCGATTTGCTGACACAGTTCTAGCCCGTAGACCGGATTCGAACCTCCGCATTCGATCAACGATTCATGCGTCTTGTGAAAAGATCATGCCCATGATAATGCCATTTTCATGACTTTCATGCCTGACCCCACCGATCGCCGCATCCTGCGCCAGCTTCTGGCCGATCCCGCCGCCGCCAATGCGACGCTGGCCGAACGCGCCGGCGTCACCGCGGCCAGCCTGTGGCGACGGATGGAGCGTATGCGCGAGGCCGGCGTCCTGCGCGGCGTGCAGGCCCGCATCGACTGGCGCGCGATGGGCTGGGCGGTCGAGGTCAGCCTGCGCTTCACGCTGGACAAGACCAACCCGCGCGCCTTCGACGAGTTCGTCGCCGCCCTGCGCCAGGTCCCCGAGGTGATCGAGATCCAGTCCTTCCTGGGTAGCGTCGACTGGCGCGCCTCGGTCATCGCCCGCGACATGGCGCATTGGCAGCAGGTCTATCGCGACCGCATCCTGACCCTGCCGCATATCGCCGAACTGGACGCGCTGATGCTGGTCGCGACCATCAAAGACAGTGAGGATCTGGCCCTGTGACCGACCTGGACGCGACCGATCTGGCCATCCTGCGGGCGCTGGCACGCGACGCGACCACCAGCGCCGCCGATATCGGGCGCGCGGTCGGCATCGGCCAGCCTGCCGCATGGCGGCGCATCCGGCGGCTGACGGATCAGGGCGTGATCGCCGGCCGGCGCGTGGTGCTGGACCCGGCCGCGCTCGGCTTTGGCGTGACCGTGTTCCTGGGGATCAAGCTGGCCGCCAAGGGCCGCACCGGGCTTGAGGATTTCGAACGCGCCGTCACCGCCATCCCCGAGGTGCAGCTGGTCCAGCACGTCCTGGGCCAGTTCGACTACCGGCTGCGAATCACCGCCCGCGACATCAGCGATTTCGAACGCATCCTGCGCCGACGCATCATGACCCTGCCCGGCGTGGGCCAGGTCGAGGCGAACGTGATGCTGTCCGAGGAACGCCGCCCCGGTCCCTTGGGCTGAGGGAACATCGGCGTGGGTCCCCTGTTGGGGGCAGGCACTTCTTGTGAAAGGCCATGCCATGACCCATGCCCGCTTCCTGGCGACCATCGCCGCCTCGACCGTTGCGATGTTCGCGATGATGTATCTGAACACCTGGAATCTGTCGCATGTCCGGTTCAGTCAGACCCGCGCCTGGATGGGCCCTGTATATGGGGGGCGGGATGGCCATCGTGATGCTGGTCGCGATGTGGGGGATGTTCACGAACCGCCGCGCCACTGTCGCGTTCCTGGCCGGGGCGGCCGTCGTCCTTGGCCTGGGCGTCGCGATGGTGCGCAGTCAGGCGACGGTGGACCAAGTGTCCTGGATGAAGGCGATGATCCCGCATCACTCCATCGCCATCCTGACCAGCACCCGGGCAAAGATCACCGATCCCCGTGTCCGCGCGCTGGCCGATGGCATCATCGAGACGCAGCGCCGCGAGATCGCCAAGATGGAGGCGCTGATCGGCGAATTGGAGGGCGCCAGGTGACCGGCGCCCCGCCACTTACTCCGGGATCACCCGGACGGCGCCCTTTGCCGCGCTGGTGGTCATCGCCGCATAGGCGCGCAGGGCCGTGGTGATCTTGCGCTTGCGCGGCTTGGCGGGCTTCCAGCCTTCCGCATCGCGGGTGGCGCGGCGGGCGGCCAGGGTCGCGTCGTCGACCACCAACTCGATCTTGCGGTTCGGGATGTCGATGCGGATCAGGTCGCCCTGCTCGACCAGCCCGATCGTGCCACCCTCGGCCGCCTCGGGAGAGACGTGGCCGATCGACAGCCCCGAAGACCCGCCCGAGAACCGCCCATCGGTCACCAACGCGCATTCCTTGCCCAGGCCCTTGGATTTCAGATAGCTGGTCGGATACAGCATCTCCTGCATCCCCGGCCCGCCCCGCGGTCCTTCATAACGGATCAGCACGACCTCTCCGGCCTTGACCTTGCCGGTCAGGATGGCGCTGACGCTGTCGTCCTGGCTTTCAAAGATATGCGCGGGCCCCTCGAAGGTCAGGTTCGAATCGTCCACCCCCGCCGTCTTCACGATGCAGCCGTCCTCGGCCAGGTTGCCGTACAGCACCGCCAGCCCGCCATCGCGCGAGAACGCGTGCTCCGACGACCGGATCACGCCCTTCTCGCGGTCCAGGTCCACGTCGTCATAGCGGTTCGCCTGAGAGAACGCGGTCTGCGTCGGCACCCCGCCCGGCGCCGCGCGGAAGAAATCGTGCACCGACGCCGCGGTCGTGCGCGACACGTCCCACCGGTCCAGCGCCTGCGCCAGCGTGCCGGAATGGACGCTGCCCACCGAGGTGTCCAGCAGCCCGGCGCGGTCCAGCTGGCCCAGGATGGCCATGATGCCGCCGGCGCGATGGACGTCCTCCATGTGCACGTCCGATTTCGCGGGCGCGACCTTGCACAGCACCGGCACCTTGCGCGACAGGCGGTCGATGTCGGACATGGTGAAATCGATCTCGGCCTCGTGCGCCGCGGCCAGCAGGTGCAGGACGGTGTTGGTCGACCCGCCCATCGCGATGTCCAGCGTCATCGCATTCTCGAAGGCGGCAAAGCTGGCCACGTTGCGGGGCAGGACGCTGAAGTCGTCACCCTCGTAATGGCGCTTGGCCAGGTCGACGATCAGGTGGCCCGCCTCGACGAACAGCCGCTTGCGGTCGGCGTGAGTCGCCAGGGTCGATCCGTTGCCCGGCAGGGACAGGCCCAAGGCCTCGGTCAGGCAGTTCATCGAATTGGCCGTGAACATCCCCGAACAGGACCCGCAGGTCGGGCAGGCCGACCGTTCGATCGCCTGCACATCCTCGTCGCTGACCGAATCATCGGCCGCCGCGACCATGGCATCGACCAGGTCCAGCGCCTTGACGCGACCGTCCTGCAGCACGACCTTGCCGGCCTCCATCGGCCCGCCCGACACGAAGACGGTGGGGATGTTCAGGCGCAGCGACGCCATCAGCATGCCCGGCGTGATCTTGTCGCAGTTGCTGATGCACACCATCGCGTCGGCGCAATGCGCATTGACCATGTATTCCACCGAATCGGCAATGACCTCGCGCGAGGGCAGCGAGTACAGCATGCCGTCATGGCCCATGGCGATGCCGTCATCGACCGCGATGGTGTTGAATTCCTTGGCGATGCCGCCGGCCGCCTCGACCTCGCGGGCGACCAGCTGGCCCAGGTCCTTCAGGTGGACATGGCCGGGCACGAACTGGGTGAAGCTGTTGACGATGGCGATGATCGGCTTGCCGAAATCGCTGTCCTTCACGCCTGTCGCGCGCCACAGGCCCCGTGCGCCGGCCATGTTGCGGCCATGGGTGGTGGTGCGGGAACGATAGGCGGGCATGGCGGATCTCCTTTGGCTGGCATTGCGTCTATCACCCCTCGGCGCGGAAGGAAATTACCCCCGACGCGGGAATTTCGCGGTTTTCTGTCGGCAGGGCGCGACGCGGCGGGGGGTCCGGGGGGCGCAGCGCCCCCGGCCGTCGCGGGACGCAAGCGCGCCCCGTCCTGGGGCCTGTCAGGAGGCCAGCTTCATCGTGACGATGCCTGCGACGATCATCCCTGCCGCCGCCATGCGCATCGCGGTGACGGGCTCTGCCAGAAACACCACGCCCACGACAAAGCTGCCCACCGCGCCGATGCCCGTCCAGACCATGTAGGCCGTCCCCAGGGGCAGCGACCGCATCGCCGTCGCCAGCAGCCAGAACGACGCGACCATGCCGACGACCATCACGATGGTGGGGATGGGGCGCGTGAAGCCGGCCGAATATTTCATCGCCGTCGCCCAGACGATTTCCAGAAGACCGGCCGTGAACAGAAGAAGCCATGGCATGGCTGAACCCTCCGAATGATCCGGGCCGTCCCGGAAGTGTCAGCCCGTCAGGGGGAGGTCGTCCTCTGCCGCCCCATCTAGGTCGCCTGATTCCCCCGGTCAAGACGCCGGATCTCGGCGCGATCCCGCCCCGTCCCCGTCAAAACGTCGCGCATTCTCCGCATGGCCTTCCCAACCCGACCCATGCGGCCCATATTGGATGTCAGGAGAAGGAGTGTCCCATGCCGCTGACCCATTTCCTCGCGTTGATCGCCGTGACGATCCTGGCCGCCGCGGTGACGCTGTGGGCGGGTCTGTCGGCGGGCGTTCCCCCGATCGCCTTCCTGCTGCTGGCGCTCAGCGGTGCGGTGCTGGTGCATCTGAACAACCGCGACCGCCACGATCACGACGGCTGATCGCTCAGCTGTCCAGTTCGGCGTCCCAGTACAGGAAATCCATCCAGCTGTCGTGCAGATGGTTCGGCGGAAAGCGCCGCCCGATCGCATGCATCTCGTCCGCCGACGGTCGGCGCGCGGGCTTGCGCAGCTGCATGCCGGAATGGCGCAGGCTGCGGTTGGCCTTCTTCAGGTTGCAGGGCGAACAGGCTGCGACCACGTTCTCCCAGCTGGTGATCCCGCCCCGCGACCGCGGCACGACATGATCGAAGGTCAGGTCGCCCTTGGCCCCGCAATACTGGCAGCAGAATTCGTCCCGCAGAAAAAGATTGAAGCGCGTGAATGCCACGCGCTTCTGGGGTCGGACGAAATCCTTCAGCACCACCACCGAGGGGATGCGGAACGCCTGTCGCTGGCTTCGCACCTCGTGGTCGTATTCGGCGATGATGGTCACCCTGTCCAGGAACACCGCCTTGATCGCCTCCTGCCACGGCCACAGCGACAACGGGTAATAGGACAGCGGCCGGTAATCGGCATTCAGGACCAGCGCCGGAAAATGGCGCAGGTTGGCCGGCTCGCGCACGAACTGCGTTCGGAAATCGGAATGAAGATGGTCGTCCAGCATAGCGCCTTCCCGTCTGCCCCGTGGGGTTGACCGGGGCGCCCGTCAGATCCGTTGCGTCGACTATATCTGGCGGCGGTGATCTGGCAAGCCCCCGCATCTATTCCCGACGGACCATCCCATAGACGCCCAGGATGACAGCAGCGTGACGACCCCGCGATCAGTCGGGCAGATGCTCCTTCAGAAAGGCCAGCGCGACCGACAACCCGTCCGGAGAGATGCCGTGCCCGGTCCCCTGCATCACGTGGCCATAGACGGTGAATCCCGCCTCCTGCAGGGTCTGGCCGGCCAGGGACATGTCGTCGAAGGGCACCACCTCGTCCTGGTCGCCATGGATCAGCAGGACCGGCGGCTTGACCCGCGCCTCCTCCGCCAGGACCTCGGGGGTCAGCAGGCGGCCCGAAAATCCGACGACCCCCGCCACGGCCACGTCACGGCGCGGGGCCACGTGCAGCGCCATCATCGTGCCTTGGGAAAAGCCCACCAGCACCATCCGGTCGGGGGTCAGCTCTTCGGCGGCCAGCACGGTGTCCAGGAATTCGTTCAGCGCGGTCACCGACTGGCCCATGCTGATGCGGGCATCGACTTCGGACGATCCGTCCAGCCAGGGAATCGGGAACCACTGGAACCCCATCGGATTGTTGCGCGACGGCTCGGGCGCGTCGGGCGCATAGAAGGCCGTCGTGGGCAGATGCGGCGCCAGCGGCTCGGACAGGCCCAGAAGGTCTGTCCCGTCGGCGCCATAGCCGTGCAGGAAGACGACGACCGATCCGGCCTTCTCGGGGCCCCGGCGGGCGGATTGCAGCGGTTCGGTCATAATATTCCCTCGCGTCCTTTGGCCAAGCGGTAATAGGCCCAGAGCCCCCGCGCCGCAACCGCGCGCCACGGCGCCCAAGGCTCGGCCAGCGCACGCAATGCTGCGGGGCCAGGGCGTTCGGACAAGCCGTACATGCCGCGCGCCGCCTCCTGCAGTGCCAGGTCGCCCGCCGCGAAGACGTCCCTGCGGCCCAGCGCGAACTTCAGATAGATCTCGGCCGTCCAGACCCCGATGCCCGGCAGGGCCACCAGCCGGGTCATGGCCTCCTCATCAGGCAGATCGCGCAGGCCCTGCCAGTCCAGCCCCGCCGCGGCGATCCCCCTCAGATAGCGCGCCTTGGGACGCGACAGCCCCGCAGCACGCAAGCTGTCGTCATCGGCCTCGCGCAGGGTCGCCTCCCGGTCCAGCCCCACGGCCTGCAGCCGCCCCCAGATCGCCGCCGCCGCCGCGACCGAGACCTGCTGGCCCACGATGGCCTGCGCCATCGCCGCGAACCCGTCCGGCTGGCGGCGCAAGGGCAGCGGCCCGAGCTGGGGCAGCACCCGCGCCCAGACCGGGCAGACGGCCGCCAGATGCGCGGCCCCTTCGTCGATGTCGGCCTGGGTCAGGATCAGGCGCGGCTCAGCCACCCGCCTGCGCCTCCAGCTTCAGCCGCGTCTCCCACGCCATCGAGATATGCTGGCGCAGCGCACGATCCGCCGCCGCCCCGTCCCCTGCCGCGATCGCCTCGACGATGCGGGCATGTTCGGCCAGCGCGGTCTCGCCCCGCCCCTCGGCGGCCAGCGACGTCCGCGCCATCAGCGCCATGGTCCGGTGCACCAGGTCCAGCTGCTGCACCAGATAGCGGTTGTGCGATGCCAGGTGGATCTGCCGGTGGAAGCGTTTGTTGGCCCGCGCCAGCGCCTCGGGGTCGCCCTTGGTGCGGCGGTCCTCCTCGACCATCTGGGCCAGCACGCGCACCTCCTCGGGCATCGCGTGGCGGGCAGCCAGGCGGGCGGCCAGCGCCTCCAGCTCGGCCCGCACGGTATAGAGCTCGGCCAGCTGGTTGTGGTCCAGCGATGCCACGATCAGGCTGCGCCCGTCGCGCACCAGCATGGCCTGGGTCTCAAGCCGCTGCAGCGCCTCGCGCACGGGGGTGCGGCTGACGCCGAACCGCTCGGCCAGCTCGGATTCGACCAGCCGGTCGCCGGGGCGGTATGTGCCGCCCTCGATGGCGGTCAGGATCAGGGAATAGGCGTCTTTCATCCGCGAACGATTGGCCCGCGCGCGCCGAATTGCAAGCGGCCAGCGCGCAAGCTATGCCTCTGCCATGGATTTTTCGCATGTCACCGCCTGGATCTTCGATCTGGACAACACCCTCTACCCGCCCGAGGCGCAGCTTTTCGCGCAGATCGAGGTGCGGATGACCGCCTGGATGATGCGCGCGCTGGACGTGCCGCAGGATCATGCGAACCGCCTGCGCGCGGATTACTGGCGGCTGCACGGCACCACGCTGGCCGGGCTGATGGCCGAACATCAGGTCGATCCCGCGGCCTATCTGGCCGACGTGCACGACATCGACTTTTCGGTGCTGACCCCCGACCCGGACCTGGCCGCGGCCATCGCGGCCCTGCCGGGGCGGCGGATCATCCACACCAATGGCGACGCGGGTTATGCCCGCCGCGTGCTGGCCGCCCGCGCCCTGCCCGAGGACCTGTTCGACGCCGTCTATGGCATCGAACAGGCGGGCTTTCACCCCAAGCCCGACCCGCGCGCCTATGCGCCGATCCTGGCCGCGTCCGGCATCGACCCCAAGCGGGCCGCGTTCTTCGAGGATGACCCGCGCAACCTGATCGTCCCGCACGACCTGGGGATGCGCACCGTGCTGGTGGGCGACGGTCGCCACGGGCCCGACGCGCTGACCGGGGGGGTCGGCCCGCATGTCCAGCACCGCACCCATGACCTGACCGGCTTTCTGCGCGCGCTGGTCTGACTGCGACAGCGCCGCCCCTTTCCCCCGCCCGCGCGGCGGGGCAGTCTGACCTGGAACCGAAGGGGCCTGCCATGACCGACACGCGCATCGACGACATCGACATCCTGATCTCGGGCGGCGGACTGGCCGGGCTGATCGCCGCCTGCGCCTTCGGGGCCGAGGGGTTCTCGGTCCTCTGCGTCGATCCCGCCCCCCCGGTGACCGAGGAGGACGCGGCAGGGGCCGACCTGCGCTCGACCGCCTTCCTGATGCCCTCCGTCGCGCTCTTCGAACGCATCGGGCTGTGGGAACACCTCGCCCCCCATGCGACCGCGTTGCAGGTCATGCGCATCGTCGATGCCGGGGGCGCCACCGCCACGCCGCGCCTGACCCGCGACTTCGACGCGGCCGAGATCGGCGACCAGCCCTTTGGCTGGAACCTGCCCAACTGGCTGATGCGGCGCGAGCTGATGGCCCGCACCCGCGCCCTGCCCTCGGTCCGGGTGATCCACGGCACCGGCACGGCGACGGTCCTGCCCCGATCCGAAGGTGCGGTCGTGACCCTGACCGACGGCCGCCGCCTGCGCGCCCGCCTGCTGATCGGCGCGGACGGCCGCGATTCCGCGGTCCGGGGCGCCCTGGGCATCGGCACGCGCACCTGGCGCTATGGGCAAAAGGCGCTGGCCTTTGCCGTGACGCATGAACAGCCCCACCACAACGTCTCGACCGAGGTGCACCGCTCCGGCGGGCCCTTCACGCTGGTCCCCCTGCCCGACCGCGACGGACAGCCTGGTTCGGCCGTGGTCTGGATGGACGACGCCGCCGCCATCGACGCGCTGCTGGCCCTGCCCGCCCCAGGCTTCGAAGCCGCGCTGAACGACCGCTCCGCCGGGGTGCTGGGCCACCTGCGCCAGGCGACCCCCCTGACCGCCTGGCCGATCGTCAGCCAGATCGCCGACCGCTTCGCCGGCCCCCGCACCGCGCTGATCGCCGAGGCCGCGCATGTCCTGCCCCCCATCGGCGCGCAGGGCCTGAACATGAGCCTGGCCGACCTCTCGGCGCTGCTGGAGCTCAGCCGCGCCGACCCGGGCAGCGCCGACAGCCTTGCCCGCTACAACCGAACGCGCCGCCCGGACGCCTATGCACGCATCCTGGCCATCGACGCCCTGAATCGCGCCAGCCAAGCGCAGCTGCGCCCGCTGCGCGACCTGCGCGCCGCGGCTCTGGGCGGGTTGTACGGAATCGCACCCGTGCGCCGGATGATGATGCGGGCCGGCCTGGGTCTCAGCTAAGACACCGGCACCGCGCGACACCGGGGGGTGCGGGGGGCTGGCCCCCCGCCGTCGCGGGACGCACTCAGATCAGGCCCGCATGCTCCAGCGCCGCGTCGATCAGATGGAGAGTCGGTTCGGTCAGCGGCGTCAGCGGCAGGCGCACCCGCTCGTGGCACAGGCCCAGGCGCGACATCGCGTATTTCGCGCCCACCAGCCCCGGCTCGACGAAGATCGCCAGATGCAGCGGCATCAGCCGGTCCTGGATCTCCAGCGCCGCCGCGTAATCGCCGCGCAGCGTGGCCTCCTGGAACTGCGCGCACAGGTGCGGGGCGACGTTCGCGGTCACGCTGATGCAGCCCACCCCGCCATGCGCGTTGAAGCCCAGGGCCGTCGCATCCTCTCCGGACAGCTGGATGAAATCCGCCCCGCAGGTCATGCGCTGGCAGCTGACGCGCTCCAGCTTGCCGGTCGCGTCCTTGACCCCGATGATCGACGGGATCTTCGCCAGGACGCCCATCGTCTCGGGCATCATGTCGACGACCGACCGCCCGGGGATGTTGTAGATGATGATCGGCAGATTGCAGGCCTCGGTCAGCGCGGTGTAATGCGCGATCAGCCCCGCCTGCGTCGGCTTGTTGTAATAGGGCGTGACGACCAGACCCGCATCCGCGCCCACGCTGGCCGCGTGCTGCAGCAGGCCGATGCCCTCGCGCGTGGAATTCGACCCGGCGCCCGCGATGACCGGGATGCGACCGTTCACCGCACGCACCACCTCCTCGATGACGGTGCGATGCTCGTCATGGGTCAGGGTGGGACTTTCGCCGGTGGTGCCCACGGGCACGATGGCGTGGCTGCCCTGCTCGATATGCCATTCGACCAGCTTCTTCAGCGTGTCCAGATCCAGCTCGCCGTCCGGGGTGAACGGCGTGACCAGGGCTGGCATCGACCCTTTGAACATGACACGCTCCATGATGATCCTTGGTGAAAGCAGGCAATTGCGCGGCCATCCCTAACCAAGGGCCGCGAACTTGCCAAGGTTGTGAATTGCACGCGGGGCGTTTGACGGTGACACAGGGTGGTGATGCGACTTCTGCGTGACATGACGATGGCGGGCCTTCTGGCCCTGTCCCTGGCCCTGCCCGCACGGGCCGAGGATCCGGGCGCGATGGCGCTGGCCCTGGCCGCGACCCAGGTCCAGGACTGGGTGACCGCACGCGACGCCGCCCGCGCCGCAGGCCCCCTGGGAGAGGCGCTAATCGGCTGGCACGCCCTGCGCGCAGGCCACGGCGATTTCGCCGATTACGCGGGCTTTCTGCGCAACCATCCCGACTGGCCCGGCCTCGACCTGCTGATCCAGCGCGGAGAGGCGCGGCTGCGCCCTGGCGCCGATCCCGACGACATCCGCCTGTGGTTCGACGGCCGCAGCCCCACCACGCGCGCCGGCCTGAACGCGCTGACCGCGATCCTGCCCGACGCCGATGCCGCCCGGACCCGCCAGGCCTTCTTCACCACGCAACCCCTGCCGGCCGAGGACGAGGCCGCCCTGCTGGCCGCCTTTCCCGAACTGCTGCCGCGGATCCCCGCGCGCATCACCGCGATGCTGGATGCGGGGGAATGGGCACAGGCCGAACGCCTGCTGTCCCGCCTGCCCGAGGCCGACCGCCCCCTGCCCCGCGCCCGGATCGCCGTGCAGGCGGGCCGTGCCGGCGTCGACGACCTGATCCTGGCGCTGCCTGCCGACCTGCGCGCCGATCCGGGCCTGGCGATGGACCGCTTCGACTGGCGCGTGGGCGCAAAGCAGCATGAGGGCGCCCAGGCCCTGCTGCTGGTATCCTCGACCAGCGCGGAGGCGCTGCGCGTTCCGGCGCGATGGGCGTCGATGCGGGTGGATTACACGCGGCTGGCCATGCGGAACGGCGACTGGGACCGCGCGCTGCGCCTGGCCACGCCGCATTTCCTGACGCCCGACAACCGCCATTACGCCGATCTGGAGTGGCTGGCGGGCTTTGCCGCGCTGAAGACCGGCGATGCGGCCCGCGCGCTGACGCATTTCGACCATCTGGAAACCGTCGTCGGCGCCGCGATCAGCAAGTCGCGCGCCTTCTACTGGCAGGGTCGCGCGCATGAGGCCTTGGGCGACGATGCCGCCGCACGCGGGGCTTTTGGCGCCGCAGCCGACCTGCCCGGCACCTATTACGGTCAGCTGGCGATGGAGAAGGTCGGCCGCACCCTGCCCGCCGATTACGCCGTGGCCGACGCGGCCATCGACACCCTGCCCGACTGGCGCGGCAGCGCGCTGCGCGAGAATCCGATCTTTCGCGCAGGCCTGTGGCTGGTCGCCAGCGGACGGCGCGACGACGCGCAGCGCTTTCTGCTGCACCTGGCGGAAACCGCGGCCCCCGACGACATCGCCCGCATGTCGCGCCTGATGTACGAGGCCGGGACCCCCTGGCACGGGCTGCGCCTGGCCAAGCAGTCGGCGAACCAGGGCGTGATCTGGCCCGTCGCGCATTTCCCCCTGACCGGGCTGGAGCGCGAGGATCTGGGCCCGCCGGCGGAACTGGTCATGGCCATCGCGCGCCAGGAATCCGAATTCAATCACACCGCCTCCAGCCCGGTCGGCGCGCAGGGGCTGATGCAGGTGATGCCCGGCACCGCCGAACAGGTCACGCGCCAGATCGGCATGCCCTATGACCTGGCGCGCCTGTCCAGCGATGCCAGCTACAACGCGCGGATCGGGTCGCAATACCTGATCGACCTGGCCGACCGGTTCGGCCCGTCCGTGGCGCTGATCGCGGCGGGCTACAATGCCGGGCCGGGGCGGTCCGCGCGTTGGCTGAACGATTTCGGCGACCTGCGCCGCGATGCCGATCCCGTGGACTGGGTCGAGCTGATCCCCTTCGACGAGACGCGCAATTACGTCATGCGCGTGGCCGAGGCGCTGCCGATCTATCGTGCGCGCATCCATGGCACGCCCGCGCCGGTCGTCACCCGGTGGGACCTGTCGGGCGGCGGTGCGGTGCCGCCCCCGCCGGCGCGGCTGACGCTGGCCCTGTCGGCCAAGCCGCGGCCCAAACCCTTCATCGGTCCGCGCCTGCCCGAAGGCTGGTTCAGCGCGACCGCATCCGCTGTCGCCACAGAGTGAACAGGCTGGCCGCGACGACGATCGCGGCCCCGATCACGACGTTGGCGCGCAGCGACTCGTTGAACAGGACCACCCCCAGGATGCTGACCCAGACCAGCTGCGTATAGCCGAAGGGCTGCAGGGCCGACGCCTCGGCCAGCTCATAGCTGCGGATCATAAGGTAATGCGAGGTCATGCCGCAGACGCACAGGCAGGCCATCCAGACCCAGTCCATCGGCGCCAGCCACTGCCAGTCCCAGATGCCCACCAGCGTCATGGCCACCGCCCCTGACACCCCGGTCCAGAAAAAGCTGACCATCGCCGGATCGTCGCGCGACACATGCCGCGTCAGCAGGCCGTACAGCGCGAACATCAGCGCGGCCGCAAAGGGCAGCAGCGCCGCCATGCTGATGACCCCGCCGCCGGGGTTCAGGATCACGATGATCCCGGCAAAGCCCACCGCAATGGCGGTCCAGCGCCGCCAGCCGACCGCCTCGCCCAGGACCGGCCCGGACAGGGCCGCGACCAGCAGCGGATAGACGGAAAAGACCGCATGGGTCTCGATCAGGCCCAGACGGACGAAGGCCTCGACCATGATCAGCACCTCCAGCGCCAGGATCACGCCGCGGGCGATCTGGGTCAGGGGGCGTTTCGTGCGGATGGCGCGTTTCAACCCGCCCGGCTGGCGCGCGACCAACGCGATCACGAACAGCGCAAAGACCCAGTACCGGATCATCACGATCAGCACCGGCGGATAGCCCCCGCCCAGGATGCGAGAGAACACGTCCTGGAAGGCGAAGATCAGGCTGACCGCGCACATCATGGCGATGGCAAGACCGGTGCGGTCGCGCATGGGGGCCTGCCCCTGCGGCGGAACCGGTGGCGGCGCCGCGACGGCGGCGGATGCGGCATAGGGCTGGGTCGGTCGGTCGTCGGACATAAGCGGGCGCCTTCAGGGTTGTCCCCTGTTGCGCCCGCCATTCCGCAAGGTCAAGCGAGGGTCAGGGTTGCACGGTCTGCAACCCTGACCTGTTGCAGCCTAGTCGCGGGCGCGGATGATCTTGGCGAAGGGGTCCAGCAGGGTGGGGTTCGCCGCGATGAGGCGACCCGATTCCAGCGGATCGTCGCCCTCGCGGATGCCGTGGACGAAGCCGCCGGCCTCGCGCACCATCAGGATGCCCGCGGCCACGTCCCAGGATTTCGTGCCGCGTTCCCAATAGCCGTCGAATCGGCCGCCGGCGACATAGGCGAGGTTCAGCGCCGCGGACCCGAAACCGCGCACGCCCGCACAGACGGGCATCAGCTGGGCCAGATCCTGGATCATCGCGGGCAGCGGGCCGGTCCCGGCATGCGGGATCCCGGTCGAGAACACCGATTCGGACAGCTTGGTGCGGCCCGACACGCGCAGGCGCTGATCGTTCATATAGGCGCCGGTGCCCTTTTCGGCCACGAACATCTCGTCCTTGGCGGCGTCGAAGATGACCGCGGCGACGATCTCCTTCTTGTGCTCCAGCGCGATGGAGACGGCCCAGTGCGGCAGGCCGTGCAGAAAGTTCGTCGTTCCGTCCAGCGGGTCCACGATCCAGCGGCGGGTGGGGTCGTCGCCCTCGGTCTTGCCGGTCTCCTCGCCCAGCCAGCCATAGCTGGGGCGGGCGGTCGTCAGCTCTTCCTTGATCAGGCGTTCGGCCTCGCGGTCGGCGCGGGTGACGAAATCGCCGGCGCCCTTGACGCTGACCTGAAGGTTCTCGACCTCGCGGAAATCCTTGACGAGGGCGCGACCCGCCTTGCGGGCGGCCTTGATCATCACGTTCAGATTGGCGCTTGCCATCGGGTGCTCCGGGAATTGGGGTTGGCCGCGTCATAGGGCAGACGCGGCGGAATGCCAAGCATCACGCGCCGGCCTAGCTGGACGGGCCGCGCAGCATCCGCAGGGGTTCGGTGCGCGACAGGCGCAGCACATGCGCCATGTAGGGCTGCGACAGGTCGTCCGACCGCACCGCCGCGTACAGACGGCGGCGGATCCCCTGCGGCCCCAGCGGCAGCAGCACCAGTTCCGGGTTCGCAGCCTCGCGCCGCAGGACCCAGTCCGGCATGACCGCGACGCCCCGCCCCGATGCCACCAGCATCAGCGCCACCGCGGTCAGTTCGACCGTGCGCTGGCGCGCGGGTTCGATGTTCGCGGGCGTCAGGAACTGGCTGAACACGTCCAGCCGTGCGCGGTCCATCGGATAGGTGATCAGCGTTTCGGCGGCCAGATCGGCGGGATCGGCATGGCCCTTGGCCGCCAGCGGATGTCCCGCCGGCACGACCAGGGTCGGCGCATAGTCGAACAGCGGCTGAAAGGTGACGCCCGCCAGATCCTCGGGGTCCGAGGAGATCACCAGGTCCACCTCCTCGCGCACCAGCGCGGGCAGCGCGCCAAAGGCCAGGCGCTGGCGGATGTCCACGTCCACGTCGGGCCAGGCGCGGCGAAAGATGTCCAAGACCGGCAGCAGCCAGTCAAAGCAGGCGTGGCATTCCATCGCGATGTGCAGCCGGCCGATGCGCCCGGCCTCGACGCCCTTGAACTCTGCCTCGGTCGCCTCGACCAGGGGCAGGACCTGTTCGGCTAGGCGCAGCAGGCGCATGCCCGCGGCAGACAGGCGCATGGGCTTGGCGCGACGCACGAACAACTGGGCACCCGACTGCTCCTCCAGCGCCTTGACCTGGTGGGACAGCGCGCTCTGCGTGATGTTCAGCACCTCGGCGGCGCGGGCCAGGCCGCCCTGTTCGTGGATCGCATGCACGGTGCGCAGATGGCGCAGTTCCAGATGCATGATGAAACGCCCTCACGTTGATGTTGAAGATTATGAATTTGTCTCACGCCGCGCCTCATGGCACAAGAGCCGCCAACACGAAGGGATTCGCCATGACCACGCCGAACGTCAGCTTTGAGTTCTTCCCGCCCAAGACGCTGGAAGCCTCGTTCAAGCTGTGGGAGACCGCCAAGGTGCTGGCCCCGCTGGCCCCCGATTTCGTGTCGGTCACCTATGGCGCCGGCGGCACGACCCGCAAGCTGACCCATGAGGCCGTGACCACGATCAACCGCCAATTCGGGTTGCACGTCGCGGCGCATCTTACCTGCGTCGAGGCCACCCGCGCCGAGACGATGGAGATCGTGCAGTCCTATGCCGATGCCGGAATCACCCAGATCGTGGCGCTGCGCGGCGATGCGCCCAAGGGGGCCGACCGCTTCACCCCGCATGACGACGGTTTCGCCAACTCGGTCGAACTGATCGAGGCGATCGCCGCGCGCGGCGACATGACCATCCGCTGCGGCGCCTATCCCGAACCGCACCCGGACAGCGCCGATGGCGATGCCGACGTGACCTGGCTGAAGCGCAAGATCGAGGCCGGTGCCACCAGCGCCATCACGCAGTTCTTCTTCGAACCTGAAACCTTTTTCCGCTTTCGCGACAAATGCGTCGCGGCCGGCATCGACGCGCCGATCATCCCCGGCCTGTTGCCGGTCCAAAGCTGGGCCGGGACCAAGCGGTTCGCCGCGACCTGCAACACCACCGTCCCGGACTGGGCCGAGGAGGCGTTCCAGCTTGCGGCCCTGGACGGCCCCGACGCACAGCGTGCGCTTGCGACCGACCTGTCGGTAGACCTGTGCGAAAAGCTGATCGCGGGCGGCGTGGACCAGCTGCATTTCTATACGCTGAACCGTCCCGAACTGACCCGCGACGTCTGCGCCGCCCTGGGCGTGCGCCCCAAGGCCGGGCTGGAGGCCGTGGCCTGACCACCCCTTAGGCGGGATCGACGGGCGGACGGCGCCAGCGCGCGGCGATGGTGGCGGGCGATCTGCGACGCGGCAGGCGATGCGCGGCCAGGTGTCCGGTCAGGCGGGCCGGGCCGGCAACGGGTCTTGGCACCGTCGGATGCAGCGCCTCGGTCATGTAGCGGCCGGCAAGGCGGGGCGTGCGCGCCAGGAACGCCTTGCCCCAATTGCGCCACGACCCGATCGACGGCGCCGCGGCATCTCCCGGAAACAGCCCCCGCCATCCGGGCGGCAACGGCAGGCCGACCTGTTCGGCCCGGTCCAGCATCCAGACCAGCGGGATGTTCGCCAGGGGCCGCGACATCTCGAACCCGGACAGCTGTCCGCCGATGTCGGGATGCGCGCCGCGAAACCACATCTGTTCGATCCGGCCCGCCGCATGGGCATCGTCCCACAGCAGCGGCGCAAAGGCGGCGCGGGTCTCATCCAGGGCCAGGGCCTGGAACCCGTGCTCGATCCCCTGCCCCAGATGCGCGTCGTGAAAACGGAACCGCGGCTCCGTCAGCATCCACAGCACCGGCAGGCGCAGGCCCAGGGCCATCACGGTGTCGAAACAGCCGACCATGCGGATCGGTGCCTGCGCGTGACAGCGCCTGCGCCGGAACGCGGCCATCGCCTGCGGCGTGCCCCCCTGGTGGTAATAGCGCCAGGCCAGCCGGATGTGGCGTTCGGTCGCCGCCTGCGCCTGCAGCAGGCCCACGCGGCTGATCATCCCCGCCAGGCTGCGGATCGCGAAGGCCCCGCGGGAATAACCCAGCATGAAGATCCGGTCGCCGGGGCGATAGCCGCTGGCCAGCCAGCCATAGGCATCGGTGATGCGGGTTTCCAGGATGCGGCCCATGACTAGGTCGGGCAGCGTGCGCCAGCGGGTCCATTGCTGTCCCATGCCGTAATGGACACGGATGCGTCCGGGCGGCAGGGCGCCCAGCTGGCCCGTCAGCAGGCGGTGGATGCGGCCGATGGAACTGCGCCTGCCATCGGCCAGCGACGCGAAGGTGCCGTCCATCAGCACGACATGGATGGTGGGTGGTCTGGTCACGCTCATGCCCCCAAGCGTAGCATGGGGGCATGAGCAAACCGTTACGACAGCCGCATCACGGTCGCGTTGGTCATCGCGCCGAAACCGTTGAATCGCGTGTTCGTGACCGTGGAATAGGCGCCCGCGCCGTGGAAGATCACGAAATCGCCTTCCTGGATCGTGTCGGGCAGGGCCAGTTCACCCGGCAGGCGGTCGACCGAATCGCAGGTCGGGCCAAAGATGACGCGGCCTCCGGCCTCGCCCTCGCGCGGTGTGCCCTTGGGGGTCAGGACCTCGATGCGGTCGATGTTGCCGATGATCGGCAGCTCGGCCAGGCCGCCATAGACGCCGTCGTTCAGGAATACGTGGCCGCCGTCGCGCACGCCCTTGACCCGGGTGATCAGCGCATAGGCATCAGCCACGATGCCGCGTCCCGGTTCGCAGACCAGGTCGGGCGCGTCGGCGCCGAACATCTCGGTCACGGTGTCGGCGATCTCCTGGAAGATCGAGGTCAGGTCGGGCTCGACGCCCACGACGCGGTGCGAGGGGAAACCGCCGCCCACGTTCAGGCGCACCGCGCGCACGCCAGCCATGTCGCAGATGTCCTTGGACACGCGGATATAGCTTTCCCATGCGATCGGGTCGGTGCATTGCGTGCCCGGATGGAAGGTCAGCGACGGGACGTATCCACGGCGCGCGACCTCTGCCAGCAGCTCGGCCGCCAGTTCGGGCGATGCACCGAACTTGGAGCCGAAGTCATAGGCCGCGCCCAGCACCGGCAGCTTGAAGCGGGGCGATATCTCGACCCCCTTGCCATCGACCTGGGTCGGCACCTGATCGAACAGCTTGTCCAGTTCGGACCGGCTGTCCACGGACCAGGCGCGGATGTTCTGGGACACGCCGTGCGCGATCTCGGACCGGGCGCGGACGGGATTGTGGTAATGGCGCGCGGCATGCGGCGCCATGCGGCCGATCAGGTCGATCTCGAAGGGCGAGGCCACGTCGAAACCGCGGATGCCAGCGGCGACAAGGTTCTGGATCACGGCCTCGTCGGGGTTGGACTTGACCGCATAGGTCACCAGCCCCGGAAAGCCGTCGATGAATTGCCGCGCACGGTCCTGCAAGACTGTCGGCGCGAAGACCATGACCGGATGTTCCGGGGCCAGATGTCGGATGACCTCGGCCGGATTTTCCCAGACGGTCTTCTGTTGTCCCATTGCGGTTCCTTTCGCACGAGGCTGGATGATGGGTTGCGGTCCTGCAACCCGGAATGGCGCTTTTGAGTTCCGATTTCACCGATGAAAAGGCTAGAATCGCATGTCATCCCGGTTATTATGACGCAGTTCATGTCATTTTGACGAAACAGGCAGGCAGGCGCGGCTTTGGACGATCTGGATCGCAACATTCTGGCACAGCTGTCGGGCGACGCGCGCATGTCGGTGGCGGTGCTGGCCCGCCGCCTGCGCGTCGCGCGCTCGACCGTGCAGGCCCGGCTGGAGCGGCTGGAGAGCACCGGCGCCATCGCCGGATACACGCTGCGCCTGGGAGAGGCCGCGCGCGGCGCCCGCATCCGCGCCACCGTCCTGCTGGGCATCGAGCCCCGCGCCCAGCCCGGCGTGCTGTCGCGGCTCAAGTCCCTGCCCCAGGTCGAGCGTGTGCACACCACCAGCGGCCGGGTCGACCTGCTGCTGCAGCTGGCCACATCCTCGACGACCGAACTGGACGAGACGCTGGACCGCATCGGCGGGATCGAGGGCGTGCGGTCGTCCGAAAGCCTGATCCACCTGGCGACCAAGCTGGATCGCGCCGTCTAGGCGCGACGCCTGTTGCCTCGAATCCCCTGCGGGCGGACACTGTGCCCACCGACGCAAGGGAGGATGCGATGAGCTATTATTCCGGCTTCGTGCTGGCCGTGCCCGCGGACAAGCGCGACGACTATGCCGATCACGCGACCAGGGCCTGGCCGGCGTTCAAGCGTCACGGCGCGCTGCGCCTGGTCGAATGCTGGGGCGAGGACGTGCCCCACGGCAAGCGCACCGATTTCTATCGCGCGACCGAGGCCACCGGCGACGAGGTGCCTGTGCTGTCCTGGATCGAATGGCCCGACCGCGCCACCGCGGATGCCGCATGGGCCGCGATGATGACAGAGGACCACCCCGACATGGCCGACATGCCCTTTGACGGGGCGCGCATGTTCTGGGGCGGCTTTGCCCCCATCGTGGACCTGCGCTGACGGGCCCGGCCGCGAACCGCCCCGGATGACATGCCCGGTGCCGACGGGCTTGGCCTTTGGCCCCGCATTCGCTAATCCCGCTGCAACAGATGGGGTGATGCGATGACGATGGACAAAAGCTTTGACGCGGCGGATGCCGAGGCCCGGATCGCGGCCGAATGGGAACGCCGGAACGCCTTTGCCGCCGGGGCCAATGCCCGGCGGTCGGAAACCTTCACCGTGATGATCCCGCCCCCCAACGTCACCGGCAGCCTGCATATCGGCCATGCGCTGAACAACACGCTGCAGGACATCCTGGTCCGCTGGCACCGGATGCGGGGCTTTGACACGCTGTGGCAGCCGGGTCAGGACCATGCGGGCATCGCCACCCAGATGGTCGTCGAACGCCGCATGGCCGAACGGGGCGAACCCGGCCGGCGCGAGATCGGGCGCGACGCCTTTACCGCCAAGATCTGGGATTGGAAGCGGGAATCCGGCGACACGATCATCAACCAGCTGAAGCGCCTTGGCGCCAGTGCGGACTGGTCGCGCAATGCCTTCACCATGTCCGGGGCCCCCGGCGCGCCCGCGGGCGAGGAGGGCAATTTCCATGACGCGGTGATCCGGGTCTTCGTGGATCTCTACAACAAGGGCATCATCTATCGTGGCAAGCGGCTGGTGAACTGGGACCCGCATTTCGAGACCGCGATCAGCGACCTGGAGGTCGAGAACCGCGAGGTTCCGGGCCACATGTGGCACTTCAAGTACCCGCTGGCCGGTGGCGAGACCTATGAATACGTGGAACGCGACGAAGACGGCCGCGTGACCCTGCGCGAGACGCGCGATTACATCAGCATCGCCACGACCCGCCCCGAGACCATGCTGGGCGACGGCGCGGTTGCCGTGCATCCGTCGGACGCGCGCTATGCCCCCATCGTCGGCAAGCTGGTCGAGATCCCGGTCGGCCCCAAGGAACACCGCCGCCTGATCCCGATCATCACCGACGAATACCCCGACCCCGATTTCGGGTCCGGCGCGGTCAAGATCACCGGCGCGCATGATTTCAACGACTATGGCGTGGCGATGCGCAACGGCATCCCGCTCTATGCGCTGATGGACGGCAAGGGCGCGATGCGCGCCGACGGGCTGTCCTATGCCGACAGCGCCGCCATCGCCTCCCGCGCCGCCGCGGGCGAGGATGTGGGCGACGTCACCGCCGTGAACCTGGTGCCCGACGACCTGCGCGGCCTGGACCGGTTGGACGCCCGCAAGCGCGTGATCGATGCGATCACCGCCGAGGGCCTGGCCGTCACCTATCTGCACCGCGAGATCGAGCCCGAAACCGGCGCCGAGCATCTGGAGCGCCGCCCCGTGATCGACGCCAAGCCGATCATGCAGCCCTTTGGCGACCGGTCCGGCGTCGTGATCGAGCCGATGCTAACCGACCAGTGGTTCGTGGACACCAAGCGCATCGTCGAACCCGCGCTGGAGGCCGTGCGGTCGGGCCGCACGGAGATCCTGCCCGAGCAGCACAAGAAGGTCTATTTCAACTGGCTTGAGAACATCGAACCCTGGACCATCAGCCGCCAGCTGTGGTGGGGCCACCAGATCCCGGTCTGGTACGACGCTGAGGGCAACCAGTACTGTGCCCCCTCCGAGGCCGAAGCGCAGGCCATGGCGCCCGGCAAGACACTGACCCGCGACCCGGACGTGCTGGACACTTGGTTCAGTTCAGGCCTGTGGCCCATCGGGACGCTTGGCTGGCCCGAGCCGACCGAGGAGCTGAAGAAGTATTTCCCGACCGACGTGCTGGTCACGGGCTTCGACATCATCTTCTTCTGGGTCGCGCGGATGATGATGATGCAGCTGGAGGTCGTGGGCGATGTGCCGTTCAAGACCGTCTATGTCCACGGGCTGGTGCGCGACGAGAAGGGCGCCAAGATGTCCAAGTCCAAGGGCAACGTCATCGACCCGCTGACGCTGGTCGATGCCTATGGCGCGGATGCGCTGCGCTTCACGCTGACCAGCATGGCGGCGATGGGCCGCGACCCCAAGCTGGGGCCCAAGCATGTCGAGGTGAACCGCAACTTCGTCACCAAGATCTGGAACGCCACCCGGTTCGCGGAAATGAACGGCGTGTGGGGCGGGGGGGCGCGTCCGCAGCCCAGCCATACCGTGAACCGCTGGATCATCGGAGAGACCGCGCGCATCCTGATGGCGACGGATGAGGCGCTGGCCGCCTATCGCTTCAACGATGCGGCGACGGGGCTTTACGCCTTTGTCTGGGGCAAGGTCTGCGACTGGTACGTGGAATTCGCCAAGCCGCTGTTCGACGGCGATCACGCCGAGGAGACGCGGGCCACGATGGGCTGGGTGCTGGACCAGTGCTTTGCTATGCTGCACCCGATCATGCCCTTCGTCACCGAGGAGCTGTGGGCGCTGACCGGGGACCGCGACCGCATGCTGGTCCATGGCGACTGGCCGGAACTGGACGCGGGCCTGATCGACGCAGAGGCCGACCGGCAGATGAACTGGGTCATCGCGCTGATCGAAGGCGTACGGTCCGCCCGCGCCCAGATGGGCGTGCCGGCGGGCGCCAAGCTGGACCTGGTCGTGACCGAGGCGGACGCGGCCGCCCGCGCGGCACTGGCCGCCAACGGTCCGCTGATCGAGCGGCTGGCGCGGGTGAACCCGGCCGCCGACGGGGTTGCCGGCAAGGGGATGATCGCCGTGTCGGTGCAGGGGGCCAGCTTTGCACTGCCCATCGGCGACGTGATCGACGTGGCGGCCGAGACCGCGCGCCTGCAGAAGGCGGAGGCCAAGCTGCGCAAGGATGCCGACGGTCTGTCCAAGCGCCTGTCGAACCCCAAGTTCGTCGAGAATGCCGATGCCGAGGTGATCGAGGAGACCACCGGCAAGCTGGCCGCGCTGGAGGACGACATCGCCCGCTTGCAGGCCGCGCTGGCGCAGTTGGCGGCGATGTAAGCCTGCGGCCCGGCCTGCCCCCTCGGGTTGGCCGGGCCAAGGGTCTTTCGGCAAGAGAGAGGCGCAGGGGAGGCGCGGATGGGCTGGCTGGAGCGGATCGCCGAACGGATGATGCTGAAGGCCCGCGCCGAGGGCAAGCTGACGGGGATTGAGGGCGAGGGCAGGCCCCTGCCCGACCGGCCCATCGAGACGGATTCCACGGCGGCGGGGTTCCGGATCATGGCGCAGGCCGGGGTGCTGCCGCCCGAGATCGTGCTGAAGAAGCAGGTGATCGCCGCGCGGGCCCGCCTGTCCGACATGCCCGAGGGCCCCGAACGCGCGGCCCTGCTGGCCGAGATCGCGCGGCTGCAGATGCGTCAGGCCATCGCCGAAGAGGCCCGCCGCCGCTTCATGCGGGACTGAGGGCGGCCAGCGCGCGGGGCAGCGCGTCCTCGAACACGTCCAGTTCGTGGATCGGTGCGGCGCTGATGCGGATGCAGCGGTCCAGGGGGGCGACACCCGGCATGCGGGCGAACACGCCCTCGCGCTCCAGCGCGGCGATCAGGGCGCGGGCAAAGTCGCCATCGCGATGGGTGTCCAGCGCCACGAAATTCGTGGCCGAGGGCAGCGCGGTCAGGCCGCTGGCGGCGCCGATATCGGCGATGCGCAGCCGGGCGGCCTGAACCTCGGCCACGACATGGGCCAGCCAGCCCTGGTCGGCCAGCGCGGCCAGCGCCCCGGCCTGGGCGATGCGGTTCACCCCGAAATGATTGCGCACCCGGTCAAAGCCCGCGATCAGGTCCGGCGCGCCGATCGCATAGCCGATGCGCGCCCCGGCCAGGCCATAGGCCTTGGAGAAGGTGCGCATGCGGATCACCCGCGGATCGTCCGCCGCGATGTCGGGAATGGCCGAGGCCGGCGCGAATTCCGCATAAGCCTGGTCCAGCACCAGCAGGCAGTCGGCCGGCAGCCGGTCCAGCATCGCCGCGATCACCGTGCCGTCGTGCCAGGTGCCCATCGGATTGTCGGGATTGGCCAGATAAAGCAGCCGCGCGCCGGTGGCATGGGCGCGCGCGACCAGGGCGTCGGGATCTTCGGAGTCGTCGCGATAGGGGACCTTGTGCAGCACCCCGCCAAAAGCCCGCGACGTGATAGTTGAAGGTGGGATAGGCCCCGTCCGAGGTGACCACCGCATCGCCCGGCGCGACCATCATCCGCACCAGGTTGCCCAGCAGGCCGTCGATGCCCTCTCCGACCATGATGCTGTCCGGGGTGGTGCGGTGATGGGCCGCCAGCGCGTGGGACAGATCAAAGCTGGGCGCGTCGCCGTATTTCCAGACCTGGCCCACGGCCTCGCGCATGGCGCGGGCGGCCAGCGGGCTGGGTCCGAACGCGCTCTCGTTCGCGCCAAGGCGGGCGGCGAAGGGCATGCCGCGGCGGCGTTCCAGGGTTTCGGGGCCGACAAAGGGCACGGTCGCGGGCAGGCCCGCCACCAGGGGTGCGAAGGGCGGCATCAGAACGCGCGAAAGGTCATGGTGGTCAGGGTGCGGCTGATATGGGGGATGTCGAACAGCCGGTCCGACAGGAAGCGGCCGACATCCTGGTCCTCGGGGATGTAGACCTTGGCGATCAGGTCGAAATCGCCGGAGGTGGAGTAAAGCTCGCTGACGACCTCGCGGTCGTAGATGGCCTCGGCGACCTGATAGGTCCTGCCGGGCTCGCAGCGGAACTGGACGAAGACGGCGCGCATGAAAAAGCTCCTGTTTGGGGGCAGGTTAGACCGTGGCCGCGGCGCGGGTCCAGTCCCCGCGCGCGTGGCCGCGCCAGAACCGCCGCATCAGCAGCACCGCGGCAAAGGTCAACCCGACGCACAGGCCCAGCCACAGGCCCGCGGGGCCGAAGCCCAGGGGAAAGGCCAGCGCCCAGGCCACCGGCATGCCCACGACCCAATAGCTGAAGCCCGCGATCCACATCGGCACCTGCGTGTCCTGGACCCCGCGCAGGAAGCCCAGGGCGATCACCTGGAACGCATCGGTCAGCTGGAACAGCGCGGCATACATCAGCAGCATCGCACCAAGCGCCACGATCTGTGGGGCCTGCGGATCGGTCGGGTCCAGATACAGCCGCACCAGCTGTTCGGCGAACAGCAGGTACAGCATGATGGCCACGGCGGCAAAGGCCAGCGACATCCACACGACCGTGACCGCCGCATCGCGCATCCAGGCGCGATCACCGCGGCCCTTGGCCTGGCCCACCCGGACGGTCGCGGCGTTGGACAGCCCCAGATGCGCCATGAAAGTGATCGAGGTGATCTGCAGCGCGATGCCGTGGGCGGCCAGCTGGGGCGTCCCGATCCAGCCCATCATGATGTTCGAGGCGACGAACAGCCCGCCCTCGGCCACCATGGTCAGGCCGATGGGCCAGCCGATCCGCGCGATCTGGCGCATGGCCTGCCAGTCGGGGCGCCAGAAGCGCTGGAACAGGTTGTACTTGCGCGCGACGGGCACCCAGCCCGCATAGGCGATCAGGGCCAGCAGCTGGACCACCTGGACGGTGACGCTGGCGATGGCGGCGCCGCGCACGCCAGTTCGGGCGCGCCCAGGTTGCCGAAGATCAGCACCCAGTTCAGCGCCAGGTTCAGCGGCAGCCCGGCCAGGGTGACCCACATGACGACCTGCGTCCGCTCCAGCGCGGCTAGATAGGATGACAGGGTCAGCTGGCCCAGGACCACCGCCAGGCCCCAGCCCGCGATGCGCAGGTAATCCTGCGCCAGCGCGCTGACCGTGTCGGTCTGGCCCAGGGCCTGCAGGATCGGTTCGGACCACCACATCAGCGGCATCACGGCCAGGGCATAGCCGGCCGACAGCCACAGCGCCATCCGGGCCCCGCGGCGGACCTCGGTCTCTCGGCCGGCGGCGACATGGGCGGCGATCAGGCCCAGCACGCCGATGCCGAAGCCCATGCCCAGAAAGAATAGGATGTGGAAGAAGCTGGTCGCGATGACCAGGGCGGCCAGCGGCTCGACCCCGTACCAGCCGACCATGACCGTGTCGCCCACGCCGATGGCCATGCGCGCCAGGTGGCTGCCGATCAGCGGCAGGCCCAACGACAGGGTCGCAAGAACATGGGGGCGGTATCGGCTGTGCATCGTCCTGCCATATCCGCAGCCGCAAAATGCGGCAAGGGGCGGCATTGCACGCCCTGCAACATTTCGCGCCGCATCGGCGGAAAGGCGGCGGCGGGGCGGGTCCGCGCGGCTTGCCGCCCCTGCCCCCATCTGCGATAGATCGCGCGAACACCGACCCCAGGAGGCCCCCGATGAGCTTTCGCGCCCGCCATCTTCTGGGCATCGACCATCTCAAGCCCGACGAGATCGTGTCGCTGTTGGATCTGTCCGAGGATTACGTCAGCCTGAACCGTCGCACGGTCAAGCATTCCGATGCGCTGGCCGGCATGACCCAGATCAACATGTTTTTCGAGAACTCGACCCGCACCCAAGCCAGCTTCGAACTGGCAGGCAAGCGGTTGGGCGCGGACGTGATGAACATGGCCGTGGCGCAGTCGTCGGTGAAGAAGGGCGAGACGCTGATCGACACGGCGCTGACGCTGAACGCGATGCAGCCCGACCTGCTAGTGGTGCGCCACCCGCATTCCGGCGCGGTGAACCTGCTGGCGGAAAAGGTGAACTGCGCGGTCATCAACGCGGGCGACGGGCGGCACGAGCATCCGACCCAGGCCCTGCTGGACGCGCTGACCATCCGCCGCGCCAAGGGGCGGCTGCAGCGCCTGACCATCGCCATCTGCGGCGACATCGCCCACAGCCGCGTGGCCCGGTCGAACCTGATCCTGCTGGGCAAGATGGAGAACCGCATCCGCCTGATCGGTCCCGCGACGCTGATGCCCGCCGGCGTGGCGGACATGGGGGTCGAACTGTACGAGGACATGCGCGAGGGGCTGCGCGGCGCCGACGTCGTCATGATGCTGCGCCTGCAGAAAGAGCGGATGGATGGCGGCTTCATCCCGTCCGAGCGCGAATATTTCCACCGCTTCGGGCTGGATGCGGAAAAGCTGGCCCTGGCCGCGCCCGACGCGATCGTCATGCATCCGGGTCCCATGAACCGGGGCGTCGAGATCGACGGCACCATCGCCGACGACATCAACCGCAGCGTCATCCAGGACCAGGTCGAGATGGGCGTCGCCGTCCGCATGGCCGCCCTGGACCTGCTGGCCCGCAACCTGCGCGCCAGCCGTGGCCGCGCCGCCGCCGGAGAATCGTGATGGACCTGATCTTCCGCAACGCCCGCCTGATCGACCCCGAGGCCCAGACCGACGACATCGGCAGCCTGCGCGTCACCGACGGTCGCATCGCCGGACGCGGCGCGCCCGAGGAAGCCGCCCCCGAAGGCGCCTCCGTCATCGACTGTCGCGGCCGCGCGCTGGCGCCCGGCCTGATCGACTGGGGCGTCAAGATCGGCGAGCCGGGCGAACGCCACAAGGAAAGCTTCCGCAGCGCGGGCCGTGCCGCTGCGGCGGGCGGCGTCACCACGATCATCGCGCGCCCCGACACCACGCCCCCATCGACACGCCCGAGGCGCTGGAATTCGTCGCCCGCCGCGCCAGCGATGCGCCCGTCCACATCCGCCACATGGCCGCCCTGACCAAGGCCCGCGAAGGCCGCGAGATGACCGAAATCGGGTTCCTGACCGATCTGGGCGCGGTGGCCTTCACCGACGGCGTGCGGGTGGTGCGCGACACCAAGCTCTTGGGCCGCTGCATGACCTATGCGCGCGGTTTGGACGCGCTGATCGTGGGCCATCCGCAGGACCCGTCCCTGTCGGCGGGGGCTGCGGCCACCAGCGGCAAGTTCGCCTCCCTCTATGGCATCCCCGCCGTGTCCCCCATGGCCGAGGTGATGGGCTTGGACCGCGACCTGGCCCTGGTCGCGATGACGCGCGGGCGCTATCACGCCGACCAGATCACCGTGGCCGCCAGCCTGCCGGCCCTGGCGCGGGCACGCGATGCAGGGCTGGACGTGACGGCGGGGATCTCGATTCACCACCTGACTCTGAACGAGTTCGACGTGGGCGATTACCGGACCTTCTTCCGCTTCACGCCCCCCCTGCGGTCCGAGGATGACCGTCTGTCCATGGTCGATGCCGTGGCCCAGGGCCTGATCGACACCATCGCCAGCTTTCACACGCCCCAGGACGAGGAATCGAAACGCCTGCCCTTCGAGGCCGCGGCCCCCGGCGCCGTGGGCCTGCAGACCCTGCTGCCCGCGGCCCTGCGCCTGTATCACCAGGGCGGCCTGACCCTGCCCCAGCTGTTCCGCGCCATGGCGCTGAACCCGGCGCGCAGGCTGGGCCTCTCGGCGGGTCGCCTGTCCGACGGCGCCCTCGCCGATCTGGTGCTGTTTGACCCCGACGCGCCCTTCGTTCTGGACCGCTTCGCGCTTTTGTCCAAATCGAAGAACACTCCCTTCGACGGCGCACGCATGCAGGGCCGCGTCCTGGGCACCTGGGTCGCGGGCACCCCCGTCTTCGGAGAACACGCATGATCCTCTGGGGCGATCTTCGGCTATCTTCTGGGCTCTGTCCCCTTCGGCCTGGTCATCACGCGCGCCCTGGGCCTGGGCGATCTGCGCCAGATCGGCTCCGGCAACATCGGCGCGACCAACGTGCTGCGGACGGGCAACAAGGGCGCCGCGCTGGCCACGCTGCTGCTGGATTCGGGCAAGGGCGCCATCGCGGTCATGCTGGCCCGCCATTTCGCCGGAGAAACCGCCGCGATCCTGGCCGGCGGCGCGGCCTTCCTAGGCCATTGCTTCCCCATCTGGCTGCGCTTCAAGGGCGGCAAGGGCGTCGCCACGTTCCTCGGGACGGTGATCGCGCTGAACTGGCCTTTGGGCCTGATCGCCTGCGCGACCTGGGCGCTGACCGCCGCAATCACCCGGATCAGCAGCCTCAGCGCGCTTCTGGCGGCCGCGCTGGCCCCGGTCTTTGCCTGGGGCCTGGGGCGGACCGACATCGCGGCGGTCGCGGCCTTCATGGCGGTGCTGATCTTCATCCGGCACCATGCCAATATCAGCCGCCTTCTGGCCGGTACCGAACCCCGGATCGGCCGCAAGTAACGCTCAGCGCTTGGCGACCAGGCCGCGTCCCGGACGCACGGCGCGCACGGGCGCGGCGGCCAGACCGGTTGGGGTGAACGGCCCCTGCATCGGCGGGGCGGCCTCGGGTTCGACGGCGGCGACGGGCAG
The DNA here is from genome assembly GCF_015390265.1 of Paracoccus sp. NBH48. Classification (NCBI taxonomy): domain Bacteria; kingdom Pseudomonadati; phylum Pseudomonadota; class Alphaproteobacteria; order Rhodobacterales; family Paracoccaceae; genus Paracoccus; species Paracoccus sp. NBH48. The sequence goes on along the minus strand of NZ_VUOJ01000004.1, from coordinate 844,291 downwards.
CGTGCCACCCAACCGCTGCAGCGCATCGACACCCCGCCGCGCCGACACCGCGATCGAGATCAGTGCAAGGCAGGCCCCCGCCAGCAGGATCAGCGCGACCAGACCCACCAGCCCCAGAAGGATCGGCCAGGGCGGCACCCCTTCGGCCTGCCGGATCAGCAGCACGACCGCCGCCAGCAGCGCCAGCACCCCCAGCCCAAAGACCGCGGCCACCAACCGGCCGACCCATTGCATCACATCACCGCGCATCGCATGCCCCCGCATCTTTTTTCGCCGGGGTGCCACCACCGGCGCCGCAGATCAAGACATCGCGGACGGGCGCGGCTCACACTCGCGTGCGTCGGCATCCGGCATGCGGGACACCCCAAGGGGGGTCCGGGGGACGGGACGTCCCCCCGGCACGTCGCGGGACGCAATCGGTGATCAGTAGGAATATTCGTCGTAGATCCGCGTCAGGTCGCCGTTCCAGGCGCCGCGATACTTCTCCAGCAACTCGTCGGCGGGGACCTTGCCGCTGTCGACGCTTTCCTTCAGCGCGTTCAGGAAATGCGTCTCGTCGGGGACCAGGCCGTCGTTTCCCCGACCGGGCGCGGGCCTTCAGCCCGCCCTCGGCAATGGCCAGAACCTCGCGGGCCAGGTCGTGCATCCTCACGCCCCCCGCCCTGCGCCTGCAGGCCGTCACGACCCGCGACCGGCGCAGCGCCTCGCGGGTCTCGGCGTCCCATCCCTTGACCAGGTCCCAAGCCGCATCCAGCGCCCCCTGATCATAGGTCAGCCCGACCCACAGCGCAGGCAGCGCGCACAGCCTGCGCACGGGCCGCCATCGGCCCCGCGCATCTCGATGTACTTCTTGACGCGCGCCTCGGGGAACACGGTGGTCATGTGATCGGCCCAGTCCGACAGGGTCGGCACCTCGCCCGGCAGGGCCGGCAGCTGGCCCTTCAGGAAATCGCGGAAGCTCTGGCCCAGGGCGTCGATGTACTTCCCGTCGCGATAGACGAAATACATGGGCACGTCCAAAGACGTAGTCCACCCAGGCCTCATAGCCGAACCCCTCCTCGAAGACGAAGGGCAGCATGCCGGTCCGCGCCGCATCCAGGTTCTGCCAGATATGCGCGCGCCAGGATTTCATCCCGTTGGGCTTGCCGTCCAGGAAGGGCGAATTGGCGAACAGCGCGGTGGCCACCGGCTGCAGCGCCAGGGCCACGCGCATCTTCTGGACCATGTCGGCCTCGGACGCGAAATCCAGGTTCACCTGCACCGTGCAGGTCCGGTACATCATCTGCGTGCCCAGCGTGCCCACCCGACCCATATAGTCGGTCATCAGCCGATACCGCCCCTTGGGCATCATCGGCATGTCATCCTGGCCCCAGATCGGCGCCGCACCCAGGCCGATGAAGCCCGCGCCGATATCGGCGGCGACGGCCTCGACCTCGGCCAGGTGGCCGTTCACCTCGTCGCAGGTCTGGTGGATCGTCTCAAGGGGCGCACCGGACAGTTCCAGCTGGCCGCCGGGCTCCAGGCTGACATTGGCGCCGTCGCGCTCCAGCCCGATCAGCTTGCCGGCCTCCAGGACCGGGGTCCAGTTGAAGCGGTCGCGCAACCCCTCCAGCATGGCCGTGATCGACACGGGACCCTCATAGGGCAGCGGCATCTTGCGCGCGTCGTCATAGCCGAACTTCTCGTGCTCGACGCCGATGCGCCAGGCGTCCTTCGGCTTCTCGCCGCTGGCGATATAGGCGGCCAGCTGGTCACGATGTTCGATGGGGCCTCCGCCCTGCTGGGGAATGGACATGGACGATGAGGCCTTTCAAGGGTTTCCGGTCGGTCACAGGTGGCAACGCGGACGGGCCAAGTCAAGCCGCCTCAGCCCGGCCTCCGCCAAACGGTGCGCATCGCGTCCTGCTGTCGGGCCACCTGCGCCAGTGCCGCCGACACCGCGCCCATGTCCAGACCGGGCAGCGCGGTGAAAGCATCGGCCAGCGCCCCGGCCCCCGCCGCGTCGGCGGGGATCAGCAACGCCTCGCCCGATTGGCTGCGCAGGCGCCAATGCGCATGGCCGTCCAGCCGCAGCAGGCGGATCTCGATCAGGTCGCGCAGGGGGATCTCTCCGCCCATGTCAGTCGCGCCGTAATAGCGGATCGCCCCTTCGACGATCTCGACCACGCCGGGGGCGGCGACGGGGCGGCGAAACGGCGTGCGGCGCAGTGCCCCCAAGGCCAGGCTGGCCGCAACCAATGCCCCAGCCCCGCCCAGGACCGCAAAGAACCAGCCACCCCAAAATGCCACCCACAGCGCGGCCAGGGCCAGCGCCGCAAAGATCAGCAGTTCGGAATGGGTGCGCAGCAGGACGCGCAGGGCAGGCCGGATCACGGGTGGCGGCCGGGCATGGGTATTCGGATGACGAAGACGTTCACCACCGGGTCAGCGCATCCTCGTCCTCGGGGCGGGCGGCGACCCAGCCTGTGGTGCCGTCGCGCGCGATCTCGCGTTTCCAGAAGGGGGCGCGGGATTTCAGCCAGTCCATCAGGAAGTCGGCCGCGTCGAATGCCGCACGGCGATGGCGGGCGGCGGTGGCGACCATCATGATCTGTCCCCCCACCGGGATGCGGCCGTGGCGATGAACGATGCGCCAGTCGGCCAGCCCAAAGCGCGATGCGGCGGCCAGACCGTGATCGGTCAGCGCGCGTTCGGTCATGCCGGGGTAATGCTCGATCTCCAGCGCGTCCAGCATGCCGCCGTCGTCGCGCACGATGCCGGTGAAGGTGACGACCCGCCCCGGCCCCCGCGCCAAAGCCCGAAAGTTCGGACGCCAGATCGAAGGGGTCGGACTGGACGCGGGCGCTCATCAGCCGCCCGTCATCGGCGGGAAGAACGCGACCTCGCGGGCGCCGGCCAGGGGCGCGTCCAGATCGGTCAGCTGCTGGTCCACGGCGCAGCGCAGGGCCGCGATGTCGCCAAAGGCCGCGGCATGCCCGTCAGACTGTGCGACCAGTTCGGCGATCAGCGCGCGCGGGGTCGCTGCCTCCCGTCTGCACGGTTTCGCGGGGGTGGCCGATGCGTTCGCGCAGCCAGGCGAAATACAGGACCTCAACCGTCACGACGGGAATCCTTCAGATAGGGCAGCGCCTTGATGAAATAGTCCCAGCCCGTCCAGGCCGTCAGCGCCGCGGCGATCCAGATCAGCGTCCAGGCCGGCATAGGTGGCAAGCGCCGCCCAGCTGCCCGACCAGATCAGCCCGACCTCGCCCACGCGGGGGGCCAGGCCGTGTTCGACATAGGCCAGGCCCGTGGCCAGGAACAGGATCGAGATGGCGACCATCTGCAGGGTCGTCTTCCATTTCGCAAGCTTGGTCACCGCCAGCAGGCGCGATTTGTCGCCCAGGTATTCGCGCAGGCCGGACACGAACACCTCGCGGAACAGGATGATCGTCACCGGCAGGATCAGCCAGGGGTTCATCCCGGAATACCCGGTGATGACCACCAGCGCGATGACCACCATGGCCTTGTCCGCGATCGGGTCCATCGCGGCGCCAAAGCGGCTTTCCTGTTTCCAGGCGCGGGCCAGATAGCCGTCGATCCAGTCGGTGATCGCCGCGCCCCATGAACAGCGCCAGCGCCGCCCAGTCGGCCCAGGGCCTGTGGAAGTACAGAAACATCAGCGGGACCCCGGGGGCCGCCAGCAGACGCAGAAGGGTCAGGATATTCGGAAGGTTCCAACGCATGGCCGCACGCTAGTCCCTGCCGCGGGCGTTGGAAAGGGCCAACGCGCCGCTGGCGAAGCTGTGATCCGGACCTGTCATCCTTGGCGTTGAAGTGGTCATAGACCTTTTGCGCCATCGCCGCGGAAATGCCCGGCGCCGCCTGCAAATCGGTCAGCCCGGCGCGGCCCACGGCCTTGGCGCTGCCGAAATGCTGCAGCAGGGCGCGCTTGCGCGACGCGCCGATGCCCGCGATCTCGTCCAAGGGGTTGGCCATCTGCGATTTCGCGCGCTTGGCGCGGTGAGTGCCGATGGCCCAGCGGTGCGCCTCGTCGCGCAGGCGCTGGACGAAGTACAGGACCGGGTCGTTCATGCGCAGCGCGAAGGGGCGCTGGCCGTGGCGGTGGAACTCCTCCTTGCCGTGGTCGCGGTCCTGGCCCTTGGCGACGCCGATCATCGGGATGTCCTCGACGCCCAGTTCGGCCATGATCTCGTGGACGGCCGAAACCTGCCCCGCGCCGCCGTCGATCAGCAGCAGGTCCGGCCAGGCCTCGGTCTGGCGGTCGGGATCGTCCTTCAGCAGACGGGTGAAGCGGCGCGTCAGCACCTCCTTCATCATGCCGAAGTCGTCGCCGGGAGTGATCTCGGTGCCCTTGATGTTGAACTTGCGGTACTGGTTCTTGATCCAGCCGTCCGGCCCGGCGACGATCATGCCGCCGACCGCGTTGGTGCCCATGATGTGGCTGTTGTCATAGACCTCGATCCGGCGCGGGGGCGCGGGCAGATCGAAGGCCTCGGCCAGGCCCTCCAGCAGGCGCAGCTGGGTCGCGCTTTCGGACATGCGGCGGGCCAGGCTTTCGCGCGCGTTGCGCAGCGCGTTGGTCACCAGGTCGGACTTCTCGCCGCGCAGCGGAACGGCCACCTCGACCTTGCGGCGGGCGCGCTCGGACAGGACATCCGCGGTCAGGTCCGGATCCTCGGGCGGGTGGGACAGCAGGATCTGGCGCGGCGGCGGGGTGTTGTCATAGAACTGCATCAGGAAGGCCTGCATCACCTCGTCCGGGCTCTCCGCCCCGCCAAGGCGCGGATAGAAATCGCGGTTCCCCCAGCTTTGATTGCCGCGGATGAAGAAGACCTGCACGCAGGCCTGCCCCCCCTCCATGTGCAGGGCCACGATGTCGGCCTCGGCCACGCCCTTGGGGTTGATCGCCTGCACCGACTGCACCGCGGTCAGCGCCTTGATGCGGTCACGCAGGGCGGCCGCGCGCTCATACTCCATGTTCTCGGCCGCGCGGGCCATCTCGGTCGCCAGGTCGGACTGGATGGTCGTGGTCTTGCCCTGCAGGAACCGTTCCGCGTCATTGACCAGCGCATTGTAGTCGGGCGCGCTGATGCGGCCCACGCAGGGCGCGCTGCACCGCTTGATCTGGAACAGCAGGCAGGGGCGTGTGCGGCTCTCGAACACGCTGTCGGTGCAGTTCCTCAGCAGGAACACGCGCTGCAGCTGGGTCAGCGTGCGGTTGACAGCCCCCGCGCTGGCAAAGGGGCCGTAATAGTCGCCCTTTTCCGACTTCGCGCCGCGATGCTTCTTGATCTGGGGATAGTCGTGGGACTTGGCCACCAGGATGTTCGGGAACGACTTGTCGTCGCGCAGAAGCACGTTGTAGCGCGGCTTGAGCTGCTTGATCAGGTTCTGCTCCAAGAGCAGCGCCTCGGTCTCGGTGTTCGTGGTCAGGAACATCATCGACGCCGTCTCGCGGATCATCCGCGCGATGCGCCCCGAATGGCCCGACGGCCGGGCATAGTTCGACACCCGCGCCCGCAGGTCGCGCGCCTTGCCCACGTAAAGAACCGCCTGCTGGGCATCCAGCATGCGATAGACGCCGGGACTGCTGTCCAGCGTGCGAAGGTAATCCTGGATGAGGGCGTGGCCGGTTTTCTGGGTCATGACGTGAACTTGGTGATTCTCGGGCCCGCTGCAAGTTCCGGGGACCGAAGGCAAGAAGGAAGCTTTCCACGGAATCTGTGGATAATTCTGTGGGTGGGCTGTGAGGATGACCCCACAGGGCCAGCAATCGTTACAGTTCCGTGAAGTTGCCCTTATTTTAGGCAGATCGCAATGGCATTGTTATTGCTTGATAATTTTTATTCAGGCCCATTGTGGACAGAAAAATCTTGCAGAATCCGCATCTTGCAGGGGTCTGCCGGGGTGCCGTGGACAAAATGATCCGATCGTTCCGGATCGGGCCTATTCCGGCCCCAGGACGTCGGGCGTGCGCCACCCCAGATGCTGTCCGCCATCGACGCAGATCAGCTGTCCGGTGACCGCACGCGCGTCCAGGAAGTACCCCAGGGCGTCGGTGATCCCCTGAGCATCCGCCCCCCTGCCCAGCACCGTCGCAGCCCTCTGGGCGGCGAAATGGCGGTCGCTCTGGCGGGCGCCCTGCAGGGTCGGACCGGGACCGATGGCGTTCACGCGGATGTCGGGTGCCAGGGCCTGTGCCGCGGTGCGCGTCAGCGACCACAGCGCGGCCTTGGCGATGGAATAGGTCATGAACTCTGGCGTGGGCTTCAGAACCCGCTGATCGACCATGTTCACCACCAGGCCCGCGGCCTGAGGCTCGCCGTTCTCGTCCGTGCGGGCCTTGGGGCATTGCGCGGCAAAGGCCTGCATCAACTGGAAGGGCGCGCGAAGGTTCGACCCCAGGTGCCGGTCCCAACCCTGCATCGTCGCGCTGCGCATCGTGTCGTATTCGAAGATCGAGGCGTTGTTGACCAGCACGGTCAGCGGCCCCATCGCCGATGCGACGTCCGGGACCAGCGCGGCGGTCGCATCTGCGTCCAGCAGGTCGACCTGGAAGGTCTGCGCCCGCACGCCCAGGGCGCGTGCGTCAGCGGCCGTGCGCTCGGCATCGTCGGCCGAACCGGCATAGTGGATCGCCACGTCATGGCCGCGCCGCGCCAGTTCCAGCGTCATCGCGCGGCCAAGGCGGCGGGCCGCCCCCGTGACCAGCGCGACGCCCGTCACAGCAGCACCCAAGCATAGGCGGCATAGCCCGCCACGAACAGCGCCCCCACCGGCCGCGTCAGGCTGATGCCGCGGAACAGGAACGGGAACAGCAGCAGGGCCGCGCCCAGCATCACCCACAAATCCAGCCGCAGCATTTCGGGCGGGATGGGCAGCGGAGAGATAACCGCGGTGATCCCCAGGATGGCCAGGATGTTGAAGATGTTCGAGCCGACCACGTTGCCAAGCGCCATGTCCGCCCGACCCTTCAGCGCGGATGCGACCGAGGCCGCCAGTTCCGGCAACGACGTGCCGATCGCGACCAGCGTCAGCCCGATCACGGTCTCGCTGATGCCGAAGGCGCGGGCGATGTCGGTCGCGCCATTGACCAGCAGGTTCGCCCCGACCGGCAGCAGCACCAGGCCCAGGCCCAGCCAGACCGCAATGCGCCCCCAGCCCGCGCCCAGGGTCGCGCCGTCCACGCCGTCGGCCTGCGTCTCCTCGGCGCGGCCGGTGGACAGCTGCCGCCACAGGACCGCGGCCAGCGCCAGCAGCAGGATCACGCCCTCAAGGCGCCCTATCTCTCCGGTCAGGGCGATGCCGATCAGCAGCAGCGAGGCCGCGATCATCATCCCCCAGCTTTCGCGCAGGTCGTGCCCCTTGGTGACGATCACCGACACCAGCGCGGTCACGCCCAGGATCACCAGCACGTTGGCGATGTTCGAACCAACGACATTGCCCATGGCGATGCCGCTGGACCCCTTCAGCGCCGCCGACAGCGACACCAGCAGCTCGGGCGCCGATGTGCCGAAGGCCACGACGGTCAGGCCCACGACCAAGGGCGTCATGCCCAGTTTCAGCGACAGCCCGACGGCGCCCTTGACCAGCAGGTCGCCCCCCAGAACCAGAAGGGCCAGTCCGCCCAGCACCAGAAGCAGTTCAACGATCACGATGGTCGATCCCCAGGAATTTTTTCAGAAAACGGCGCAGGCCCGGTCCGCGCAGCAGGGCGACGACGACCATGACCAGCAGGAACAGGAGGACGATGCGCAGCATCATCCGCGGGTGCCGAACCGCTGGAAGGCGGCGCGATCCTCGGCCGCGTCCATCAGAAGGTCGGCGGACAGGCCCAGGCGGCGCAGCAGCGGCCGGCGCATGCCGTGCACCTCGAAGCGGATCTTGTCGCCGTACAGCGCCTTGAGCCGCGGGACCGGATGAGCGATGCCGTCGGCCAGCCCCAGGCGCACGGATTCCAGCCCCGCCCAGAACTCTCCGGTAAACAGGTCGCGTTCGGCGTTCAGGCGGGTGCCGCGTCGGGCGCGGACATGGTCCTTGAACGCCTGATGGATCGGTTCGAGGATCGCGTGCAGGCGGGCCACGTCGTCGGGATCCTGCGGGCGGAACGGGTCCAGCGTCGATTTCGACGTGCCGGCCGTGTGGACGCGGCGTTCGATGCCCCATCGCTGGATCAGCTGGTCGAACCCGAACCCGGCCGAGATCACCCCGATCGACCCCAGGATCGAGCTTTCGTCCGCCCAGATGTCGTCGGCCGCGCAGGCCAGCCAATAGCCACCCGATGCGGCCACGTCCTCGACGAAGGCATGGACGGGAATGTCGGTCTCATCCGCCAGCCTGCGGATGCGCGCCGCGATCAGCGACGACTGCACGGGCGACCCGCCCGGCGAATTGATGATCAACGCCACGGCCAGGGGCTTGCCGCGCCGGAACGCGCGTTCGATCACGGGGGCAAGGGCCGCATCGTTCAGGCCGCCACCGCGCCCCGCACCACCGATGGTGCCGGACAGGCGGATGACCGCGACGCGGGGCTTGCGGGACAGCAGGCGAGAGACGACGGGAATACGCATCGCCCACAGATAGGCCGCGCGGGGGCGGCCCACAAGGCAGGACGTCAGGCGGGGATGTCGCGGATCGTGTCGCCGGGCAAAAAGGTCGGGGTCAGCGCGATGATGCGGTTGTCGGGCGCCGCGTCCTTGCCCGACACCAGCCGCGCCGCGCGCCGCCCAACATCGACGCGCCGTGCATCCGTGGTGGCCAGGCGCATCGGCAACCCGTCCAGCAGGTCGACCCCGTTGAACCCCGCCAGCCCCAGCCTGCCGGGCACGTCATAGCCGCGGTCGATGCAGTGCAGCAGCCCCCCTGCCCCGATCATGTCGTTCGAGAAATACAGGAAATCGAGGTCCGGCGCGCGGGTCAGAATGCGCTCGGTCAGCTCACGCCCCTTCAGCAGGGACGATCCGCCCTGATAGTACTCGCGCGCCTCCAGCTGGACGCCGGCGGCGGCGAGCCCCTCCTCGAAGCCCAGCAGGCGTTTGCGGGCGCGGTGATCCTCGGGCATGTGGGTGCCCACGAAACCGATGCGGCGATAGCCCGCCGCCAGGATGCGGTCGGCCATTTCGCGCCCGGCGCGGATATGAGAGATGCCGACCAGTGTGTCGATCCCCTCGCCGTCGACATCCATGATCTCGACCACCGGCAGACCGGAATTCTGCAGCATCGCGCGCGCCGCCTTGCTGTGCTCCAGCCCCGCCAGGATCACGCCCGAGGGCCGCCAGGACAGCATGTCGTACAGCACCATCTCCTCGCGCGCGGGGGAATAGTTGGTGACACCGATCACCGGCTGCAGGCCGGTATCGTCCAGCTCCGCCGAAATGCCGCCCAGCACGTCGGGAAAGACCAGGTTCGACAGCGACGGGATGACCACGGCGACCAGGTTGACCCGCTGGCTGGCCAGTCCGCCCGCGATCTTGTTGGGAACATAGCCAAGCGTCTTGGCCGCGGTCAGCACCTTTTCACGCGTGGCCGCCGACACGTCGCCCCGGTTGCGCAGGACCCGGCTGACGGTCATCTCCGAGACGCCCGACGCCTCGGAGACGTCTCTGAGGGTCAGGGGGCGGCGCGGTCGAATGGGCAGCATGGGGCGTTCCGATCTGTGGATGGCCGATGTTAGCGAAGGACAGACCGGCCCACAACCGCCCCTGCCGCCGCTTGCCAAGCGCCCCCCGGTTTGAGTATGCATGCCCGGCAGGCCCCGTGGCTCAACTGGATAGAGCAGCCCCCTCCTAAGGGGCAGGTTACAGGTTCGAGTCCTGTCGGGGTCACCAACAATCAATAGGCCTTCTAAGCGCGTTGGGGGTTGCTCTTTGGTTTCTTGAACCAAGTAGCTGCTTGCGCACCGTGTGATCAAGCAAAAGAAGAGGCGCCGAGCTATGTGCCAAGCGCCTCTTCCGACATGTCAAAGTGGTACGGGGTCAGCCAAACATTGGCCATCCACCGCGTTCATCTCGATCAGGCGTCAGGAAGACATTGAAGGTATTACGCGTCTGGAGCGCCTGTCCAGCCGTCACTCTCTCTGAGCGCTCAAGGATCTGCTCGAGCATCTGGTCCAGTACTACAGAGTCGTTCCTATGATCGCCAGAAGCGTTGTTTTCATTTGCCATTATCTGGAGTCCCACCTCGAAGTATCAGCATTGAGCGTAGCCTGCACTGTTGACGTTGACAAGCATTCTGAGCAAGCTCGTACGTCGTGGCGCACAAAGATCTTGTGACCGTTCTTACCAAGAATTCTCCAATCAAAAAGTTCCCTCCCATGCATCCTTTGCCCGACGAAGAACTAGCCTATAAACCCGAATTAATTTTTGGTCCTGGTCGGCCCGATCGGGTGCAATATAGATGCGGCGCAAGATGCCCTTGACACCCACCTTACGCGCTTTGGCTATCAAACAAAGCTAGTGCATATTACGAAAGCTGTAGGAGAAGTTATCCCTCAAGCAGCCGAAGTTTCGCAGGGACGATACGAGCAGAAAATCACCGAACTTAACAACATTGTTTCTCTTTCAGGTGAAAAAGATTTTCTGGCAAAGATTGCAGTTCTATTTATTGGTCGGCACAGGCTGGAGCGGAATAAAGAAACCGGATTGGATCCGTCATTGATCGCGGATACTCCAGCAAATGGAACGGCATTTGTTATTAGACAACTGAAGCGATCGCAAGAAATCGAGCTGCTGCGAAAAGTCTACGGGGAGAAATTTATACAAGTCTCCGTCTCTGCCGATGAAGCTGAGCAACTAACCGCAGTGCAAGGCATAATCGGGAAAGAAGATCCATATCTCCCTCAAGACGAGCGCGAACGAAAAGCCCGTAGCCTAATTCACAAGGACAAGAACGAGGCCGCAAGAGACCTTTGGCCAGCGCATGCTCGATACATATCACTCCGGCGACGTGTTCGTCGGGGGAAGTGCGACCAAGATACATTCTCAGGTCGGGCGGTTCATCGATGCCTTCTTCGGGTCAAACTACATAAGCCCGACGAAGGACGAATTCGGCGCTTATCTTGCAAAAGCGGCATCTCTTCGAACGCTAGATCTGTCTCGCCAAGTTGGCGCTGCGATCGTCTCCTCGGATGGAGACGTGATCACCTTAGGGTGTAACGAAGTTCCTAAGGCCAACGGAGGGAATTATTGGGGAGAAGACGAAAACCCGCAGCGCGACATTGAGCGCCGGTTCGAATCAAACAAGCTGGAAACCAACCGGATAATTCACGATTTTATCCATGCCCTGTCGAAACACTCTATGGTCCAATGTGATCCCGAAAAGATCCTTGGCACCTCTGAGTTATCTCAACTTCTTAAAGCATCTCCAATTTCGGACTTGACCGAATTTGGCCGGATGACACACGCCGAAATGTCAGCACTGATGGACGCAGCAAGAATTGGGCGCTCCGTGAAAGGTGCAACGATCTATGTTACCACTTTTCCGTGCCACAACTGCGCAAAGCATATCATCGCGTCTGGCATCAAACGGATCGTATACATCGAGCCGTATGCGAAGAGTAAAGCAATTGAATTAAATGGCGACGCCCTTACAACATACACTAAATCAAGTGACCGTGTAATCCTTGAACATTTTCATGGAATTTCCCCTGCGCGGTACAGAGAAATCTTCGACAAACCCAGAAAGAGGCGAGACGAAAACAACAACATAAAGCCATGGCACTTTCGACAAGCCGAAGCCGATGGTAAATCAGCTAATTAGCACCCATATAATGATTGAGCCCGGCGCACTGAAGGAATTCAAATTAACTCTTAATAAGGTTAGCGATGGCTTGAGCGCTTCCCGCACTTAACAAGCTGGTCGCGCCCCGAAAGTCACATCTCCAAGGCGCTCGCAGCTGAACGGAGGTACTCAGGCGAGAATCGGGCGTAGGTTGACCGGGTAATTGCCGGATTTGTGTGACCCAAGTACTGCGCCGATCTCCTCCATAGGCACCCCTGCCTCGGCCATGAAACGACCAGCAGTCCGTCGCAGATCATGAGGGGTGCAGTGGTCGATCCCTGCCCGCTTTACTGCCGCATTGAAGCCCGTCTTGATCGAGCTAACCTTCCGCCCGCCCCATTCGATCACATAGGCAGAAATTGCCGCCTTGTCTGCAGTCTGAAGGGCCGCCATAAGGGTGTCGTTGATCGGTACCGTGGCCCTGCCCTTGCGCGGTCCGATGTCATTCGTTGCCAGCTTGATCAGTCGGCGATCCAGATCCACACGATCCCATGTCAGTTCCAGAAGCGCGCCGATCCGGCCCGCCGTCGTCAGCATCAGCAGCACCACAAGACGAATGTGGGGATCCCCGCAAGCGGTCAATAGCCGTGCGACCTCGTCGCGGTCCAGATACCGCTCACGCGGTGGCGGCGTCTGCGGCATTTCGATCCGTGGCGCATTGCGGATTAGCTTCGCCTTAACGGCCCATGTCAGAGCTGTCCGGAGGCAGCCAAGCTCCGTCCGGATCGTCGCATCCTTGCGCCCTGCCTGGCGGCGGTTCGCGATGAAGCGCCGGCAGTCCTCGATGCTGATCTGGTCAGGACTGAGGTGCCCGAATACTGGAAGGACGTTCTTGCCTGTCTGGGCCAACTTTGATTCTTGGCGGCGGCCTGCGACCTCTTCCTGATAAGCGGCCCATAGCTGTGAAACGAGGAGGCCCTTAGCGGGTGCCGTCTGCCGCAGGATTAGGTCGCGCGCTTCGCGCTCAGCATCTTTCTGCGTGTGTGCCTCAAGGCGATAACGTCGCCGGCTTCCTCCGTCGTCGTTCCACATGACGACGAACCGGCCCTTGAGTCGTCCGATCCTGTAATCCCGCATTCGTAGTCCTCTACCGCCCTGGCCGTGATGCGCATCACTTTTTCCGACTCGGAACGCTGGCAACGTCCCGCTGCGCACCATGGCCCGGACAGTCTCGGCGCTGCAATCCCAACGCTCCGCCAGCAGCTCGGGGGTGTATGGTCTCGCCATCAGCTGGCCTCCTCGAATTTCTCGGACTCGTGTCCCCAGTTCGACCACCCTGCCCGCCTCTGCCGGCTGAACACCTCGATACGCCGCGCGTCGGGCATCAGCTTTTCGGCCGCGGCGAAGGCCTCCTCCGGCTTGCGGCTATGCTCGCGGATCTGGCCCATGATGACGGAACTGGTCGAGCTGGTCGTCTTCGGCGCGCCGCGCGTGCCGATCAGGAACGGCTCGCCAGCACCGCGCAGGATGTAGCCCATACCCATGTTCAGCTTGCCGTTCACGGTCGTCTTCACCCAGTGGCCCGACGTCTTATACTCGAAGCCCCAGGCCTCGATCACTGCCAGGGCCTGAGGCAGCATCGTGTTCAGGCCCCATAGCCACAGCAGGCAGTTTGGCGCGGCCAATGCCGCGACGGGCAGTGCGGCGATCTCGTCGATCGACATGCAGGCGTACTTGGCCTGAGGCGACCGCGTCTCGCCTTTCTCCGACCGCATCTCATACCGCCAAGGCGGGTCGGCCATGATTAGGTCGAAGCCGCCGAAGGGCCTCAAGTTGTTGAACTGGTGCAGGACGGTGGTCATTTCCTGCTGGCCCGTGCCAGCCGTGCTGCATGGTCCAACTTTGCCACGGTCATCACTGCGGGTTTCAGTTCAGGCGCAGCATCGTCGTATTTGACGCCTGACCAGCGGGCGTTCAGCCGTGGCAACAAGGCCTGCGGTATGGCTTCCCAATTTTCCGGGGCGCAGTTCTTCTTATCGCCGTCCAGGCATTTCAGAACGTGCCCCTCCGGGACCGGGCCATTAATCTGCTCCCAAAGATAGCGGTGTTTGTGCACCGGGCGGGTATCGGCGCCCGTCCAAGGGTTTTTCTCGGCCACGATCATGATGACGTAGCCCTCCTTGCTGTCGACGCGTTCGTGACCAGGGCCACGATAATTGTGCGGGAGCTGTCCGGCCTTGAACGTCGTAGCCAGACACTTGGCGCGCACCTCCGGCGACATCGGTTTGCCCTTGTTGAACGGCACCTGTCCCTTGCTGAAGCATCCGGTGCGGCCGGTCATCCAGCGCTTGCGCTTGCACAGGTTCTTGAAGGCGCCGAGGAGCACATCGTTCCGCTGCCAATAGGCACAGAACAGGGCATGCAGTTCGGCGCGCGGCATATCCTTGCGGGCCTCTATCCATGCCAGCTCCTTGGGTAGATAAACAATAGCTCGACCTTTCATGTTTCGGCCCGCCCAATCTGCGGCAGCATGGGCATGATCTGCTGACCATGTTCCGCCCATAGCTTGGCTGCCTTCAACTGCGTGTCCGCATTGCTGATGATGGTGTCGGCCACCGCAACGATCGCCGACGCCCGCTTGGCCTCCTGCTCGATCTGCTCGGCCGTCATATCCTCATCGGACAGACGCTCTAGGGCGGCAAACAGGTGATTGTTGAGATCTCCAAGCTTGTTCTTCATGCCACCAGCTCCTCGCCATCGTAGCCGCGCCCGCCGTCCATAGCGGCCAACTCTTCGTCCATGCTGAATGTCTTCGGTGTGCCCTGCATGACCGGGGTGCCACTGCCGCGCCGTCCGGTAATCCTCCCCATGCTTGCGTGGGTTCCACTCGCCCTCACCCTCGACCTTGACGCCGTGCTATCGATCATCAGGTGTAGCGGGCCGTTGGGGCCACGATATGGGCTATTCACGGCCAGCGTCCTCTGGCTGCGCAATAGCGTGCCGAACTCCGGCATAGCTCAATTAGAACCCATGAGATGCAACAGGCTCTAGAAGAAGCCACTCGCCAAGATCACTCGGACCAGTGTCGTTTCGATGGCTCGATCTGCCGTAATGCCATGCCGAACAGATCCTTCATCATCAGACAAGTATGGATGACGGTATCGTCGTAGACCTATTGGCGGTCACACTTGCCTGATGGCGCGGCATTCCGGTTCACCTCGGGGTCGAACCAGATCGTCGCGAACTAGGGCGCTTGGGCGCTTCATTGCAGGCCGGCCAGTTCCTGGTCCTGTAAACTGGGGGTGTCGGATTGCTCATGTAGCCCAGTTACCAAGCTGGGTTCATAAGATAAATCCCTTGCAGAATTTGTGTAGCAGAGCCGGCGGAAGCGACACATTTCACCGCGGCTCAAGATACAATAAATAAAACATAAATCTTTATTATGCAGTATACGCACGAAAGCAAAGCCTGATTTCCAATCCACAGCGACAAGGAGGAAACGTAAGTCTAACGGTCGACATGGCGCCACACATTACCATCAAGCTGAGGAACCCCTTAAGTAGCACGCACCAACATAATCCATGACAAAACCATGCATAAATCATTATACTTAGATAGATTAGCAGCGCCAACTCAGATATTAAACATTGCGTCGCTCAGTTAGATAAGCATGGCTTTTAAATTAAAGATGCTTAAAAAGAAAATCGCACCAGGAATAATTATTAATTACTTAAAATGAGATCAATATTTCTAAAAATTTATTGACAAGCAAAGCCGCAATGATCAGAAATTCTATAAAAATATACCTAGACTGGCGCCAGCCCTTTTTACAGCTGAACATATAAGTAAGAACCAAAAAAATTTAGTGAGTCCCGTTTACCATTTAAAAACTGTTATTTTTGATCCTATCGCCTGGCCTGTTGCCGTCATACAATTACCTTACACACAAGTTCCCTTTGAATGTATTGCACAGTATATTTTAGCAGGGCTTAATGTACGCCGGCATAGCATGATCAGGGATGCCGAACCTTGGGTAGGGGGATCACGACTATCCGGTCGCGCTGATCCTCCGCTACAAGCGCTGCAACCTTTGCGCGGACCGTGCGATAGGCGCTGTTGTGCTGATAGGACGACAGCGCGTCATCGATCAGGCGCAATTCATCCTCGGTAAACAGTCGGGCCAACGATATCTCTCCAGCTGCTGCGTCAAATTACGTGGCGGGGTGTAAAGGATCGATCATTAACAATTTGCACGGAATGCATTCACCACGCTTCGACGGATGCCGGCAAGTAAGGTATCTGTGACCCTGCAACATCTTGCGCATCACACGAAAAGGCGCTTCCCCCTGCGGCGTCAGGCGGACGGCGTGAAGCGGCGCATTGTCAGTTCGATGACCTCCTCGTCATCGGGAAGCGGGATCGCGCTTTCCAGCATCACCTTCTGCATCTTGCCGCCGATCTCGATCAGGCCTTCGGCATATTGTGCCAGCTGATCCTGCGTCATCTTGGTCGTGGTGCGGATCCGGATATAATCGCCACCGGTATCGACGATCTCTCCCGAAAGTTCGGGGCCGTCTTCCAGGGTCAGTGTTGCATGGGTCATCGTTAACTCCTTGTCGGCCTGCTTATGTGCAGCCCTCATCCGAACGCGCGATGGCGGGAATGGGTCCGCGATCCGCCCGGCAGGTACCGCAACGTTCGCTTGGCCGTGCGGAGGCTGGCGCGACGCGCGACCGTACAGCGCCCGGTCCTCCACTTGACCGTTGCGGATCCGTTGCCGGCGACGCGGCACAGGCAACGCGCGCATGGTTAACGAAGTATTACCGCAAAGGCTGTGTAACGGGCCCTGCAAACAGCGCAGATCGGAGACGTCACCATGCCGACCGGAAAGATCGCGGCCCGCCTCGGGGTCATCAACAGCGAAAGCTCCCGCCCATTCGTCAACGCGTTCAAGCAGGCCTGGTCGTGGCAGTCGGACCGGGGCGGCCTGCAATGGGACGCACTGGTGGCCGCAGGGCACATGACTGCCGGTGGGCGGCTGATCTCGATCCCGCCGAACTCGGGGGGCTTCCGGACCCGCGTCTTCCACAACATGCCGGCCCAAGCCGGCGGAACCGGCCGCTGGCGCCTGCGCTGGCAGGGGACCTGCACGATCGACGTCATCGGCGGCACGAACATCAACCGGTCCCTGCCGAACGAAATCTATTTCGACTTCACCGCGAACGGGTCCAGTTGGGTCGACATCATCGTCCGGACCATTGACCCTGCCGGCGGGCAGATCCGCAACATCCGCCTGAACCACCGGGACGACTGGCCCGACGCCGACCGCGGCGCGATCTTTCGCAGCCAGTATCTGGACACGGTGCGCGGCTTTGGCGCGCTGCGGTTCGACGAATGGGTCGGCATCCTGACCAGCGCGGACCAGGGTGGTCTGCGGATCACCAACTGGGCCAGCCGCGCCCTGCCGACCGACGAGATCTTCCACCGCTTCGTGCCCTACGAGTGGATGGCCGCGCTGTGCAACCAGGTCGGCGCGGACATGTGGCTGTGCCTTCCGACCGCGGCCACCGATGATCATTTCCGCCAGTGTGCCACGCTGATCCGGACGCTGATGCCCGCGCCGCGGCACGTCTATGTCGAATACAGCACCAAGACCTGGGACTTTTCGGGCACGCCCCAGGCGCATTACTGCGCCGAGCAGGGCCGCCTGGCCTTTGGCACCGCCACGGGGTCCGAGTTCCGCAACTGGTACGGCATGCGCGCCACCCAGATGGCGCAGGCCTGGCGCGCGGTCTGGGGCAACGACACCCGGCTGCACACCGTGGTCCAGCACCAGGCCGATTGGGTCGGCGGCGAGGCCGACATCCTGGTCGCCCCGCTGTGGCGGGACCGCAGCGGGACACGGGGGCTGCCGACCTATGTCGCGCCGCATTCGGTGATCGACATGCTGACCGTGCATGCCCAGGTTGACGGCGGCATGGCCTATGGCGCGCGCGTGGCCCAGATCGACGGCTGGCGCACGACCCTGTCGCAAAGCGCGGCATTCGACCGGATGCGCGACCAGATGCTGACGGGCGCGAACTGGGCGGCCGATCGGACCGTCAGGGCGCTGACCCCCAAGTGGCGGCATTACCGCACCGAGGCGACGAAGTATGGCATGGAACTGGGCGCCTACGAGGTCGGCAACCATCTGAACGGCGTCGGAGGCACCACCGCCACGCGGGCGTTCCTGCATGCGTTCTCGGTCAGTGCGCAGATGGGTGCGGTCTATGCCGCCACCATCGCCGCGCTGCGGACCCAAGGGTTCGACGGGCCGATGGCGATGTCGGTCGAATGCCGGTTGCCGGACGCGAATGTCTGCCACGGCCTGCAGCGCTGGCTGGGCGACCGCAACCCGGCCTGGACCGCGGTCGCGGCGCTGATGGAACCAGTGGTGGTCCCGACGCCCACTCCGACTCCTACTCCCACTCCGGCACCGACACCCACGCCGACTCCTACTCCTACTCCTACGCCGACCCCGGCGCCTACACCCACTCCAACCCCGACGCCGACGCCGACGCCGACACCAACGCCAACTCCTACTCCAACGCCAACGCCGACCCCGACGCCTAATCCCACCCCGACTCCGACGCCCCAGGAACCGAACATGAGCGATCGCAAGAAACTGACCGACGTCTTGGCGGCCCTGCTGGCCACGACCACGGACCTGCAAGCCTATCTGGCTGCGCAGCCGGCCGTGACGCCCGCACCCGTTCAGCCGGCACCGGTTACGCCCGCACCGGTCACGCCGACGCCCACCCCCGCGCCGACCCCAGCACAACCCGCGCCCGTCACCCCGGCTCCTGCGCCGATCCAGCCTGCACCCGTGCAGCCGGCACCTGTCCAGCCCGCGCCGGTCGCGCCGCTGCTGCCCACGGGCTATCGCGCCGTTCAGGACTTTACCATCGACCGCTCGCTGTCCTTTGACTGGAGCAGCGCGGGAGGCATCAACATCTTCCTGCCGAACTGGGCCGGGGGCGACCGGGGCAACGGCGTGGGCGGCAGCCTGGGCACGCCGGCCCGCGTCACCTACAACACCGACAAGTCCGTCTCGATCAGCGCAGCGATGGAGGGTGGCCAGTGGCGGAACGGTGCGATGCAGCTGAACCGCCCGTCAGCCGCCATCGGCAAGTGGGGCGCGGTGGTCACCAGCCACACCAGCAGCGCCGTCAATGCCTTCTTTACCCACGCGGACAACGGCAAGGAGCTTGATTTCGAACTGGTCAAGCGCAACGGTGTGATCGGATGGGCGCCGGCCGTCCACATGCCCCGCACCGGGGGTGGCCGTGCATCGTCCGACCGCCGCACGCTGGCACTGGGCGAGTTCAAGCCGGGCGTGCCGCAGCGCCTGGAGTTCGAGCTGTTCGCCGACCGCTGCGTGTTCTCGATCGACGGCAAGGTGTTCGAGACGGTGCGCCATGCCGACATGGCGTCCGGCTTCATCTGGGACCTCACGACGAGAATGGCGACGCTGACGACGATCGAACGTCATGCCGCCTGGGCCGGCTGGGCCACCGAGGACTATGCCCGCGAAAGCCGGATGACCATCCACGGCTTTGCCCTGCCCACGATGCCCTGACGGTCAGACGCCAAGGAATGAACCATGCCCCGCCATCGTGCGGGGCATGGTCTATTGCATGGGATGCGTCCGAATCCGGTGTCAGGCCGCCGCAGGCAGGGCATCCGCCCGCGACAGGCGCGGGGCGACCGGGTTCGCGGCATGGTGATCGACCAGATGCGGAAAATCCTTGGCCAGCTTCAGATCCTTGGTCATCTGCAGACTTTCCGCGACCAGCACGGTCCCGGCGTCATCGGCCTTGACCGAGAGCCAGCTGTGATCCTCGACCAGGATATGGAAATAGCTGCGGCCGTCGATCAGACCGCGTTTGCTGCTGACCGCGCCGGCCTCGACATTGAAGCCGTCGACCCGCACGCCATGATTGGCCGAAAGACGAACGCCGGCGACGATGCTGGGCCGGTCGCGGAACTGCGTCGGCTGCCATGATCCGACCGACAGGACGCGCTGCGGCCCCTTGGAGGTGGTGATGATGTCGCCGGCCTGGATGGTCTCGACCTTGACCCATGCGTTGTCCGCCAGGATCAGCGTGCCTTCGCAAAAGCACGGACCGCCGATGTTCTGCGGCGGGTTGGACCCGACATCGTCGCCGCCGCGCGTCCCCAAATACAGCAGCGCAAGCGGGATCAGCGCCAGCCAGTAATTGGGCGCATTGCCAACGGCCGCGACGGGCGTGGCGGCGGGGGTGAATTCCACGATGGGCGCCACGTAACCGCCTGCATAGGCCGCCACGGAACTGCCGAAGGCCGCGACGCCGGCCGTCAGCGCCTGAAGCAGGCGACGGGACGATTTTGCAGAACCCTGGGAAATGCGGTCGTCACGGCCGAAGCGGTTGCCTTTGGCCGGCGCGGTGCGCTTATCGCTGATACGCATACTGTGCGATCCAATTCACTTGTGACTGATTGTCGCGCAAGATGAACGCCCTCTGCTGCCGATAAAAGCGGCAATTTAAGGCGAGAATTGGGCAGTAACGCAATTCAGGGTTTAGTTAAGTGTCATTACAGTGGGTTGAATATTCAGGTGCCTGTCCAATTATACAGGTGGTTCCTTTTCGCCGAAACGCCCGCGTTCGGGTGTTTATGCCCAAGCGCCCCACATTCAGCCAAAGCACGATACTCTGCGCCAATTTCCTTCGGAATCAGTCGACATCGCGGTCTTGCTGCGCTGACCGCCCCTGGCCCACGACTGTCCGGCAGTTATCAGCGCCTTTTCTAATGGTAGGCGCTGATAACGACTGGCAGGCGGAAGGAGTGAAATCAGAACGACAGTGGATGACGCTCAAATTTTCCAATAAACAGCGCGCACTTTTTAGAATGCGCATCAGCCACGACAGTACCAGGATGATGATCCGCAATTCACCGACAATTACGGTGCAGGTATCGGCGGCATAATATCTTCGGATTGTATTGAGCGCGCATCGCCTGTCAGGCACTGCGCCCGGCATTGGTGCGGGACGCACCATTCGATGCCGTCAATGCGAACGGGCCCGGCTTTGG
Organism: Paracoccus sp. NBH48; assembly: GCF_015390265.1. Lineage (NCBI taxonomy): Bacteria > Pseudomonadati > Pseudomonadota > Alphaproteobacteria > Rhodobacterales > Paracoccaceae > Paracoccus > Paracoccus sp. NBH48. Next base: position 823,459 of record NZ_VUOJ01000004.1, on the reverse strand, counting down.
CCGGACCCGTTCGGATCGTGGGGTGGATGGGTCAGGGACGCGCCTTGACGACCTGCAGCAGGGGCATGACGTCGGACATGTCCGGGCCATGCGCCTGGCCGGTCACGGCCTTGCGCAGCGGCATGAACAGGCCCTTGCCCTTGCGGCCCGTGGCCTCCTTGACCGCCGCGGTCCATTCGCCCCAGGTCGCGTCTGTGAAGGGGCCCGCAGGCAGCAGGGTCATGGCCTGCGCGATGAAGTCGGCATCCTCGGGGTCGATCTGGGGCTCTGCGCCCTCGCTGAAGATCCGCCACCAGTCGCCCAGGTCGTCCAGGCGGGTGATGTTCTGGGACGCCACGCGCCAGAAGCGTTCGGCCTGATCGTCCGGCACGCCCAGGGCCGCGATGCGGTCGGCCACCGCCGCGAAGGGCAGCGCCTGGTTGCGTTCGCGCGTCAGCGGCCACAGATCCTCGGCATCGAACTTGGTGGGCGATGCGCCGAACTGGCCCAGATCGAAGGCCTCTGCCAACTCGTCCAGCGAGGCCAATCCGACCGGCACGCCCGACCCCAACCGCGCCATCAGCGCGATCAGCGCCTCGGGGGCCACCCCCGCCTCGCGCAGGTCCTTGAGCGACAGGGCGCCGATGCGCTTGGACAGCTCCTCGCCCTTGGCGCCGGTCAGCAGGCTGTGATGGGCAAAGGCCGGGGGCGTGCCGCCGATGGCCTGGATGATCTGGATCTGGGTGGCGGTGTTGGTCACATGGTCCGAGCCGCGCACGATATGGGTCACGCCCATGTCGGTGTCGTCCACGCTGCTGGCAAAGGTGTACAGCACCTGGCCGTCGGCCCGGATCAGCACCGGATCGCTGACGGATGCGGCGTCGATCGAGATGTCGCCCAGGATGCCGTCTGTCCATTCGATCCGGTTCTGGTCCAGCAGGAAACGCCAGTATCCCTCGCGCCCCTCAGCCCGCAGGCGATCCTTGTCGGCATCCGACAGCGACAGACCGGTGCGGTCATAGACCGGCGGCTTGCCCATGTTCAAAAGCTTCTTGCGCTTCAGGTCCAACTCGACCGGGGTCTCGAAGACTTCGTAGAGGCGCCCCGAGGCGCGCAGCGCATCGGCCTCGGCGCGATAGCGGTCCATGCGCAGCGACTGACGCTCGACCCGGTCCCAGTGCAGGCCCAGCCAGTCCAGGTCGCGCTGGATGCCGTCGACATATTCCTGCTTGCTGCGTTCCTGGTCGGTGTCGTCCAGGCGCAGGATGAAGGTGCCGCCGGCCTTGCGGGCGATCAGATAGTTGAACAGCGCGGTGCGCAGGTTGCCGACGTGGATATGGCCGGTGGGCGAGGGCGCGAAACGGGTGATGGTCATGGGGCGTCTCCTGTTGCTGTTGCTCTTTCACAGCCGGGCATTTTTGTCCATATCGGGGGGACCATGCAGGAGGCGCTGGAATGAGTGACTGGAACGGCCGCACGGCCCCCGACGCGGCCGAGATCGAGGCCATGGCCCGGCACGCCATGACGACCCTGCCCCCCGAATTCCGCGAAGCCGCGGCACAGGTCGCCATCCGCGTCGCCGAATTCGCCCCCGAGGACGTGCTGGACGAGTTGCAGATCGACGACGCGTTCGACCTGACCGGCATCTATGACGGCATCCCCGTGACCGAGAAATCGATCAGCGACCAGCCGGGCGGGCCGGACATCATCTGGCTGTACCGCCGCCCGATCATGGACGAATGGGCGTCGCGTGGCGACGTGACCCTGGGCGATCTGGTCACCCATATCGTCACGCACGAGATGGCGCATCATTTCGGCTGGTCCGACGACGACATCGCCACCATCGACCGCTGGTGGGAATGAGATGAGCGGTCAGGCCCCCATCCTGACCGTCACGCTGAACCCGGCGCTGGACCTGTCGACCGCCGCCGACAGCGTCGTGCCCGACCTCAAGCTGCGCTGCGACAAGCCGGTCGTCGATCCGGGCGGCGGCGGCATCAATGTCAGCCGGGCGATCAAGATCATCGGCGGCCAGTCCACCGCAATGGTGGCCCTGGGCGGCGCGACGGGCCAGCGCATGGCCGACATGCTGAAGGCGGCGGGGCTCAAGGTGCTGCGCCTGACCGCGCCGGGCGAAACCCGCCAGTCGCTGGCCGTCACCGACCGCGCGACGGGCGGGCAGTACCGGTTCGTCATGCCCGGCCCCGAATGGCACATGACCCAGCTGGCCAGCACCATCGCCGCCATCGCCGAAGCCGCCCTGGCCGGGGGCTGGGTGGTCGTGTCGGGGTCGAACCCGCCGGGCATCGCGCCGGGGTTCGAACAGATGCTGACCGTCAGGCTCAAGGACGGGCGGGCGCGGCTGCTGGTGGACACGTCGGGGGACGCGCTGCGCGCCCTGGCGGGGTCGTCCATTCCCGTCGACGTGCTGCGCATGGACAGCCACGAGGCCCAGGGCCTGGCGGGCCGCCCCCTGCCCCTGCGCAGCGACAGCGCCGAATTCGCGGCGGGGCTGGTTCGCAACGGGGCGGCGAAATCGGTGATCGTGGCGCGCGGCGCGGACGGGTCGGTCATCGCTGGACCCGACGGCGCCTGGCATGCCGCGGCGGCGCCGGTGCGCGTGGTCAGCGCCGTGGGCGCGGGCGACAGCTTCGTCGCGGGCTTCGTGCTGGCGGCGGCGCGCGACTGGCCCATGCAGGAGGCGCTGGCCCTTGGCGCGGCGGCCGCCTCGGCGGCGGTCATGACGCCCGCGACCGAATTGTGCAACGCCGCCGACGTCCGCCATTTCTATTCACAGCGCGTCGTGACGCGGCTGTAACAAAAGAGGCCGCCCGAAAGGGCGGCCCTGATCGTCGATGCGCGCAGGTTTCAGGCGGCTTCGGCTTCCTCGGCCTCGGCGGCCATGCGGCGCTCGCTCTCCTCGCGCGACAGCGCGACCGAGGTGCGCACGCCCTTGGACACGAATTCCATCAGGCCCTTGACCACACGCTCGTTCGGGTCGATCCCGGCGCAGGACAGCACCTCGCGCCCATCGCGCGAGCGCGCCCAACGGGCGATCTGTTCGGGGCCGTTGCCGTATTTCTTGTCATCCGCAATGGCATCATCCAAGGCTGCCAGCACCACCGCTGCAAACAGCTTGCGGGCACGCTGGCCCTGTTCGAAATTGAAGGCCGAGCCGTCGACAAAATCGCGCATCTTGTTTTCGTCCATTCTCTTGCGGCCCCGATCGGGAGTCAGGGCCTTATGGGAAAACTTGACGTTTCCCCTGTTTCTTGAATCCGCTTCTCTGACGGTGCCTGCTGCCTTAGCCGTTCGGCCCGCCGATTCGGTATCCCTTCACTCGCATGTCTGCCATGTCCTTACTGCATGTCGCGCAAATTGCGGGAAAAATCGTGACCCCACTGCGCCAGTGACGTGGCGATGATCTTGTTGGCATCTTGACAACGCCGCAGTTCCGTTCTGGTTGCCTGATGCCGCAGCCCTCGATATAGGGGGCCAGAATTGTCGTTCAACGGCTGGCAATGCCAGGACGGCCCGAAATTTCCGCAAACGCACGAGACCCATCCCATGCCCAAGATCAACGGCAATGAAATCCGCCCCGGCAACATCCTGGAACATGACGGGGGCCTGTGGGGCGCCGTCAAGGTGAACCACGTCAAGCCCGGCAAGGGCGGCGCCTTTGCCCAGGTCGAACTGAAGAACCTGCGCGACGGTCGCAAGCTGAACGAGCGTTTCCGCAGCGAGGACAAGGTCGAACGCGTCCGCCTGGACCAGAAGGACCAGCAGTTCCTGTACGAATCCGACGGCAAGCTTGTCTTCATGGATAGCGAGACCTTCGAGCAGACCGAACTGGACGCCGACCTCTTGGGCGACCGCCGCCCCTTCCTGCAGGACGGCATGACCGCCACCATCGAATATTATGGCGAGGAGGCCCTGTCGGTCTCGATCCCGCAGAAGGTCACCTGCACCGTCGCCGAGACCGAGCCGGTCGTGAAGGGCCAGACCGCCGCCAACAGCTACAAGCCGGCGATCCTGGACAACGGCGTGCGCATCATGATCCCGCCCTTCGTGGGCGAGGGCGAGGCGATCGTCGTCAACACCGAGATGTTCGAATACAGCGAACGCGCCTGATCCAAGACCCGTCCTGACACGCGCGCCCCGCAGGCCCCCTGCGGGGCGCGTCGCGTTCTCACCTTTGCGTGAACGCGGTGATGGGGTGTGGTGCCGGGCATCGCTTCGCGGGAAAGATCGCGCAAACCCCCGAAAAAGGAGATGCCCGTGACCGTCCTGTCCCGCCGCCACCTGATGCTGACCGCCGCGGGCGCCGCCGTCGCGATGCCGTTCCTGGGCCGCGGCTTGGTCTTTGCCCAGGAACCGGCCGCCACCGCGATCCCGGCCTTTCTGCCAACGGTCCATACCCGCACCCTGGGCAACACCACCGTCACCACCATCGCCGACGGGCATTTCGACTTTGCCAAGGATCTGGTCGTCAACCTGGACGATGCGGCCTATGGCGCGGCCCTGCGTGCCGCCTATCTGGACCCCGAACAACCGATCCGCGTGCCGGTCAGCGTGCATCTGATCCGCCAGGGCGATCAGCTGACGCTGGTCGATGCGGGCGGCGGGTCGGCCTTCGGTCCCACCACCGGGCATCTGGCGGCCTCGCTTGCGGCATTGGGCGTGACGCCCGACCAGATCACCCGGATCGTGATGACGCACCTGCATCCCGACCATGCGGGCGGACTGGTGGGCGATGCGGGCGCGGTCTTTGCCAATGCCGCGCTGCACGTCAACGAGGACGAGCTGGCTTTCTGGACCGACGAGGCGACGGCCAGCGCCGCGCCCGCCGATGTCCAGCCCTTCTTCGCGCTGGCCCGCGGGGTCCGCGACGCCTATGGCGACCGCGTCCAGACCTTTGCCGGAGAGGCCGACCTGGGCGGCGGGATCACCACGATGGCCCTGCCCGGCCACACGCCGGGCCACAGCGGCCTGCGCCTTTCGGATGGCGACGCACAGATGATCATCCTGGGCGATGCCGCCGCCCTGGCCGCGCTGCAGTTCCGCCACCCGGATGCCGGCGTGGCCTTCGATACCGACGCAGGCCAGGCGGCCACGACCCGGCGCAACCTGCTGCAGATGGTCACCGCCGACCGGATTGCGGTGGCGGGCACGCACCTGCCCTTCCCCGGCATCGGCCATGTCGAGGCGCGCGGCGACGCCTTTGCCTGGGTGCCCGAGGACTGGTTCGCGACCCGCGCATGAACAGCGCCCTGAACCTGACGGGCCGCCTGCTGATCGCGGTCCTGTTCATCGGCGGCGCGCTTCAGAAGGTTGGCGACCCGACGCAGGTCATCCGCATGATCGAAAGCCTGGGCCTGCCCGGCGTACTGGTCTGGCCGGTCGCGGCCTTCAACCTGGTCGCGGGCATCTGCCTGATCCTGGGACCGCGCGTGCGGACCTGGGCGCTGCTGTTGGCGGTCTATTGCATCGGGACCAGCTGGTTTCACTGGCAGCTGCGCGCCGACCCGTGGCAGGTCACCATCGTGGTCAAGAACTGGGCCGTGGCGGGGGGCCTGCTGATCCTGGCGGCGCAGGGTCCGGGCCGGTGGGTGCGCTGGCGCTAATCGAACAGCGACAGCTGGGCGGGGCCGTCATCGGGGGCCTCGAACCCCGACAGCGTCACGCCCAGCAGGCGCGCGCCGCGCGGATCGGGCAGCACGCCCGCCGCCAGGTCGCGCGCGATGGACAACAGCTCGTCCTGCGAGGCCACTGCATGACCCAGGCTGCGGGCGCGCGTGATCTGCTGGAAATCGCTGAACTTGACCTTCAGTGTCACGGTCCGCCCCCGCAGGTCGTGGCGCGCGACGGCGGACCAGACCTTGGCGGCCAAAGGATCCAGCGCCTCCTGCGCGGCGTCCAGCGCCATGATGTCGGCGGAATAGGTGTTTTCCGCCCCCACGGACTTGCGGATGCGGTCGGGGCTGACCCGGCGGTGGTCGATGCCCCGCGCGATGTTCCAGTAATAGCGCCCCGACTTGCCGAACCGCCGCAGCAGGAAATCCAGGTCCTGCGCATGCAGGTCGGCCCCGGTGGCGATGCCCATCGCCTGCATCTTGGCCGCCGTCGCGGGCCCCCACGCCGTGGAACTTGCCCACCGGCAGGGACAGCACGAAGCCCGGCCCCTGTTCTGGCGTGATCACGCACAGACCGTCAGGCTTGTTCTGGTCGGATGCCAGCTTGGCCAGGAATTTGTTGTAGCTGACGCCCGCGCTGGCGGTCAGGCCCGTGGTCTCGCGGATGCGGGCGCGGATCTGGGACGCGATCTTGGTCGCGGTGCGCCCGTCAAGGTGATCGGTCACGTCCAGATAGGCCTCGTCCAGGGACAAAGGCTCGACCAGGGGGGTGTAGTCCAGGAAGATGTCGCGGATCTGCTGGCTGACCTGCTTGTAGACGTCGAACCGGTGCCGCACGAAAATCAGGTCGGGGCACAGCCGGGCCGCCGTCACTGACGGCATGGCGGACCGCACCCCGAACACCCGCGCCTCATAGCTGGCGGCGGCCACGACGCCCCGCGCGGCGGACCCGCCCACGGCCACCGGCTTGCCGCGCAGTTCCGGAAAATCGCGCTGCTCGACCGAGGCGAAGAAGGCATCCATGTCGATATGGATGATCTTGCGCGGCCCCGGCGCGGGGTCGGTCACAGCGGGAACAGCCGCGCCTCGCCGGCCTGCATCTCGGGGGCCACGCGGTCGTGGCGGACATGGGCGATGGCCTGCCCGCCGGACTGGGTGAAGACCGCGCCGACCTCTCGTCCCTCGGCGGTGATCGGCGTGCCGACCGGGGCGGCACCCTCGATCCGCAGCACGGTCAGGCCCTTGCGCAACTCGGTCTTGTGCTTCATCCGCGCGGTGACCTCTTGACCGACATAGCAGCCCTTACGGAAATCCACGCCGTGCAGACGCTCGAACCCGGCCTCCAGGATATAGGTGTCGTTCGGGATCAGCTCGACCAGAGTCTCGGGGATGCAATGCGCGACGCGGATGGCATCCCAATCCGTGCCATCATCCCCCGCCGCGCCGTAATGCCGCCAGCCCAGGGCCGGATGCCGCGTGTCGACCACCGCGCCCTCTGGTGCGGGGCCGGTGCCGCGTGCGACGGGCATGTCCACAGCCTCCAGCGCGACCTTGCTGCGCAGCTTGTACATCGACAGACGGCGCAGCAGGTCCTCGGCCAGCCGCGCATCGACGTCGATCAGCAACGAGTCGCCGTCGGGCACGACCAGGAAATCGGCCAGGTACTTGCCCTGCGGCGTCAGGATCGCGGCCCAGATCGGGGCACGGGCCACATCGTTGGTCACCAGCCCCTGCAGAAAGGGCAGGCGGTCCTCGCCGGTCAGGCGGATGATCTGGCGGGTCATTCATTGTCTCCGAATTGCAGCGCGACAAGGCGGGCATAGGCGCCGCCCTTGGCCATCAACTGGTCATGACTGCCCTGTTCGACAACCCGTCCCGATTCCATCACGACGATCTTGTCGGCGTTGCGGATCGTCGACAGGCGGTGGGCGATGACCAGCGTGGTGCGTCCGCGCGACAGGTGGTCCAGCGCATCCTGGACCAGACGTTCGCTGGCCGTGTCCAGTGCGCTGGTCGCCTCGTCCAGCAGCAGCACGGGCGCGTCGCGCAGCAGGGCCCGGGCGATCGCCACGCGCTGGCGCTGTCCGCCCGACAGGGCCGACCCGCGCGGACCCACGGGGCTGTCCAGCGTGCGGCCATCGTCCAGGAAGTTGCTGACATTCGCGGCCTTCAGCGCGGCCTGCAGGTCGGCATCGGATGCGTCGGGGCGGCCCATCAGGATGTTGTCGCGCAGGCTCTCGTCGAACAGGGCCGATTCCTGGGCCACGGTCGAATACTGGTCGCGCAGCACGCCCAGGTCATAGTCGCTGACCGGCGCACCGCCCAGGCTGACCAAGCCGCGGTCCGGGTCGACCATCCGGGTCAGCAGGTTGAAGACCGTGGACTTGCCCGCCCCTGACGGGCCGACCAGCGCGGTGGTCTGGCCGGCCTTGGCGGTGAATGACAGCCCGTGCAGCACGACCTGCCCGTCATAGGACAGCCAGACGTCGTCCAGAACGATCTCGGTCGTGTCGGGCGGCGCGGTGCGGGGGCCGGACACGACCGTCGGACGGGTGTCGAAGACGTGATAGATGCGCTCCAGGCTGGCGGCGGCGGTCTGCCAGACGCCGGCGATCCCGCCAAGGCGGCGCATCGGCTGGAACGCCAGCGCCAGCGCGGTGAAGAACGCCATGAAGTCGCCGACGCTGCGGTCGCCGTCCATCACCTGGTTGCCGCCCAGCGCCAGCACCGCGACGAAGCCGATGCCCGTCACCACGTCGGTCAGCGCCGGGATCACGCTGGATGTCGCCGCGACCTTGGTTTCGGATGCGCGGATGCGGGACACGATCGCCGCAAAGCGGGCGGTCTGGTCCGCCTCGGCCCGGTTCAGCCGGATCGAGGCGATGCCGTGCAGCACCTCGTCCAGCCGGGTGGCGCGCAGGCTGGCGTTCACGCGGTTCTGGCGCACCTTGCGGCGGATGTATTTCTGCACCATCGCGGCGGGCATGATCAGGATCGGCGCGCCCACCAGCGCCCCCAGCGTCCAGATCGGATCGATGCTCAGCGCCACCCCGAACAGCATCACCAAGCTGATGGCGTCGCGCGTGGCCCCCGTGATCAGCGTGGCCCAGACCCCCTGGACCGCCATCGTGTCGCCCTGGATCCGCTCGATCATCGCGCCGGGCGAATTGTCGCGGAAAAAGCGGCTGTCCAGCGTCAGGATATGCGCCAGCAACTGCGTCTGCATGGTCGTGGACACCGCCAGCGAGATCGTCGTCAACAGGGCCCGGCTGGCCACCAGCGTGACCGCCCGCAGCAGGAATATACCGAAGATCGCCGCCCCCACCCACCAGATCGCGCCCGGCTGCTTGCCAATGAAGACCAGGTCGAACAGCGGCTTCAGCATCCAGCTGATCAGCGCCAGCGTGGACCCCTCCAGCGTCATCAGGAAGAAGGCCAGCGCCATCTTGCCCCAGTGCTGGCGCAGATAGTCGTCCCACAGCCGCCGCAGCAGACCGGGCACCTTGGACGCATCCGGGGCGGGCGGCACGGTCGCGCCGCGCGTCGCGGCGGCAATCAATCGGGAGGGGCTGTCCTGGCGCGGGTCCACGTGTCTGTCGGGCCTTTCGGTCGCGGGCGCGGGCGCCCTTTTCGATCACGCCCAGCCATACCCCTTTCCGACCTTGCGCCACAAGGCCACCCCCCGTTGACGCGGACGGGGTGTGGCCGTACCGATCTTGCACGATGTGAAGGAACGCTTGCGATGAGCCTTGCCCCCGGACCCGACCTGATTGCCATTCCCGGACCCTCGCCGGTGCCGGCCCGCGTGCTGAACGCGGCGCACCGCGCCTCGCCGGACATCTATGCCGACGATCTGGCGCAGGTGAACCTGCAGGTCATGGCCCACCTGAAGCGCCTGGCGGGGACGCGGGCAAACCTGGCGCCCTATATCGGCAACGGCCATGCCGGCTGGGAGGCGGCGTCGGCCAACATGTTCGCCCCCGGCGACCTGGCGCTGGTGCTGACCAGCGGCCATTTCGGCCGGTCCTGGGCCGAGATGACCGAAGGTCTGGGCGTCACGGTCGAGCGGCTGGACTTCGGCGCGCTGGCCCCCGATCCCGCGCGCCTGGCGGCCCGCCTGGCCCAGGACCCGCAGGGCCGCATCCGCGCCGTGATGGTGTGCCAGACCGACACGGCCAGCGCGACCCTGGCCGACATCCGCGCGATCCGGACAGCGATGGGCGATCACCCGGCGCTGCTGGTCGTGGATGCCATCGCGTCTTTGGGCTGCGCGCCGATGCGGATGGACGACTGGGGCGTCGACGTGCTGATCGCCGCCAGCCAGAAGGGGTTGATGTGCCCGCCCGGCACGGTCTTCGTGTGGTTTTCCGACCGGGCGGCGGCGCGCGGGCGGACGTCGCTGACGTCTCCGTGGTGGGACTGGCACCTGCGCGCGGGGTCGGACGCGCTGTGGCGCTGGTGGGGCGGCACGCCGCCCGTCCAGCAGATCTTCGCCCTGTCCGAGGCGCTGACGATGATCCTGGACGAAGAGGGGCTGGAGGCCACCTGGGCGCGCCACGACCGCCTTGCCCGCGCCACCTGGGCCGCCGTCGACGCCTGGTCGGTCGGCGGCAGCATCCGCCTGTCGGTGGCCGATCCCGCCGCCCGCGCCTGTTCGGTGACCGCGGTGACGCTGCCCGGGGCCGACGCGCTGCGGGCTTGGGTGACGCGCGAATGCGGGGTGACACTGGGCGTGGGCCTGGGCGCGCCCGACCCGTCGGGTGCGCTGCGCATCGCGCATATGGGCCACAGCAACGCGGGCGTCCTGCTGGGCACGCTTGGCGCGATCGAGGCCGGGCTGACCGCCCTTGGCATCCCGCACGGCACCGGCGCATTGGAGGCGGCAGCGGCCAGCATCGCCCGTTCGGCAGGAACCGCCGGCAGCGGCCGGCACTGACGCGCCGGGCCGCCGAAGGCAGGCCCGGCGCCACCGAACGGCCCCGCGCCGTCAGGCGCCACGCGCGGCGGTCGACCGTTCGGACCGGTGCGACTGCGTGCAGATGACGGGCGTTCGCCTCAGGTTGGATACGGCACCAAAAGGTGGCTTTTACGCAGCTTCGTTGCCTGCGACGCGCGCCAAGGTCACCACCGTATCGCCATAGTTGCGCCGGTCCAGCAGCGTGACCCCTGCTGGCAGCATCGGCAGGCGCGATTCCTCCCAGATGATCCATGCCCCCGCGCCGATCCAGCCGCCCTGCATGGCAGAGGCCAGTGCGATCTCTCCGCGTCCCTGGCCATAGGGCGGATCAAGGAACACGACGTCGAACGTCGGCCCTTCGTGCCGCCCCAGCCTGGTCGCATCGCGGCGCAGCAGGCTGGCTTTGTCCTGCACCCTGGCCTTGGTGATGTTCTGCCGCATCAGGGCATGGGCGCGGGCGCCGTCATCGACTAGGGTCGCGTGGGCAGCGCCGCGCGACAACGCCTCCAGCCCCAGCGCCCCGGTCCCGGCGAACAGGTCTAGCACGCGCGCCGCCGGCAGTGGATTGCCGTGCGTGCCATTGATCAGCAGGTTGAAGATCGCCTCGCGGACGCGATCAGTCGTGGGGCGGAGATGCGCCGCCGGATCGCCTGCACCCAGGTCTGCCAGCTTCAGACCGCGCAGCGTGCCGCCGACGATCCTCATGATGGCGTCCCGCGGTGGCGGCGGGGGGCATCCTGCCCCCCGCTCCCCCCTGGGCCGATCTGCGAACCGGACCCGGTCATGCCATCAGCGCCTTGAGGTCCGCGACGGTCGATATCACCGCCGGGTCCGGACTGATCCCGCCCTCGATCAGGCGCTTGCCAATCATGTAGGCGCGGGCGTCGTTCAGCGCATCGACCGCGATCAGGGTCCCCTGCCGGTAATACCAGACCGATGCGGCGTGATCGCCCTGCCCCACCCGCGTGACGACCTGATCATGACCCGTATTCAAACCCGCGATCTGCAACTTGGCATCGAACTGATCCGACCAGAACCATGCCTTGGGCACATAGTCCCGCGTCAGCCCCAGCATGTTGTCGGCCACGCATTCCGCCATGTCGATCGCCCCGCCAACGCTTTCCAACCGCAGCCGCCCGCCCTGCCAGGGCGTGCTGGCGCAATCGCCTGCGGCCCAGATTAACGGATCCGACGTGCGGCCGTGCAGGTCGGTCGCGATGCCGTTGTCCAGATCCAGCCCCGCCGCGCCGGCAAGCGCGGTTTCCGGCAGCACGCCGATGCCCATGATCACCAGATCCGCGTCGATCTGCCGGCCGTCGGTCAACGCGACCCCGGTCGCCCGGTCGTCCCCGGTGATGCGGCTGATCCCCGTGCCTTCCAGGATGGTGACGCCATGCGCCCGGTGCAGCGCGCGGATCAGGTCCGCGGTCTGGGCGGCCGCGACCCGGCCCAGGATGCGCGGTGCCGCCTCTATCAGCGTGACCTCCAGGCCCAGCTTGCGCGCCACCGCCGCCGCCTCCAGTCCAATATATCCACCGCCGATCACCACCAGGCGCCGCCCCTCGCGCATCTGCGGTGCCAACGCGTCGACATCGGCCAGGCTGCGGATCACATGCGTGCCGGGCAGGTCGCCGCCCATCGCCGCGGGCAGGCGCCGCGGCGCCGCGCCCGTGGTCAGCGCCAGCGCGTCATAGGAATACGTGCCCCGATCGGTCGTCAGGACCTGCCCCGCCCTGTCGATGGACAGCGCGGTTTCCGACAGGTGCAGCGCGATCCCCTGGTCGCGCCACCATTCGGGCGCGCGTAGCGTCAGGCGGTCCAGCCCCATCTGGCCCAGCAGATAGGCCTTGGACAAGGGCGGGCGCTGATAGGGGGCGGCGGGCTCGTTTCCGATCACCGTCAGCGGTCCCTCGTGGCCCTTGGCCCGCAGCCGCGCCGCCATCGACGCTGCCGCCTGCCCCCCGCCCACGATCACGATGCGCATCTGCCGCCTCTCTGGTCTGTTCACCGGAGGCACCCTATAGTCGCCGCGAATCCGTTGCAATTCAGGAGAATGCGATGACCATCACCGCCGGGGACAAGCTGCCCCAGGGCCAATTGCTGCGCGTGGGCGAGGCCGGCCCCGAGACCGTCGACACCGCCGACCTGATGCAGGGCAAGGTCGCCCTGTTCGGCCTGCCGGGCGCCTTCACCGGTACCTGCACGAACGCGCATATGCCCAGCTTCGTGCGCAGCGCCGACGCGTTCCGCGCCAAGGGCGTCTCACGCATCGTCTGCATCACCGTGAACGATCCCTTCGTGGCCAAGGCCTGGGCCGATCAGACCGGCGCGACCGAGGCCGGGATCGAGGTCCTGGCCGATGCCGACGGCAGCATGACCAAGGCCCTCGGCCTGGACTTCACCGCCCCTCCGGTCGGCTTCTTCGGCCGCTGCAAGCGCTTTGCGGCCTATGTCCAGGACGGCGTGGTCAAATCCATGGATGTCGAGGACAGCCCCGGCACCTGCAGCGTCAGCGCCGGAGAGGCCCTGCTGGAAAAGGTCTGACCGCAGACCCATGGCACGACACCTGGGGGCCCGGGGGGCTGGCCCCCCGGCCCTTCGCGGGACGCAAGGGCCCGCTCACGGAGACAGATCGCCCTTGCGGAAGGGGGTGAACTCGGCCAGCGCCTCGATCTCGGCGCCCATCGCGTCGCGTTCCTGATCCAGATAGTTTTCCAGCGCGCGCAGGAAGCCCGGATCGCGCACCCAGTGCAGCGAATGGATCGGCACCGGCTCGTATCCCCGCGCCAGCTTGTGATCCCCCTGCGCCCCCGCCTCGACCCGGCCCAGCCCATGCGCGATCGCATGGTCGATGGCCTGGTGATAGCACAGCTCGAAATGCAAAAAGGCGTGGTCGGCCACGCAGCCCCAGTAGCGGCCATAGATCGCGTCCGGCCCCAGGAAGTTCAGCGCCCCCGCGATGGGCCGGCCGTCGACCTCCGCCAGCACCAGCAGGATGTCGTCGCGCATCGTGTCCTGGATGCGGTCGAAGAAGGCGCGGGTCAGATAGGGCTGCCCCCATTTGCGCGCCCCGGTGTCCTGATAGAATTCCCAGAACGCGTCCCAGTGATGCGGCCTCAAGTCGTCGCCGGTCAGGTGCCGGATCGTACCGCCGAACGCCTGCGCGCGGGCACGCTCCTTGCGCAGATCCTTGCGCTTGCGCGAGGACAGTGCTCCCAGAAAATCGTCATAGCTGGCATAGCCGCGGTTCAGCCAATGATACTGCTGCGTCACGCGCGGCAGGAACCCCGCCGCCTCGCCCAGATCGGCCTCGTGCTCGGTGCAGAAGGTGACATGCGCCCCCGACACGTCAAGCCGCTCGGCCACCTGCATCAGACCCGCCAGAAGGCCCGCGCGGGCCTCGTCGTCGCGGGCCAGCAGGCGCGCGCCGGTGGCGGGGGTGAAGGGCACCGCGCATTGCAGCTTGGGATAATAGCGCCCGCCCGCACGCACATAGGCCTGCGCCCAGGCATGGTCGAAGATGTATTCGCCCTGGCTGTGCGACTTGGCATAAAGCGGCGCCGCGGCGACGGTCTGCCCGTCGCGTTCCAGCGTCAGGTGCAGCGGCTGCCACCCCGTGCCGGTGCCCACGGATCGGGACTGCTCCAGCGCGGACAGGAAGCGGTGCGTGGTAAAGGGATTGCCGTCGCCCAGAGCGTCCCAGTCCTCTGGGTCGATGGCGGCGATCGAGGGATGGGTGGTCAGGGTCATCATGTCGGTCATGCCCCGGAAGATAGGGTGCGGGGCGCGGCTTGTCAGGGCCCGCCGGTGTCGCGGGGCGCCGCAGGTCGGCGCCCCTTGGGTATTTGTGCAGCGAAAGGGCGTCAGATCGCCGCGCGATAGCCTTCGAAGGTGATGTTCGTGGCGACGCGGCGGGCGGCCTCCTCCTCGGCGGCGCTGCGGATGGTCCAGGTCAGCACCGGAACGCCCTGTGCGCGCAGCGCATCGACGCGCGGATTGTCCAGATCGCCCTTGTCATGCGAAATGAAGCACGCCCCCACCGCATCGAAATCGCGAATCTGCGCCAGCTCCTCGCGTCGGGCGGGCGCGACCTGCGGCCAGTCGCCCTCGGGAAAGGCGCAGGTGGTCAAGCCCACCGGCACGTCCGGAGCCGCGGCGCGGAAGGCCGCGATCATGTGCGGGTTGAAGGACATGACCGCCACCGGCCCGTCATAGCCTGCCAGCACCTTGGCCACGCGCGTGGACAGCGGGCCGACATCTGGCCCACAGGCGCCGTCCTGGTCCTTGATCTCGATCAGCAGCGGCACCTGGCCCGCGACCAGGTCAAGGAACCGGGCCAAGGTCGGCACCGGCTCGTCCGTGCCCAGGAGGCGCAGGCCGGCCAGCGTCTGCGCGTCGGTCGCGCCGATCACGCCCTCGGCCCCGGTCAGCCGCTTCAGCCGATAGTCGTGAAAGACCAGCGGCTCTCCGTCCGGGCCGGGCTGGATGTCGCATTCGATGCCGTAGCCCGCCTCGATCGCGGCGCGGGCTGCGGCCAGGCTGTTTTCGGGAACCCCCGCGCCATGCAGGCCGCGATGGGTGATCGGCACGGTCAGAAAGCGCGGGTCCAGCATCAGCGGACCTCGAAGACGGCTTCGATCTCGACCGCGACGCCGAAGGGCAGCGAGGGCGCGGACACCGCGGCGCGCGAATGACGCCCGGCCTCTCCGAAGACCTCGACCATCAGGTCGGAACAGCCGTTGATGACCTTGGGCTGATCGGTGAAGTCGGGGGTCGAGTTCACGAAACCGGTCAGCTTGACCACCCGCGTCACGCGGTCCAGGTTGCCGATCGCGGCCTTCAGCTGCGCGATCAGCGCCAGCCCGCAGCGGCGTGCGGCGGCGGCGCCGTCCTCCAGGCTGGTCGTGTCGCCCAGCTTGCCGGTGATCAGCCCATTGTCGTCCGCGCTGATCTGCCCCGAGATGAAGACCAGGTTGCCGGTCTGCACGAAGGGGACATAGTTCGCCGCCGGCATGGGTGCTGCGGGAAGGGTGATGCCTTTTTCGGCCAAGGTCTGTTCGACGCTCATGGGATCCTCGCTTGGTTTCGCCCGGACCCTAGCGCGGGTCGCGTCAGGCGACCAGAGCCTCGGCGCGTTTCAGGTCCACGCTGACCAGCTGGCTGACGCCCTGCTCGACCATGGTGACGCCGAACAGCCGGTCCATCCGGCCCATCGTCACCGCATGGTGGGTGATGATCAGGAACCGCGTGTCGGTCCGGCGGGTCATCTCGTCCAGAAGGTCGCAGAATCGGCTGACATTGGCATCGTCCAGCGGCGCGTCGACCTCGTCCAGCACGCAGATCGGCGCGGGATTGGCCAAGAACACCGCAAAGATCAGCGCCATCGCGGTCAGCGTCTGTTCGCCCCCGGACAAAAGACTCAGTGTCGACAGCCGCTTGCCGGGCGGCTGGCACATGATCTCAAGCCCCGCATCCAGCGGGTCGTCGGATTCGACCATCACCAGGCGCGCCTCGCCGCCCCCGAAAAGCGTCGTGAACAGGGTGGCGAAATTGGCGTTCACCGTCTCGAACGCGGCCAGAAGGCGCTCGCGCCCCTCGCGGTTCAGGCTGCCGATCCCGGCGCGGAGTTTCGCGATGGCGGCCTCCAGGTCGGTCTTCTCGGCGGCCAGACCGTCGCGCTCGGCCTCCAAGGCGCGCTTGTCCTCGTCGGCGCGCAGGTTGACCGCGCCCAGGGCCTCGCGCGCGCCGCGCAGGCGGGCGATCTCCTGTTCCAGCCGGTCGACGGGGGCGGTCAGGTCGATCTCGCCCAAGCCCGCGCGCAGCTGGTCGGGGCTCTGCTCGGTCTCCTCGCGGATGCGGGCGCGGGCCAGGGCCTCGGCCTCGCGGGCGGCCTCCTGGCGGGCCTCGCGCGCGGCGCGGGCCTCGCGGGCCTCGCCTGCCTGCCGCTCTGTCTCGCGCTCGGCCAGGGCGGCGGCGCGGGCGGCGTCCTCGGCGGAGGTCAGCGCGGCGCGGGCCGCCGTCAGCCGCGTCTCCAGCTGCACCCCGCGCGTGACCAGCGCCTCCTCCTGCTCGGCCAGGATGGCGGGCTGGTCCTGCGCCTCGGCCAACTCATCGGCGGTGGCCTCGCGGCGGGCGGACAGCTCGGCCGCACGCGTTCCGGCCTGCTCCAGGCGCAGCCGCCAGCCCGATTCCTCCTTGGCGATCTCCTGCAGACGCTTGGTGCGGGCCTGCCCCTCGCGGCGCAATTCGTCCAGCGCGGCGCGGCGGGTCATCGTGGCGATGCGCGCGCCTTCGACGCCGGTGCGGGCATGTTCCACAGCCGCCGCGGCGTCGCCGCGGTCGGGCAGCGCGGCCAGTTGCGCCTCCGCCTCGGTCAGGCGGCCTTGGGCGTCGGCGGCATCGGCGCGGTGGCGCGCCAGCTCCGCCCGCGCCCCGTCGGCGCGGCTGGAGGCCATGGCCAGATCGGATTCCGCCCGCGTCGCGGCGCGCGCAGCCTCGGACAGCAGGCGCTCGGCCTCGCGGCGCGCATCGCGGGCCGATTTCTCGACCTCGGCGGCCTGGGCCAGATCGGCGCGGGCTGCCTCATGGGTCTCGCGAGCCTCCTCGGCGCGGGCCTCGGCACGCTCGGCCTGTTCGGTCACATGGGCCAGCTCGTTGACCTTCTGCAGATGCAGCGCGGCCGAGGACAGCGCCTGCCCCGCCATCACCCGCAGCCCGTCCCACCGGAACAGATCGCCCTCGGGCGTCACCAGCCGCTGTCCCGCCGACAGCATCGGTTGCAGCGCGGCCCCCTGCCCCGCGTCCAGCACCAGCCCCGTCTGCGACAGCCGCCGCGCTAGCAGATCCGGGCCGCGCACATGCGGTGCCAGCGGCACGGCGCCGTCGGGCAAGGGCTGCGGATCGTCCCAGCCCGGCAGGTCGTGCCAGCCCGACCCGTCGCCGCCCACGCCCGCGCGCAGATCGTCGCCCAGGGCGGCCCCGAATGCGGCCTCGTGCCCCCGCGCGACGGCCACCTGATCCAGAAGCGTGGCCCCCCCGGAGCGCCCGCGATCGACCAGCCGCTGCAGGGCGGTGCGTTCGGCGGCCAAGGCCGCGGCCTCGCCCTCGGCGGCGGCACGCGCCTGACGGGCGGCGGCCTCGCGGGTCTCCAGCGCGGCGCGCCCGGCCTCGGCCTCGGCCAGCGCATCCTCGGCGGCCTCGGTGCGGTCGCGGGCCTGATCCTGCGCGGCATCCGCCCGGTCCAGCGCGGCGGCCGCGGCCTCTCCGGCGGCATCGGCGGCGGCCAGCGCCTCGGCGGCCTCGGCGGCGGCCCGGTCCGCGCGGTCGAACATGGTGCGCAGGTCATGGGCCAGACGCTCGGCCGACTGATGGCGGGCGGCCAGGCGGGCGGATTCGTCGGTCAGCTCGGCCAGCCGGGCCTCGACCTCGTGCAGCGTCTCGGCGGCGGCCTCGGCCTGGGCTGTGGCGGCGTCCAGCCGCGCGTCGTGACCCTCGCCGCCCGCGCGCAGCTGCTCGGCCTCCCAGGTCAGGCGGCGCACGACCTCCTCGGCATCGCGGTTCAGCGCCTGCTCGCGCTCGATGTCGCGGTCCAGCTGCGCCAGACGCCCTGACAGCGCGGTGATGGCCTGGGTCGCGCGCCGCCCGGCCTCGGCCAGGGCCTCGGTCTCCACGGCCAGCCGCTGGACCAGGGCGGCGGCGATCTGCTCCTCTTCGCGCAGCGGCGGCAGGGCGGCCTCGGTCTCGGTCCGCCGCAGGACGGCGGCATCGGCGGCGGCACCCGCCTGACCGGCGGCCCGCACCGCCTCGGCCAGGGCCTGCGCCGCGGCAAGGCGCGCAGCCTCGGCATCCGACCAGCGGCGATACAGCAGCAGCCCCTCGGCCAGCCGCAGCGCGGCGCCGATCTCGCGGTACTTCGCCGCCGCACGCGCCTGCCGGGCCAGGGTCGCGGCCTGGGAGGACAGCTGGTCCAGCGTGTCGTCGACGCGCGTCAGGTTGCCTTCGGCCCCGTTCAGCTTCAGCTCCGCCTCGTGGCGGCGCGCGTAAAGCCCCGAGATCCCCGCCGCCTCCTCCAGGATGCGGCGACGCGACTTGGGCTTGGCGCTGATCAGCTCGCTGATCTGGCCCTGCCGAACCAGCGCCGGGCTGTGCGCCCCGGTCGAGGCATCCGCAAACAGCATCTGCACGTCGCGCGCCCGCACGTCCTTGCCGGCGATCTTGTAGGCGCTGCCCGCGTCGCGGGTGATGCGACGGGTGATGTCGAACTGATCGTCCTCGTTGAAGCCCGCGGGCGCCAGACGGTCGCGGTTGTCGACGCTCAGCGAAACCTCGGCATGGGCACGGGCATTGCGGCGCGTGGTGCCGGCAAAGATCACGTCCTCCATCCCCTCGCCGCGCATCGCGGTGGGGCGGTTTTTCGCCCATCACCCAACGCAGGGCCTCCAGCAGGTTGGACTTGCCGCAGCCGTTCGGCCCGACCACACCCGTCAGCCCCTCGCGGATGACCAGATCGGTCGGGTCCACGAAGCTCTTGAAGCCGTTCAGTCGCAGGCGGTCAAAGCGCAAGGGGTCGGGTCCAGATTCGAAAAGGCTGGCGGATTGTCCATCCGCAGGGGGGACAAGTCAACCGGACCGCAAGATGTCGCCCCGCCGGGACACTTATCCACAAGATGCGCGGCGTCGCCACTGGCGTGACCGGGGGCCGCACGCTACTCTGGCGGCATGATCCGCAGCCTTGCCATCATCCTGACGTTCCAGCTGGTCGGAGAGATCACCTCGCGCGGCCTGGGCCTGCCCCTGCCCGGCCCGGTGGTCGGATTGATCGCGATGGTCGCGGCCTTCATCCTGCGCCCCGACCTGGCGCAGGCGATCCGCCCCACGGCGACGGGACTCTTGTCGCATCTGTCGCTGTTCTTCGTGCCTGCGGGCGTCGGCATCGTGGCCCACTGGGATCTGCTGCGCGAACAGGGGCTGGGGCTGGCCGCCGCCCTGACGGGATCGACGGTGCTGGCCATCGCCGCAGGGGCCTGGGCCTTCACCGCGGTGGCCCGCCTGACCGGATCCGAAGAACGCGCCGCCCTGAGGGACCAGGGGCGTGAGTGATCCGGTCCTGATCTGGTCCTATCTGGCGCAGGGGCCGCTGTTGTGGCTGACCGCCACGCTGGTCGCGTACCTGGCGGGCGATGCGGTGTCGCGCAGGCTGGGCCGCGCCAGCTGGGCCAACCCCGTTCTGATCGCGGTGATCCTGCTGGCGGTGCTGCTGGGGATGACGGGGACCGACTATGCCACCTATTTCGACGGCGCGCAGTTCGTGCATTTTATGCTGGGGCCGGCCACCGTGGCGCTGGCGCTGCCTCTTTATGACAACCTGCCCCGCGTGCGGCGCGCGGCGTGGCCGATGCTGGCAGGGTTGCTGGCCGGATCGGGCGTCGCGGTCGTCTCGGCCCTGCTGATCGCCCGCGCCTTCGGGATCGAGGGATCGGTCCTGGCCTCGCTTGCACCGAAATCCACCACCGCGCCGGTGGCCATCGGCATCGCCGAACAGCTGGGCGGTCAGCCCACGCTGACCGCGGCGCTGGTTCTGCTGACGGGCATCTTCGGCGCGATCGTGGTCACGCCTCTGCTGAACGCGATGAAGATTCGCGACTGGCGCGCGCGCGGATTTGCGGTGGGCGTCGCCGCGCATGGCATCGGCACAGCCCGGGCGTTCCAGGTGAACGCCACAGCAGGCGCGTTTTCGGGCATCGGCATGGGCCTGAACGCGGTGCTGACGGCGATCATCGCCCCGCTGGCCCTGCGTCTGTTCGGCGGCTAGGCGCTTTCGGGTATTTGGACAAAGAAGAAATCAGTCTCCTTTGTCCAAATACCCCCTTTGCCGGCACCTACGGGCGGTCAGGCCGATTTGGGACGAAAGGCCTGGATCCGCGCAGGATCGGTCTCGATGTGCGCCGCACCCATCAGGTCCAGGCAGTAGGGGACAGCGGCAAAGACCGCATCTAGGCAGGTGGCGATGGCCGACGGCTTGCCGGGGATGGTGATGATCAGCGTCCTGCCGCGGATCGCGGCGGTCTGGCGCGACAGGATGGCGGTCGGCACCTCGCGCAGCGATGCGCGGCGCATCTCCTCTCCGAAGCCGGGCAGTTCCTTGTCCATCACGTCGGCCACGGCCTCGGGCGTCAGGTCGCGCGGCGCGGGGCCGGTGCCGCCGGTGACCAGGATCAGGTCCGCGCCCCCGTCGGCCAGATCGCGCAGGGTGGCGGCCACGCTGTCGCGGCCGTCGGGGATGATGTGGCGGTCGATGGCCATGGGCGAGGTCACGACACCCCGCAGCCAGGCCTCGGCACCGGGGCCGCCCTTGTCCTCGTACTCGCCGCGCGACGCGCGGTCGCTGACGGTCACGATGGCGATGCGGGCGGCCCCGGCGGTCATTTCGCCACGCGGGCGTTGCGGTTCGCGATCAGCTTCAGGCGCAGCGCGTTCAGGCGGATGAAGCCCGCCGCGTCCTTCTGGTCATAGGCGCCGGCATCGTCCTCGAAGGTCACATGCGCCTCGCTGTAGAGCGAATGATCCGACCAGCGGCCCACGCAGGTCGCCAGACCCTTGTAGAGCTTCAGCCGCACCGTGCCGGTGACATGCTCCTGGCTCTTGTCGATCAGGGCCTGCAGCATCTCGCGCTCGGGGCTGAACCAGAACCCGTTATAGATCAGCTCCGCATAGCGCGGCATGATCGAATCCTTCAGGTGGCCCGCGCCGCTGTCGAGCGTGATCTGCTCGATCCCGCGATGGGCTTCCAGCAGGACCGTGCCGCCCGGCGTCTCGTAGATGCCGCGCGATTTCATGCCGACGAAGCGGTTCTCGACGAAATCCAGACGGCCGATGCCGTGCCGGCCGCCCAGCTCGTTCAGCCTGGTCAGGATCGTGGCGGGCGACATGGCCTCGCCGTTGATCGCCACCGCATCGCCCTTCTCGAAGGCCACCTCGATGAACTCGGGCTGATCGGGCGCGTCCTCGGGGTTCACGGTGCGCTGATAGACATAGTCGGGCGCGGCCTCGGCAGGGTTCTCCAGCGCCTTGCCCTCGCTGGAGGTGTGCAGCAGGTTCGCGTCCACGCTGAAGGGCGCCTCGCCGCGCTTGTCCTTGGCGATGGGGATCTGGTTCTTCTCGGCGAACTCGATCAGCTTGGTGCGGCTGGTCAGGTCCCATTCCCGCCAGGGCGCGATCACCTTGATCGACGGGTCCAGCGCATAGGCCGACAGCTCGAACCGGACCTGATCGTTGCCCTTGCCCGTCGCGCCATGCGCCACCGCATCCGCGCCCGATTCCTGCGCGATCCGCACCAGATGCTGAGAGATCAGCGGCCGCGCGATCGACGTGCCCAGCAGATACAGCCCCTCGTACAGCGCATTGGCCCGGAACATCGGGAAGACGAAGTCGCGCACGAATTCCTCGCGCACGTCGACGATGTGGATGTTCTCAGCCGCGATGCCCAGCATCAGCGCCTTTTCGCGCGCGGGCTCCAGCTCCTCGCCCTGGCCCAGATCGGCGGTGAAGGTCACCACCTCGCAGCCGTATTCGGTCTGCAGCCATTTCAGGATAATCGAGGTATCAAGCCCCCCCGAATAGGCGAGGACGACTTTTTTCGGCGCGTCGGACATGCGGTTAACCCTTCGTCGAAGTTTCAGCGGGGAATACGGCGATTTGCGCGTTGTCACAAGGGTTCGGCGGCGATTAGGGTCTGGGCCATTTCAAACGAATGATTTGATGCTGGCCTTTCGCCTTCTCCGCCATTCCATTCTGCAGCTGACCGGCAATCTGGGCGCGGCGCTGACGCTGTCGGTTCTGCCGCTGTTGCTGGCCGCCCTCGGCATCGGCATCGGGATGGCCGCGCACCAGGCCCTAGCGGTCGGCGATCCGCCCGGGATCATTGTCGCAGTGGTGGCAGTGGCGATCGTCGCGACCTTCGTGCTGGGCCTTCGTCAGCCTGGCTGCATCCTGGCATCGTCACGTCCTCCTGGGGGAACGCCCGCAGGTCTTTCGCAGCTTCGGAGGTTCCGAGGCGCGCTATTTCTGGGCGGCGGTCAGGATGAGCCTCGGCATCATGCTGATCGTCTTCATGCCCATGATCCTCATCGTGGCGCTGACCTCGGCGTTGAACGGCAGCATCTACGTCACCATGCTGGCCAGCCTGATCATCGGGATCGCGGTGGCCATCATCGGCCTGCGCCTTGGAACAGGGCTGGCCGGGGCGGCCATCGGCGCCGCAAAGCCGCTGACGACCGGCTGGAAGGGGACGGAATCCTGTCTGGGCACCCTGCTCCTTCTGGCCGTGTTCAGCCAGATCCTGCAGACCATTCTGAACCTTGCGTCGCAGATCCCCGGTCTGGTGGGGCTGGTGGCCACGCTTCTGGCTGCCTGGCTGGGCACCCTGCTGTCGCTGTCGATCATCACCACGCTCTGGGGGCATTTCGTCGAGGGTCGCGCGCTGCGCTGACCCTTGCCAACAGGCCCGTTTCGCGGCATGGGCGGGGCATGGAAAACTTTGTCGCCGCCGTCCGTCTGGCCGAGGCCGCGCTTCGCGACCTGTTCGAGCCTACGCCCCTGCAACGCAACGACCATCTGTCGGCGAAATACGGCGCCGACATCTGGCTCAAGCGCGAGGACCTGACCCCCGTGCGCAGCTACAAGCTGCGCGGGGCGTTCAACGCGATGCGCAAGCAGGTCACGCCCGGCGCGCCCGGGCATTTCGTCTGCGCCAGTGCGGGCAACCATGCCCAGGGCGTGGCCTATGCCTGCCGCCATTTCGGCGCGCGCGGCACGATCTTCATGCCGATCACCACGCCGGGACAGAAGATCGACAAGACCCGCATGTTCGGCGGAGACGCGATCGAGATCGTGCTGAAGGGCGACTATTTCGACCAGACCCTGGCCGCGGCCCAGGCCTTCTGCGCCGAACAGGGCGCGCAGTTCCTGTCGCCCTTCGACGCCCCCGACGTGATCGAGGGGCAGGCGACCGTCGGCATGGAGATGCTGGCGCAGCTTGGCCGCGCGCCCGACCTGGTCGTGCTGCCCGTGGGCGGGGGCGGCCTGTCAGCGGGCGTCACGAAGCTGCTGGCGACCCAGGCGCCGGACACCCGCTTTGCCTTTGCCGAACCCCTGGGCGGCGCCAGCCTCAAGGCCGCACTGCAGGAGGGGGCGCCCGTGGCCCTGCCGGCGGTGGACAGCTTCGTCGACGGTGCCGCAGTCGCGCGCATCGGGGCCCTGCCCTTCGAGGCGCTGCAGCGCTTTACCCCCGCCGACGTCTATCTGGCCCCCGAGGACCGCATCTGCCGCACCATGCTGGAGATGCTGAACACCGAAGGCGTGGTGCTGGAACCCGCGGGCGCGCTGGCGTTGGACGTGCTGGGCGATCTGGGCGACCTGTCCGGCAAGACGGTCGTCGCGGTCTGTTCGGGCGGCAATTTCGACTTCGAACGCCTGCCCGAGGTCAAGGAGCGGGCTCAGCGGTTCCAGGGCGTGAAGAAGTATTTCGTGCTGCGCATGCCGCAGCGCCCGGGCGCGCTGCGCGATTTCCTGGACCTGCTGGGACCGAACGACGACATCGCGCGGTTCGAATATCTCAAGAAATCCGCCCGCAACTTTGGTTCGGTGCTGATCGGGATCGAGACGTCGGACCCGGCCAACCTGATCACGCTGATGGCGCGGCTGGACCGGTCGGGCTTTGCCTATCGCGACATCACGAACGACGGCATCCTGTCGGAACTGCTGGTCTGATCACGACGCGCGGGCGGCGGCCTGGCCGCCCTGGTCGCCGTCCATCACATGCGGCAGATCGCGCAGGAACAGCTGCTTTGTATGGCCGAAGCTGGCGCGCAGCGCCGCGGGGGCCAGGGCCGTCTGGTCGCCGCGGGCCAGCTGCTGTTCGGCGCGCAGGCACTGGGCGCAGAACTCGGTGAAGCCGATGTTTAGCGCCAGGCCGCGCAGCAGGTGCAGGTCCTCGGCCAGGTGCAGGGTGCGGCTGTTCAACGCGAACAGATGCGCCTCGATCTCGACCAGGATCATGTCGATGATGGGCAAAAGCTCCTCGGGGCCAAGCTCGTCGCGCAGCTCGATCACGCGGTTCCAATCGATCATTCCCCAAACCCTTCGAATCGCTGACATGCCCCTGTCTAGCGCGGTCGCGTTGCGAAAAGTTTAACCGCGGGAAACGGGGCGGTTTACCCGAAATTTACGACCGGCACGCTATGCATGGTCCCATGACAGCCGCGAATCGCCCCTCTCCCCTCTCCGACACGGCACCGCCCAAGCAGAAGCGGCTGGTGCTGCTGGTCGATGACAGCGCCGCGCAACGCCGGCTGCTGGCGCGGCTGCTGAAACGCGGCGGCTATGACGTGATCGAGGCCGCCAACGGGGCCGAGGCGCTGCAGCTGTGCGAAAGGCTGGCCCCGGACCTTGTGCTGTCGGATTGGGTTATGCCCGAGATGACCGGCCTGCAGTTCTGCGCCGCGTTCCGCCAGTTGTCGCGCCCGAATTATGGCTATTTCGTGCTGCTGACGTCGAATGCCGACGCCCATGCCATCACCGAGGGCTTGCAGGCCGGCGCCGACGATTTCCTGACCAAGCCCGTGGCACCCCAGGAACTGCTGGCGCGCCTTGCCGCCGGCGAACGCATCCTGCGCATCGAGGAGGAGCTGCGCGCCAGCAACACCCAGCTGCGCCAGGCCCTGTCTCAGCTGTCCGAGACCCAGGCCGCGATGGAACGCGACCTGCGCGAGGCGCGCAAGCTTCAGCAGGGGCTGGTGCGCGAACGCTCCGGGCGGTTCGGCCAGATCGAGATCAGCCTGCTGTTGCGCCCGGCGGGCCATATCGGCGGCGACCTGGTGGGGTTCTTTCCCATCGGCGACGACAGGCTTGGCCTCTATGCGCTGGACGTATCGGGGCATGGCGTGACCGCGGGCGCTGCTGACGGCGCAGCTGTCGGTGCACCTGTCGGGGTCGTCCGACCAGAACATCGCGCTGCGCGGCGCGCTTGGCGGGGCGGATGCGGGGGGGCCGGCGGCGCTGGCACATTTCTTCAACACGATGATGTTGGAGGAGATGAACACCGACACCTACTTCACCATGATCTATGCCGAGCTGAACCACATGACCGGGCATCTGCGCATGGTTCAGGCGGGGCACCCCCACCCCGCGCTGCAACGGGCCGACGGCACGGTGACGCATCTGGGCGCGGGCGGCATGCCGATCGGCGTCTTCGAAAGCCCGCTCTTCGACGAGATCGACATCACCCTTGGTCCCGGCGACCGTCTGCTGATCGCATCCGACGGCATCACCGAGGCCACGACCCCCAACGGCCGCCAGCTGGGCAATGACGGGCTGGAGGCGGTGATGCGCACCAACGCCTTCCTGAACGGCCATTCCTTCCTGGAATCGATGGCCTGGTCGGTGTCGGAATATTGCCGCGGCGAACGGCAGGACGACATGTCCGCGGTGCTGGTCGAGTTTCGTGGCACGGGCAAGGTCATCCGCCTGGACGACGGCTAGCGTCCCGCCAGCCACCCCGACAGCGCCGCACGCGACCCCGGATCGGCCAGCGCGTCCATCGCCTGCGCGGGCGTCATCCAATGCGCACTGTGTCCCGGTTCGGTCGGCGGCGACAGGCGGCTGATCGGCCGTGCCACCCAGATCTGACAGCGCTTTTCGGCGTGCATGTCGTAATCGGGCATGAAGCAGAACCGCCGATAGCTGCCCAGATAGCGCGGCGCGCCGATGGTCCAGCCGGTCTCCTCGGCCACCTCGCGGTGCAGGGCCGCCAGGGCATGCTCTCCAGGGTCGATGCCGCCGCCGGGCAGCTGGAATTCGGGTTCGGGCGCCTGCTGATGCGTCAGTAGGATGCGCCCGTCGCGCCACAGGATCGCATAGGCGCCGGGCCTGCGGCGATAGCGGGGTCCGGTCAGCGGCGGTTGTCCGAAACGCGGGATCATGGGGCACCTGTCTGATTGCCCGCCCGTGATAGCCCGGACCGGGCGTGGCGGAAAGCGGCGTGCCCGGGCCCCCTTGGGATCGGCGGAAAATGCCTTATATTGGGCGCAACCGGGCGCGCAATGTCGGCGCCGACACCACCTCAAGGATCAATCATGAGCAAGATCAACCAGATCGCCTGGGACGACACCGTACTGCCCTTTCAACTTGACCGCAGCTCCATCCGGGGCCGCGTGGTGCGTCTGGACGGCGTCTTGGACCATATCCTGTCGCGCCACGACTATCCGCCCGCCGTCAGCGCCATGGTCGCCGAGATCGCGCTGCTGACCGCGCTAATCGGCCCGACCGTCAAGCTGCGTTGGAAGCTGAGCCTGCAGGTGCGCGGCAACGGCGCGATCCGCACGCTGGCCGCCGACTACTTCGCCCCCGAGGGCGAGGGCAAGCCCGCCCGCATCCGGGCCTGGGCCAGCTTCGACCCCGATCGCCTGGATGCCCGCGCCCCCTTCGAGCAGATCGGAGAGGGCTATTTCGCCATCCTGATCGACCAGGGACCGGGCAGCACCCCCTATCAGGGCATCACGCCGCTGACGGGCGGGTCGCTGTCGGCCTGCGCGCAAACCTATTTCGCGCAATCCGAACAGCTGCCGACGCGGTTCCAGCTGGCATCGGGTCAGTCGCGCCTGTCCGGTCAGGACACGCAGTGGCGCGCCGGCGGCATGATGCTGCAGACTTTGCCCGGCAATCCGGCGCAGCCGACCGAGGGCGGCAGCGGCGAGGGCGGGCTGATCGAGGCGGCCGACATCCTGCAGGGCGCGGAATCCGAGGATTGGAGCCGGGCCAACATCCTGCTGGACACGGTCGAGACGCTGGAGCTGATCGGCCCCACCGTCGGCCCGACCGACCTGCTGCTGCGCCTGTTCCACGAGGAGACGCCGCGGGTCTTTGACGCGCATCGGGTGGAATTCGGCTGTTCCTGCGACGCCGACCGGGTGCGGGGCACGCTGTCGATCTATTCGGCCAAGGATATCGCGCACATGACCACCCCGGAGGGGACCGTGACCGCCGATTGCCAGTTCTGCGGCGCGCATTACGTCTTCGACCCGCAAAGCCTGGGCTTCGAGGCGACGGTGGATGCCGACGGCAACCCCCTGCCCGACAGCGACAGCGACAAGGCGGCCGAGTGACGGAGTGGTCCGAATCC
This sequence comes from Paracoccus sp. NBH48, assembly GCF_015390265.1. Taxonomy (NCBI): domain Bacteria; kingdom Pseudomonadati; phylum Pseudomonadota; class Alphaproteobacteria; order Rhodobacterales; family Paracoccaceae; genus Paracoccus; species Paracoccus sp. NBH48. The sequence continues at coordinate 795,714 of NZ_VUOJ01000004.1, read as the reverse complement.
CGCCTGCGCGACGCCCTGCGTCGCGCGGCGGACCCCAGCTCTGACTATGACTTGAACCCCGAAGCCGCGCCGCCGGACGCGCCCCTGCGCCCGGCGGGGGTGCTGGCGGCGTTTCGCGCCGATGACGGGCGCCTGGTCCTGACCAAGCGCGCGTCGGGGCTGCGCCACCACCCCGGGCAGATCGCCCTGCCCGGCGGCAAGGTCGATCCGGGCGACGCCGATGCCGTCGCTGCCGCCCTGCGCGAGGCGCGCGAGGAGATCGGCCTGGACCCCTCCCAAGTGCGCGTGCTGGGATGCCTGCCGCCGCACCGGACCGTCACAGGCTTTTCCGTGACCCCGGTTTTGGCCGTGATCGACGGCCCCTTCGCCCCCGTCCCCGAGGCCGGAGAGGTGCAGGAGGCGTTCGACTTGCCCTTTGCGCATGTCGCTGACCCCGCCCGGTATCGCGTCGAACGCCGGCGCTGGCGCGGCGGCTGGCGCAGCTATCACGCGGCGCCGTTCGGGCCCTATTACCTGTGGGGCGCGACCGCGCGCATCCTGCTGGGACTGGCGCGGCGCCTATGACCCGGTTACCCGCGCATGTGCTGGAGGATGCCGCCCTGATCCGGGTGCTGGACGCGCTGCAGGCAGAGGGCGATCACGCCTATCTGGTGGGCGGCGCGGTGCGCAACGCGCTGTTGGGCCAGCTTATCGACGACATCGACATCGCGACCGACGCCCTGCCCGACCGGGTGACCCGACTGGCGCAGGCTGCGGGCCTGCGTGCGGTGCCCACGGGCATCGACCACGGCACCGTGACGCTGATCGCCGGCGGGCGCGGGTTCGAGGTCACGACCTTTCGCCGGGACCTCGACACTGACGGGCGTCATGCCGTGGTCGCGTTCTCGACCGACCTGGCCCAGGACGCGGCGCGGCGCGATTTCACCATCAACGCGCTTTACGCGGCCCGCGACGGGGCGGTGATCGATCCGATGGGCGGCCTGCCCGATCTGGCCGCGCGTCGCCTGCGCTTTGTCGGCGACGCCCACGCGCGGATCACCGAGGATTACCTGCGCATCCTGCGCTTCTTCCGCTTTCTGGCCCGCTATGGGCAGGATGCCGACCCGGCCGCCGTCGCCGCCTGCGGCGCGCATCGCGACGGCCTGTCGCGCATCGCCCGCGAACGCATCGGGGCGGAACTGAAGAAACTGCTGGACGCGCCCGACCCCGGCCCGGCGGTCGCGCTGATGGACCAGACGGGGGTGCTGCATCAGTTGCTGCCCGGTGCCGATGCCGCGCGCCTGCAGGCGCTGCTGGACGCCGAACCCGCGCCCGGCGGCTGGCTGCGCCGTCTGGCGGCGCTTGGCCCGGTCCAGCCCGACCTGCGCCTGTCGCGCGCCGATCAGCGCGCGCTGGCGGCGCTTGACCGGGCGCGCGGCTGGTCACTGGACCGCGCAGCGTGGCACCTGGGCGCGGATGCCGCGACCGACCATGCCGCCCTGATGGCCGCCGACGGCCACCCGCTGCCCCCCGACTGGCAGGCCCGCATCGCGCGGGCGACCCGGTCCCCCCTGCCCGTGGCCGCCGCCGACCTGGCCCCGCTGCAGGGGCCTGCCTTGGGACGGGCCCTGAAGGCCGCGGAGGAGGCGTGGATCGCATCGGCCTTCACCCTGCCCGCCCCTGCCCTGATCGACGCGGCCCGCCTGGCCGGGAAGGACGACGAATGAGCCTGCACACCCGCTTCGGCCGCATGGTCGACGCCTTTCGCCCAGCCGAGGGCGCGCCGCCCGCCACGCTGATGGCCTTCTTCCGCTGGTGCCTGTCGGGCGCCTGGCCGGGGCTGGGCTTTGCCGCCATCGCCTCCGCCTTGGGCGGGGTGGCGGATGTCGTCTCGGCGCTGCTGCTGGGGATGGTCGTCGATGCGGTCACGACCAGCGCGCCCGGCGTCTTCTGGGACCAGAACTGGGGCCTGGTCGCGCTGTTCGCGGGGTTCTTCCTGGTGGTGCGCCCGGCGATCTATGGCCTGTCCACGGCCAGCTCGAACGTGATCATCGGGCCGAACATCCTGCCGCTGGTGTTGTCGCGCCTGCATCGCTGGACGATGGGACATGCGGTCACCTTCTTCGACAACGACTTTGCCGGGCGGCTGGCGCAAAAGCAGATGCAGACCGCGCGCGCGGTGACCGATGTCGCATCCGAGATGGTGAACGTGGTGGCATTCGCCCTAGCATCCGTGCTGGGATCGGCGGCCTTCCTGCTGGCCGTCGATGGCTGGGGCGCGGTGGCGCTGCTGGTCTGGCTGGCGGCCTATTTCGCGCTGATCCGGTTCTTCCTGCCGCGCATCCGCGCGAAATCGGGCGCACGCGCATCGGCGCGGGCCAATGTCACCGGACAGGTCGTCGACACCATCACCAACATCAAGACGGTCAAGCTGTTCGCCCATGCCGACCACGAGGATCAGGCCGCCCTGGGCGCGATGGCCGGGTTCCGCGAACGCGCGCTGGATTTCGGCGTCGTCTCTACCTGGTTCCGGCTGTCGCTGATGGTCGTGGCGGGGATCCTGCCGGTGATTTTGGTCGGCGGCGCGATCCTGCTGTGGCGCGACGGCACCGCGACCGTGGGCGATGTCGCCGCCAGCGGTGCCATCGCCATGCGCCTGTCGCAGATGACCGGGTGGGTCAGCATGGCCCTGATGGGCATGTGGGGCAGCATCGGAGAGGTCGAGGACGGGATGAAGACCCTGTCCCCGCCCCATGCCCTGACCGACCGCCCCGGTGCCCGGACCCTGTCGCGCGTGCAGGGCCGGATCGAGTTCGACCATGTCGAATTCGCCTATGGCCGCGACGCGGGCGGCATCCGCGACCTGACCCTGACCATCCCGGCCGGAGAGAAGATCGGCATCGTCGGCGCGTCCGGCGCGGGCAAGACGACGCTGGTCGGCCTGCTGCTGCGGCTCTACGATGTCGAACGGGGCACCATCCGCATCGACGGCCACGACCTGCGCGATGTGACCCAGGAAAGCCTGCGCCGCCAGGTGGCGATGGTCACCCAGGACACCGCCATGTTCAACCGATCCGCCCGCGACAACATCCTGTACGGTCGCCCCGACGCGACGCAGGACGAGGTCGTGGCCGCCGCCAAGGCGGCCGAGGCGCATGACTTCATCCCGACGCTGGAGGATTACGCGGGCCGCACCGGGTACGACGCCTATCTGGGCGAACGCGGCGTCAAGCTGTCGGGCGGCCAGCGCCAGCGCATCGCCCTGGCCCGCGCCTTCCTCAAGGACGCGCCGATCCTGGTCCTGGACGAGGCGACCAGTGCGCTGGACAGCGAGGTCGAGGCCCAGGTCCAGGATGCCCTGACCCGCGCCATGCGCGGCAAGACCGTTCTGGCCATCGCGCACCGCCTGTCCACCATCGCCGAACTGGACCGCATCCTGGTGATCGAGGACGGGCGCATCGTCGAACAGGGCGGTCATGACGACCTGCTGGCCCGCGACGGCCGCTATGCCCGCTACTGGAACCGCCAGTCGGGCGGTTTCCTGGGCACCGAAGAGGCTGCCGAATGACCCATTGGACGATCGAGCGGCTTGGCCGCAAGGGCGACGGCGTGGCCCTGTCGGGCGACGCCCGCGCGCTGGCCCCCCTGGTCCTGCCCGGAGAGGTCGTCGAGGGCGAGGCCCTGGACGGCCGCATCGCCGCACCGCGCATCGTCACCCCGTCCCCGGACCGCATCCGTCCCGTCTGCGGCCATTACCGCGCCTGCGGGGGCTGTTCGCTGATGCACGCGACCGACGCCTTCACTACCGTCTGGAAGACCCAGGTCGTGCTGACCGCGCTGGCGGCCCAGGGGATCGCGGCGCCCCTGCCGCAGGTCCACGTGTCGGCGCCGAACAGCCGCCGCAGGGCCGTGCTGTCGGGGCGGCGCACGAAGAAGGGCGCGACCGTGGGGTTTCATGGCCGCGCATCCGACGTGATCGTCGATCTGACCGAATGCCACGTGCTGCGCCCGCAGATCCTGGCCGCGCTGCCGCTGCTGCGCCGCATCGTCATTGCCGGGGCGTCGCGCGCGGCGGAACTGTCGCTGGTCGTCATCCATGGTCCGGCCGGGCTGGACGTCGCCGTGCGTGGCGGCAAGCCGATGGACCCTGCGCTGTTCCAGGCCCTGGCCGCCTTGGCGGACGAGGGCGATCTGGCGCGGCTGGACTGGGATGGCCAGGCCATCACCCGCCGCGCGCCCGCCCTGCCGATGGGGCGTGCGCATGTCGTCCCCCCGCCCGGTGCCTTTCTGCAGGCCACCGCCCAGGGCGAGGCCGCACTGCTGGCTGCGGTGCGCGACACCGTGGCGGGCGCGTCCAGGGTCGCCGATCTTTTCGCGGGCTGCGGGACCTTCACGCTGCCCTTGGCGGAACAGGCCGCCGTCCATGCGGTCGAGGGGCTGGCCGCACCCCTGTCCGCCCTTGATTCGGCGTGGCGGGCCACGTCCGGCCTGAACCGTGTCACGACCGCGGTCCGCGATCTGGCCCGCAGGCCGCTGATGCCCGATGAACTGGCCCGGTTTGACGCGATCGTGATCGACCCGCCCCGCGCCGGGGCCGAGGCGCAGATGCGTCAGATCGCCGCCGCTCGCGTCCGGGTGGTGGCGGCCGTGTCCTGTGACCCGGTCAGTTTTGCCAAGGATGCGCGGATTCTGGCCGATGCCGGCTATGGCATCGACCGACTGTGGGTGGTCGACCAGTTCCGGTTTTCCCCGCATGTCGAACTGGTGGCGGCGTTAACGCACCGCTAGGCAGGCATGGTGTATCCGTGATATTCCGGGCCCATAAAAAATCAAAAACGCTTCAGAGGCAGTGATGATCAGAACCACCCGTCGGACGTTCACGATTTCGATGCTGGCCCTGCTGGCTGCCTGTGGAAAGCCGCAGCAACCCAGCAAGTTCCAGCGCTATTCCGGGCCGCCGATCACCCAGGTGCAGGTGAACAAGGGTCAGCGTCGCATGCACCTGTTCAGCGGCAGCACGCCGGTCCGGTCCTATGACATCAGCCTGGGCAACCAGCCGGTGGGGCACAAGCAGTTCTCGGGCGACGGCAAGACCCCCGAAGGCGTCTATTACATCGACCGCTTCAACCCGCGCAGCGCGTTCCACCTGTCGGTGGGCATCTCGTATCCGAACCCCAACGACCGCGCCTTCGCCGAGCAGTACGGCATGGATCCGGGCGGCGACATCTTCATCCACGGCCGCGGACCCCAGGGCAACAACCTGTTCCCGCGCCAGCGCGACTGGACGGCCGGCTGCATCGCCGTCACCGACGAGGAAATCCAGGAAATCTATGCGATGCTGATGCCCGGCACGCCGGTCGTCATCTATCCCTGACCCCCGCGACCGATGCGGCCCCGCATGGGGCCGCCCGATGCCTAGCGTCCGGTCAGCAGCGTCCACCAGACCTTGCCCGACGGCTCCTTGAACCAGGCAAAGCCCAGCTGCGTCGCGGTCGGGTCCATGATCACGTCGCGGGTGTCTCGCGTGGACATCCATGCGGCCAGCGTCTCGATCTCGTTCTCGTAGGTCTCCGAGATGTTCTCGCCGATGATCTCTCCGCCGAACCCCTGACGCTGCGCCCGGTCCAGGGGCGACGATCCGTCCGACCCCCAGTGCCAGGCCCGGTTCTGGGCCGACATGTCACGCGAATGGACCAGCGACGCCGCCTCCAGCGCGGGGCTGGGCTGCAGCGGGGACAGGCCGATATTGCCGCGCAGCGTGTTGATCTGCTGCAGCACGCGCCCCGCGATGGCCGCGTTGTCGTCGACCACCGGCGCCGCCGCCGCGGCCGGGTCCATGGGCATGGCCATCGGCGCAGGCGCCAGGTTGCGCGGGCCGCACGCGCCCAGCACGATCAGGCCCAGAATCGCAAGCGCGTTGATTTTCTTCATGTTCCGGCCACTCTCCTCGCGCACATGGCCTAGTCCTATCCAATGCCTCGCACCGGATCAAACCCAACTTGGCGTGAACGCGCCGACGCTCAGCGCGGCTGCACCCAGCCGCCGATGTTCTCGCGCACCACCTCCAGCATGACGCGGATATGGGCGGGGTCGTCGTTCAGGCAGGGGATGTACTGGAATTCGTGCCCCCCGGCCTCCTCGAAGGCCTCCTTGATCTCGCCGTTGATCTCCTCCAGCGTCTCGATGCAGTCCGACGAGAACGCCGGAGAGATCACCGCGATGTCGGTATGGCCCTGCTTGGCCAGCTCGGCCACATGCTCCACCGTATAGGGCTTCAACCACTCCTCGCGGCCAAAGACCGACTGGAAGGTCGTGTCGATGATCCCCTCGGGCCAGCCCAGCTCCTCGCGCAGCAGGCGCGACGTCTTCTGGCACTGGCAGTGATAGGGATCGCCCTGCATCAGATAGCGCTTGGGCATGCCGTGATAGCTGGCGACCAGCTTCTTCGGCACCTTGCCGTCCAGCGCGCGGCGCACGCTGTCGGCCAGCGCCTTGATGTAGTCGGGGCGGTTCACATAGGGCTCGACCGTGCGCACGGCGGGCTGCCAGGTCTCCTTCATCAGGACGCGGAACAGCTGGTCGTTGGCCGTGGCCGAGGTCGGCCCCGCATATTGCGGATAAAGCGGCAGGAACACGATCCGCCGACAGCCCGCATCGACCATCCGTCGCACCACGTCCCCGGTCGATGGATTGCCATAGCGCATGCAGAAATCGACCATCACCTGATCGCCCCATTCGTCATGCGCCATCTGCGCCAGCGCGCGGGTCTGGGCCTTGGTGATGGTCAGCAGCGGGCTTTCGTTCGCCTCGTGGTTCCAGATCAGCTTGTAGTTCTTGCCGGAACTGAACGGGCGCTTGGTCAGGATCACCCCCTGCAGCAGCGGCTGCCAGATCAGGCGGTTCACGTCGACGACGCGGCGGTCGGACAGGAACTCGTTCAGATAGCGGCGCATCGACCAGTAGTCATAGCCGTCCGGCGTGCCCAGATTGGCGATCAGGATGCCGGTCTTGGCGGGCTTGACCGCGGGATGGTCGGCAGGCGCGTGGGTGGGTCTCATCATGACTTCCTGAGTTTTGTCAGCGCATCGGCCAGCGAGGTGGTGGCCGATCCGGGGCGCAGGGGCTTTGGCTGGCTGTCCGAGGGCGCCCAGCCCGTCAGAAAGACCAGATCGAAGGTGACGGCGACACGGGACGGATCGTCGCGGTCGGGACTGTGGGCGGCCAGCAGATCGGCGGCGCGGGCCAGCACGGCGCGCGGGGTGGGCCGGCGCAGGCGCGCGGCCATGGCGTTGCCCTCGCCCATCGCACGCAGGTCGCGGCCCAGGTGGAACAGGTCGCGATAGCTGGCGCGCTGCGGCAGCAGGTCGGCCACCGGCAACGCCAATCCCGCGCGGGCCAGCAGGCCGCCCAGGTCGCGGATCTCTCCCATCGGCAGGATCCGGGGCGACAAACCACCGGTGATCTCGGCTTCGGCCTGGGCCAGGGCGGCGCGGGGTTCGGACAGGGTCTGGCCGCCGAACAGGACGCCGATGAACAGCCCGTCCTCGCGCAGGGCGCGGCGGCATTGCACCATCTGCCCGACCGGATCGTCCGCCCAGTGCAGCGACAGGGCGTGGATCACCAGGTCATGCGCGCCGGGTTCCAGGTCCAGCACCGGGTCGTCCGCCACCACCCGCGCATCGGGAAAGCGCGGGCCCCAGATGTCGGGAAAACCGGTCACCAGGGCGGGGGCCGTAAAGGTTCTGTTAACCTCGGCCAGCCTATCGTGGATCTCGTCGGCGGCGATCTGGTGGAACAGGTCGACCATGCCGTCCCGTTGGGCGCGGCGGCGCTGGCGGGTCAGGGCGATGCGATCGGTCAGGGCGGGTCTGGGGTCACTCATGGGACGGGAACATAAGGTGCTTTCGGGGGCGATGAAAGCCGCGCTGCGGCTGTTCTATCCGCCCCAATGCCTGTCCTGCGGCGCGGGGGTGGCCGACGGGGGCGCGGGGGCCGTGCATCTGTGCGCCGACTGCTGGCCCGAGGCTGCCTTCATCACCGGCGCCTGCTGCGATTGCTGCGGGGCGCCGCTGCCCGATGACGGGTCGGGCATTGACATGGTGCTGGTCTGCGACGACTGCCTGGGCACGGTGCGGCCCTGGACGCGGGGGCGCGCGGCGATGGTCTATGGCGGCACCGCGCGCAGGCTGATCCTGGCGCTGAAGCATGGCGACCGGCTGGACCTGGCCCCGCCCATGGCCGCGTGGCTGGCGCAGGCGGCGGCACCATTGGCGATGCCCGGCATGATCGTGGCCCCGGTGCCCCTGCATCTGCGCCGCCTGGCAAAACGCAAGTACAACCAGTCCGCGCAGGTGTCGGGCCGGGTGGCGCGCGCCCTGGGGCTGGATCACCAGGCCGACCTGCTGGTGCGGGTGCGCCACACGCAGGCGCAGGACCATCGCGGCGTGGCCGACCGCTATGCCAACCAGCAGGACGCCCTGGCCGTGCATCCGCGTCGCACGGCGGGCGTGGCGGGGCGGCCGGTGATGCTGGTCGACGACGTGATGGCGTCGGGGGCCACGATCCACGCGGCGGCGCTGGCGCTGCTGGCGGCGGGATCGGGGCCGGTTTCGGTGGCGGTGCTGGCACGCGCGGTCAAGGATCACTAGATAGGGGGCAGCCACCAAAAAGGACCGCCATGAGCATCGAGATCTATACCACCCGCACCTGCCCCTTCTGCATCCGCGCCAAGCAGCTTCTGGACCAGAAGGGCGCGTCCTATACGGAAATCGACGTCGGCGCCGACCCGGCGCTTCGCGACAAGATGACGAAACGCGCGGGCAAGCGCAGCGTGCCGCAGATCTTCGTGGGCACCACGCATGTCGGCGGCTGCGACGACCTCTATGCGCTGGAGCGGTCGGGCAAGCTGGACCCGCTGCTCAAGGGCGCCGCCTGATGGGCGCGCTGACCGTCGGGCTGATCCAGCTGACGGTCGGCGACGACCCGGCCGCGAATCTTGGCCCCACGATCGCCCTGATCCGCAAGGCCGCGGGCCGGGGCGCGCGGCTGGTCCTGACGCCCGAGGCGACGAACCTGCTGTCCCCCGACCGCGCGCGTCAGGCCACCCTGCTGCGCCCCGAGGATCAGGACGCGACCCTGGCCGCCCTGCGGGCTGAGGCGCGGGCGCTGGACATCTGGCTGCTGGTCGGATCGCTGGCCTTGGCCAGCGGCGACGCGGACGGGCGGTTCGCCAACCGCAGCCTGCTGATCGCCCCCGACGGGACGGTCGCGGCCCGCTATGACAAGCTGCACATGTTCGACGTGACCATCAGCGACAGCGAATCCTATCGCGAAAGCGCCGCCTATCGCCCCGGCGACCGGGCGGTCACGGCCCCCGCGGCCGGGACGGTGCTGGGCATGACGGTCTGCTATGACCTGCGCTTTCCGCACCTGTACCGGGCGCTGGCGCAGGCGGGCGCGCGCATCCTGACCGTGCCGTCGGCCTTCAATCCGGTCACGGGGGCCGCCCATTGGGAGACGCTGCTGCGCGCCCGCGCGATCGAGACCGGGTGCTTCGTGCTGGCGCCTGCGCAATGCGGCACCCACCCCGCGCCCCACAGCCCGGACCGCCCCGCCCGGCGCAGCCACGGCCATTCGCTGGTCGTCGACCCCTGGGGCCGGGTGCTGGCCGATGGCGGGGACGATCCCGGCATCACCATTGTATCCCTTGACCTTTCGGCGGTGGATGAGGCACGGTCTCGCATTCCCTCGCTGTATCACGACAGGCCCTTTGCGGCCCCGGAAGGCCATGACGACACCTGCGCCCAACCCTGACAAAGCCGCCGAGGCCCGGTCCACCGACCGGTTGGCCGCAAGCCTGTTCGCCGAGGTGCTGATCGCCGACCAGCTGTCGCGCAACCTGATCGGCAAGGCGCTGCCCAAGGGGATGCAGATTTCGCATTTTTCGGTGCTGAATCTTCTGGCCCACGTGAACGAGGAACGCACCCCCGCCCAGCTGGCGGCGGCGTTCCACATCACGCGGGGCGCCATGACCAACACGCTGGCGCGGCTGGAATGGGCGGGCCATGTGCACATTCGCCCCGATTGGGACGATGCGCGGCGCAAGTTCGTGTCGATCAGCACGGCGGGCCGGGCCGCGCGCGATCAGGCCATCGCGGGCTTCATGCCGCTGATCGCCGGCGTAGTGCGCGACATCGGCGCGGACCGGGTGCGCGGCGCCCTGCCCGTCCTGCGCGAGCTGCGCCTGCGGCTGGAGGCCGACCCGCCCAAGCCCTGAGGCCTCAGGCCCGACGTGCCGTCATGATGTAGTTCACCGCCAGGTCGCGATCCGACATCGACCAGCCGAAGGTGATCGGGTTGAACACCATCCCCTTGCGATCCGCGACCATCAGCCCCGCCGCCTGCGCATGGGCGGCCAATTCGTCCGGGGTGATGAACCGCGCCCAGTCATGCGTGCCGCGCGGCAGCCAGCGCATGATCCATTCCGCCCCGATGATCGCCGCGCCGAAGCTGCGCGCGGTCCGGTTCAGCGTCGACAGGATCAGCAGCCCGCCGGGGCGCAGCAGGTCGTGGCAGGTCGCGACGAAGGCCGCGGGGTCGGCGACATGTTCGACGATCTCCAGCGCCAGGACCGCGTCAAAGCGTTCGCCCGCCGCGACCAGCGCCTCGGCCGTGGTGGCGCGGTAATCGATCGTCAGCCCCTGCTGATCGGCATGGGTCTGGGCCACGGCGATGTTCACCTGCGTCGCATCCGCACCCACGACATCCGCGCCCAAGCGCGCCATCGGTTCGCTGGCCAGCCCGCCGCCGCAGCCGATGTCCAGGACCCGCAGCCCCGCGAAGGGCCGCAGGCTGCGCCGGTCGCGCCCGTATTCGGCCGCGATCTGGTCGCGGATATAGTCCAGCCGCAGCGGATTCATCAGGTGCAGGGGGCGGAACTTGCCGTTGGGGTCCCCACCATTCGGCGGCCATCGCCTCGAATTTCGCGATCTCGGCCTGGTCGATGCTGCTGGGCGTGGTCATTGGGGGGCGGTCCTTCTGGCGGGCGGCGTTGTCTGTGCTTATAGTGGCAGGATGGACCGATTGGCAGGACAAATCTCCGCGTCACATGGCCGCCTTCACCCGGCGGTCGAACCCTTTGCCCGCCACGAGATCGACGTGGGCGACGGCCACATCCTGTACGCCGAGGAATGCGGCAACCCGCAGGGCCGGCCCGTTCTGGTGCTGCATGGCGGGCCGGGCGGTGGGTGCAGCCCCTATATGCGGCGCTTTTTCGACCCGGCGCATTACCGCGTGGTGCTGTTCGATCAGCGCGGCTGCGGGCGGTCGCGGCCCACCGCGTCGGTGCGGGCCAACACCACTGCGCACCTGATCGACGACATCGCCCTGATCCGCGCGCGCCTTGGCATCGACCGCTGGCTGCTGTTCGGCGGCAGCTGGGGGGCGACGCTTGCCTTGGCCTATGCGCAGGCGCATCCGGACCATGTCACCGGGCTGGTGCTGCGCGGGGTGTTCCTGGGGATGCGGTCCGAACTGGACTGGTTCTATGGCGGGGGCGCCGCGCGGTTCTTTCCCGACCTGTGGGAGCGCTTTCAGGAGCCGATCCCCCCATCCGAACGCCAGGACATGATCGGCGCCTATCACCGGCGGCTGTTCGACGACGACCTGGGCCGTCAGGCGCGATTCGCGCAACCCTGGCTGATGTGGGAAAACGCGCTGGCGGGGCTGCAGTCGCAGGCCGCGGGCCATGCCCCCGCCGATTACGCCCGCGCCTTTGCCCGGCTGGAGAATCACTATTTCAGCAACGGCTGCTTCCTGGACGAGGGGCAGCTGCTGCGCGACCGCGGGCGGATCGAGCACCTGCCCGCGATCATCGTCCAGGGCCGCTATGACATGGTCTGCCCGCCCGTCAGCGCGCACCGGCTGGCCCAGGGGTGGGACCGGGCCGAACTGCGTCTGGTCCCGGCATCGGGCCACGCCCTCTCCGAACCCCGCATCACCGCAGAGCTGGCCGCCGTCATGGACGGCATCCGCGACGAGGACCGCAGCAGAAAGGTTCCCCGTTGATCCTGTTCCCGATCTTCCTGCTGGCCAGCGTCGCCGCCGCCGCGACCGGCGTCATCTTCAAGCCCGGTGCGTGGTATGACGGGCTGCGCAAGCCCGGCTTCACCCCGCCGAAATGGGCCTTTCCCGTGGCATGGACATTGATCTACCTGCTATCTGCCGCGGCCGCGACGCGGGTGGCGGGCCTGCCCGGCGCGGGGGCCGCGCTGGCCCTGTGGGCGGCGCAGATCGCACTGAACACGCTGTGGACGCCGGTCTTCTTCGGGGCGCGGCGGATGGCCTTGGGCATGGCGATCATCGCCACGCTGCTGGTAACGGTCGCGGCCATGACGGTGACCTTCTGGTCGCTGGATCGGATCGCGGGAGCGATGCTGCTGCCCTATCTGGCTTGGTTGGGCGTCGCGTCGGGACTGAACTGGCGCATCTGGCGCGACAACCCCGCCGTGCCGCGACCCGCCGCCTAAGATCGCTTGCATTCGGGCCCGCCTTTGGCTATAGGACCGATCAACAGCGGTGCAGGCGTCCAAACCCTGCCCACCGGAACTTCCGCATGGGGCCCGCTGACGGCCCCTTTTTCCTGTCCAAGAGGATCTGATGTCCGACGATCTGCCCGTCACGAACGACCTGATCGCCAAGACCGCGATCGACCGCCGCCTGGCCGAGATCATCACCCCGGTGATCGAGGATCTGGGATACGAGCTGGTGCGTGTCCGCCTGCAGGGCGGCAAGACCGCCACGCTGCAGATCATGGCCGACCGCCCCGAGGGCGGCATCAACGTGGACGACTGCGCCCAGATCTCGACCGCGGTCAGCGCCACGCTGGATGTCGAGGACCCGATCGAGGACAACTATCACCTCGAGGTGTCCAGCCCCGGCATCGACCGTCCCCTGACCCGCCTGAAGGACTTCGGGACATTCGAGGGCTATGAGGCGCGGCTGGACCTGAACCAGGCGATCGACGGGCGCAAGAAGTTCAAGGGCGTCCTGGCGGGCGTCGAGGGCACCGAGGTGCTGATCAACATCGAGGACAAGGGCCAGACCCACACGATCGGGCTGGACTTCGACCTGCTGTCGGATGCCAAGCTGGTCCTGACGGACGAGCTGATCAAGGAAATGCTGCGTCAGAAGAAGGAAGCCGGGGTCGAGATCGACAACCTGGACGAAACCGCCTTCGACGAGATCGAAACCGATGATGACGGCGCGACCGCCGTGCAACCCAAGGAGTGAGTGATGGCCATCACCTCTGCCAACCAGCTTGAACTGCTGCAGACGGCCGAAGCCGTCGCCCGCGAGAAGATGATCGAGCCCGAGCTGGTCATCGAAGCGATGGAAGACAGCCTGGCCCGCGCCGCCAAGTCCCGCTACGGCGCGGAGATGGACATCCGCGTCAAGATCGACCGCCGCACCGGCAACGCGACCTTCACGCGCGTGCGCACGGTCGTGGCCGACGATGCCGTCGAGAACTATCAGGCCGAACTGACGGTCGAGCAGGCCAAGCCCTATCTGGACAACCCCCAGATCGGCGACGAGATCATCGACCAGGTCCCCCCGGTCGAGCTGGGCCGCATCGCCGCGCAATCCGCCAAGCAGGTGATCCTGCAGCGCGTCCGCGAGGCCGAGCGCGACCGCCAGTACGAGGAATTCAAGGACCGCGCCGGCAGCATCATCAACGGTGTCGTCAAGCGCGAGGAATACGGCAACATCATCGTCGATGTGGGTCGCGGAGAGGCGATCCTGCGCCGCAACGAGAAGATCGGCCGCGAAAGCTATCGTCCGAACGACCGCATCCGCGCCTATATCAAGGACGTGCGCCGCGAGACGCGCGGGCCGCAGATCTTCCTGTCGCGCACCGACCCGCAGTTCATGGCCGAACTGTTCAAGATGGAAGTCCCCGAGATCTATGACGGCGTGATCGAGATCAAGGCCGTCGCCCGCGACCCCGGTTCGCGCGCCAAGATCGCCGTGATCAGCCATGACGGCAGCATCGACCCGGTCGGCGCCTGCGTCGGCATGCGCGGCAGCCGCGTGCAGGCCGTCGTCGGCGAACTGCAGGGCGAGAAGATCGACATCATCCCGTGGAACGAGGACCAGGCGACCTTCCTGGTCAACGCGCTGCAGCCCGCCGAGGTTAGCAAGGTCGTCTTCGACGAGGAGGCCAACAAGATCGAGGTCGTCGTCCCCGACGAGCAGCTGTCGCTGGCCATCGGGCGTCGCGGCCAGAACGTGCGCCTGGCCAGCCAGCTGACCGGCCTGGACATCGACATCCTGACCGACGAGGAGGAATCCAAGCGTCGTCAGGCAGAGTTCAACACCCGCACCGCGCTGTTCATGGAACAGCTGGACCTGGACGAGTTCTTTGCCCAGCTGCTGGTGGCCGAAGGGTTCACCAACCTTGAGGAGGTCGCCTATGTCGACCAGGACGAGCTGCTGACGATCGACGGGGTCGACGAGGGCACCGCAGCCGAGCTGCAAGCCCGCGCCCCGCGACGTGCTGGAGGCCAAGAACAAGGCCGCCCTGGACGCCGCGCGTGCCTTGGGCGCCGAGGATAGCCTCATTGAATTCGAGGGTCTGACACCCCAGATGGTAGAGGCGCTGGCCAAGGACGACGTCAAGACGCTGGAAGATTTCGCGACCTGCGCCGACTGGGAGCTGGCCGGCGGCTGGACCACCGTCAACGGTGCCCGCGTCAAAGACGAAGGCCTGCTGGAGCCCTATGGCGTGACGCTGGAAGATGCGCAGACCATGGTCATGACTGCGCGCGTGATGCTGGGCTGGGTCGATCCGACCGAGCTGGACGACACGGATGCGGAAGACGACCTGCAGGACGATGACGACAACGAGGAGGCCGGGGCCTGATCGCCCCGGATCGGAGCACAGATTGAGCCGTGGTGGACATGACAAGGACCGGGACGATGACCCGGAACGCCGGTGCATCGCCACCGGCGAGGTGCAACCCAAGCGGGGCCTGATCCGTTTCGTGATCGGCCCTGACGGGCAGGTCGTGCCCGACCTGGCGGAAAAGCTGCCCGGTCGCGGCATCTGGGTCGCCGCCGACAAGGCGGCCCTGAACAAGGCGGTGACCAAGGGGTTGTTCTCTCGTGCCGCCAAGGCTCCGGTTCAGGCGGCCCCCGACCTGGCCGACCTGGTCGAGGCGGGCATCGCCCGCCGGCTGGTCGAACTGGTGTCGCTGACGCGAAAATCGGGCCGCGCGGTGGCGGGGTTCGAAAAGGTCAAGGGCTGGCTGGCCGAAGGTCGCGCCAAGGTGCTGCTTCAGGCCAGCGACGGGTCGGACCGCGGCAAGGGCAAGCTGTGGACGCCCACCGGCGGACGCTGGTTCGGCTGCCTGACCGCATCAGAATTGGGTTTGTCCTTTGGGCGCAGTCATGTCATACACGGCGCGCTTGCGAAGGGTGGCCTGACGGACAAGGTGATCTTGGAAGCCGGCAGACTAACGGGTCTGCGCGGGCATGACGACGGCAATACGGCTGTCGGGAAGGAATGAAGACGCAGATGAGCGACAAAGACGGAAAAACCCCCTTGGGCCTTGGTGGCGGTAATCGCCCCGGCGCAGTCAAGCAAAGCTTCAGCCACGGTCGCACCAAAAGCGTCGTCGTCGAAACCAAGCGCAAGCGCGTCGTGGTGCCCAAGGCAGCCGCGCCGATGACGGATGCGCAGAAAGAAAAGAACCCGCTGACCGCCCGCGTGGCCGGCGACAGCTCCAAGCGCCCCGCAGGCATCTCCGATGCCGAGATGGAGCGCCGCCTGAAGGCCCTTGCCGCCGCCAAGGCACGCGAGGCCGATGACGCCGCCAAGCGCCTGGCCGACGAGAAGGCCCGCGAGGAGGAGCGCGAGCGCCGCCGCGCCGAGATCGAGGCCAAGGCCCGCGAGGAGCGCGAGCGCGAGGAGGCCCTCAAGGCCAAAGCCCTGGCCGAGGCCCAGGCCGCGCAGGATGCCGCCGACGAGGCCCGCCGCAAGGCCGAGCCGCGCCAGGAGCGTCCCAAGCCCTCAGCCGGTGCGACCAAGCCCGCCGCCCCCGATCAGGCCGCGATCGAGGCTGCCGCCTCGCGCGCCGAGACCAAGGGCGTCACGACCGGCGTGGCCCGCAAGACCGACCGCGTGGAGCGCACGGATCGAGACAAGACCGCCAAGGCCAAGACCACCGACGACAACCGTCGCGGCGGCAAGCTGTCGCTGAACCAGGCGCTGAACGGCGAAGGCGGCCGCCAGCGCAGCATGGCCGCGATGAAGCGCAAGCAGGAACGCACCCGCCAGAAGGCGATGGGCCAGTCCGCCCGTCCCGAAAAGCAGTTCCGCGAAGTCCGCCTGCCCGAGACCATCGTGGTCCAAGAGCTGGCCAACCGCATGACCGAACGCGCCGCCGACGTGGTCAAGGCGCTGATGAAGATGGGCATGATGGTCACTGCCAACCAGCCCATCGACGCCGACACCGCCGAGCTGGTGATCGAGGAGTTCGGCCACAAGGTCCTGCGCGTCAGCGACAGCGATGTGGAGCAGGTCATCGCCCCGACGGTCGATCGTGACGAGGACATGCAGCCTCGTCCGCCGATCATCACGATCATGGGCCATGTCGACCACGGCAAGACCTCGCTGCTGGACGCGATCCGCAAGGCCTCCGTCGTTTCGGGCGAAGCCGGCGGCATCACGCAGCATATCGGCGCCTATCAGGTGACGACCGACAGTGGCGCCGTCCTGTCCTTCCTGGACACGCCGGGCCACGCGGCCTTCACGTCGATGCGTGCCCGTGGCGCGAACGTCACGGATATCGTGGTGCTGGTGGTCGCGGCGGATGATGCCGTGATGCCCCAGACCGTCGAGGCCATCAACCATGCCAAGGCCGCCAACGTGCCGATGATCGTGGCGATCAACAAGATCGACAAGCACGAGGCCGACCCGCAGAAGGTCCGCACCGACCTGCTGCAGCACGAGGTGGTCGTCGAGGCCATGTCGGGCGACGTGCAGGATGTCGAGGTCTCGGCCAAGACCGGCCTGGGCCTGGACAACCTGCTGGAGGCCATCGCGCTTCAGGCCGAACTGCTGGAGCTGCGCGCCAACCCGAACCGTGCCGCACAGGGCGCGGTCATCGAGGCGCAGCTGGATGTCGGACGCGGCCCTGTCGCCACCGTCCTGGTCCAGCACGGCACCCTGCGCCGCGGCGACATCTTCGTCGTGGGCGAGCAGTGGGGCAAGGTCCGCGCCCTGATCAACGACAAGGGCGACCGCGTCGAGGAAGCCGGCCCGTCCGTCCCGGTCGAGGTTCTGGGTCTGAACGGTACCCCCGAGGCCGGAGACGTGCTGAACGTGGTCGAGACCGAAGCGCAGGCCCGCGAGATCGCCGAGTTCCGCGCCCAGCAGACCAAGGACAAACGCGCCGCAGCCGGTGCCGCGACCACGCTGGAGCAGATGATGGCCAAGGCCAAGGCGGACGTGAACGTGTCCGAACTGGCTGTCGTCCTCAAGGCCGACGTGCAGGGTTCGGCCGAGGCCATCGTGCAGGCCCTGGAAAAGGTCGGCAACGACGAGGTCCGCGTGCGCGTGCTGCATTACGGCGTGGGTGCGATCACCGAATCCGACATCGGCCTGGCCGAGGCGTCGGGCGCTCCGGTCATCGGCTTCAACGTCCGGGCCAACGCTCCGGCACGCAACGCCGCGAACCAGAAGGGTGTCGAGATCCGCTACTACTCGATCATCTACAACCTGCTGGACGACATCAAGGCCGCCGCTTCGGGCATGCTGTCCAACGAGATTCGCGAGAACTTCATCGGTTACGCGACCATCAAGGAAGTGTTCCGCGTCACGGGCGTCGGCAACGTCGCCGGCTGTCTGGTGACCGAGGGCGTGGCCCGTCGTTCGGCCGGCGTGCGCCTGCTGCGCGACAACGTGGTGATCCACGAAGGCACGCTGAAGACGCTCAAGCGCTTCAAGGACGAGGTCAAGGAAGTGCAGTCCGGTCAGGAATGCGGCATGGCCTTCGAGAACTATGACGACATCCGTCCCGGCGATGTCATCGAGATCTTCGAACGCGAAGAGGTCGAACGCTCGCTGTAAGCGACCGTCTGCGACATGCGAAAGCCGGGCGATCCGATCGCCCGGCTTTTTGCGTTCCGGGTTCCGGCAGGATGGAACGGAAAAGGGGGTGACCCTTTCGGATCACCCCCTTTCTGTTCATGCAGTTCCTTTGGCGCTACGCTCCCCCGTGCGCCGGAACGGTCAGTGGCCGACCGGCTTGCCCTCGAAAGTGCGGTTGCCGACGCGGACCAAGATGTTCCCATCCGCGGTCGAGCCCTCGAATAGACCCTGGATCGAGATGTAGCTGCCGACGGAAATAGTGCGAATCATGTCAAGCCTCCTCTGTGCCCTAAACAAAGTTAGTCATGAAATGGTTAAAAAATCGTTCGCAACTTGATCATCTACGACTTTTTTCAGCAACAATGCAATCGGATCACTCAAATTTGCGACACTATAGCCACATCTGCAGGGCCGGGATGAGGGGAATGTCTGCCGCAGGCATGGGGTAATCGCGCAAATCGCGGGCCCGGACCCAAGCCAGCTGCTGTCCTTCGCGCGGCTGAACGATTCCCTGCCAGCGGCGGCAGGCGAACAGCGGCATCAGCAGGTGGAACGTGTCATAGGCGTGGCTGGCGAAGGTCAGCGGTGCCAGGCAGCTGTTCCAGGTCTGGATGCCCAGCTCCTCCTCCAGCTCGCGGATCAGGGCGGCCTCGGGGGTCTCTCCGGGTTCGACCTTGCCGCCGGGGAATTCCCACAGGCCCGCCATGGACTTGCCCGGCGGGCGCTGGGCCAGAAGCACACGCCCGTCGGGATCGATCAGTGCCACCGCGGACACCAGGACGGTCTTCACGACCGGTAATCCGCGTTGATGTCGATATAGCCGTGCGTCAGATCGCAGGTCCAGACCGTCCGCGACGCCTCACCCAAGCCCAGATCGACGGCGATCCGCAGGTCCTGGTTGCGCATGTAGGCGCTGGCGGCGGCTTCGTCATAGTCGGGATCGCGCCAGCCGTCGCGGGCCACGACCATGTCCCCGAACGCGATGCGCAGGCGGTCACGGTCGGCGCGCGCGCCCGACTTGCCCACCGCAGCCACGATGCGGCCCCAGTTCGCGTCCTGTCCGGCGATGGCGGTCTTGACCAGCGGCGAATTGGCGATGGCCATCGCCACGCGATGCGCGTCGGCCGCATCCGCGGCGCCCGTCACGGCGATCTCGACGAACTTGGTGGCGCCCTCGCCGTCGCGGACGACCTGATGGGCCAGATCGCGCATGACGCCGTGCAGCGCGGTCACGAAGTCGCGCCCGGCATCGCTGTCCAGATCGGTGATGGGCGCGCCCGCCCCCTGCCCCGTCGCGGCCAGGATCAGCGCGTCGGACGTGGACGTGTCGCTGTCCACGGTGATCGCGTTGAAGGTCGCGTCCAGCCCGGAGGACAGCGCCTGCTGCAGCACGGCTGCGGGCACCGTGGCATCGGTGAACAGATAGACCAGCATCGTCGCCATGTCGGGCGCGATCATCCCAGAACCCTTGGCGATGCCCGCGATGCGGGTGCCGTCCGCCAGGGTCGCGGATGCGCCCTTGGGGAAGGTGTCGGTGGTCATGATCGCACGCGCCGCATCGGCGACCCCGCCCGCATCCAGATCACGTGCCAGATCGCCCACGATGGCCACAATCCGCTCGTGCGGCAGCGGCTCTCCGATCACGCCGGTCGACGAGGTGAAGACCCGCCCCTGCGGCAGGTCAAGGGCACCCGCCACGGCCGCGCAGACGGCATCGACCGACTGCTGGCCGCGCGCGCCGGTGAAGGCATTGGCGTTGCCGGAATTGATCAGGATCGCCGCGCCGTCGGGCGCATCGCCCCCCTGCGCCAGCTTGGCCTGGTTGTCCAGGATGCAGGCGGCGCGCGTGGACGACCGGGTGAAGGCCCCTGCCACCGTGCTGCCCGGCGCGATGCGGATCAGCGTGACGTCGCTGCGGCCCTGGTACTTGATGCCCGCGGCGGCGCTGGCGAAATCGACGCCCGCGATCACCGGCAGGTCCGGAAACCGCGCAGGTGCCAGAGGAGAGACGGGCAGACCCGCCTTTCCCATCACTCGGCCTCCAGCAGGTCGGTGGCGTTCAGCTGGGCGGGGTCCAGACCTTCGGTCTTCTTGACGTCGGCGGCGGTCACCAAGCTCTGGATCTGGGCCTCGACCTTCTCGCGCAGGACCATCTGGCTGATCTGGTCACGGACCTCGGCCAGCGGGGGCGCCTCGCGCAGGCGGGTCTCGTTCAGCTTGATGACGTGCCAGCCGAATTCGGTCTCGACCGGGTCGCTGACCTGGCCCGGCTCCAGCGCCGCGACGGCCTCGGCAAAGGGCGGCACCATCTGGTCGGCGGCGAACCAGCCCAGATCACCCTTGTTGGGACCGGACGGCCCGGTCGAGTTCGCCTCGGCCACGGTGCCGAAATCGGCGCCGCCATCGACCTCGGCCTTCAGTTCGGCGGCCTTCTCCTGGCTGTCGACCAGGATATGGGCGGCGTTGTATTCCGTCACGCTGCCCGCATCGGCGAACAGGCGGTCATAGCTGGCCTGCAGCTCTTCCTCGGTGGGCTCGGCCTGGGCGATCTGGCTGACCGCGGCCGAGGCGAGGGTGTTGCGGCGCTGCAGTTCCAGCTGGGCGCGCACGCCGGCGGTGTCCTCGGCGGATTCGGCCACGGCGGTCTGGCGGATCAACTGGTCCAGCATCACGTCCCACAGCGCCTGGTCGGGCATCTCGGCCATGGCCGGGTCCTGGATCGACTGCTTCATGACGATCATCTGGCCCAGGGTGATCTCTTGGCCGTTCACGGTGGCGACCACCTGGTCGGCATCGGCGTCCTGCGCCAGGGCGGGGGCGGAAAGGGCGGCAAGCACGGCTGCGGCCAGCAAAGTCGATCGGGTCATGGGGATGGGTCCTTTCACGGCGCGCACCCCCGCGGGGGCCGGGCCAACATTGACAGTCAGGTGGGCTGCGCCTACATCCAAACCAACTCCGTGGAAGGCGCCGCCGCCGCGTTCGTTCAACGCCCCTGATACGGCAATGCGACCGGCGCGGGCAAGTGGGCCGCAGGTGACGTCCCTTCCCGACAACGTGATGGCGAAGGTAACATGATCGGTAATCTGGCGAAGATGGTCTTTGGCACGCCCAATGACCGCAAGGTCAAGGGCACGCGCGCGCTGGTCGCCCGCATCAACGCCCTTGAGGACAGCTTCAAGGCATTGTCCGATCAGGGGCTGGTCGACAAGACCGCCGAATTCAAGACCCGCGTGGCGGGCGGCGAATCGCTGGACGACATCCTGCCCGAGGCGTTCGCCAACTGCCGCGAGGGTGCGCGCCGCGCGCTTGGCCTGCGGGCCTTCGATGTGCAGCTGATGGGCGGGATCTTCCTGCATCAGGGCAACATCGCGGAGATGAAGACCGGCGAGGGCAAGACCCTGGTCGCCACCTTTCCTGCCTACCTGAACGCGCTGTCAGGCAAGGGCGTCCATGTCGTCACCGTCAACGACTATCTGGCGAAACGCGATGCCGAATGGATGTCCAAGGTCTATGCCCAGCTGGGCATGTCCTGCGGCGTGGTCGTGCCGTTCCAGCCCGAGGGCGAAAAACGCGACGCCTATGCCTGCGACGTGACCTATGCCACCAACAACGAGCTGGGCTTCGACTATCTGCGCGACAACATGAAGGGCAGCGTGGCCGAGATGGTCCAGCGCGGTCACAACTTCGCCATCGTCGACGAGGTCGACAGCATCCTGATCGACGAGGCGCGCACGCCGCTGATCATCAGCGGTCCCAGCCAGGACCGGTCCGAGCTGTACCGCATCCTGGATGCCTATGTGCCCCTGCTGACCGAGGAGCATTACAAGCTGGACGAGAAGTCCCGCAATGCGACCTTCACCGAGGACGGCAACGAGTTCCTGGAGACGCGTCTGCAGGCCGACGGCGTCCTGCCCGAGGGACAGACCCTCTATGATCCGGAATCGACCACCATCGTCCACCATGCCAGCCAGGCCCTGCGCGCGCACAAGCTGTTCCTGAGGGACCAGCATTACATGGTGCGCGACGGCGAGGTGATGCTGATCGACGAGTTCACCGGCCGGATGATGAAGGGCCGCCGCCTGTCGGACGGCCTGCACCAGGCGATCGAGGCCAAGGAAGGCGTCGAGATCCAGCCCGAAAACGTGACCCTCGCCTCGGTCACCTTCCAGAACTATTTCCGCCTGTACCAGCGCCTGGCAGGCATGACCGGCACGGCATCGACCGAGGCCGAGGAATTCGCCGAGATCTACAAGCTGGGCGTGGTCGAGGTTCCGACCAATCGCGGCATCGCGCGGATCGACGACCATGACCGCGTGTATCGCACCGCGACCGAGAAGAACGCCGCCGTCGTCGAGGCGATCAAGGAGGCCCATGCCAAGGGCCAGCCGATCCTGGTCGGCACCACCAGCATCGAGAAGTCCGAGCTGCTGTCCGAGATGCTGAAGAAGGACGGCGTGCCCCACAACGTCCTGAACGCCCGCCAGCACGAGGCCGAGGCGCAGATCGTGGCCGATGCCGGCAAGCTGGGCGCGGTGACGATCGCCACCAACATGGCCGGTCGCGGCACCGACATCCAGCTGGGCGGCAATGTCGAGATGAAGGTGATGGAGGCCCTGAAGGCCGATCCCGACGCCCATCCCGACGAGCTGCGCGCCCGGATCGAGGCCGAGCATGCCGGAGAGAAGGAAAAGGTCCTGGCGGCGGGCGGGCTGTTCGTGCTGGGCACCGAACGCCACGAAAGCCGGCGGATCGACAACCAGCTGCGCGGCCGTTCGGGCCGCCAGGGCGACCCCGGACGGTCGCTGTTCTTCCTGTCGCTGGACGACGACCTGATGCGGATCTTCGGCTCCGAGCGTCTGGACAAGGTCCTGTCGACGCTTGGCATGAAGGAGGGAGAGGCGATCATCCACCCTTGGGTGAACAAGTCGCTGGAACGCGCACAGGCCAAGGTCGAGGGTCGCAACTTCGACATCCGCAAGCAGCTGCTGAAGTTCGACGACGTGATGAACGACCAGCGCAAGGCGATCTTCGGCCAGCGCCGCGAGATCATGGACAGCGAGGAGGTCGGAGAGATCACCGCCGACATGCGGCACCAGGTGATCGAGGACCTGATCGACGAGCACATGCCGCCCCGCAGCTATCCCGAGCAATGGGACACCGAGGGGCTGAAGAAATCGGTCCGCGAGCGGCTGAACCTGAACCTGCCGGTCGCGGATTGGGCGGCCGAGGACGGCGTGGACCATGACGTGATGCGCGAACGCATCACCGAGGCCAGCGACGCCTATATGGCGGACAAGGCCGCGGCCTTCGGCCCCGAGACCATGGTGCAGATCGAGAAGCAGGTCCTGTTGCAGCAGATCGACCAGAAATGGCGCGAGCACCTGATGACGCTGGATCACCTGCGTTCCGTCGTGGGCTTCCGCGGCTATGCGCAGCGCGACCCGTTGGCGGAATACAAGACCGAGGGTTTCCAGCTGTTCGAGACGCTGCTTGACGGCCTGCGCTTTGACGTGACGCAGCGGCTGGCGCAGATCCGTCCCCTGACGCAGGCCGAGCGCGACGAGATGGCGGCCCAGATGGCCCGCCAGCAGCAGCAGGTCCAGGAGGAGGCATCGGCGGAACCCGAGGCGGCAGCGCCCGCGCCCGCCGCGCCCGAGGCTCCTTCCGCGCCGCGCCCGGGCTTTGACGAGGCCGATCCGTCGACCTGGGGGATGCCTGCGCGCAACGATCCGTGCCCCTGCGGATCGGGCAAGAAGTTCAAGCACTGTCACGGCGCGATCTGAGCATCACGCGGGGCGCCGTTTGCGTCCCGCGATGGCGGTCGCGCCCGCCGGGTGGGGGCAAGCCCCCACCGCGCCCGGGCGCGACGGGCCGCTGATGCGGCCCTAGCCCAACCGGGGGGGCATCGCCCAACCGCGCAGCAGGTCGGCAGGGGTCATCGGCCGCTTGCCCGCACGTTGTGCCAGTGTGATGCGCACCGCCCCGGAGCCGCAGACGATGGTGAAATCGGGCAGGACCGTTCCGGGGTCGCCCTGTCCCGGGACGACGGTGCTCGCCAGCAGCTTCACGCGTTCGTCCCCGATCATGCACCACGCCCCCGGAAAGGGTGACAGCCCGCGGATCTGGAGGTCCACCTGTTCGGCAGGCAGGGTCCAGTCGATACGCGCCTCGGTCTTGTCGATCTTGGCGGCGTAGGTCACGCCATCCTGCGCCTGAGGCACGGCAGGCAGCGGCAGGCGGTCCAGCACGTCGCAGATCAGGTCCGCCCCCATCGCCGACAGGCGGTCATGCAGGCTGGCAGTTGTGTCATCCGCGGTGATGGGCGTGCGGGTCAGGGCCAGCACCGGGCCGGTATCCAGCCCCGCCTCCATCTGCATGATCGCGACGCCGGTTTCCGCATCCCCCGCTAGGATCGCGCGGTGGATAGGCGCCGCCCCTCGCCAGCGCGGCAGGATCGAGGCATGGATGTTCAGGCAGCCAAGGCGCGGCGCATCCAGCACCGGCTGCGGCAGGATCAGGCCATAGGCCACGACCACCGCCACATCCGCGTCCAGCGCCGCGAAGTCGGCCTGGTCCTGGGGGTCGCGCAGGCGGGCCGGGGTGCGGACCGGGATCCCCAGGTCCTGCGCCGCCAAGGCCACCGGAGAGGGGCGCGGCTTTTGCCCACGCCCGGCCGCGCGGGGCGGTTGGGAATAGACCGCCACCACGTCGTGGCGCGCGGCGATGGCCCGCAGGGCGGGGACCGAGAAATCGGGCGTTCCCATGAAGATCACGCGCATCGGGCAAGCCTCCGGTTGGTGCCTGCCCTCAATGCCCGCGCGGCGGACGGGCTTCAAGCCCCTGAGGCAAGCCCCCAATCGGTGACGGCGTCCTGCATCCGGCGCAGCCGCAGGAGCGTCGAGCCTTCGTCCAGTGCCACGTCGCCACACAGAATCGGTTGCCCTGCCGCGACGTCGCGGCGCAGCGTCCGCCCGGCGGCCAGGTAGTACGGCACCGGCACATCGTCCGCGACCGCCCGCGCGGGCGTCATGCGGCCCGAGACATGGGCGATGCTGTGATGATGCCCCTGGGCCCGCAGGACGGTGCCGGCGGGCAGGTCGGCATCGGCGAAGGCGGTCAGGTCCACGACCGGGCGCGGGGCGCGCGCGCCGGAGGAGACGCCGTGCAGGGCGGCCTCGAACACCGTGGTCGCGGCCTCCAGCCCCAGCAGGTGGCGCGGCAGGCCGATCATCGCGGTGCGCCCGTCGCGGGACACGACATGTCCCTTGTCGCGCAGCATGTCCCACGTCGCGGCGTCGTCGCAGGCCACGGTGACGAAGACGCCGCCCGCGAAGCTGACCTCGCCGGCCAAGCGCAGGCAGTGGAACACGTCCAGCCGCCCCTGCCCCGACAGAAGCCCGCCCTGGTCGGTCATCAGGTCCGCGACCTCGGGGATGCGGGCGATGGGGGCGTGCAGGTCCGCACGGTCCGGCATCAGCCCCAGGGCATTGGCGACCAGCGTCAGCTCGCACAGGTCCGGCACGGCGCGCTGTGGCAGCGCGCGCAGGGCGTGCGCCCGGCCCGCGGCCACATCGGCCCAAGGCCGATCCGCCGGGTCCATCCAGTCGGCCAGCCCCGGCGCGGCTACAGCCGTGCCATTGCTGATCACCTGCCCCGTATCGGGATCGAAGACGAAATCGTATTCGCTGGACTTGCCCGCCGCGACGATCCGCAGGCCGATGACCTGCGCCCAGGTCGCAAGCCCGATCAGCAGGCTTGGCTGATCGCCGTCCACCGGCGCCACGACCACGCCCCTATCGCGGGCCATGCGCGACAGGATCGGGCCGATGACGCTGTCGGTCTCCTTGGTGACCATGACGACGTGATGTCCCGCCGCAATGGCCATCTCAGCATGGCGGGCGCCGGCCTCGGGGTCGCCGGTGGCCTCCAGCACGACGTCCAGCGGGAGGGCGGCGACCGCGGCCAGATCGCCGGCGGCGATAAAATGACCCGCATCCCATGCCGCCCGCGCGGCCGCCGCGTCGGTGCAGGAAACGATCCGCGCCACGTCCACGCCGACAGATGCCAGCGCCGCCACTGCCGTCTCTGCATCGCGGTCCACCGCCACCCGGCAGGCCAGCCCGTCCACATGGCGCGCCTGCGCCAGATAGCTGCGCCCGAACCCGCCGGTGCCGATGATCGCGGTCTGGACGGTGCGCCCGTGGCGCGCGGCAAAGTGACCGATCAGGTTCATGCGACCACCTTGCGGTTGCGGCGCAGGCTGAGCGCCAGGCCAAGCGTCTTGGGCAGGATCAGCAGCGCCAGCGCCACGATCATGATCCCTGTCACCAACGGGTTGGCAAAGAAGATGCCAAGCGATCCGTCCGACAGCAGCATCGACTGGTGGAACGCGTTCTCGGCCTTGTGGCCCAGGACCATGGCAAGAATCATCGGCGCCAGCGGATAGTCCAGCTTGGTGAACATGAAGCCCACGAAACCGAAGATCAGCACCAGCCACAGATCGAACGTCGCCCCGGACACCGTGTAGGCACCGACGAAGCAGATCGCGACGATCATCGGCCCGATGATGGTGAAGGGGATGCGCAGCAGCGCCGCGAACATCGGCACGGTGGCCAGGACCAGGATCACGCCCAGCAGGTTCGACACGTACATGCTGGCGATCAGGCCCCAGACGAAATCGGGCTGGGTCGCGAACAGCATTGGCCCCGGCGTCAGGCCCCAGATCATCAGCCCACCCATCATCACCGCCGCAGTGGCCGATGACGGCACGCCCAGGGCCAGCATCGGCAGCATCGCGCAGGTGCCCGCGCTGTGATCCGCCGTTTCCGGCGCGACGATGCCCTCGGGGCGTCCCGACCCGAAGGCCGCGCCCTTGCGCGAGGTCTGGCGCGCCACGCCATAGGACATGAAGCTGGCCGCCGTCGGCCCGCCCGGCGTGATGCCCATCCAGATGCCAATCAGGCCCGACCGCAGGGTCGTGGCCCAGTACTTGGGCAGCTCGGCCAGGGTCTTGAGCACATCGCGCAGGTCGATCCTAGAGGACACGCCGCGGAACCGCAGCCCCTCCTGCACAGTGGCCAGCAGCTCCCCGATGCCGAAGAGGCCGATCACCACCACCAGGAAGCTGATCCCGCCCAGCAGGTCCGAGAACCCGTAGGTCAGGCGGATGGACCCGGTCACGCTGTCCATGCCCACGGATGTCAGGATCAGGCCGGTCGTCAGCGACACCAGCGTCTTCATCGGGGCGGCGCTGCCCATGCCGATGAAGGCCGCGAAGGCCAGGAAATAGACCGCGAAATATTCTGGCGCACCGAAGCGCAGCGCGAATTGCGACGCCCAGCCCGCCAGCAGGGTGATGACCAGAATACCCATCAGCGCGCCCACCCCCGCCGACACGAAGGCCAGCGTCAGCGCGCGCGTCGATTCGCCGTTGCGCGCCATCGGATAGCCGTCGAAGGTGGTGGCGACCGATGACGGTTCCCCCGGAATGTTGAACAGGATCGACGTGGTGGACCCGCCGAACAGCGCCCCCCAATACATCGATGTCAGCAGGATGATGGCCGATGTCGGGTCCAGCGCGAAGGTCAGCGGGATCAGCAGCGACACCCCGTTGGGCGCCCCCAGCCCGGGCAACACCCCCACGACCAGTCCCATCAGGACGCCCGCGACCATCAGCATCAGGTGCATCGGGGTGATGGCCACGGAAAACCCGTGCATCAGCAGATCGAAATTGCCCATTGTCGCGGCCCCTTAATAGATGCCCAGAAGCGGCTCCAGCGGCCCCTTCAACAGCGGAATCTGAAAGATCGTCTCGAAGATCAGGTACAGGCTGACGGCGAAACCCGCGCCGATGGCCAAGCCTTTCCACAGGCGGAACCCGCCCTGCCGCCAGGCGGTCAGCCCGATGTAGAAGGTCGCCGCGACATAGAAGCCGACCGTCAGCATGCCGATGACGAAGGCCGTCATCGCCCCCAGGAAGGTCGCGATGCGGATCAGGTTCTGGCGCGGCAGGAACGGCTCCTCCGGGTCATCCAGGGGGTCGGGGGGCGTGCGCTGTGCCTTGCTGTGCGCGACCAGCGCGCCGCCCAGGTTCCACAGGCTGCCCGCGATCAGGACGATCGCCACCCAGAAGGGGAAATAGCCCGGTTGGGGGCCATGATCGCTCCACCCGGTGCCCAGTTCGGCGGCGCCGATGATGGCCGCCACGCCCAATGCGCCGGTGGTGATTGCCGTGCCGATCTCGGCATGAAAACGTCTGACGGTCATGACCCTCCCTTTCCCCATTGGCAAAAGGGGCATCCGGATGATCCCGGATGCCCCGATGCGCTTACTGCGCGGCGGCGGTGACCCAGCCCTCGGCCTCGAAGACGGTCACGGTCGCGGCCTCGTTCTCCTCGATGAAGGCGGTCAGCTCGTCCCCGGTCAGCACCGCCGCGGTCTGCGAGGTCTTGGCAAGGTAGTCCTTCCATTCCTCGGTCTCGGCCACGCGGGTCAGGGCGTCCTGGTAAAAGGCCACCACCTCGGGGTCGGTGCCCGCGGGCAGCCAGACGGTGCGCGGCATCTGGTACCGCTCGATCTCCAGCCCCTGCTCGGCGCAGGTGGGGATGTCGTGCCAGCCCATGTCGCCGCTGACCGGCTCGGATTCCGCCATCCGTTCGGGCGAGAACACGCACAGCGGACGGATCGCGCCCGCCTGCCACTGGCCGATGTTCTCGTTCGGGTTGTTGACGTTCGCGGCGATATGGCCGCCGGCCAGCTGCACGCCGACCTCTCCGCCGCCGTTGAAGGGGACGTACTTGAAATCGGCGCCGGTGGTCTGTTCGATCAGCGCCACCAGCGTCTCGTCGGTGTCCTTGGACTGGCTGCCGCCAAAGACGATGGCGCCGGGTTCGGCCTTGGCCGCCTCGATCAGCTCCATCGACGTCTGCCAGGGGGCGTCGGCCTTGACCCAGATCAGGAACTCGTCCAGCGCCAGCGCTGCGACGGGCTGCAGGTCCTCGGCCGAATAGGCCAGCTGGGCCACATGGGGCAGCAGATAGACGTTGTTCGTCCCGAAGATCAGCTTGTGCGGATCGGGCGGCGTTCTGACGGGCGTACAGAAACGCCTCGGCCCCCGAACCGCCACCCTTGTTCAGCACGACCATGTTCTGGTCCAGGATGTCGTTGCGCGTCAGCGCGGCCTGGATGGTGCGGGCGAAATTGTCGGTCCCGCCGCCGGCCCCGGATGCCACGACGAATTCCACCGGGCGTTCGGGGGTCCATTCCGCCAGCGCCGGGACGGTGGCTGCCAGCAGGGCGGTGCCTGCGATCAATGCGGTCTTGATGGTCATTCTCTCTCTCCTCCCAAAGATGATGCGACCCGCTTGCGGCGGGAAGAAGACCGGGCGCCTATTCGGCGACCAGCAATGTCGGGGCGACTTCCGCCTGCGCCCAGTCCGCGGGCAGCGCGCGCGGCGCGCGGGCAGTGTTCAGCGCGGCCAGGTCGCGGCCAAGCCGCGCGGCGGTCAGCGTCGCGCCCAAGTCGGCGCGCCCCTGCCCTGCGATGTCGAAGGCCGTGCCATGCGCGGGCGTCACGATCGGAAAACCGTAACCGGCGATCAGCGTCACGCCGCGGTCAAAGCCCATCAGCTTCATCGCGATCTGGCCCTGGTCGTGATACATGGTCAGCACTGCGTCGAATTCGCCGCGAATGGCGCGCACGAAGACGGTGTCGGACGGGATCGGCCCCTTGGCGTCGATGCCCATGGCCACGGCCTGCGCCACGGCGGGGGCCAGGATTTCGTCATCCTCGTGGCCGAAATTGCCGCCGTCGCCCGCATGGGGGTTCAGCGCGGCGACGCCGATCCGCGCGCCGGGCTTGCCCGCACCGGCCATCACCTCGGCCGTCAGGCGCAGGCTGTCCAGGATGCGTTCGGTGGTCAGCGTCTCGGCAACCTTGCGCAGGGGGATGTGGCTGGTCACGCGGGGCGTTCCAGACCTCCTCCAGGACGTTGAACTCGCGCCCGCTGCGATCGGCGTTCAGCACCGCGTCGATGAAGCCGATCTCGTCGACATAGCTGGGCCGCGCCAGCCCGCATCGAATGCTTGTTGAAGGGCGTGAACATCGCCGCATCCGCGATCCCCGCCCCTGCCAGCTGCAGCACGCAGCCGAAATTCTGCAGGCTGGCCGCGCCGGCATGGGCGCTGGACTGGCCCAGGGTCATGCCGTCCACCGCGCAATTTTCCAGATCCAGCAGCACATGGCCCGGCGCCATGTCGGGGCCGACCTGATCGGCGCCTATCCGCGGCAGGTCCAGCGTGACGCCCGCATGGCGCGCGCCCATCTCCAGCACCCGCGCATCGCCCACGACGATCACGTCCAGGGCCTTCATGTCGTCATGGGCCAGCAGTTTCGCCGCCAGTTCCGGGCCGACGCCCCCGGCATCCCCCAAGGCCAAAGCAATGCGCATATGTCTCTCCGTCTGGAATGATGGTTCGTGGGCGGCGCGTCGGTCGCGCCGCCCGAATTCAGCGGGCCAGCGCCCCGGCCACGACCCGCGCGCAAAGCGCAAGCGAGATCGCGCCCGCATCGGGATGCCCGATGCTGCGTTCCGCCAGCGGGCGTGCCCGGCCAAGGCGCGGCGTCAGGTCGGCGGTGGCTTCAGCGGCGGCGGTCGCCGCGCTTGCTGCGGCCTCCCAGGCGGTGGCCAGCGCGGCACCTTGGGCAACCTGCCCCTGCAGCGTGTCGACGAAGGGCGCAAAGGCATCGACCAGCGTCTTGTCGCCGGGCCGAGCGCCGCCCAGGCGGGTCACTGCGTCGATCCCCGCCCGCGCCCCTGCGGCCACGCGGGCCGCATCGGGCACATCCGTATCGCCCAGCGCCTGCCCCCAGGCACGCAGGGCCACGCCCCACAGCGCACCCGACGTGCCGCCCGCGCGATCCGCCCAGGCGTCGCCCGCCAGCGACAGGACGGTGCCCGCGCCCGCGCCCTGCGCCGCCGCATCGCGTGCCGCAACGGCGGCTGCCGCAGACCCGCGCGCCATGCCCTGGCCGTGATCGCCGTCGCCCGCGATGGCGTCGATGCGGCCCAACTCCGCCTCTGCCTCGGCCAGCGCCCGGGCCAACCGCGCCACGATGTCGGCGACGCAGCCGGCCTGCGCCGCACTGGCGGGTTCGCCGTGCGGAACCGCTGCGATGGCTGCCCCTTCGCGGGCCACCTGACGCGCGCCTTGGGCGGCCACGGTCCCCTTGCGGAAGGCGGGTGCATCAGCAGGCGCACGCCACAGATCGGCCAGCGCATCGTCCAGCCACAGGATCGACAGAGAACACCCCTCCATGTCCAGGCTGGTCACGAACTCTCCGACCTCCGGGTCGATGACGGTCAGGCCAGCATCGGTCATCAGCCCGGTCAGATGATGCCACAGGACGAACAGTTCCTCGTGTTTCGTGCGGCCAAGGCCGTTCAGGACCACGGCCACGCGGCCGTCATGGCCCTGGGGCCGTTCCGCCAGCAGCGGCTCCAGTAGCATCCGGGCCAGATCGGCAGCGGGCAGGATGGCCTGCGCGGCGATCCCCGGCTCTCCGTGGATGCCCAGGCCAAGGGCGACCTGCCCCTCGGGCACGCTGAACAGGGGTGCCGCCTGTCCCGGCAGGGTGCAGCCGTCAAAGGCCAGCCCGAAGGACACGGTCCGCGCATTGGCACGTCCGGCCAGATCCATCACCGCGTCCAGGTCCAGGCCCGCCTCGGCCGCGGCACCGGCGATCTTGAAGACCAGCAGGTCGCCCGCCACGCCCCGCCTGCGCGCCGCGTCGGTCGCGGGCGCGCTGGCCACGTCATCGGTCACGGCCAGGATGCGCGCATCGATCCCTTCGGCGCGCAGACGTTCGGCGGCAGCGCCAAAGTTCAGCACGTCGCCCGCATAGTTCCCAAAGCCCAGGATCACGCCTCCGCCCAGGTCCGCCGCCCGCGCCACCCCGGCCACCGCACTGGTCGAGGGTGACGCGAACACGTCCCCCGCCACCGCCCCGTCGGCCAGGCCCGGACCGACATAGCCCAGAAACGCCGGATAATGCCCCGACCCTCCACCCACGACCAAGGCCACCTTGCCCGGCGCCCCCGCATGGGCGCGCAGGGCGCCATGCGGGATGGGAATGATACGGTCGGCATGGGCGGCACAGAACCCCGCCAGCGCGGTCGCGGCGAAATCCTCGGGGCGGTCCACGATCTTGGTCATGGCAGGGTCCTTCTCTGCGCCAGGATGCGGCGGATGTAGTCGCGGTTCTCGGCGCAGACCCCAAGTCCGTCGCCGCCGTAATGCTCGACCAGGAAGGGGCTGGAAAAGCCCAGGTCCAGCGCGGTGTTGATCGCCGCGCGCCAGTTGATGGTGCCGCCCATCATGGGCGCGGGATGGGACAGGATGACCCCCGACGGGTCGGTCATCCGGTAGTAGTTCTTGACGTGCCAGTAGCCCGCGAAGGGCGCGCACAGCGCGATCATCTCCGCCCAGGGCTGCACGGGCCGATGAAGGCGGATCAGGTTGCCGATGTCGATGTTCAGACGCACCGACGCGAGGTCCACGTCGGTGACGAAAGCGACCGCGTCGGAGGCAGTGCCCAGATAGGTGTCCTCGTACATCTCCAGCGCGACGTGGATGCCGCGATCGGCGGCGTGGCGGCCCAGGTCGCGGATGCGGGCGACGGCCAGGGCGCGGGTGGCGGGGTCGTCGGGGTTCGTCACCCCCGGCTCTGTCCAGAACCACAGGGCGGCGCGCTGCGCGTCGCTTAGCGGGCCGAACAGGCCAAAGCTGACATGCCCCGCGCCAAGATCGGCGGCGCAGTCGATGACACGATGGCAATAGGCCAGATGGTCGTCACCCTGCACCGGGTCGATCACGCTGCGCCGTGAGGTCGAGATGGCCGGAACGGTCAGTCCCAGGTCACGGCAGATCGCCACGAACCGCGCCCGTCCAGCATCGTCCAGATCGGCCAGCCGCAGCCAGCTGTCGGTCGGATCGACCGCATCGAACCCCGCCGCCGCGACCTGGCCCAGATCGCGCGCCCAAGCGGCCGGCCCGGCATCCTGGACGGATGCGAACGGGATCATCGCGCAGGCGATGGGCCAGTCCTGCGGCGTCCAACGCATGGTGTTCCCCGACATCGATCCCCCTCCCGAATCACGTCCCGGGTTCTTGCTAGCACGGCCCCGAAAGCGTATCAATAATTCTGTATACAGCACACAGAAGGCAATATTGACTTGCCACCCCCGCCGTCATAGCCAGAGAGAGACGCGCCAACGGAGACGCCGGTGACCGACATGTCAGACACAGACGCCCGCATCGAACGCCTGCCCCTGCTGGACGCGATCCTATCGCGTCTGCGCGACATGATCATCGAGGGGCAGCTGCCACCCGGCACCCGCCTGAACGAGGGCCAGATCGGCCAGCAGCTGGGCGTGTCCCGCACGCCGCTGCGCGAGGCGATCAAGTACCTGGCATCCGAGGGGCTTGTCGAACTGGTCCCGGCACGGGGCGCGGTGGTCAAGCAGTTCGGCGCGCGCGAGGTCCGCGACATGCTGGAGGTGATCCGCATCCTGGAGCAGCAGGCGGGGATCATCGCCTGCGCGCAGGCGACGGATGCGGGCATCGCGGGGGTGCGGGCGCTGCATGACAGGATGCTCGACTGCTATGCCCGGCGCGACCGCATGGCCTATTACAAGCTGAACCAGGCGATCCATACCGCCATCGTGGCACTTGCCGAC
The DNA here is from genome assembly GCF_015390265.1 of Paracoccus sp. NBH48. NCBI lineage: Bacteria > Pseudomonadati > Pseudomonadota > Alphaproteobacteria > Rhodobacterales > Paracoccaceae > Paracoccus > Paracoccus sp. NBH48. The sequence continues at coordinate 761,847 of NZ_VUOJ01000004.1, read as the reverse complement.
AACGGTGCCCTGTCCGAGGTGCATGCCCGCCTGCAGACCCGGTTGAAGCGCGTCCGCTTCATCGGGCACGAAGGTGCGGAAAAATGGGCCAGCGCGGTCGCCGAGCACGAACGGATGATCGCGGCGCTGGAGGCGCGGGATGCGGACGGACTGTCGGACGTCCTGGGCCGCCACCTGACCCTGGCGTGGGAGCGGGTGCGCGACGACCTGCCTGCGCAGACATGAAAAAACCCCGCGCAGGGCGAACCTGCGCGGGGGGACCGTCAAAAGATCTTACCAGGAAAAGTCGTCGCTGCTCATCTGGTTCAGGCGGAAATCCTCGATGACCAGCTGGTTGGGGCCGAAATTCAACACGACGTCGGACCCGCTCTGCACGGCGGCGCCGCGGATCTGGGCATAGCTGTCGACATTGGCCAGGGCGCGCAGGTCGATGTCGTCGTCGCCGTTCTCGAAGTCGGTGATCCGGTCGCGCCCGCCGTTGAAGACGAACACGTCCGCCCCCTCGCCGCCGGTCATCGTGTCGTTGCCCAGCCCGCCGTTCAGCGTGTCGTTGCCCTCTCCGGCGATCAGGCGGTCGGCGCCGAAGCCCGCGATCATCCGGTCGTCGCCCTCGCCCCCGGTCAGGATGTCGTTGCCCGCCCCCGACGCCATGCGGTCGTTTCCGTCACCGCCGTCCAGCGTGTCGCGCCCGGCGCCGGCGTACAGGACGTCGTCGCCATCGCCGCCCCAGACGCGGTTGTTGCCGTGGCCGGCGGCGACGATGTCATTGCCCTCGCCCGCGGCGATCACGTCGCTGCCCGCGCCCGCCCAGATGCGATCGTTCCCCGAGTCGCCGGACACGCGGTTCGCGCCCTCGCCGGCCCAGATGCGGTCGTTGCCCTCGCCTCCGTCGATCGTGTCGTTGCCACGAAAGCCATAGAGCGCATCGTCACCCGACCGGCCATAGATTAGGTCGGCCACGTTGGTGCCGGTCAGGCGGTTGTCGTCGTCATTTCCGAACAGTCGTGCCATGGGGTGCATCCTTCTGAAAATCTCGGCGCCGCGGCGATCTTGCGACGGGGCGCGACGCCGGTCCCCGCTGCACGGACGGCCTTTCGGGCCATTCGACAGCAGAACGGCACGACGGGTCGTTCTATTCCATGACGACGAAAAAAAATCAGCGGCGGTGCAGCTTGGCCGACCGCGCGACCAGCATCTTGCGGCGCAGGGGGGTCAGGTGATCGACATACATCCGCCCGGCCAGGTGGTCGATCTGGTGCTGGACGCTGGTGGCCCACAGGCCGACGAAATCGCGGTCCTCCTCGACGCCGTCCTGGTTGAGGAACCGCACCGTGACCGCCCGGGGGCGGCTGATCGGGGCCGAGACGCCTGGCAGGTTGGGGCTGGCCTCCTCGTGCTCGCGCAGCTTGACGCTGGCATGCAGGATCCGGGGGTTGGCCATGCGGACCGCCTGTCCGCGCGGCCCCGAGGCATCGACGACGGCCAGCGCCATCATGATGCCGATCTGGGGCGCGGCCAGGCCCACGCCGGGCATCGCCTCCATGGTGTCGACCATGTCGTCCCAGATCATGCGGACGGATTCGGTGATCTCTGCCACCGGCGCGGCGGCGCGATGCAGGCGGGGGTCGGCATAGGGCAGGAACGCGCGCGCGGCCATGGTCAGTCCTTCACGATCAACAGGCCGTCCAGGTGATCGACCTCGTGCTGGGCGATGCGGGCGGCGGGACCCTGCATGTCGCGCACCTGATAGCGGCCGTCCAGATCATACCAGCCGATTCCGATGGCGGCGGGGCGCGTGACCTCGACGGGGCGGCCGGGGATGGACAGGCACCCTTCGGTCGCGGTCTCGGTCTGCGGCGACCGGACCAGGATCTCGGGGTCGATCAGGACCAGAGGATCGGGCGCGCCGTCCTTCCAGCCGGCATCCATGACGAAGATCCGGCGCAACACGCCGATCTGCGGGGCGGCCAGGCCGCGGCCCTGGGCGTGATACATGGTGGCCAGCATGTCGGCGGCCAGCACGCGCAGTTCGGGGCCGGTCATGTAGCCGGCGGGTTCCGCGCGCAGGCGCAGGCGCGGGTCCGGCCACAGGACGATGTCGCGCAGGGTGCCAAGGCCAAGATCCCCCGGCAGGTCGGGGCGCATCCAGCCGCTGGCACCCGTGCGATCAGGCACGGGCCAGGTCCGCTTCAGCTTGACCATCTTGCGGGTGATCATCTGCCGCTTGATGGCGGAGAGGTGATCGATGAACAGCACGCCGTCCAGGTGGTCCAGCTCGTGCTGGGCGCAGGTGGCCCACAGCTCGTCGAACTCGCGTTCATGGGTCTTGCCGTCCAGCCCCAGCCAGCGCATGCGGATCTGCGCGGGGCGCGTGACCTCTCCGTACTGGTCGGGGATGGACAGGCAGCCCTCCTCATAGGTGTTGGGCGTGTCCGACGCCCAGGTCACCTCGGGGTTGACCAGCACCAGGGGCGCGCGCGGCGCCTCGGGGTCGCGGTTGGCATCCATGGTGAAGACGCGCAGGCCCACGCCGATCTGCGGCGCGGCCAGGCCGATGCCGGGCGCCTCGTACATGGTGGCCAGCATGTCCGCGGCCAGGGTCTCGATCTCGGGCGTGATGCGGGCGACGGGCTGGGCCACCTTCTTCAGGCGCGGATCGGGATGGATCAGGATGGGTCTCAGGCTCATGTCCCGGATTTAGGGCAAGCCTTCACCATAAGCAACAACCCCGCTAGGCTGGGATGACGCAGCCCCCAGGAGCCCCCATGACCCATCCCGACTTCGACCGCATCATCGACCGGCGCGGCACGCATTGCAGCAAATGGGACGACATGCAGGCGGCCTATGGCGTGGCCCCCAATGACGGGCTGGCCATGTGGGTGGCCGACATGGACTTCGCGCCCCCCGCCTGCGTGCAGGCCGTGGTGGACCGCGCCGCCGCGCATGGCATCTATGGCTATCCCGGCGCGAACGCGCCCTATCTGGCCGCGATCGGCTGGTGGATGGAGCACCGCCACGGCTGGCCGATCCGGCCCGAATGGGTGCTGACCTGCGCGGGTCTGGTCAATGCGGTGGCGATGGCGCTGCAGGCCTATACGCAGCCGGGCGACGGGGTGGTGGTGATGGCACCGGTCTATCACGCCTTCGGCCGGGTCGTCCGCGCGGGCGGGCGCGACCTGGTCGAGCTGCCCTTGGCCGAACGGGACGGCCAATACGTGATGGATTGGGACGCGTGGGAGGGGATGCTGACCGGGCGCGAGCGCCTGCTGATCCTGTGTTCGCCGCACAATCCCGGCGGCCGCGTCTGGTCCGAAGCCGAACTGCGCCAGGTCGCCGATTTCTGCGACCGCCACGACCTGATCCTGATCTCGGACGACATCCATGCCGACCTGGTCCTGCCGGGCGGCCCCCGTCACCGGATGATGGCGACCGTGGCACCCGACATCCTGCCGCGCCTGGTGACGCTGACCGCCGCCACCAAGACCTTCAACATCGCGGGCGCCCATATCGGCAACGCGATCATCCCCGACCCCGACCTGCGGGCGCGGTTCCAGGGCGCGCTGGCCGCCGCGGGGATCTCTCCGGCGATGCTGGGCCAGGACATGGTCGCGGCCGCCTATTCGCCCGAGGGCGCGGCTTGGGTCGATGCGCTGGTCGATTACCTGGACGGCAACCGGCGGATCTTCGATCAGGCGGTGAACGCGATTCCCGGCCTGCGGTCGATGCCCCTGCAGGCAACCTATCTGTCCTGGGTCGATTTCCGCGACACCGGCATGACCGACGCGGAAATCACCCGTCGCATCCAGGACGACGCCCGGATCGCGGCCAATCACGGCGCGACCTTCGGGCTGGGCGGCGACGGGTTCATGCGCTTCAACATCGCGACGCCGCGGGCGCGGGTGATCGAGGCGGCGGACCGGCTGCGCGCGGCCTTCGCCGACCTGCAGTGACGCGGGCGCGGCACCCGGCCCCGCGGGTGCTGGCCACTGCGCCCGCGTTGCAACCCGTCCCGCACCGACCTATATAGCGCCAAACCCGAACCCCAAAGGCATGCCGCATGGTCTATCTGGATTTCGAAAAACCGCTCGCCGACATCGAGGGCAAGGCCGAGGAACTTCGCGCCATGGCCCGCAAGGGCGACGGCACCCTCGACGTCGAGAAGGAGGCCGCGGCGCTGGACCGCAAATCGTCGGACCTGCTGCGCGACCTCTACAAGACCCTGGACCCCTGGCGGAAGACGCAGGTCGCCCGCCATCCCGACCGCCCGCATTGCAGCGACTATATCCAGGCGCTGTTCACCGAATACACGCCCTTGGCGGGCGACCGCGCCTTTGGCGACGACCATGCGGTGATGGGCGGCCTGGCGCGTTTCAACGACGCGCCCTGCGTGGTGATCGGGCATGAGAAGGGCAACGACACCAAGTCGCGCATCCACCACAATTTCGGCATGGCCCGCCCCGAGGGATACCGCAAGGCGATCCGCCTGATGGACATGGCGCACCGTTTCGGTTTGCCCGTGATCACGCTGGTGGACACGCCCGGCGCCTATCCCGGCAAGGGCGCCGAAGAACGGGGACAAAGCGAGGCGATCGCCCGCTGCACCATGAAATGCCTTGAGATCGGCGTGCCGCTGGTCAGCGTCATCATCGGCGAGGGCGGGTCCGGCGGGGCCGTGGCCTTTGCCACCGCGAACCGCATCGCCATGCTGGAGCATTCGATCTACTCGGTCATCTCTCCGGAAGGCTGCGCGTCGATCCTGTGGAAGGACGCCGAAAAGATGCGCGACGCGGCCGAGGCGCTGCGCCTGACCGCGCAGGACCTGAAGAAGCTGGCCGTGATCGACCGCATCATCGCCGAACCCCTGGGCGGGGCGCAGCGCGCACCCGATGAGGCCATCGCCGCCGTGGGGGCCGAGATCACCGCGATGCTGGCCGAATTGTCGGACATGAAACCCGACCAGCTGATCAAGGACCGCCGCGCCAAGTTCCTGGCGATGGGCTCCAAGGGGCTTGCGGTCTGACGCACACGATACTGTGACCGACCTGCAACAGCCGTCCCGTCATGGGGCGGCTGTCGCGTTTTGCCGTCTTGCGCGAAATGCAAGGCTGGGCCAGCCTGCACTCCTGCCCGCAACGCATGCGCGAAAGGAGGGGCTCATGACATCATATGCCAATGCCCCCGCCCTGACCCGCACCGGTTCGATGCGTCCCTTGTCGTCGCGACAAGGCGCCTGACCGCCGCAAGGCAGACCCCGCTGACATCATGACCTGACACGACCGCGATCCGCGGGCCTGTCCGCATGGCGTCATCCCTTCCCTGAACCCCATCGACCGCACAAGGCACCGCCCTGTCCGGTCCCCATCTCCGGAGACTGACGATGATTGCCGATCTTCATCCGCAAAGCGCCCGCCTGCGTCCCGCGATGCACCGCCTGATCGCCCGACACGGCGCGACGGCGGTCTTATGGGCCGCGATCCGCGCGGCGCTGCTGCCACGGCGCAGGCGGCCGCGGCCGCCCGATCCGTACCTGATGTCCCCGCACATGCGGCGCGACATCGGGCTGCCGCCGCAGGGGCCACATGTCCCGCGCTACTACGACCTGAGGTGAGAGCGGTTCCGGGCGGCGTCATCGGCGTCGCCCGGTTCCGGCAGGACCAGCCCGGCCTCGGCCATCAGGCGGTCGGAATGGGTCTCGATCTCGGCCCGCAGGCGGGGCAGGAAACCCTCGGCCGGGATGGTGGGATCGATGGGCGGCAGGAACTCGACCACTGCGCGGCCGGGGCGGATGCCCCACCCGCTGCGCGGCCAGAACATGCCCGTGTTCACCGCGACGGGCACGACCGGCAGGCCGGTCCCCTCGCGGATCGTGGCCACGCCCTGCTTGTAGGGCTTGCGCTGGCCCGGCAGGGTGCGCGTGCCCTCGGGATAGATGATCAGCTGGCCCAGCCCCTCGGCCGACAGGCGCTGGTTGATGGTGCTGCTGATCGCGGCCATCGCGTCGCGCCCGCGCGACCGGTCGATGGGGATGCAGCCGGTCTTCCACGCGTACCAGCCCATGACCGGGACGCGCATCACCTCGCGCTTCATGATGAAGGCGCGGCGGGGGACGGCATGGGCGATGACCATGATGTCCCAGAACGACTGGTGCTTGGCCGCGACGATGCAGTCATGGGTCGGCGGCGTGCCGCGGATCTCGCAGGTCAGGCGCAGGTGGATGCGCGCGGCCCAGACCATGTAGGCGATCCAGCGCGTAGCGATGCGGTTCGCGCCCGCCCGCCCGTGGCGCAGCGCGGGCAGACCGAACAGGCCGATGATCAACGTGGCGCAGGCGACATGGACATAGAACAGCACGTTCTGGACGTACTGCCAGGGGGTCAACGCGCCGGGACGCGCGCCGTCGGTCATCGCACGGCCTCCAGCATCTTCAGCGCCGCCCACCGCGTGGCGACGAAGCCCACACCGGCCGCGATCAGCGGGATGGTCAGCGGCATCAGCCAGTCGGCGCCCTGAAAGCCCAGCCCGGTCAGGAACCCGCCCGCGGCGCTGGCATCGGGCAGGATGGCGATCGCGCCCATGCCCAGCACGGTGCCGACGGCGGACCCCATCGCGGCGCGCCGGGTGAACCGGCGCACGAAGGCCGTGGCGATGGTCAGGTCGCGCGCGCCGATCAGGCGCAGAACGCGGATCACCTGGACGTTCGCGGCCAGCGCGGCCTTGGCCGCCAGCGTGATCATCGCGGCCGAGGCGGCCCCGATCAGCATCAGCGACACGATGCCCAGCATCCGCAGGCGGTTCGCGGCCGAGACCAGCGGCCGGCGCCATTCGGTGTGATCGTCCAGCACCGCGCCCGGCACCTCGGCCTCAAGGCGCAGGCGCAGGCCCTCGGCGTCGAACTCGCCCTCGACGGTCAGGTCGATCAGGGCGGGCACGGGCAGCGCGTCCACGGGCATGTCCGGCCCGAACCACGGCTCCAGCAGCTGGGCCAGCTCGTCCTCGGGCAACAGCCGCGGTGTGCCCGCGCCCGGCGTGGTCTGCAGGATCGACAGCGCCGATTGCACCAGCGCGTCCTGTTCCGCCACCGGCGCGCTGACGCGGACCGTCACGCTGCCGGCCAGTTCGGAGGACCAGCGGTCGGCCAGCCGCCCCGTCGCCAGCGCCAGCGCCAACGCGAACACCGCCAGGAACGCCATGGCGCCTGCGGAAAACAGCGTCAGCTGCGCCGTGAACCCGGTCGGCGGCACGATGCGGTCGCCGGCGCCGTCCTTGTCACCCGTCAGGCCCTGCCACAGGCTTCCGATATTCAGCCGTCCCATCAGAGATCCGCCCCCGCCAGATGCAGGCTGCCGCCGGTGATCCGCAGGACGCGCGCCGTCACCTGCGCCTTGGTGGCGCGGATCAGGTTCAGGTCATGGGTCGCCACCAGGACGGTCTTGCCCGACTTGTTCAGCTCGATCAGCAATTGCATCAGCCGCATGGACATGTCCCAGTCCAGGTTGCCCGTGGGTTCATCCGCCAGCACCAGGTCCGGCGACAGGATCACCGCGCGGGCCAGCGCCGCCCGCTGGCGCTCGCCGCCCGACAGCGACGGTGGCAGGGCGCGGGCGTGCTGAGACAGCTGGACCCAGCCCAGAAGATCGCGCAGCGCGTCCATGTCCACCTCCTCTCCGGCGATGGAGAGGGGCAGCGCGATGTTCTCTGCCAGGGGCAGATGGTCCAGGAACTGCGGGTCCTGGTGGACCACGCCCACGCGGCGGCGCAGATCGGCGATGCCGTCGCGCGACAGCCCGCGCATGTCCTGGCCAAAGGCCGTCATCTGGCCCGAACTGGGCAGAAGATCCGCAAAGCACAGCCGCAGCAGCGTGGTCTTGCCCGACCCGGACGGTCCGGTCAGGAAATGGAACATGCCCGGCTGCAGGGTCAGCGTCATGCCCGACAACAGCTCGTCCTGGCCCTGATAGCCGAAGCCGACATCCCGCATCTCGATCAAGCGCCACCTCTTTTCCGCTGCGACCCGTCTGGTGCGGGCCCTTGGCGCCCGGCGCGACTTGGAAGCCGGACCCGCGCTTGATAGAACAGCCGCACGATGAATGCGAGGGTGGCATGGCTGAATTCAAGTTGATCTGTCCGGGTTGCCGCGCCGAATATGCGCTGCCCCCCGACGCCATTCCCCAGGGCGGCCGCGAGGTCGAATGCCCCGCCTGCGGCCATGTCTGGCAGGCCCATCCCCCGGCCGCCGGGGGACGACTGGATCTGGGCCGCTTCTTCAGCAGGCGCCCCGACCAGGACGAGACGCCCCGACCCCTGCCGCCGGCCCGCGCGCGCCTGTCCCCGGACGTGCTGGACATGCTGAAAAGCGAGGTCGATCACGAACGCCGCATGCGCGACGCCGAACAGCCGGACGACCCGCGCCCCGGCGCCGAGGAGATCGACTGGCCCGCGACCACCGTGACGCTGCCCCCAATGCCCGCGGCCCTGCCCCCGCCGTCCCCGGCCATCGCAGCGCCGAACCCCGCGATTCCGGATGCGCCCCGCGCCCAGGTCCCCCGTGGCCCTGACGCCCGTGACGCCCGTGACGCCCGTGACGCCCGTGACGCCCGTGACGCCCGTGACGCCCGTGACGCCCGTGACGCCCGTGAACCGGAACGGCGCCAGCCGGACCTGCGCCAGCCCGAATTGCGCCAGCAGGCCGAAACCACGGTGCATCGCCGTGCCACGGCCACGCCCATCCGGGTGATGCGCCAAGGCCGCGGCTTTGGCGCGGGCATGACGCTCTCGCTGCTGGCGGCTGCGGCGGTGCTGGCGGTCTATCTGCTGGCCCCGGTGGCCGAGGCGCGCGGCTGGCCGCTGTCGGGGACGCTGGCTACGGCGCGCGACGGGCTGGACGCACTGCGGCAATGGCTGGCGACCCGCGTCGGCGGCTGAGCCGTCAGAACCGGTCCAGCAACCGGCCCAGGTAATCGCGTTCGTCCTGCGGGCGGTCCGGCTGCCCGCTGCGGCGGCGGATCTCGTCCAGCAGATCGCGGGCACGGCGTGCGGGGTCCAGCCCCTCTGCCAGCGGATCGCCGTTGGTGATGACATTGCCGCCGCCCATGCTCTCGCGGCCCAGGGGGTCCAACTGCGGCCGACCCTGATAAGGCTGCCCCTGGCTGCCCTGCGCCGACTGGCCGGGTTGCTGGCCGGGCTGCTGCCCCTCGCCGCCCTCCTGCCCCTCCTGCCCCTCCTGGGCCATCATGTCGCCCAAGGCGCGCATCCCCTCGCGCATGGACTGGATCGCATCGGCTTGGCGCTGCATCGCGCCGGCCATGTCGCCGTCACGCAGGGCCTGTTCGGCGTCCTCCATCGCGCGCCCGGCCTCGTCCAGCTGACGCCGCGCCGCGTCGCCCTCGGGTGACCCCTGCCCCGGCATCAGCCCCTGCTGCTGGCCCAACTCCTCGCGCAGCGCGCGCTGGCGGTCGGCCATGCTGCTGCCGTCCTGGCCGTCGTCACCGGGCTGCTGGCCTTGGCCGGACTGGCGCTGCATGTCGCGGAACGCCTCGTCCGACAGCTCCTGCTGCTCGCGCAGCGTGTCGGCAAGGCGGTTCATCGGCTGGCTGCCCTGCCGGCCCTCTCCCTCGCCCTGCCCCTGGCTTTGCTGAACCTGCAGGTTCTCCATCATCCGGTTGAACTGGTCCAGCAGGGCCTCGGCCTCGGCCATGCGGCCCTCGTTCATCAGGCGCTGGATCTCGTCCATCATCTCCTGGATCTGGTCTGCGGTGATGGTCTGGCCCTGCTGGCCGCCCCGGTCGGGGCTGTCGGCCTGATCCTGCGGCTGGCTTTCCTGTGCCAGCATGTCAGTATAGGCGTCGGTCGCCTCGCGCAGCTCGTCCATCAGCCGCTGGACCTCGTCGGGGCTGGCCCCGTTGCGGATCGCCTCTGACAGGCGCTCCTGCGCGGCGCGCATCCGTTCCAGCGCATCCGACAGACCGCCATCCTCCAACAGAATTGCGGCCTCCCACAGGGCCTCGGCCAGACGGTCGCGGGCCTCCGGGGTCAGCTCGTCCCCGTCCAGCAGCCGCACCGCCGCGCGCAGCTCGGCATACAGATCGTCCTCGACGAACCCCTCGGGCTGCCAGGTGACGGCGCGCAGGATCTCGGCGCTGCGCCCGGCATTCTGGCGCGACCACAGCAGGTCGCGGCGCAACTCGATCAGCGTGGCCGCGAACGGATCGAAGAACCGCCGCCCCGGCAGGGGCAGCGCCATCGGGTCGGACTGGCCCGCCTGGTCGATCCCGTCCACCGCGCGCAGCGTGACGGTCACGGGCAGGTTGGCCCAAGGGTGGCGCGACAGGTCCTCGGCCAGCTGCCCCTGCACATCACGGCGGTCGCCCCGTGGCAGGGGCAGGTCCAGCGCCACCGGGTCGCGCGGCTCGGGCGCGACGGTCAGGCCAAAGCGGCGATCGACCGCGTCCAGGTCCAGCGCGATGACCGCCTGAGCCGAGATGACGCCGTGATCGTCCCCGGCCTGGTAATCCTGGATCATCCGCCCATCGGCGCGGCGCGTGGGCGCGGCGCCTGCGCGGATCACCGGGACGGCATCGGGCTGTACGGTCACGGCGAAACGACGTCCCTGGACGTCGATGCTGCCAGAGCGGTCGGCCCGGAATGCCGGCGCCGTCGGATCGTCCGACGTGACAGGCCCGATGTCCTGAGTCACCTCTGCCCCCTGGGCATAGAGGCGAAAGCTGACCGTGCTGCCCTGGGGCAGGTCCAGCACCTGCCCCTCCTCCAGGGCGTTCAGGTACAGGGTCGGGCGGCGGGTATAGGCGGGCGGTTCGGCCCAGCCCTCCCAGACGGGCCCCTGCGGCGGCGCGGCGCCCGGCTGCGGCGTGGCCATCGTCGCGGCCAGGGCGCGCAGACCCAGGCCCATCTGGCCCGCCCCCCCGAAGATCAGCGCCATCACCAGCGCCACCAGCCCCGCCAGCCGCAGGGCGAACGGGTCGCGCCGGGCAAGGTCCGCATCGGGGCGCACCGCGCGCGCGGCCAGCGCGGCATCGCGCATCTGCGCCAGATGCGCCTGCCACAGCGGCCCCTCGCCGCCGATCGCCGCACGGTCGGACAGCGCGGTCAGCGGGCGCCCGGGCAGGGTGCGGTCCAGCCGGGCCACCACCTCGGCCCGGCGCACGCGGCGAAAGCGCCATCCGCCCCGCACCGCCGCGATCACGACCGCCAGCAGCCACAGGCCCGCCAGCCAAGGCAGCAGCACCTGAGGCAGGGCCGCCACCGCGCCCAGCCACAGCGCCGCGATGCCGAAGAACAGCAGCGTCGTCAGCGGCCAGAAGGCCCGCGCCGCGCGTTCCCATGCCATGCCCGCGCGGGTCAGGCGCAGGGCACGGGCCACCGGCCCCATCTCCGTTGTGAAAATATCCTCGGGGGTCCGGGGGCTGACGGCCCCCGGGCTGTCGGTGTCGTGCTGTCGCCCGATCAAAGCCATGCCGGGATGCTATCCCGTGCCAGCATTTCCTCAAACGTCGGGCGTGCCCGGATGACGGCGAAGTGATCGCCCTGCACCAGCACCTCGGGGACCAGCGGGCGGGAATTGTATTCCGACGCCATCACCGCACCATAGGCCCCGGCCGACCGGAACGCGACCAGCCCCCCTGCCGCCAGTTCGGGCAGATCGGCTCCCTTCTGGAAGGTATCGCCCGATTCGCAGACCGGACCCACCACGTCATAGGGCCGGACCGGCGCGCCGACGGCGGGTTCGACCAGAGGGACGATGTCGTGATGCGCGCCGTACATGGCCGGGCGCAGCAGGTCGTTCATCGCCGCGTCCACGATCAGGAATTCGCGATCCTCGCCGTTCTTCACATAGATCACGCGCGACAGCAGGACGCCCGCATTGCCCACGATGTTGCGGCCCGGCTCGATCTCGATCTGACAACCCAGATCGCCCACGGTCTCGCGGATCACCTGCCCGTATTCGATGGGCAAAGGCGGCGCGCTGTTGTCGCGGCGATAGGGGATGCCCAGGCCGCCGCCCAGGTCCAGGCGGGTGATGTCGTGCCCCTCGGCGCGCAGCGCACGGGTCAGTTCGGCCACCTTCAGATAGGCGGCGCGGAACGGTGCCAGATCGGTCAGCTGGCTGCCGATATGCACATCCACACCCACGACGCGCAGCCCCGGCAGGGACGCGGCCTCGGCATAGACGGCCATGGCGCGGGAAATCGGGATGCCGAACTTGTTGTCGGACTTGCCCGTGGCGATCTTCTCGTGCGTCTTGGCGTCCACGTCGGGGTTCACGCGGATCGCCACCGGCACCGTGGCGCCCATGCTGACGCACAGCGCGGACAGGGCGCGCATCTCGGGCTCGCTCTCGATGTTGACCTGCCGGATGCCGCCTTCGATGGCCATGCGCATCTCGGGGATGGTCTTGCCCACGCCCGAGAAGACGATCCGCTCGCCCGGCACGCCGGCGGCCTTGGCGCGGGCGTATTCCCCGCCCGACACCACGTCCATGCCCGCGCCCAGATCGCCCATCAGCTTTAGCACCGCCAGGTTGCTGTTCGACTTGACCGCAAAGCAGACCAGGTGGTCGGTCCAGTCCAGCGCCTGCCGGAACAGGCCGAAATGCCGCGTCAGCGTGGCCGCGGAATAGACATAGACGGGCGTGCCGACCTGCTGCGCGATGCAGGACAGGGGCACGTCCTCGGCATAGAGTTCGCCGTTCCTGTAGAGGAAGTGGTCCATCTACAGCTCGGCCGACACGCCGAACCGGGCATCGCCGCTGACGGTGACGCCCATCTGCTGCTGCAGGGGCTTCTCGACCGGGCGCTGCGGGGCGCCGTCGACGCCGCAGCTGGCCAGAACGGCCACGACCACGACCAGGACGACGACGATGATGACCGTGTTTCTCATGCCAGTTTCTCCTTCCAGCGGGTGATCTGCGCGCGCACCTGCGCGGGCGCCGTGCCGCCATAGCTTTGGCGCGAGGCGACGGAATTGTGCACGCCCAGCACATTGAACACATCGTCGGTGATCTGACCATGCACCGATTGCATCTGCGCCAGCGTCAGGTCGGGCAGATCGACGCCCCCCTGTTCGGCCAGGGCCACCAGCGATCCGGTGACATGATGGGCGTCGCGGAACGGCAGGCCCAGTTCGCGCACCAGCCAGTCGGCCAGATCCGTCGCGGTAGAGAACCCGGCCCCCGCCGCGGCCTCCAGCCGGTCGCGGTTCGCGGTCAGGTCCGACAGCATGCCGGTCATCGCGGCCAGCGCCAGCATCAGCGTGTCGGCGGCGTCGAAGACCTGTTCCTTGTCCTCCTGCATGTCCTTGGAATAGGCCAAGGGCAGGCCCTTCATCACCGTGAACAGCGCGACGGTCGCCCCCAGGATGCGGCCGATCTTGGCGCGGATCAGCTCGGCCGCGTCGGGGTTGCGTTTCTGCGGCATGATCGACGACCCGGTCGACCACTTGTCCGACATCGACACGAACCGGAACTGGGCCGAGGACCAGATCACCAGTTCCTCGGCCAGGCGCGACATGTGGACGGCGCAGATGCTGCTGGCTGCCAGGAACTCCAGCGCGAAATCCCGGTCGCTGACCGCGTCCAGGCTGTTGGCCATGGGACGGTCGAAATCCAGGGCCGCAGCGGTCATGTCTCGGTCGATCGGATAGCCCGTGCCCGCCAGCGCCGCGGCGCCCAGGGGCGATTCGTTCATGCGCTTGCGGGCGTCCTGGAACCGCGACAGGTCGCGGCCGAACATCTCGACATAGGCCATCATGTGGTGGCCCCAGGTCACCGGCTGCGCGGTCTGCAGATGGGTGAAGCCCGGCATGACCCAATCGGCGCCGCGTTCGGCCTGCGACAAAGCCGCGCGGATCAGTGCGGTCAGCCCGTCGATGGCCGCGTCGCACTGGTCGCGCACCCACAGCCGGAAATCGGTCGCCACCTGGTCATTCCTGGACCGGCCCGTGTGCAGGCGGCCTGCGGGTTCCCCGATGACCTCCTTCAGGCGGGCCTCCACGTTCATGTGGATGTCCTCCAGGTCGGTGCGGAAGGCAAACTGGCCGGCCTCGATTTCTGACAAGACGGTGAGCAGGCCTTTCCCGATGGCCTCGGCATCGCTATCGCTGATGATGCCCGTGGCGGCCAGCATCGCCGCATGGGCCCGGCTGCCCCGGATATCCTGGGCGTAGAGCCGCCGGTCGAACCCGATCGAGGCGTTGATCGCCTCCATGATCGCGTCGGGACCGGCGGCAAAGCGCCCGCCCCACATGCTGTTGGCGGTGGTCTGGGGCCGGTCGGTCATCAAGTACGTCCTTCGGAGGTCACATGCTGCGTTCCGCCCTGCTTTATACGGCCCTTGTTTTCGGTGCAAACACCGCCTTCGCCGCAGGCCCCGACTGGCAGGCGGCGCGCGACGGGGGGCTGGACAAGCTGGTCGTGGCCGAAGACCCCGCCCCCGTGGCGGCCGCCGAGTTCACCGACCGCGACGGCGGCACCCACACCCTGGCCGACTGGCAGGGCAAGGTCGTGCTGCTGAACTTCTGGGCCACCTGGTGCGCGCCCTGCCGCGAGGAGATGCCCGCCCTGGACCGCCTGCAGGCCGAACTGGGCGGCGACGACTTCGAGGTGGTGACGATCGCCACCGGACGCAACGCGGTCGAGCGCATCGACGATTTCTATGCCGAGGTCGGCGTCGAGAACCTGCCGGTCCTTTTGGACCCGCGCCAGCAGGTCGCGCGCGAGATGGGCGTCGTGGGCCTGCCCGTGACGGTGCTGATCGACCGCGAGGGCCGCGAGGTCGCCCGCTATCTGGGCGACGCCGAATGGGATTCGGACGCCGCCAAGACGCTGGTCACCCAGCTGACAGCGCCCTGACGGGACCATGCCTGTGGCAGGTCACGACATGGTCGTTCACCATGCCCGTGGCCTGCATGAAGGCATAGGTGATCACCGGACCGCAGAACCCGAAACCGCGCGCCTTCAACGCCTTGGACATCGCGTGCGATTCGGGCGTGTCGGTGGGGACGTGTCCCAGGTCCGGCCAGTCATTCTGGATCGGCGCGCCGCCGACAAAGGACCACAGCCAGGGAGCGAACCCTTCGGACGCCTCGATGTCCAGAAAGGCGCGGGCGCCGCGCACGGCGGCCTCGATCTTGCCGCGGTGGCGGATGATGCCGGGGTTCGTCAGCGCACGGTCGATCCGCGCCGCGTCCCACGCCGCCACGCGTTCGGGGTCGAACCCGTCGAATTCGGCGCGAAAGGCATCGCGTTTCTTCAGGATGGTGATCCAGGACAGGCCCGCCTGGAACCCGTCCAGCACCAGCTTTTCCCACAGCGCGCGCGGGTCGCGTTCGGGCACGCCCCATTCGGTGTCGTGATAGGCGACATAGACCGGCAGATCGCCGCACCATCCGCAACGGTCCATCATCTGTTAACCCAAACCTGAGAAAGAGATCACGATTCACGGCAGGTTAAGCCAATATGGGCAGACTGCAAGCAGACCCGACTCGGTAAGAGGCCGCCCGTGAGCGACAGAATTATGGACAACAGCTCGCCCCTAGAGGACGCGATCCGCCATCAGGACCGCATCACCCTGGCGGCCGTCACGTCGGCGGTGGAAAAGGGCAGCGCGACGCTGGCCTTCCAGCCCATCGTCCAGGCGCAGCGCACCAAGACCCCCGCCTTTTACGAAGGGCTGATCCGCATCATCGACGACAGCGGCCGCCTGGTGCCCCTGCGCGATTTCATGCCCCAGGCCGAAGTCACGGAGCTGGGCCGCAAGATCGACTGCCTGTCGCTGTCCCTGGGCCTGCAGACCCTGGCCGAGGATCCGGGCCTGCGCCTGTCGATCAACATGTCTGCACGCTCGATCCTGTATCCCGAATGGATCAACACCCTGCGCCGCGGGGTGTCCGACGACACCACCCTGGGCGAACGCCTGATCCTGGAGATCACCGAAAGCAGCGCCATGGGCATGCCCGAGGAGGTCCAGACCTTCATGGCCGAGGTGCAGGGATACGGCATCAGCCTGGCGCTGGACGATTTCGGGGCGGGCTATACCTCGTTCCGCTATCTGCGCGACTTCTGCTTCGACATGATCAAGATCGACGGCCAGTTCATCCGCGAGATCGCGACCAAGCCCGACAATCAGGTCCTGACGCGCGCGCTGCAATCCATCGCGCATCATTTCGACATGTTCACCGTGGCGGAATCGGTCGAGACGGCGGACGAGGCCGCCTTCCTGATCGATATCGGCATCGATTGCCTGCAGGGCTACTATTTCGGGGCCCCGACCATCGCCCCGCCCTGGAAGAAACCCCCGTCCTTGGCCAGCCGCTGAGGGCAACTTCCGCCCATCCGGGCGGGGGCCATCATCCGAAAGTCCCAAGGCTTCGACTTGACGTAGCGTCCCGAAACAGCATCCTGACCCCAGGCCGGTTCGTCCGGCACTGATGCGAAGGAGTCTGCCGTGACCAAAGCCGTAATCGTTTCCGCCGCCCGCACCCCGGTCGGAAGTTTCCTGGGGGCCTTTGCAAATGTCCCCGCCCATGACCTGGGCGCAGCCGTCCTGGCCGAGGTCGTCGCCCGCGCCGGCATCGACGCGGCCGAGGTCGACGAGACGATCCTGGGTCAGGTGCTGACTGCCGCGCAGGGCCAGAACCCCGCCCGCCAGGCGCATATCAAGGCCGGCCTGCCGCAGGAATCCTCGGCCTGGGGCATCAACCAGGTCTGCGGATCGGGCCTGCGCGCCGTCGCGCTGGCCGCGCAGCAGGTGATCCTGGGCGACGCCCGCGTGGTGCTGGCCGGGGGTCAGGAAAGCATGTCCCTGTCGGCGCATGCCGCCTATCTGCGCGCCGGTCAGAAGATGGGCGACATGCAGTTCATCGACACGATGATCCGCGACGGGCTGTGGGACGCGTTCAACAATTATCACATGGGTCAGACGGCCGAGAACGTCGCCGCCAAGTGGCAGATCAGCCGCGACCAGCAGGACGAATTCGCGCTGGCCTCTCAGAACAAGGCCGAAGCCGCCCAAAAGGAAGGCCGCTTCGACGACGAGATCGTCGGCTATACCGTCAAGACCCGCAAGGGCGAGACGGTCGTCGACAAGGACGAATACATCCGCCACGGCGCCACGATCGAGGCGATGCAGAAGCTGCGCCCCGCCTTTACCAAGGACGGATCGGTCACCGCGGCCAATGCATCCGGCCTGAACGACGGCGCGGCCGCGGTCATGGTGATGACCGAGGACGAGGCCGCGCGCCGCGGCCTGACGCCCTTGGCGCGCATCGCCAGCTATGCCACGGCGGGCCTGGACCCGGCGATCATGGGTACCGGCCCGATCCCGGCCAGCCGCCGCGCGCTGGAGAAGGCCGGCTGGTCGGTCGGCGATCTGGACCTGGTCGAGGCGAACGAGGCCTTTGCCGCCCAAGCCTGTGCGGTGAACAAAGACATGGGATGGGATCCGTCCATCGTGAACGTCAACGGCGGCGCCATCGCCATCGGTCACCCGATCGGCGCCTCGGGCGCGCGAGTCCTGAACACGCTGCTGTTCGAGATGCGCCGCCGCGACGCGAAAAAGGGCCTGGCCACGCTGTGCATCGGCGGGGGCATGGGCGTCGCCATGTGCTTGGAACGCTGAGCCAATTTGGCGCGCAATGATCTTGCGCGCCGAAACTTCATTGATTAGCAATATTTCAAGAACCTAAAGAAGGAGGGGGAAACATGTCGAAAGTCGCACTGGTCACCGGAGGATCGCGGGGCATCGGCGCCGCCATCTCGAAGGCGCTGAAGGATGCGGGCTATATGGTCGCGGCCAATTACGCCGGCAACGACGACGCCGCGCGCGCCTTCACCGAGGAGACGGGCATCAAGACCTACAAGTGGTCGGTCGCCGATTACGACGCCTGCGCCGAAGGCATCAAGCAGGTCGAGGCCGAACTGGGCCCCGTCGCCGTGCTGGTCAACAACGCCGGCATCACCCGCGACGCGATGTTCCACAAGATGACCCCCCAGCAGTGGAAAGAGGTCATCGACACCAACCTGACTGGCGTCTTCAACATGACCCATGGCGTCTGGAACGGCATGCGCAACGCCAAGTTCGGCCGCGTGATCAACATCAGCTCGATCAACGGGCAGAAGGGTCAGGCGGGCCAGGCGAACTATTCCGCGGCCAAGGCGGGTGACCTGGGCTTCACCAAGGCGCTGGCCCAGGAGGGCGCGCGCGCGGGCATCACCGTCAACGCCATCTGCCCCGGCTACATCGGCACCGAGATGGTGCGCGCCATCGACGAAAAGGTGCTGAACGAACGCATCATCCCGCAGATCCCCGTCGGCCGCCTTGGCGAACCTGAGGAGATCGCCCGCGCCGTGGTGTTCCTGGCCGCGGACGATGCAGGCTTCATCACCGGGTCCACGATCAGCGCGAATGGCGGCCAGTTCTTCGTCTGACGTCGGACCGCACTGCTGAAACGGCAAGGCCCGCGCGATCTGCGCGGGCCTTTTTCCGTTTGGTGTCGGGTCGGCGACGGGTCAGTGACCCAGTCTGTTGATCTGCTCCTTGAGACGCAGTTTCTCGCGCTTCATCGCGGTGATTTCGTGGTCGCGGGCACTGGGGCTCCTCTGGGCCCTCTCCACGGCGACCGAAAGGTTCTGATGCTTCTTGCGAAGCTCCTCGACATGGGAAGCAACCGTCATCGCGTACTCCTCTATAGTTGTCTCGAACCAGTCCAGTGCACCACAGCTTGTTGATTCTGTCACGCGGCTTTCGCAATTCCCATCGCGATCGGCGCACCATCGCGCAGAACCTGGGCAGCCAGGGGGGTCAGATCCTCGGCATCGCGGTCGTGACGGGGGGCGGCATGGGTGATCAGGGGTGCCAGCAGGCGCAGCGGACCGCGCGCGCCCTTTCGCGACGCGACCAGGACGCGCCCCGCGGGGCTGCCCGCCCGCGCGGCGATGGGTAGGATCGTCACCGCCCCGGCACGCGCGCCAAGCGCGGCCATCACCCCGTCCAGGCGGTCGGCCCGCTGGATCAGCGTCAGCCAGCCGCCGGGCCGCAACCGCCTGAGGCCCGCATCGATCCACTGCGCCAGCGGCGTCTCCTCGCGTCTGGCCAGGGCGCGGCCCGCGTCGGGCGCGGCCGTGCCCCCCAGGAAATAGGGCGGGTTCATCATCACGTGATCAAAGGAGGCGTCGCGCAGATCCCGCGGCGGGTCGGTCAGATCGCCGGTCAGGACCGTCAGCGCGATGCCGTTTGCAGCTGCATTGCCGCGGGCCAGGTCCGCATAGGTCTGCTGCCGCTCCAACCCGGTGATCACCAGGTCCGGCACCCGCCAGCCCAGGCACAGGCTGGCCACCCCCGCCCCACAGCCCAGTTCCAGCACCGCCTGCCCCGGCCGCGCGGGACAGGCCGCGGCCAGCATCACCGCATCCGCCCCCGCGCGATAGCCGCGCGCGGGCTGACTGATGCGCAGCCGCCCGTCCAGGAATCCGTCGATGCGGGTGTCAGTCATCCAGCCCGTTGTCGCGCAGGATGGCGCGGGCCATGAATTCGTCGCGGTCCGCGACCATCAGCCGCGCGGGCAGCACGCCGATCGATCCCTCCAGCACGCTCATGTGCTGATCCATCGGAAAGGTGGCGATCCCTTCGGATTCCAGCAGGCTGGTGGCGGCGGACATGCGGACCGGATCGTTGCTGCGGAAAAAGCTCTTTCATCGGCGCGACGTTAAGCGGCGGTTGCGCATTTGTCGATGCCGTGGCAATGCACGGTCGCAGACACGGGGTATGGCATGACTGTGCAGGACAACGTCCGCAAACCGCTGGATCGGCTGAGCGAGGCCCTGACCGCCGAAATGGAGGCGGTCAACGCGCTGATCCGCGACCGCATGGCCAGCCGCCATGCCCCCCGCATCCCCGAGGTGACGGCGCATCTGATCGAGGCCGGCGGCAAGCGCCTGCGCCCGATGCTGACGCTGGCCGCGGCCAAGCTGCTGGGCTATCCCGGCCCGTGGCATGTACACCTGGCCGCGACGGTCGAATTCATCCACACCGCCACGCTGCTGCATGACGACGTGGTCGACGAAAGCGCGCAGCGGCGCGGACGCCCGACGGCGAACCTGCTGTGGGACAACAAGTCCAGCGTGCTGGTCGGAGATTACCTGTTCGCGCGCAGCTTTCAGCTGATGGTCGAACCCGGCAACCTGCGCACGCTGGAGATCCTGGCCAATGCCAGCGCCACCATCGCCGAGGGCGAGGTGCTGCAGCTGACCGCGGCGCAGGACCTGGCAACCGACGAATCCGTCTATCTGCAGGTGGTGCGCGGCAAGACGGCGGCGCTGTTTTCCGCCGCGACCGAGGTGGGCGGCGTCATCGCCGGTGCGCCCGACGATCAGGTGCAGGCGCTGTTCGATTACGGCGACGCCCTGGGCATCAGCTTCCAGATCGTCGACGACCTGCTGGATTACGGCGGTGCGACCGAGACGATCGGCAAGAACGTGGGCGACGATTTCCGCGAACGCAAGCTGACCCTGCCGGTCATCAAGGCCATCGCCAAGGCCGACGCCGAGGAACGCGCCTTCTGGACCCGCACCATCGAGGCGGGCGACCAGCGCGACGGCGATCTGGAGCACGCGCTGTCGCTGCTGGCCCGTCACGGCGCGATGGAGGCCGCGCGCGCCGATGCGCTGGCCCATGCCGCACGGGCCCGCGCGGCGCTGCAGGTGCTGCCCGCGCATCCGATTCGCGACATGCTGGCCGACCTCGCGGATTTCGTCGTCAGCCGCGTGGCCTGACCGACCCCCTTTTCGTCGTCTCCCACCCTGCGTTTTCGGCGGCCCTTTCGGGGCTGCCGCAGCCGCACGCGGCGCGCCTGAAATTCGGGCATCGCCCCGCATTATAGCCCATTTTCCCGGCATGACCGGTCTGGACGCCCTGAATCAGTGCCTGCGGCCTGTGCAAGCGGCTGCATTCTGCCAATCCAAGGGGCGAAGTTCGCCGCAGCTGCGGCCCGTGGGGTGATGTTAAGGATGAGAGAAGTATGAGAAAGCTTTCCGCATATGGTCTTTTGGCGGCGGCCCTGTCCGCCGTCCCAGCCTTCGCGCAGGACGCCGCGGCCCCGGTCGTCGAGGCGGCGGCCCCCATCGTCGACAAGGGCGATGCCGCCTGGCTGATGATGTCGGCCGTCCTGGTCATCTTCATGACCCTTCCGGGCCTGGCGCTGTTCTATGGCGGCCTGGTGCGCGCCAAGAACATGCTGTCGGTGCTGATGCAGGTGCTGACCATCTTTTCGATCATCGCGATCCTGTGGGTCGCCTTCGGCTATTCGCTGGCCTTCACCGGTGCCGGCAGCGCCGAGGACGCGACCTTCTTCACCCCCTATATCGGCGGACTGTCCAAGGCGTTTCTGGCGGGCGTGGGCACCGATGCCCTGGCCGAGACCTTCTCGACCGGCGTGTACGTCCCGGAACTGGCCTTCGTGATCTTCCAGATGGCCTTCGCCTGCATCGCCTCGGCGCTGATCGTGGGTGCCACGGCCGAGCGGCTGAAGTTCTCGGCGGTGATCCTGTTCGTGGTGATCTGGTTCTGCTTCTCCTACATCCCGATGGCCCACATGGTCTGGTGGTGGGGCGGCCCGTCGGCCTATGACGCGCCCTCGGGGCTGCTGTTCGGGCATGGCGCGCTGGATTTTGCCGGCGGCACGGTGATCCACATCAACGCAGGCGTCGCGGCGCTGGTCGCGGCCATGGTCGCAGGACCCCGCCTGGGTTATCGCAAGGAGCTGCTGGCGCCCCATAACCTGACCTTCACGCTGGTCGGCGGCTGCATCTTGTGGGTCGGCTGGTTCGGCTTCAACGCGGGCTCCAACCTCGAGGCCAACGGCCTGACCGCACTGGCGATGATCAACACCGCCGTCGCCACCGCCGCCGCCGTGCTGGCCTGGTCGTTCGGCGAATGGATGATGCGCGGCCATCCCAGCCTGCTGGGCGGCATCTCGGGCGCCATCGCGGGCCTGGTCGGCGTGACGCCGGCCGCGGGCTTCGTCGGACCCATGGGCGCCATCGCGATCGGCCTGATCGCCGGCCTGGTCTGCATGTGGTTCGTCATCTCGGTCAAGCCCCGCATGGGCATCGACGACAGCCTGGACGTGTTCGGCATCCACGGCGTCGGCGGCATCGTCGGCGCGATCCTGACGGGCGTCTTCGCGGCCCCGTCCCTGGGCGGCGGCGGCGTGTTCGACTATTCCACCGGCGCGGTGGGCGAATACGCGATGGGCGCGCAGGTCTGGAACCAGACCCTGGGCGTGATCATCGCCATCGTCTGGTCGGCGGTCGTGTCCTTCATCGCGATCCATATCGTCAAGGCGCTGATCGGCCTGCGCGTCAGCGACAGCGACGAACGCCAGGGCCTGGACGTGACCACCCACGGCGAGAACGCCTACAACTGATCGGGCGCCCGCCCCACGGCAAAGGCCCGGCCCCTGCGGCCGGGCCTTTCGCATGACCGGCAGGCGGGGAAAATCACGCTTCGGTCAGCCCAATTCCCCCCGACGCAAACTTGCTGTAAGCTGAATGCCAATTCCGCCGGACCAACCGGCCACGCAGTCACGCAGGCACCCGACGCATGAAACGACCTACCGGTACCCCGCCCCGTTCGGGCAAAAGCCCTGTTGCCGACAAGCGCAGCCAACCCGCGCCGGCCAAGGCCACGCCCCGCAAGGTCAAGCGGCACGGAAAGCCGCGGCGCGGCGGCATCCTGGGATGGATCGCCGGTCTGGTGACGCTGGCCTGGCGCATCGTCTGGGGGTCGATCTGGCGCTTGGCCATGACGGTCGCGCTGATCATCGGCGCCGCCAGCGCCTATTTCTATGTCAGCCTCCCCGAGGCGCAGGACCTGTTCGATGGTCGCGCCCGCGGCAGCGTCACCATGCTGGACCGCGACGGCCGCGTCTTCGCCTGGCGCGGAGAGACATACGGCGCCGTCACCAGCGACCAGATCCCAGAGGTGCTGCAGCAGGCCGTCCTGTCGTCCGAGGACCGCCGGTTCTTCCGCCATTTCGGCGTCAGCCCGCGCGGCATCGCCAGCGCCATCCGCATCAACATGGCCGAGGGCCGCGGCCCGCTGGAGGGGAACGGCGGTTCCACCATCACCCAGCAGGTCGCCAAGCTGCTGTGCCTGGGCGACACGTTCGATCCCACCCGCTTTGCCAACGAGGCCGAGTTCGAGGCCGAATGTCGGTCGGGCGGCATCTGGCGCAAGATCAAGGAGATCCCCTATGCCTTCGCCATGGAGGCGAAGTACAGCAAGGAGGAGATCCTCTCGATCTACATGAACCGCTCCTATCTGGGCGGCGGCGCCCGTGGGTTCGAGGCCGCGAGCCAGGTCTATTTCAACAAGCCCGCGGCCGATCTGAACGTGTCCGAGGCCGCGATGCTGGCGGGCCTGCTGCCCGCACCCAGCCGCTATGCCCCGACCGCCAGCCTGGAACGCGCCCAGGCCCGTGCCAGCGTCGTCATGGGGCTGATGCACCAGGAAGGCTATTCTGGACGACCAGCAGCTGGCCCAGGCCCGCGCCAACCCCGCGACCCTGTCGCAGGCGGCATCGGCCCGGGCGGGCGGTTACTTTGCGGACTGGCTGATGGAATCCGGCCCCGGCTTCCTGACCAGCGAGACGACCGAGGACGTGACCATCACGACCACGCTTGACCAGCGCATCCAGCGGGCAGCCGAACGCGCCCTGCAGAAGGTGTTCGATGAGAAGGTCAAGGACGGCTCGACCGCCGAGGCCGCGGTCGTGGTGATGTCCGCCGACGGCGCGGTGCGTGCGATCATCGGCGGGCGCGACACGCGGGTGAACGGTGTCTTCAACCGCGCGACCCAGGCCAAGCGCCAGACCGGGTCCAGCTTCAAGCCCTTCGTCTATGCCGCCGCGCTGGAGGCCGGGTATTCGCCAAGCGACCGGATCGAGGACGGCCCCCTGACCATCCGCATCCCCGGCGGGCGCAACTGGTCGCCCCAGAACTATACCCGCAACTATCGCGGCATGGTCACGCTGACCCAGTCCCTGGCGCAATCGCTGAACACCTCGACCATCCGCCTGCAGGAGGTCGTCGGACGTGATCAGGTGATCCGCGTGGCGCGCGATTTTGGCATCGTCAGCAACCTGACCACCAGCCCGTCCCTGGGCCTGGGCGCGTCCGAGGCGACGCTGATGGAACTGACGGGCGCCTATGCCGGCATCCGGAACGGCGGCACGTCGGTCGCGCCCTATGGCGTGGTCGAGGTCGCGATGCAGGGCGACGACCGCCCGCTGATGGGCCAGACCGGCGGCTTTGGCGAACGCGTCATCAGCCAGCGCGCGGCGGGCCAGCTGATCTACATGATGCAGCAGGTGATCTCGAACGGCACCGGCGGGCGCGCACAGCTGGGCGACCGTCCCGTGGCGGGCAAGACCGGCACGACCAGCAGCTATCGCGACGCGTGGTTCGTGGGCTTCACCGAACAGTACGTGACCGGCGTCTGGATGGGCAACGACGACAACACGCCCCTGACCGGGGTTACCGGCGGCGGTCTGCCGGCCGAGATCTGGCAGGCGGTGATGCTGGAGATCCATGACGGGCTGCCCGAGCTGCCCCTGTCGACCGTGTCGCCCGACGGCAGCGGGATCATCATGTCCAGCGGCGGCACGACCCCGCAGGTGGTGACCAGCGGATCGGCCGACGATCCGCTGGCCGCGGCGCTGGCCGGGGTGATGAACGGGATCGAGGCGCAGAACAGCGGCCGCGTGATCACCGCCCCCGGAGAGGTCCAAGGCGGGGCCCCCGTCACGCCGGGCAGCAGCGTGGGCGCCGATTCGGACGACGCCCTGTCCCGCGCCCTGAACGGCATCCTGGGCGGAAACTGACCCCCGGACATGAAAAAGCCGCCCGGTCCTGCGACCGGGCGGCTTTTTCGTGGGCCGGTGCGGTCAGCCCGCCTGGCGCAGATCGGCGGCCAGCGCCGCGACATCACCCTGCCGACGGGCCAGCATGGCGCCGATCTCGGCCCGTTCGCTGGCCAGCATGTTCACGCCCTCGATGATGATGTTGAAATAGAGATCCTGCCCCGAGCGGTCCGAGACGTGCCATTCGACCTCCAGCGGCGCGCGCCCGTTCAGATAGGCCACCGACGTCACCGCATAAAAGCTTTTCAGCTGCCGCGACCCCGTCACCTCGATCCGCGATCCGATGAACTCGCGGAACCGGGCGCCGTACTTGCGGCCGATATAGCCCTGGAACGCCTGCCGGTACTCGGCAAATGTCGCCGGATCGGTCTGGCGCGCCGCCGGACCAAGCGCCGAACGCGCGATGACATCCACATCCGCATAGCGGGCAAAGATCGCCTCGAACTGCTGATACATCTGGGGGGCGGGCTGGCCCGAATTGATGACCTGATAGACCTCGGCCAGCGACCGGTCGATCAGCGCGTGCGCCCCATCCGCGTCCAGCGCATGGGCGGCACGCCAGGGCAGCACCGCCGTCAGCGACGCGCATCCGATCAGGCCCAGCAGCCCCCGGCGGTCAGTCCGAATAGGGGTCGATGACATCCGCATCGTCATAGGGGTCGTAATCGTCACCGGTCTCTCCCAGGTCAAAGCGGCGGTTCATCAGCCAGATCAGCCGCGTCTGCGCATAGCTATCCGCACTGCCCTGCAGAATGCCATCCACCGTATCCCCAAAGCGCGCCCGATCACCGGCTTTTGACGCGACCCGCAGGGCAAATACCGTCGCGGCATCCCGACCGTCAAAGACGTGGTACAGCGGATCGATCAGCAGATCGACGACCTGACCCACCGCATCGCGCTGCGTCGACGGGCCCAGCACGGGCAGTTCCAGATAGGCGCCCTCGGGGACGCCCCAGACCGCCAGCGTCTGGCCGAAATCGGTGTCACGTTCCGTCACGCCGAAACTGTCGGCGGCCGGATCGAAGACGCCGCCCAGCCCGACCGTCGAATTGACCGCGAACCGGGTCAGGTTCGCGCCCGCATCGCGGGGCTTGCCCTGCAGCAGCCCGTTCACGACCTTGACCGGCAAGGACAGGTTGCGCCCGGCATTGATGACCATCTGCAACAGCCCGATCGGCGCGTCGGGGTCGCGCGGCGCGTCGTCGCCGCTGCCCTTCAGCCGGTTCGCGACGGGGCCGATCACCCGCGCATCCAGCCCCTTGTTGAAGGCATGCACGCGGCGGTTCTGCGCCTCGAACGGGTCGTTGATGGTGATGCCGTCCTTCTGGACGGGCGCCTGCGCGCATCCGGCGGCGACAAGCGCCGTCAGCAGCAGGGCCATGACGGGGGGGCTGTTGGGGCGCAAGGGAATCCTTAACCTTTCGATGCGAGGGTCGCGGCAGGCTGGCATAAGCCCTGCGTGGTGATATGGTCGCCGCGGTAACGAGGCAAGCCCCGCCATCGGCGCGGCATTTTCGGGGCAAGACGTATGGCCAAGGCTGCGAACCTGACGGACGGGGCCCGGGAATTGCGCCAGGCGCGCGCCACGGGGTGGCCGCTGTTCCTGTCGGTGGGGGTCTTCTCGGCTGTCGTGAACCTGCTGATGCTGACCGGGCCACTGTTCATGCTGCAGGTCTATGACCGCGTGCTGGCCTCGCGCAGCGTCGAGACGCTGACCGCGCTGTTCGTGCTGGTGATCTTCCTCTTCGTGCTGATGGGTGCCATCGACATCATCCGCAACCGCGTGATGCAGCGGATCGCCGCCCGGTTCCAGGACCGGATGGAAGGTCGCGTCTTCGACGCCGCCCTGCGCGAGGGCGCATTGCGCGGCGACGAATCGGCCGCCACGGCGGGCGGGATGCGCGACCTGGATTCCGTCCAGCGGCTGATCGGGTCGCCGGTCATGCTGGCTTTCTTCGACCTGCCCTGGGCACCGCTGTTCCTGGCGGCGGTCTTCATGTTCCACCCGGTCCTGGGCATCGTCGCGACCGTCGGCGGCGGGATCCTGGTCGGCACCACGATCCTGAACCGCGTCCTGACCCGCGCGCCGCTGCAGGGTTCGGCCCAGGCCGGCGCGCAGGCGCAGCGCATGGCGGACCTCTATCGCGACGAGGGCGAGGTGATCGGCGCCCTGGGCATGCGCGGCGCGACCTTCGCCCGCTGGCGCCTGGCCCGGTCTGAATCACAGGACAATGCGGTTCGCGCCGGAGACCTGTCGGCGGGGTTCAGCGTCTTTTCGCGGACCTTCCGCCTGTTTCTTCAAAGCGCGATGCTTGCGGCGGGGGCCTGGCTGGTGCTGCGCCAGGAACTGACGCCCGGCGCGATGATCGCCAGCTCCATCGTGATGGGCCGCGCCCTGGCCCCGGTGGACCAGCTGGTCGGCGGTTGGCCGTCGGTTCAGGCCGCGCAGGACGGTTGGGGCCGCCTGGCGGGCCTCCTGTCGCGCCAGCCGCCCGATCCGGTCCGCACCCCCCTTCCCCGCCCCGAGGCCCGGCTGGAGGTGCGCAACCTCTCGGTCGCCCCGCCGGGAGAGGGGCAGGCCACCCTGCGCGGCGTCAGCTTCGGCGTGGCGCCTGGCACGGCCCTGGGGGTCATCGGCCCGTCGGGCGCGGGCAAGTCGACGCTGGCGCGGGCGCTGATCGGCGCGTGGCGCGTGGGCGGCGGCAGCATCCGTCTGGGCGGCGCGACGCTGGACCAGTACCACCCCGACGTGCTGGGCGGCCTGATCGGCTATCTGCCCCAGCAGGTGACGCTGTTCGACGGCACGATCGCGGAAAACATCGCCCGCCTGTCCGACCGCCCCGACCCCGACCAGGTGGTGCGCGCCGCACAGGCGGCCGCCGCGCACCAGATGATCCTGGACCTGCCGCAGGGATACGACACGCGCATCAGCCAGACGGCGGGCCGTCTGTCGGGCGGCCAGATTCAGCGCATCGGCCTGGCCCGCGCGCTTTATCCCGACCCCGTGCTGCTGGTTCTGGACGAGCCGAACTCGAACCTGGACAACCTGGGGTCCGAGGCGTTGAATGCCGCGATCCGGCGGCTGAAGTCGCAGGGCGGCGCGGTCATCATCATGGCCCACCGTCCCGCCGCAATCAACGAATGCGAAAACCTGCTGGTGCTGGAGGGCGGCGTCCGCCGCGCCTTCGGTCCGCGTGACAAGGTGCTGGAACAGATGGTGCAGAATTCGGCCCAGATCCGTCAGGCCCAGACCTCGGGCCAGGGCGGGGGCGTCGCATGAGCCGCGGTCGGACACGCGCAGCCTCGGGCGACCGGCGCTGGCCGGTGCGCGGCCCGATCATCGCGGGCGTGGTGGCGGTGCTGGTGCTGGTGGGCGGCTTCACGGTCTGGGCGATGTCCACGCGCATCTCGGGCGCGGTCGTGGCGGGCGGCCAGGTCGAGGTCGAACAGCAGCGCCAGATCGTCCAGCATCCCGATGGCGGCGTGGTCCAGGACATCGCCACATCCGAGGGCAGCACCGTCGCCGCGGGCGATCTGCTGCTGACGCTGGACGGCACGCTGCTGCGCACCGAGCACACCATCGTCGAGGGCCAGTATTTCGAGATCCTGGCCCGCCGCGGCCGGCTGGAGGCCGAACGCGCCGATGCCGATACGATCACCTTTCCCGACGAACTGGTGCAGGCCGCGACCGCATCGCCGGCGCTGCAGGATCTGATCGCGGGACAGACCAGCCCTGTTCCGCACGCGGCTGGACACGCTGCGCCAGTCGCTGGACCAGCTGGCCAAGCAATCCGACCAGGTCGATTCCGAGGTCGACGGCATCGACGCCCAGTTCGCCGCCCTGGGCACGCAGCGCGACCTGATCGGGCGCGAGCTGACCGACCAGCAGAGCCTGCTGGACCGGGGGCTGGCCCAGGCCAGCCGCGTGCTGGCCCTGGAGCGCGAGGCCGCACGCATCGACGGTGAGCTGGGGTCGCTGCAGGCCAGCCGCGCCTCGGCCGCGATCCGCCAGACCGAACTGCAGATCCAGAGCCTGCGCCTGGCCGCCGAACGCCGCGAGATGGCCGAGACGGAACTGGGCGATCTGGGCTATCGCGAGCTGGAGCTGGCCGAACGCCGCCGCAGCCTGACCGAACAGCTGGACCGGTTGGAGATCCGCGCCCCCGTGTCGGGCGTCGTCTACAACATGCAGGTCACCACGCCGCGGTCGGTGATCCGGCCCGCCGACCCGCTGCTCTACATCATCCCGCAGGACCGCCCGCTGGTGATCGGCGCGCGCGTGGCGACGATCAACATCGACGAGATCCAGCTGGGCCAGCCGGTCGTCCTGCGCTTTTCCGCATTCTCGTCGCGCACCACGCCGGAAATCGACGGGCGGCTGGACCGCATCTCCGCCGATGCCCTGCTGGATGAGGCGACGCGGACCCCCTATTACCGGGCCGAGGTCTCGATCCCGCCCGACCAGCTGGACAAGCTGGGCGGGCTGGCGTTGGTGCCCGGCATGCCGGTCGAGGTCTATATCCAGACCGGCGACCGCAGCCCGATGGCCTACCTGATGAAGCCGCTGGCCGACTACTTCAA
Organism: Paracoccus sp. NBH48; assembly: GCF_015390265.1. Lineage (NCBI taxonomy): Bacteria > Pseudomonadati > Pseudomonadota > Alphaproteobacteria > Rhodobacterales > Paracoccaceae > Paracoccus > Paracoccus sp. NBH48. The sequence goes on along the minus strand of NZ_VUOJ01000004.1, from coordinate 732,336 downwards.
TCGCGCGTTCCGCGAAAGCTGATCAGCGCTTGCGCCGCCGCTTGGTGGCGCGCTTGATCTCGGCCAGCCGCGACTTGACGGCCATGCGACCCGGTCCACCGCCGCGTCGTCCCTTGGACGGACCGCGCGGCAGGGTCGCGCCCTCCAGCTCCAGCAGGTCCAGCAGCAGCCCCCCGGTCAGGGGCAGTGCCTCGGCCAGGCGCACTGTCACCCGCTGTCCGATGCCGATCTCCAGGCCAGTGTCGCTGCCGATCAGCATCTGGCGGTCGGGGTCGAAATGGAAATACTCCTGCCCGATGGCGCGGATGGGCAGCAGCCCGTCGGCCCCCGTCTCGTCCAGCTTGACGAAGGCGCCGAACTTCTGGATGCCGCTGACGCGGCCGCTCATCTCGGTGCCCACGCGTTCCGCCAGGAACGCCGCCAGATAGCGGTCGGTCGTGTCGCGTTCCGCGGCCATGGATCGCCGCTCGGTCTCGCTGATATGGGTCGCGGTCTCGGGCAGGCGTTCGACCTGATCCTCGGTCAGCCCGTCCTTGCCCCAGCCATGCGCGCTGATCAGCGCCCGGTGCACCACCAGGTCGGCGTACCGCCGGATGGGCGAGGTGAAATGCGCATAGCTTTTCAGCGACAGGCCGAAATGGCCGAAATTCTCGGGGTGGTAATAGGCCTGGGTCATCGACCGCAGCGTGCTGATGTTGATCAGCTCGTCGAAATCGCTGCCCTCGGCCTGGGACAGCAGGCGGTTCAGGTGGCTGGTGTGCAGCACCTGCCCCTTGGCCAGCGTGAACCCCGAAGCCTGGGCCACCTCGCGCAGCGCGTCCATCTTGGCCAGGCTCGGCTCCTCGTGGACGCGGAACAGCAGGGGGCGCTTGCGACGGGTCAGCTCCTCGGAGGCGGCCACGTTGGCCAGGACCATGAACTCCTCGATCAGCTTGTGCGCGTCCAGGCGTTCGCGGAACGCCACGGCCGTGACGCGTCCTTCGGGCGACAGCTCGATCCGGCGTTCCGGCAGGTCCAGTTCCAGCGGCTGGCGGCGCTCGCGCGCACCCTTCAGCAGGCCATAGGCATGCCACAGCGGGCGGATCACGTCGTCCATCAGCGGCGCGGTCTGCGCGTCGGGCACCCCGTCCGCGCCCGCCTGCGCCTGCTCATAGGCAAGGCTGGCGCGGCTGTTCATCATGGCGCGGTGGAACCGGTGGCCGGTCTTGTTGCCCTGCGCGTCCAGCCGCATCTCGACCGCGATGACGGGTCTGTCCACGCCCTCGTGCAGCGAACACAGGTCCGCCGACAGCGCCTCTGGCAGCATCGGCACCACGCGGTCGGGGAAATAGGTCGAGTTGCCGCGCCCCCAGGCCTCGCGGTCCAGCGCGCTGCCGGGGCGGACGTAATGGGCCACGTCGGCGATGGCGACCCAGATCGTCGCACCGCCGTCCTCCTCGACAAAGGCCGCGACCGCATCGTCGTGGTCGCGCGCGTCCGACGGGTCGATGGTGACCAGCGGCAGATGGCGCAGGTCGTCCCGCCCCTTCAGCGGCGCGGGCTTGGCGGCCTCGGCCTCGTCCAGCGCCTTCTGCGGGAATTCGTCGGGGATGCCGTGCTGGTGGATCGCGATCAGGCTGACCGCGCGGGGCGCCGACGGATCGCCCAGACGTTCGATGATGCGCGCCTGCGGCAGGCCCATGCGGCCACGCGGGCCGATCTGTTCGCCCTGCACCAGTTCGCCGTTCTCGGCATCCAGGGTGGCGTCGGCACGAACGCGCCATTCCTTGTCCTGGCCCTTGTCGATGGGCAGGATACGGCCGCCCTCGCTGTCCTTGCGGAAGATGCCGGTGATGCGGTTCGCGCTGGCCGTGATGCGGCGGATCAGGCGGGCGCGGTACTGATAATCCTCGCCCAGAACCGGCATCAGCCGGCCCAGGAACCGGTCGCCGCGGCCCAGGGCCGGATCGGCCTTCAGCGGCGCGTACAGGATCCGCGGCATCGGCCCGGTCCCCGACCATTCCAGCGGTCGCGCGAACAGATCGCCCGACCCGTCCGGCGCCAGCAGTTCCAGGACCGTCACCGGCGGCAGCGTCTCGGCGTCCAGGTAATGGCGGCGGCGGCGCTCCAGATGGCCCTCGGCCTCCAGCTCCTTCAACAGGCGCTTCAGCTCGATCCGCGCGGCGCCCTTGATGCCGAAGGCCTTGGCGATGTCGCGCTTGGAATTGGCGTCCGGATTGTCGGACACCCATTCGAGGATCTGCGCCTTGCTGGGGATCTGGGTCTGGGTCATCGGCTCACTTCAGGTCCAGGGCCATGTCGCGATGCGGGATGCCCGCGTCGTCATAGACGGGGCCCTCGGCGACAAAGCCCAGCTTTTCATAGAAACCCATCGCATGGGTCTGCGATCCCAGCCGCACCTGGCGCACGCCGCGGGCGGCCAGCGCGTCGATGGCGGCCCGCATCAAGGCGGCCCCCATGCCGGTGCCGCGCTGGTCGGCCAGCACGCAGACGCGGCCGATCTTGCCGATGTCGTCCTTGACCAGCAGGCGCGCGGTCGCGACCGGACGGTCCTCCGCATCGGTCGCCAGCAGGTGGACGGCGTCGCCGTCCAGGTCGTCCATCTCCTCGGCCTCGGGGACGTTCTGCTCCTCGATGAAGACGGTGCGGCGCAGCGCGTGGCAGGCGGCCAGGTCGGTCGTCTCGACGATGGTCATGCAAAGAACCTTTCCAGGATACGCTGATAGATCACCTGCAGCTGGCGGACCTGCTGGGCGGGGACACGTTCGTCCACCTGGTGCATGTGGGCACCGACCAGCCCGAATTCCACCACCGGGCAGTGATCCTTGACGAAGCGCGCGTCCGAGGTGCCGCCCGATGTGGACAGGACCGGCTGTCGGTTCGTCTCCTGCTGGACGACGCCGCGCACCATGTCGACGAAGGGGCCGGGCGCGGTCAGGAACGCCTCGCCCGAGATCTGGGCCTCGACGCTCAGCGTCACGCCGGTCTGCGCCTGCACCGCCGCCGCGCGGTCGCGCAGGCGGTCCAGCAGGCCCGCCCCGGTATGCAGGTCGTTGAAGCGGATGTTGACCACCGCCACCGCCCTTTCCGGGATCACGTTCGACGCGGGGTTGCCGCAGTCGATCGTGGTGATCTGCAGCCCCGAGGGGTCGAAATGATCCGTCCCTTGGTCCAGCGGTTCGACGGTCAGGTCGGCCAGATAGCGGGTCAGCGCGTGCAGCGGGTTCAGCGCCTTGTGCGGATAGGCGGCATGCCCCTGGCGACCCTTGGCGGTGATGGTGTAGGTGGCCGATCCGCGGCGGCCGATCTTCATCATCTCTCCCATCACCTCGGGGTTCGACGGCTCTCCGACGATGCAGGCCTCCATGCGTTCGTCGTTCGCGGCCATCCAGTCCAGCAGGGCGATGGTGCCGTCGCGGGACGGGCCTTCCTCGTCGCCGGTGATGGTCAGGATCACGGCCCCGTCCGGGGGCGTCTGGCGCACGAAATCCACCGCGGCGCAGACAAAGGCCGCGACGCCGGATTTCATGTCGGTGGCGCCCCGGCCCCAGATCACGTCATCCGCGTCCCAGTGACCGGAAAACGGCGGATGCGTCCAGGATGCCGGATCACCCGGCGGCACCACGTCGGTATGTCCGTTGAAGCCGATGGCCCGCGCCCCCTTGGCGCCCCATCGCGCGAACAGGTTCGGCGTGCCGTTGCGGTCGACGCGGTGGCAGTCGAAGCCCGCCTCCTCCAGCACCTCCTGCAGCAGGACCAGGGCGCCGCCCTCCTCGGGCGTCACCGAGGGACAGCGGATCAGGCGGGCGGTCAGGTCGGCGGCGTCAGGCATCACAGGCTCCAGAGATCAAAGGCGCGGCGGATCAGGTTCAGCCCGGTCAGGATCAGCAGCAGCAGCGTCCAGCGGCGGAACTGTTCGACATCCAGCCGGTCCTGCAGCGCAAACCCCGCCATCATCCCCGCAAAGGCCGGGATGCACAGGACCGCGGACAGGGGCAGGGTCGATGCGTTCAGCAGGCCGGAAAACAGGTGCGCCACCGTCAGGACGACCGCGCCGATCAGGAACACGACGCCCTGCACCCGCACCTGTTCGCGCTTTTCGGTGCCCACCGACAGCAGATAAACGATCAGCGGCGGCCCCCAGATGCCCGAGATGCCCCCGTACAGTCCGCCGATGACGCCCGACCACCCCTCAGCCCGCCTGCGGTGGCGCAGGTTCAGGACCAGCGGGCGGCCCGACAGCTGCCACAGCGCGAACAGCGTGATCGGCACGCCCAGCAGCGCGTACATCACCCATTGCGGGATCACCGCCGCGAACCCGGCGGAGACGCAGATGAAGATGCCGACCATCGCGATGTGCAGGCGGAACTTGACGGCCGAGGCCACGGCGGCGGGCCGCCCGTCGCGCACGGCCTGCTGGATGTTGGTGAACAGCGTCGGCAGGATCATGGCCGCCAGGGCCACCGGCGCCGGCATGATCGACCCGAAGGCCGAGATCATGATCATCGGCATGGCAAAGCCCAAGGCCCCCTTCACGAAGCCCGCGAAGGCGGTAACCCCGAAGGCCGCCACGAATTGCCAGGGCTCCAGTCCGAACATGGGGGCACGCTAACCGCGACGTCGGGAAAGGAAAAGGCCGCTTTGACGGATCAGCGACATGCGAATCCAGTGCGACACATTAGGTCGCAAGGCGGTCGCTGGACGCAAAATTGTTGCGCTGCAGGTGCGAAGGCGCTACCCATGCTGCAATGCCGCGAAAGGACGAATCGATGAAAGACATGACCCATCAGTCCCAGACCGTCCTGTCCGAACTGGACGATCTGCTGGCCCGCGCCAAGGATGCCCTGCGCGCCCGCGTGACGGTAGACGGCCGCGTCGACGCCGACGCGCTGGAGCGGCACCAGCATGCGGCGCATGCCCTGTCCTGGCTGGCCACCTATGTCATGTCGCTGCGCCAGCTGGCCGACTGGTCGGCGCGCGTGGACGGCCCCGTCGAGGCGCTGATCACCCGCATCGGCATGGGCGAATACCTGACCCAGATCCTGGGCGGCATCCCGATGAGCCAGACCGAATTCGCGCGCCTGTCCGATCTGGGCGTGACGTGGCAGCCGTCGGAACAGGCGCTGTCGCTGATGGCGGGCAACACGCCCGAGGCGCGGGCCGAACTGGCCGCCCTGATGGCGCGCGACGCCGGCGCGGCGATTTTCGGCGCCAGCGGCCTGGACGGGGATCTGGAGATGATCCGCGACCAGTTCCGCCGGTGGAGCGACGACAAGGTCGCCCCCCATGCCCATGGCTGGCACCTGCAGGATCAGTTGATCCCGATGGAGATCATCAGCGAACTGGCCGAACTGGGCGTCTTCGGCCTGACCATCCCCGAGGAATTCGGTGGCCTGGGCCTGTCCAAGGCCGCGATGGTCGTCGTGTCCGAGGAGCTGTCGCGCGGCTATATCGGCGTGGGCTCTCTTGGCACGCGCAGCGAGATCGCCGCCGAGCTGATCCTGTGCGGCGGCACCGAGGCGCAGAAGGCGCACTGGCTGCCGCGCCTGGCCAGCGGCGAGACGCTGCCCACGGCCGTCTTCACCGAACCCAACACCGGCAGCGACCTGGGCAGCCTGCGCACCCGCGCGGTCCGGGACGGCGACGATTGGGTGGTGACCGGGAACAAGACCTGGATCACCCATGCCGCCCGCACGCATATCATGACCCTGCTGGCGCGCACGGACCCCGCGACCGACGACTATCGCGGGTTGTCGATGTTCATCGCCGAAAAGACCCCCGGCACCGATGCCGACCCCTTTCCCACCCCCGGCATGACCGGCGGAGAGATCGAGGTCCTGGGCTATCGCGGGATGAAGGAATACGAGCTTGCCTTTGACGGGTTCCGCGTCGACGGCGCGAACCTTCTGGGCGGAGAGACGGGCCGCGGCTTCAAGCAGCTGATGGAGACGTTCGAATCCGCCCGCATCCAGACCGCGGCGCGCGCGATCGGGGTGGCGCAGAACGCGCTGGACCTGGGGTTGCGCTATGCGCTGGACCGCAGGCAGTTCGGCAAGCCGCTGGCGGCCTTTCCCCGCGTGGCCGACAAGCTGGCGATGATGGCTGTCGAAATCATGATCGCGCGGCAGCTGACTTATTTCAGCGCGTGGGAAAAAGATCACGGTCACCGCTGCGATGTCGAGGCCGGGATGGCCAAGCTGCTGGGTGCCCGCGTGGCCTGGTCGGCGGCCGACAATGCCCTGCAAATCCACGGTGGCAACGGTTTCGCGCTGGAATATCCGATCAGCCGGGTGCTGTGCGATGCCCGCATCCTGAACATCTTCGAGGGCGCGGCAGAAATCCAGGCCCAGGTGATCGCGCGCAGGTTGTTGGGCTGATGCGCGCGCGGGCTGGATCGGCGCCGAAAATGACGTTAGACCACCTCAGCCCCGCTTGTCTGCGCCCATAGGAGCCTGCCCATGTCCCTGACGATCCGCCCCGCCCTTGCCCTGGCCGCCATCGCCACGTTGACCCTGTCCGCCTGCTCGGAACCAGCGGGCGACCCGATGGGCGGCATCCCGGCCAACGACTATGTGCTGGTGGGCATCGGAAACGGCACCGTGCCGCTGCGCAACATCACCCTGACGACCCGCCCCGAGGGCGTGTCCGGTCGCGGGCCGTGCAACGGCTATGCGGCCAAGAACACCGTCCCCCTGCCCGCCGTCGCCTTCGAGCCGCTGCAGACGACCGGCGTCACCGACTGCAAGGACCTGGCCGTCGAACAGCGCTTCTTCGAGGCGCTGCAGCAGGCCAGTTCGATGGAGTTCTATGGCGGCGTTCTGCGCATCAAGGGCCCGACCTGGCTGATCTTCGAAAGCGGCCGCCCTGCCGAACAGGCCACCGACGCGCTGTCGGCCGCCCGCGGCAACCAGTAGGCCTCAGCCGTCCTGCGGCCCCGCGGCGGGCCGCAGCAGGCGCCGCACAAGCCGCCCCCGCGCGGCGGGCAAGGGGCGTCCGACCAGGTCGGGCGCCAGCCGCCGTTCCAGGAAATGCCCGGTGATGGCCAGCCCCTGGGCCAGATCGCGGCCGCGATTGTCGCCCGCCCCGCCCATGACCGCCGGCAGTGGCAGCAGGCGGTCCGCCCAGTCCCCCGCCCCCTGCCGGCTGACCGCACGGCCCGATCTTGGGCTGACATAGGCCAGCCCCTCGGTCGCGCCGGTCACCGCGCAGCTGGCAAGGTCCAGGCCGAACCCCATCTCGTCCAGCAGCAGCATCTCCCACGCCAGATAGGCGGGCGGCCAGTCGGCACCCGCCTCGATCTGGTCCAGCAGCGCCTCGGTCCGCTGGACCAGCATCGGGTGCGGATCGCGTTCGGGCAGCGCAAAGACCAGCAGCGCGCAGACGGCGTTCAGGCCGGCAAGCGCGGTCGGATCGGCCATCAGCCCCGCCCGCATCCGCAGCGGCTCGACGGCAAAGCTGCCCAGCTGGTCCGACTGGCGCGCGCGCCAGCGCAGGGTCAGCCGCGCGCCGGGCTGCAGCATGGCGGCGCGTTTCTGCGATGCCCCGCCGGGGACGACCCCGGCATGGCGCCCGCGTTCAAGGGTCAGCACGTCGATGATGACGGCCGTCTCGCCATGGGGACGGCGGCCGATCACGGTGCCTTCTGCCTGCCATTCCATCACAGCCTCCGGGTCCGCCGACACAGCTTGCGCGATCCGGCCTGCGGGGGCCAGAGGGCGTCACGCGGGCCACGGTCGCGCGCCCCGCCGGCATGGGGTGCCTATTACATGCGCCGGGCGGCCAGGTCGCGACGGTCGCGGCGTCTCTGGCCCGCCTGGCGGACCAGCGTCACCGAATAGATGACCAGCGCCGCCCAGATCATCGGGAACGCGATCAGGCGGGCCCCGTCGAAGGGTTCGCCGAACAGCACCACCGCGCACAGAAAGATCATCGTCGGCGCGATGTATTGCAGGATGCCGATGGTCGACAGGCGGATCAGCTTGGCCCCGTTGGCATAGAACAGCAGCGGGATCGCCGTGACCGGCCCGCATCCCAACAGCAACAGCGCCTGGCCCCAGCCGGCGCCAGTGAAATGCGACTGACCCTGCAGCGCCTGCCAGATCAGGAAGCCCGCCGCCAGCGGGGTCAGCAGCAGCACCTCCAGCGTGAAGCCCTGGTTGGGGCCAAGCGGCAGGCTTTTCTTGCAATACGCATAGAGGCCCCAGGACAGCGTCAGGCCGATCGCCACCACCGGCAGGCTGCCCGCCTGCACGGTCAGCACGATCACCGCGGTCGCCGCCAGCGCGATGGCCGCGACCTGCCCCCGCGTCAGCCGTTCCCCCAGCAGCGTCGCGCCCAAAAACACGCTGAACAGCGGGTTGATGTAATAGCCAAGCGCCGCGTCAAGCGCGTGATCGTTCGAGATCGCCCAGACATAGATCAGCCAGTTGACCGAGATCAGAACCGCCGTCAGCGCCGCCATCGCCAGCAGGCGCGGCTGGCGCAGGGCCTGGCCCACCTCGGCCGCGCGGCCCTGCCACAACAGGACGGCCGCCGCGATGGGCAGCGACCAGACGATGCGATGGGCGATGATCTCGGCCGCGGGCAGATGCGCGAGCGCCTTCATGTAGATCGGCAGGAACCCCCACAGCCCATAGGCCGCGACGGCATAGGCAAGGCCCTTGGGCGAATCGGTTTGCGGGGTGCTGCTCATGGCGTGATGCATATTCTGCAAACGGCGACCCCGCCAGAGGTCAGAACAGCCCGTCGCGATCCAGCAGCGTGGTGCCGTCGCGCGATTCGATCTCGATCACCCACAGGTCGCGGTCGCGGGACCGCTGGCGGGCGATGGCAGCGTCGATGTCACGCTCGGTGCCGCTGACGGTCGCGACCCAGGGACGGGTGTCGCTGTCCATGTCCCATTCGCGCATCCACAGCGCGGCGGTGCCGTCCAGATGGGCGCACTTCACCGCGATCGCCCCCGCCGTGTCGTCGCCGCGCGCCAGCACATAGGCGGGGATGGTGGCCTGCGCCAGGCGGGCCAGATAGGCCGCGACCCACAGGGACGCGGCCAGGCGGGCCTCAGCCATCGCCGTCGCGGAAGTTCAGGCCGATCTCGTCATAGCGTTCGGCCTCGTTCTCCCAGTTCTCGCGGACGCGGACCTGCAGGAACAGATGGACGCGGCGGCCCATGAACTCCTCCAGCTCGACGCGGGCGGCCTGACCCACGGCCTTGATCGTCTCTCCGCCGCGGCCCAGGACGATGCCCTTGTGGCCCTGGCGGGCGACATAGACGACCTGCTCGACGCGGGCGCTGCCGTCGTCCTTCTCCTCCCAGGCCTCGGTCTCCACCGTCAGCTGATAGGGGATCTCCTCATGCAGACGCAGGGTCAGCTTCTCGCGGGTGATCTCGGCGGCGATCATGCGCATGGGCAGGTCGGCGATCTGATCCTCGGGGTACAGCCACGGGCTTTCGGGCAAGCTGCGGGCCAGCCAGCCGCGCAGCTGCTGGCAACCATGGCCGCGCATGGCCGAGATCATGAACGTCTCGGTGAAGGGATAGGCCTCGTTCAGCTGCTGAGACAGGGCCAGCAGGGTCTCGGCCTTGACGCGGTCGATCTTGTTGATGATCAGCGCGACGGGCGTCCCCTTGCCCAGGTCGACCAGCTGATCCAGGATCGCCTGCGTGCCGTCGGTCAGGCCGCGATGCGCCTCGACCAGGACCAGCACGATGTCGGCGTCCGACGCCCCGCCCCAGGCCGCGGCGACCATGCTGCGGTCCAGCCGGCGGCGCGGGCGGAAGATGCCCGGCGTGTCGACAAAGACGATCTGCGCGGGGCCGTGCATGGCGATGCCGCGGATGCGTGCGCGGGTCGTCTGGACCTTGTGTGTCACGATGCTGACCTTGGCGCCGACCATCTGGTTCAGCAGCGTGGACTTGCCCGCATTGGGCTCTCCGATCAGGGCGACGAAGCCCGCGCGGGTGGGCCCGTCGGGTTGCGCCGCGGGCGGCTGATCGGGGGCGATGTCGTCGTCGGTCATGTCAGTCCTTCCAGCCGGTCCAGCAGCGATTGCGCGGCGGCCTGTTCGATGCTGCGCTTGGTGCCCGTGCCGCGGGCCTGCGCGTCGCGGCCGTCTTCCAGCCGCACGGTGATCAGGAAGACCGGCGCATGGTCGGGGCCGCTGCGTTCGGTCTGTTCATAGACGGGGGGCGGCATGCCCTGGGCCTGGGCCCATTCCTGCAGGGCGGTCTTGGCGTCGCGGCTGTCGGCATCGACCCGCGCCAGACGCGGCGCCCAATGGCGCAACACGACCTGACGGGCCGCATCGAAGCCCGCATCCAGATAGACGGCGGCCAGCACCGCCTCCATCGCATCGGCCAGAAGGGCATCCTTGCGACGCCCGCCCGACAGCATCTCGGACCGGCCCAGCTTCAGCACGTCGCCCAGGGACAGCTCGCGGGCCACCGCGGCGCAGGTCTCTCCGCGCACCAGCGCATTGTAGCGCGGGGCAAGCTGGCCCTCGCTGGCGGCGGTATCTGCGGTAAACAGCGCCTCGGCCATGACCAGACCCAGGACGCGGTCGCCCAGGAACTCCAGCCGCTGGTTGTCGGGCCGCGTGACGCTGGCGATCGAGCCATGCGTCAGCGCGCGGATCAGCAGTTCGGGCCGCGCGAATTCATGCCCCAGACGGGCCATGAAGGCCCTGATGTCGGCCGAGGGCGTCAATTCACCGCCTTGAAGAAGCGGTCGGACCGCCACGTCCAGAAATACAGCAGCGACCGCCCCGCCGACGAGAACATGATGCGGTCGGCGCGGCCGATCAGGTATTCGGCCGGCACGAAGCCCAGGCCGCCGATCTCGGCCGGGAAACGGCTGTCTTCGGAATTGTCGCGGTTGTCGCCCATGAAGAAGTACTGTCCTTCGGGGACGGTGAAGGTCGGCGTGTCGTCGGCCACCCAGCCATCGACGATGTTCAAGATGTCATGGGTGTTGCCGCCCGGCAGCGTCTCGGTCATGCGTTCGCTGATGCAGTCGCCACCCTCGGGCACCGGGTCGTTCACGCAGCGCGGGATCAGGCCCTGCGGCCCCTGCTGTTCCTTGACCTCGATGAACTCTCCGGCGGGGGTGACCTGGACCGGCTCTCCGTTCAGCCACAGGCGGCCGCCGCGCATCTGCACGGTGTCGCCCGGCAGGCCGATCACGCGCTTGATGAAATCGACGTTGCGGGTCGGGTGGCGGAACACGGCCACGTCGCCGCGCGCCGGTTCGCGTTCCAGGATGCGGCCGCTGATCGGGCACATCGAGAACGGGCAGCTGTGCGCGGAATAGCCATAGGCCATCTTGTTCACGAACAGGAAATCACCGATCAGCAGCGTGTCCTTCATGCTGCCCGACGGGATCCAGAAGGGCTGGAAGAACAGCGTGCGGAAGATGCCCGCGATCACCAGCGCCCAGAAGATCGTCTTGATCGTCTCCCAGATGCCGTCCTTTTTCTCGGGCGCTGCCGTTGCCATTCCGCGTGGTCCTCTTATCCCTCGGGCCGGGGGCCCTGCGTCGCGTGTTCATGGGCCGGGCACAGGGTCAAAGTCAAGCAGGCGCAGGGCCGGGACGCGCCTCGATCACCACGAAGGCCTGCGCCCAGGGGTGGTCGTCGGTCAGCGTGACATGCACGACCGCGTGATGATCGGCGGGCGTCATCGCCGCCAGCCGGTCCGCGGCCCAGCCCGTCAGCGCCATGACCGGCTGGCCCGACCGCAGGTTCGTCACCGCCATGTCGCGCCAGCTGATGCCCATGGCAAGACCCGTGCCAAGCGCCTTGGAGCAGGCCTCCTTGGCGGCCCACCGCTTGGCCAGGGTGCCGGCCTCGTCGGCGCGGCGGGCAGCCTTGGCCAGTTCGGTCGGCGTGAAGACCCGGTTGCGGAACCGGTCGCCAAAGCGGTCCAGCGTCCCCTGGATGCGGTCGATGTTGGCCAGGTCCGTGCCGATGCCCAGGATCATGCCGTACGTCCAGACGGGGCTTTGGACAGGAAAGGGATCACGCCCGCGCCGCGTCCATGCGCGCGCGCATCTCGCGGATCGCGCCCTCCAGCCCCAGGAACACCGATTCCGAGATCAGGAAATGCCCGATGTTCAGTTCGGCCACCTGGGGAATGGCCGCGATGGGACCGACCGTGTCGAAGGTCAGCCCGTGGCCCGCATGGACCTCCAGCCCCAGGTCATGGGCCAGCGCGGCACCCTCGCGCAGGGCGGCCAGTTCGGCGTCGCGCTCGGCGTGGCGGCCTTCGGTGTCCAGGTCGCAATAGGCGCCGGTGTGCAGTTCGACCACCGCCGCGCCGATCCGGGCGGCGGCGCGGATCTGGGCGGGTTCGTGACCGATGAACAGCGACACCCGACAGCCGGCCTCGCGCAGCGGCGCGATGTATCCGGCCAGCGCATTGTCGTTGCCCGCGACGTCCAGACCGCCCTCGGTCGTGCGCTCCTCGCGCTTTTCGGGAACGATGCAGACGGCATGCGGACGATGGCGCAGGGCGATGGCCTGCATCTCCATCGTGGCGGCCATCTCGAAGTTCAGGGGCTGGGTCAGGTTGGCCATCAGCGCGTCGATGTCGGCGTCGCTGATATGGCGGCGATCCTCGCGCAGATGGGCGGTGATGCCGTCCGCGCCCGCGGCCTGGGCGATCAGCGCGGCCCGCAGCGGGTCGGGCCAGGGCGTACCCCGCGCGTTGCGGATGGTGGCGACGTGGTCGATGTTGACGCCAAGGCGCAGCATGGGTTCCTCCGGGATCGGGTCGGGCGCAGTCTAGCCGCGTGCCGGGGCGGATGCCAGTTCGGTCGCCACCGCCCACCAGCCGTTGCGCGCAAGGGCCGCAGCCGCGCGGTCCGCGGCGCCGGGGTCGGCAAAGATGCCGAAGCAGGTGGCCCCCGATCCCGACATCCGCGCCAGCCCCGCGCCCTGCCCTTCCAGCGCCTGCAGCACGTCGGCGATGACCGGCGCCGCGGCGATCGCGGGGGGCTGCAGGTCGTTCCGGGTGGTGCCCAGCCAGCCCAGCAGCGCATCGACATCGGCAAAGGCGGGAATGGGCGGCAGGGGCGGATTGTCGCGCGACCCCAAGCCCGCGAAGATCGCCGGGGTGGGCACCGCGATGCCGGGATTGACCAGCACCAGGTGCAGCGGCGGCAGGGCGGGCAGCGGGGTCAGCACCTCTCCGACGCCCTGCATGCGCGCGGGCGTCGAGGCCAGGCAGACCGGCACGTCGGCTCCAAGCCGTTCGGTCTCATCGGGCAGCGGATGGCCCATTCGCGCCAGCCCGCGCAGCACCGCCGCCGCATCGGCGGACCCTCCCCCGATGCCCGAGGCGACGGGCAGCGCCTTGGTCAGCCGGATCGCGGCCTGTCCCCCGACCAGACGCGCGGCGCGCAGGCACAGGTTGTCGTCGGTGGACAGACCCGCCGCGAAGGGGCCGTCGATGCTCAGGGACAGCGGGCCGGGGGTCAGGGCGATGCTGTCGCCGACCGCCGCAAAGCAGACCAGCGAATCCAGCAGGTGATAGCCGTCGGGCCGCCGACCCGTCACGTGCAGCGCCAGGTTCAGCTTGGCGGGGGCCGCCTCGATGATCATTCGGCCGCGTCGGCCTCGGTCTGCGGGGCTTGGGTGGGGTGGCTGGCGACGGGGCCGTCCTCCTCGTCCATCACCGCGTTCAGGCCGCGATCCAGCTTGGCGCGGATGCGGTCGGCATCGACCTCTCCGCTTTCGCCGGGCTCCAACGACAGGGCGCGCTGCCACTGGATCTGCGCCTCGCGGTGGCGACCGACCATCCAGTAGATGTCGCCCAGGTGGTCGTTGACCAGCGGATCGGCGGCCATCGTGGCGATGGACTGCTCCATCGGGGCCACTGCCTCCTGATAGCGGCCAAGCCGGAAATAGGCCCATGCCAGGCTGTCCAGGATATAGCCGTCGCCGGGCGACAGCTCGACCGCGCGCTTGATCATGTCCAGCGCCCGGTCCAGGTTCTGGTTCCGGTCGATCCAGGAATAACCCAGATAGTTCAGCAGGCTGGCCTGATCGGGGCGGATCTCCAACGCGGCCAGCAGGTCGGCCTCGGCGCGGTCGAACTGGCCCGCACGCTCCAGCGAGATGCCGCGCGCGTAAAGCGGGAACCACCGCGCCTCGGGCGGGGCGTCGGCCAGAAGGTCCAGCGCCCGGTCATAGCTTGGGATCGCCTCGGCGTATTTCTCCTGCTGGCGGGTCACGTCGCCAAGCGCGATCCAGGACTGTGCCAAGCCCGGATAGGCCGCGGTCAGCGCCAGGGCCGCACGCTCCGCCTCGGCGGGGCGTTGGGCGCGCGACAGGGCGTCGATGCGCGACAGCTCGGCCTGGGGGCGCATCTCGCCCATGCGGCGGACGGCATCGAACTCGGCCTCGGCCAGGTCGAACTGCTGGCGGTCCTGCAGCAGCTGCGCGGTGGTCAGCCGGGCCTCGGGGTTCTGGGGCGCGATCCAGGACGCCAGCCGCGCATGGATCAGCGCCAGCGGTTCCGGGTCCGGGCTGCTGGACAGGGCCGAGGCAAAGGACAGCAGCAGATGCGCGATCCCGTCCGCCGGGCCGCCCACCACGTCGAAGGGCACCGGCTGCCCCTGTTCCAGGCGCTGGCGCAGGGCCAGCAACTGCGGCTCGGCCTCCAGCCCGTCGATCTGGGACAGCAGCGCCAGCGCCTCGTCGCCGCGATCCAGCTGCGACAGGATCTGGACGCGGGCAGTCAGGCCCATCAGGTGGCCGCTGGCCTCGGACTGCACGATCAGGCGGTCGGCGGCCTCATAGTCGCCCGCCAGCGCCCGGGCCAGCGCTAGGTGATAGTTCACGATGGGGGCCAGGTCCGCATTCGCGGCCATCGCCTCGAATGCCGCGATGGCGTCGGTGGCGCGTCCCGCACCCAGCAGCGCCCAGGCACGGATGGTGCCGTCCATCAGGTCCTGGTCCAGCGGGACGTCCGGCGCATGGGTCGCATCGATCAGGTCGACCACGCCCTGCCAGTCCTCGGCCCGGACCAACTGCGCGCGGCGCAGAAGGCCGGCCAGTTCCGTCGGACGATCCTCGTCGAACAGCCGTTCGGCCATGGCCACAGCCTGATCGACATCGCCCGCAGATGCCAGCGCGACCAGCGCACTGTCCTGCAGATAGACGTCCTGCGGATCCTGCGCCGACGCCATGACGAAATAGCGCGCCGCCGCGCGAAAGTCGTTCTCTACGGTCGCCATGCGAGCGGCAAGATAGGGGCCGGCCAGGCCGCTGATCTGCGCAGGCTGCTGCGTCGGCTTCGGTTCGGGCGGGCCGTCCTGCGCCAGAGCCGGCAGGGCGGTTCCCGTCGTCAGCGCAGCCAGCACGGCAAGACGCAGCAGGGCAGCAAGGGGGCGGGTCTGGGTCAAGGGCGGCACTTCCCGAAATCACATTTGCGTTGCCCGCAAGCCTAGCGGCCGGGGCCAAAGCAGGCAACGCCCCTGCCCCAAGGTTTCATCACATATTCGAGTTATCAGGCATGTTTTGGATTTTGACAGGGTCCCTTAAGGCATATCGCCGGCTGCCGTTGAAGACTGCACGATGCGCTGTCTGTAGCGCACGGCGACGAGGGATACCCGCCCTGATCAGTTTGCAATTGTTAGCCGACGCACCGTCACGCTTGCCAAAAATTGAGGCATCGGCAGCAATCCGTGAAAATCGAACCATGTAACGGCATGATTTCGCCGCTTTTGTCCCGGATGTCACCTCTGCCTAGGCGTTTTGCCAATGTGCATGGTACGATCCATTAACCAAGATCGAAACGGTCATCTGCTCGCATCCTGGTTTCTGAATGAAACGCTGTGGCCACCTGTCCTTGCAGGGGGTCGGCTATCGAATGGAGGGGTCGGATGATCGCAGCCAATCTTGCCTTTGCCCTAGCCGTGGCCATCGGCGTCATGATGCTGTTCCTGTTTAACGGGTTCGCATATTGGGAATGCCTGACGGCCTATGCACTCTGCGGAGGATTCTCGGTGCTGGCATTTGCATGGGCATCGGCATCGCGGATGCCCGTCCGCACAGACCAGAGGTCATGACGGACGGGCACGTTGCCTGACTGGTAACCTGTGACACAAGGGAACGACCGGCGACGGGACGAACCTTATCTCTGACAATCGATACGCACGTCTTAGACTTGTGCATATGGTGCAATACGTCAATCTAATATAAGGTTGAATATAAATTAACAATTCACGCTTAAGTTGTTAATAAAAGTTTTGATATTGCCATAGTGGTCGTATGCGATCGCTTTCTGAAAACTTTTTAGAGCTTTGATAAAATAGCAAGCGCATCAACATTTTACGCCTTATCCGACGGTACACTCCCCACTCTACGCCTCAGGTATCGCGTAGATTAGATTTGCGAACCGAACCCGCGCAGGGGCAGCACACAATGCAGTGTGTCTTCTGCTGGATCTTCCGATCACTTTTGACGGGGCCATTAATATAGCTCGCCGACAGAATATAGCGTTGTTCTGGCAGATCCGACGCCCATCCTAACTCCAAGCTCGTCCCACATGGGACAAAGCACAAACCGCGCAGCGCAAGATCGCGTTAAAGTTGCATTAGGGTGTCCGGGTCATACTGAACCTTCCGGCTTCCTGATCGGACCGCGTGCTGCCCTGCCCGTCTCGGCCGCCGCCGTCCCTGCGACCATCTGAGGTGAGCATGACCACGACCCCGACCGCCCCTGCCCTTGATCTGTACGAGATCGGCGAACAGCACGACAATGACAGCTGGCTGATCTCGGACTGGGCGGCCGGGCAATCAAGCATCATGCAGTGGTCGGACGACAATGTCCGCGTCGGCGCGGATGGTGCCATCGAACTGGTCCTGGGCCGGTCCCCATCCGGATCGCCCCGTCCCTATCAAGGCGGCGAGATTCAGGGCGCCCAGATCGCCACCACCGGAACATGGGGATGGACCGTGCAGGCCCCCGACATGCAACCGGGCGCGGTATTCGGACTGTTCACCTACAAGGCGGACTGGCAGCATCAGCCTTGGGTCGAATTCGATTTCGAATTCGTGGGGGGCGACACCACGCAGGTCCAGCTGGCCATCCACATGGAGGACGCTGCCGGAAACCACATCACGCTGAATGACGCCGGTCAGCGACGCGCGGTGATCGACCTGGGCTTTGACGCGGCGGAAGGCTTTCACACCTACGAAGTCACCGTGACCGACCGTTCCGCCGTCTTCTATGTCGATGGGCGAGTTGTTGCGCAATTCAGCGCCGCGGACATGCCCGGCGGCATCTGGAACATCGGCCCCATGTCCAGCTATGTCGATCTGTGGGCTGTGGCGCCGGGGCAGGAAAGCTGGGCCGGACGATGGAGAGATCCCGAAGAACCCCTGGTTGCCCGCATCGCCGGGGCAGAGATCAGGCCCGGCGAATACGGCAGTAGCGTTCCCCCCGACCCCGTGGTCGGCGGGCCGGGTCCGACCCCCGATCCGGTCCCCGGCTTTCCGCTGTTCCCCGCCGATGCCCCTCCGGGCAGCATCATCGGCAGCGCGGGTGCCGATCGCCTGCGCGGGACCGCGGCAAATGACACGATGTTCGGGCTGTCGGGCAATGATGTCATCGACGGCATGGCGGGCGCCGACAGGATGCACGGCATGGCCGGCGACGACGTCTATCACGTCGACAACGCGGGTGACCGGGTGATCGAAACGGCGAACGGCGGTCGGGACGTGGTGCATGCCGGCGTGTCCCACGCGCTGTCCGCCCATGTCGAGCATCTTGTGATGACCGGCACGGGGCGGGTGACCGGTATCGGCAACGATCTGGCCAACCGCATGACCGGCAATGGGGCCGATACCATCCTGCGCGGCGCGGGAGGCGCGGACACGATCGCCGGGGGCGGCGGGGCCGACAGCCTTTTCGGCGGGAACGGAAACGACGTCCTGCATGGCGGGGTCGGCGACGACATGCTTTGGGGCGGGGCGGGCAACGACACGATCGATGGCGGCGCGGGAACGGACTGGGTCTCGTTCATGGGTCAGGCGCGGGCCGCGCGGATCGATCTGGCCATGACGGGTGCGCAGGCCACGGGGCACGGGGCCGACGTGATCCGCAACATCGAGAACATTCATGGCGGGATGGGCCGCGACATCCTGCTGGGCGACGCCCGGGCGAACGTGATTTGCGGCGGGTTCGGTGCGGACATCCTTCACGGAAGGCAGGGCAATGATCGCCTGGACGGTGGGGCCGGAAACGACAGCCTGAACGGCGGTGCGGGACGCGATCAGCTGTGGGGCGGCGCGGGGGCCGATGTCTTCGTCTTCGGTCACGGTGCCGGGCGCGATGCAGTCATGGATTTTCAGGACGACATCGACACGATCCGCATGGTCGACTTCGGGATCGCCAGCTTGGCGCAGGCGCGGGACCATGCCGCACAGATCGGCGCGAACGTCGTCTTCGATCTTGGGGACGGTGACGTGCTGACGGTGCGCAACATGACGATCGACGGGCTGGGCAACGACCTGATCTTCGTCTGACCAGGATTGGCCCGTGACGCCCGGCCCACGCGGGGCCAGGCGTCACGGGCGACGGCATGCGCCCATCAGGCCGGGTCGGCAATGACCTCTTGGCGCTGCTGGCCCAGCCCCTTGATGCCCAGCTCGACGACATCGCCCGCCCGCAGGAAGCGTTGCGGCCGCATCCCCATCCCCACGCCCGGAGGCGTTCCGGTGGAAATCACGTCGCCCGGATGCAGCGTCATGAACTGGCTGAGGTAGTGGATCAGGAACGGCACCTGATAGACCATCGTCGCCGTCGACCCGTCCTGCATCGTCTGACCGTTCACGCTCAGCCACATCGCCAGGTCCTGGGGATCGGCGATCTCGTCCGGGGTGACCAGCCAGGGGCCGATCTGGCCGAAATTGTCGCAGGACTTGCCCTTGGTCCACTGGCCCGCGCGTTCGGTCTGGAACGCCCGTTCGGATACGTCGTTGGTCACGGCAAAGCCCGCGACATGGGACATGGCGTCGGCTTCGTCGACATATTTGGCGGGCTTGCCGATGATGACGGCCAGTTCGACCTCCCAGTCGGTCTTTTCGCTGCCGCGCGGGATGATGATCGGATCGTTCGGGCCGCAGATCGCGCTGGTAGCCTTCATGAAGATCACAGGCTCGGGCGGGACCTGCATGCCGGATTCGGCGGCATGGTCGGCATAGTTCAGGCCGATGCAGATGAACTTGCCGGTACCCGCGACGGGCGGGCCCAGACGCGGATCGCCCTGGACCAGCGGCAGCGTCGCCGGATCAAGGCGCGCCAGGCCGGCCAGTGCATCGGGGTGCAGCGCCTGTCCGGACAGGTCCGACACATGCGCCGACAGGTCACGGATCTGGCCGTCCGCGTCGATCAGGCCGGGTTTCTCGGCGCCCGCGGCACCAAAGCGAACAAGTTTCATGTCGTCTTCCTTGGGTCAGAGTGTCCAGCCGCCGTCGATGCAGACGGCTTGGCCCGTGGTATAGGTCGCGCCCGCCAGATACACGGCCAGATCGGCGATTTCCGCCGCATCGGCGATGCGCCCCATGGGCTGGCGCGCGACGAAGGCCGCGCGGGCCGCCACGGCATCGCCCGTCGCGGCAAGGCGGTCGTCCAGGGACGGCGACTGCACCGTGCCGGGGCAGATCGCGTTGCATCGGATGCCGTGGCCCACATGGTCGGCGGCGACCGACTTGGTCAGACCCAGGACGGCGGCCTTGGTGGTGGAATAGGCAAAGCGGTTGGGCACCCCCTTGATGGACGAGGCGACCGAGGACATGTTGATGATCGCCCCCCGCCCCCGGTCGACCATCCCCGGCAGGACCGCCCGGATCGTGCGCATCATCGATCGCACGTTCAGGTCGAATGCGAGTTCCAGGTCGGCCTCGGATGCCTCCAGGATGCCCCCCGCATGCACGACCCCGGCGCAGTTGAACAGCACGTCCACCGGTTCCAGATCGGTAAAGAACGCCGCCACGGCGGCGCCGTCCAGCACGTCCAAGCGCGCGGTGCGGCACCCGTCCAGCGTCGAGAGCCCGTCCATGTTGATGTCGGTGGCGATCACCTCGGCGCCCGCCGCGGCAAAGGCCAGCGCGCTGGCGCGGCCGATCCCCTGGGCCGCCGCGGTGATCACGACGCGCTGTCCGGTCATGGGGGTTGGTGTCATTCGCTGTCCTTTCACTTACATCACCGCGCCGATCTGCCAGGGCACGAACTCGACCGCGCCGAAGCCCTGCGCCTCGCTTTTCGTCGGGGCACCGGAGGCGACGGCCAGCATCAGGTCGAAAATCTCGCGCCCCTTCTCCTGCAGGGTCGCCCCGGAGAGGATGGCACCGCAATCGACATCCATGTCCGGCTCCATCCGGCGCCACAGGTCGGGGTTCGACGCGATCTTGATGCAGGGCACAGGGCGATAGCCCGACACGCTGCCCCGCCCGGTGGTGAAGGCGATCAGGTTGGCCCCCGACGCGACCTGCCCCGTCACCGAACAGGGGTCATAGCCGGGGCTGTCCATGAAGACGAAACCCGGCCGGTCGATGGGTTCGCCATAGCGATAGACCGCCGACAGCGGCGCGCTGCCCCCCTTGGCCACGGCGCCCAGGCTCTTTTCCAGGATCGTGGTCAGGCCGCCGCGCTTGTTGCCGGGCGAGGGATTGTTGTCCATCTCTCCGAAGTTGCGGGCGGTGTAATCCTCCCACCATTCGATCAGGTCGATCAGCTTGCGGCCGGTCTCGGGATCGGCGCGACGGGTCAGCAGATGTTCGGCGCCATAGATCTCGGAGGTTTCCGACAGGATCGAGATGCCCCCCTGCGCCACCAGCAGATCAGAGGCGATCCCCAGGGCCGGGTTGGCCGTGATCCCGGAATAGCCGTCCGACCCCCCGCATTGCATGCCATCACCAGCGCGGATGCCGGGGCGGTCCGGCGCGTGGCACGGTCGGCCTCGGCGGCCAGTTCCCGCAGGATCGCCACGCCCTTGTCGACGGTGGCCTGCGTGCCGCCCGTCTGCTGGATGGTCATATAGCGGAACCGGGCGCTGTCCTTCAGCGCGCGCCGGTCGATCAGGTCGGGGATCTGCATGACCTCGCAGCCCAGGCCCACCATCAGGATGGCGCCGAAATTGGGGTTGTGGCCATAGCCCGCGATGGTGCGGAACAGCGTCTCGTACCCTTCGCCCTTGCCGGACATGCCGCAGCCGGTGCCGTGCACGATGGGCACGATTCCGTCCACGTTGGGGTAATCGGCCAGCCAGCCCTGACGCTCTGCCTCCTCGGCGATGAAGCGGGCGACCGATCCCGCGCAATTGACCGAGGTCAGGATGCCCACATAATTGCGCGTGCCCACCCGCCCCGATGGCCGGTGAAACCCCTGGAAGGACGCCGGCGCATCGGGGGCGGGCAGCGCACCCGCCGCGCTGCCAAAAGCCGTAATCCTGCTTGTGCGCCCCCATGCCCAGGTTCTGGACATGGACATGCGCCCCCGCCGCGATGGGCCGGGTGGCGATGCCGATGACCTGACCATATTTCAGGACCGGTTCGCCGGGCGCGATGGGGCGGATGGCGACCTTGTGGCCCGCGGGGATCGCCTCTGTCGCGGCGCATCCGGCATCAAGCGGCGCACCGGGGGCCAGGGCGATCAGGGCGACCATGATGTTGTCGCGGTCATGCAGGCGGATGGCGGTCGGCGGGGCTTGCGTCACGGGGTCACCAGGATCTTGACGATGTCGTCGCGGTCATCGACCAGCGCGGCGAAGCGGTCGGGCAGATCGGCCAGCGGCACGACCTCGGACAGCAGCGCATCGGTGGGGATCAGCCCGTCGCGAATGGCCGCGATGACCCGGTCGAAATCGGGGGCCTGCGCGTTGCGGCTGCCGATGATGCGGGCCTCGCGCTTGTGGAACTCGGCATCCGAAAAGCGGATGTCGCCCTTGACCACGCTGACCAGCACCGTGCTGCCGCCATGGGCCACAAGGGGAAAACCCGCCTCGATGGCCGGCGCGCTGCCGGTCGCGTCGAAGACGACGTCGAAGCCCTGCGCCAACTCGCCGGTCAGGATGTCGTCGCCCGGACGATGCAGCAGGTCGAACCCGCACAGGCGCTGCGCCAGCGCCAGCCGCCGGTCGCTGAGATCCATCAGATGCACCTGGGCCCCGGCCAGCCGCGCGAACAGCGCGGTGCCAAGCCCGATCGGCCCCGCCCCCGTCACCAGCGCCAGATCGCCCTGCCCCACGCCCGAACGGGCGACGGCATGGGCGCCGATGGCCAGGAACTCGACCATCGCGGCCTGATGCACGCTCAGCCCGTCGGCGGGGTACAGGTTGCCCGCCGGAACCGCGATCCGCGCGCACATGCCGCCGTCGCGATGCACGCCCAGCACCGCGATCGCGGCGCAGCAGTTGGGCTTGCCGCGCAGGCAGGCACGGCAGGCCCCGCAGGACAGGTATGGGTTCACCACGACCAGGCGCCCGGCATCCGGTCCGCTGGCCACATGCCCGGACAGCTCGTGCCCGATCACGCGGGGATAATCCAGATAGGGATGCTTGCCCTCGAAGATGTGGTAATCCGTGCCGCAGATGCCGATGGCGGCGATGTCGACAAGCACCCAGCCCTCGGGAGCATGGGTCGGCAGGGGGCGCGTCTCGATGCGGAACCGGCCGGGTTCGACGCAGACGCCGCATGCCATCGTGGGTGGCGGATGCGTCCTTCATTGCACCGGCTCCGGCCTGCGGGCGGACCAGTCGGACGGCAGCTCTCCCTTGACGATCAGGCTGAGGACGTCGTCCTTGCTGACATCGCCGATGGCATGGGCGCCCACGACGCGGCCCTTGTTCATCACCACGACCCGGTCGCACAGGTCGAACACGTCATGGATGTCGTGGCTGACCAGGAATATCCCGATCCCGTCGGCCTGCAGCTTGCGGATCAGGTCGGCCACCATCGCCGTCTCGGACGGGCCCAGGGCTGCGGTGGGTTCGTCCATGATCAGCACGCGGGTGTCGGAAATAGATCGCACGCGCGATCGCGATCACCTGGCGCTGGCCGCCCGACAGGCTGGACACGGGGTCGCGCAGGTTGCGGAAGTTGGGGTTCAGCCGGGCCAGCACCTCGCGCGCGGCGCGCAGCATGGCCGCGTCGTCCAGGTTGCCGAACCGGGTCTTCAGCTCCCGCCCCAGGAACAGGTTGCTGGGCGCGTCCAGATGATCGGCCAGGGCCAGCGTCTGATAGATCGTCTCGATCCCCTTGGCGCGGGCATCGTTGGGTTCGGCAAAGCGGACCGCAGTGCCGTTCACGCGGATCTCTCCGCTGCTGGGGGTCATGGCGCCCGACAGGATGCGCATCAGGCAGGACTTGCCCGCGCCGTTATGCCCCAGAAGGCCCACCACCTCGCCCGGATAGAGGCTGACCGAGACATGATCGACGGCCCGGACGCCGCCGAAATGCTTTTCGATGTCGATCATCTGGACCAGCGGCTGGTCTGACATGGGCATGCCCCTTGCAACGTGTCGGTGATCGGGGACCGCGCAGGCGGTCCCCGGCAGCATCAGTAGAGGACGTTCCTGGCCTCGTCGGACTCGATGTTGGCCTTGTCGACCATCACCACGCCGGTGTTGATGAACGGCTCGACCGTCTCTCCGGCCAGGATGTCCATCACGGTCTGCACGCCCATCTCGCCCATGGCGAACGATCCCTGCACCGCCGTCGCCGTCAGCACGCCGTCGCGCACGAACTGCTGCAGGTCCTCGTTGCCGTCAAAGCCCAGGGCGGTCAGCTGGCCCGCCTTGCCCGCCTGCTCGATCGCGCGCCCCATGCCGACGGCCGTGGGTTCGTTCGCCCCGAAGATGCCGGACCAGGTCCGGGTTCGACGCCAGCATGTCGGTGGTCTGGTTCAGCGCGTTGGCCATCTGGCTTTGCGAATAGAGCGGACCCACGATCTCCAGGTCGGAATTCTCCTGCAGGTAGGTGGTGAAGCAGCCGACGCGCCCGATCTCGGACCCGACGCCCGCGACATAGGACATGATCCCCACCTTGCCGGTTGTGCCGGCCTCGTCGATCATACGCTTGGCCACCTGCTCTCCGGCGCGCAGTTGTCGGTCGACCAGGAAGGCCTGGAACGCGCCTTCTACGCCCTCGCCCAGGGCGCTGTCGATGATCACGACCGGGATGCCGGATTCATAGGCGCGCTGCACCACGGGGATCAGCGCCTCGGGGTCGGACGGGGCCAGGACCAGCCCGGCCACGCCGCGGTTGATGGCGTTCTCGACCAGGCTGACCTGGTCGGCCACCGCGCTTTCCGCGGCCGGACCGTCAAAGCTCAAGCGTATGCTCGGACTGGCCCTCGATCGCGGCCTGGGCGCCCAGGTTCACGTTCTGCCAGAAGTTCGAGTTGGTCGTCTTGACGATGACCGCGATCTCTCCGGCCTGGGCGCCGGCGGCGGTCAGGGCAAGGGCGGATACGGCCAGGCATGTCTTCAGCAGTGTCATCTTGGTTCCTCCTCCGATGATGATGATACGGGCCTAGCGGCGGTTGCGGACCTGATCGATCCAGACCGCGCCGATGACCACGAAGCCGATGACGATCTGCTGGATGAAGGCGGACACGCCCGACATGTTCAGACCGTTTCGCAGAATGCCGATAATGAACGCACCGATCATCGTGCCCGCGACGGTGCCCACGCCCCCCGACAGGGACGCGCCGCCGATCACCGCCGCCGCGATGGCATCCAGTTCGTACATCACCCCCTCGCTTGGCTGGGCGGTGACCAGGCGCGACATCAGCACGTTGCCCGCCAGCCCCGCCAACGCGCCCGACATCGTGTAGGCGTACATCTTGGTCCAGTCGACATTCACGCCGGACAGGCGCGCGGCCTCCTCGTTCGACCCGGTCGCATAGATGTGGCGCCCGATCTGGCGGCGGCGCAGCAGATAGGTCGCGACCACCGCCACGACCAGCAGCAGGATGGCCGGATAGGGGATGCCCGGAAAGATCACGCGCGGGAAAGCCGTTCGGCTGCATCTCGACCACGCGGAACAGCGCGCCGTTGCCAAGCCGCCCGAAGCCCGCGCCCAGCTGCGAGATCGGCGTGGCCCCGGTCAGCTGCAGCGCCACGCCGCGCGCGATCAGCATCATGCCAAGCGTCGCCACGAAGGGCGGGATCCGCAGCCGGGTGATGACAAGGCCGTTGAACGCCCCGCAGGCGGCCCCGGCCAGGACGCCTGCGCACATCGCGGGCACTACCGGCAGGCCGGCCTTGACCGCCATCGCCGATACCACGCCCGACAGCGCCAGCACCGAGCCGACCGACAGGTCGATCCCGCCGGTGATGATGACCATGGTCAGGCCGATCCCCAGCAGCCCGATGACCGATGTCTGCAACAGTACCGTCAGCCCGTTGTTGACGACAGGAACGCCGGGCTGGCCATCGCAAAGCCGATGATCAGCAGGCACCAGCGTCAGCAGGGCCGATGCGCGGTGCAGCTGGTCGCGGGCGATCGTCAGCCGACGCGCCTTGCCGTCGGCCCAGGGCTTGCTTGCGTCCGTCATCGTTCCTCCCGACCGATTTCGTCCTGATGTCGGCAAAGCATGTGCAGGCACCTTGCACCTGTCAATTGTTTTTAATAATTTAGGACAAGAACCGCCTGACCCAAGGAAACTCCGACCATGGCCCGCAGCGACACCCGCTATCGCGAGGCGTACAACCGCCTTCTGGACCACTGCGCGACCCTGACCCCGGGGGCCGACCTGCCCGCCGAGGCCGCGCTGAGCGAGATCGCCGGGGTCAGCCGCACCGTCGTCCGCCGCTGCTTGGCGCGGGCTGGCGGAGCTGGGGGTGATCGCGCTGGACGGGAGGGCCAAGCGGGTGCTGCGCATGCCGGACCAGGACGACCGGATCGCCGTGATCCGCGCCGCTGACGGCCTGCAGGCGCTGGAGCAGCGGTTCCTGGACTGGATCCTGCGCTTCGACGTGCCCGCCGAAACGCCGCTGTCGGTGGCCCGAGCTGGCGCGGACCTTCGGCGTCACCCAGCATCAGCTGAACGAGTTCCTGGCCGGGCTCAGCCGTTCGGCCTGGTCGCGCGCAGGCCCAAGGGCGGCTGGATGCTGCGCGGCTTCACCAAGGAATTCGCGGTCGAGCTGTCGGACTTTCGACTGGTCCTGGAACTGGACGCGATCGCCAAGCTGGTCGAGGCACCGGTCGATCACCCCGTCTGGCCACGGCTGGCCACGCTGCGCGTCCAGCACCTGGCCCTGGCGGACCAGATCGACACGCATTTCCACGAGTTCTCCAAGCTGGACGAGGCGTTCCACGAGGCCATCAACGCCGTCGTCCGCAACCGCTTCGTGGCCGAGTTCCAGAAGGTCATCTCGCTGATCTTCCATTATCACTACATGTGGGACAAGACGCAGGAAAAGCAGCGCAACGGCGCCGCGATCCAGGAGCACCTGGCGATCATCGACGCGCTGGAGGCCCGCGACGCCGGCCGCGCGCTGGATGCCGCGCGCCAGCACCTGCGCACGTCGAAATCGACGCTGCTGTCATCCCTGCGCCATCACGACCTGGGCTAGCGCAGGGCCTCCAGGTTGCGGCGCAAGGTCGCCGGAGTTGGCCGTGCCCAGCAGCACCGCCGCCGCCGCGGGATGGTCGCGCGCGAAATGCAACGCCGCGGTCGCAAGCGGCATCCCCTGCGCGGCGGCCTGATCCTGCAGGGCAGCCACACGGTCCAGCACCTGCTGCGGGGCGGGGCCGTAATCATAGGTCGCGCCGGCCACGGGCCCGGTCGCCAGGATGCCGGAGTTGAAGATTCCCGCCCAGCACCAGACTGGTCCCGGCCACGCGACAGCGCGGCACCAAAGCGTCCTCGGCCGAACGGTCCAGCAGGGTCAGCCGCCCCGCCAGCAGGATCACGTCCAGCGGCCCGTGATCCATCACCTGCAGGCAGATCTCGGTTTCGTTGACGCCAAGACCGAATGCGCCGATGCGGCCGGCCTCCTTCAGCCGGACCAGCCGTTCATACCCGGACCCCAGAAACCCCTGCAGATGCCGGTCGTTGTCGGTGCCATGGGTATAGGTGCCCAGATCGTGGACATAGACGATGTCGACCCGCGCAACGCCAAGCCGGTCCAGGCTCTGCTCCAGACTTTCCTCGATCCCGTCACCGGAATAGTCGTAATGCACGTCGTTCTGCGCGGGGCGGACATAGCTGTCGGCCTCGGGGATCGGCGCGGCGGCAGGGGTCAGGACGCGCCCGACCTTGGTCGACAGAACGGCCCCCGTCCTGCCCGTCAGGAACCGCCCCAACCGCTGTTCGGGACAGGCCGCGCCCGTAATGGGGCGCCGTGTCGAAATAGCGGATCCCCGCATCCCATGCCGCCTGCAGAACCTGCTGCGCGTCCTCCTCCGCGACCTCGCGATACAGGTTGCCGATGCTGGCACAGCCGAACGCGATGCGGGTGATCTCCACCCCCGTCCGGCCGATCCTGATGGTCTTCATGCCGCCTCCTGTCCTCCCGGGTCGGGCGTTGACACGCCACGACCGCCTCCATACGGTTTATTATGATTAGAGACACAACCCGGCAAGGACATTCCCGTGATCATCGACGCCCATCAGCATTTCTGGCGGATCGCCCGGGGCGATTACGGTTGGATGACCGATCAGGTCGCGCCCATCCGGCGGGGACATCCTGCCTGCGGACCTGGAACCCTTGGCGCGGGCGTCCGGGTGTCACCGGCACGGTGCTGGTACAGGCCGCCCCCACGCTGGACGAGACGCAGTTCCTGCTGGGGCTGGCCGACCGGTCGCCGATGATCCGCGGCGTCGTCGGGTGGATCGACCTGACCGGCGACGTGGCCGCCCAGCTGTCGCGCATCGCCCACCCTGCGCTGCGCGGCATCCGCCCTGATGCTGCAGGATATCGACGACACCCGGTGGATCCTGCAGGACGGCGTGATCGACTCCCTGCGGCACGTCGCAGGGGCCGGGCTGCGGCTGGACGCGCTGATCACCCCCCGCCATCTGCCGGTCGTCGAGGAATTGGCCAGGCGGGTGCCGTCCCTGCCCATCGTTGATCGATCACTGCGCCAAGCCCGTCTTTGACGGCACGGACCCCGGACCGGGACTGGCGCCGGGGGCATCGACGCCCTGGCCGCCCATCCGCAGGTGTCCTGCAAGCTTGTCGGGGCTGGCCAACGAATTCGGGCCCGGGCTGGTCCGCAGACACCCTGCGCCCGGTCTTCGACCATGTCCTGCGGGCATTCGGCCCGAACGGCTGATGTGGGGCAGCGACTGGCCGTGCGGAGCTTGCGGGGCACCTATGCCGACTGGCTGCAGGTCGCGCAGACCCTGTGCGCGGCCCTGTCCGATGCGATCGCGCGCAGGTCTTTGGGCAGACAGCCATCCGCTTCTATGACCTTGACGCGAAGGAACAGCGCCCATGAAACGCATGGCCCATGTCATCGGGATCGACCCGGACCGGATCGACGAATACACCCCGCCTGCATGCCGATGTCTGGCCCGCGGTGCTGGACCGCTGTCGCGGTCGCATATCACCAACTATTCGATCTTCCTGCGCCAGCCAGAAAACCTGCTGTTCAGCTATTGGGAATATCGCGCACCGATTTCGCGGCCGATGATGCGGCCATTGCCGCCGATCCGGTGACGCGCGAACTGGTGGGCGCTGTGTGCCCGATGCAGCGCCCGCTGGACACGCGGCCCCTGGTGAATGGTGGGCGGGCCTGACCGAGGTGTTCCATTCGGACTAGGCCGCGCCTGCCGGGTCAACCCGTCGATCAGGCCGGACAAGGATCTCCTTGATCTGCCGGGTGCAGGCGTCCTCGTCCCCATCCTGGGCCAGGGTGCGGGCTTCGCCCAGCGGGCACGCGCCTCGATCAGCTCCTCGCCACCGTCCCCGGCCTCCTCGGCCTCCTCGACCGCCGCGGCGGCGTCGTCCTGATAGGGGACGGGTTCCTCCGCCGTCTCCTCGGTTACGGCTTGGGCCTCGAGGGCGCCCGCGACCCCCCTGCCCGCCCGTCGAGGCCGAGATGGCCAGCCGCGACGCATCGTCCAGCGCCTCTTCGAGGAAGTGATCCGGTCGGCGCAATCGCCAGCGCCGGGACCGGCCAGGACAGCAAGGGCCGCCGGCCAGAAGCATCTGTTTCAGGGTCATGGACATGTCCTTAGCTGCGAAGTTGATCGGCCACCGGCAGGGCGGGCGGATGCGGTGCCCGTCGCGGCAAAGATCGCGTTGACGATGGCCGGGGCGACGGGCGGGCAGGCCCGGTTCCCCGACGCCCCCCAAAGGGCTGTCATAGCCGCCCGAGGACACGAGATGCACGTTGATCTCCCGCGGCGCGGTCTCCCATGCGGGGGATCAGATAGGTGTCAAAGTTGTCCTGCTGCGCGCGCCCGTCCTGGAAGGTGATCTCGGCCGTCAGGGCCTGCCCCGCGCCCATGATGACGCCCCCTCCATCTGAGAGCGGATGCGGTCGGGATTGACATGCGCGCCGCAGTCGATGGCGATCTCGACGCGCGGAATGCGCACCGCGCCGTCCACGACCTCACCTCGGCCGCCACGGCGACATGGCTGACAAAGCTGTAATGCGCGGGCGATGCCCAAAACCGCTGCCGGCGGGCATCTTGGCGACCCCATCCGATCGCCTCGGCCACGGTTTCGTGACCGCCCGCAAGCGTCCGGTGTCGATGGGATAGCGCGCAGGGTCCTCGCCATAGTTCCAGACATCGCCTATTTCGCTCGGGTCGATGAGGCGGGCGGGGGCCGATCGTCTCCAGCAGGTATTCCAGCGGATCGCGGCCCGCCGCCGCCGCCAGTTCTGCGATGAAGGACTGGATCGCGAAGGCGTGCGGGGATGTTGGAGACCGACCGGTACCAGCCGCATGCGCACATGGGCCGGGGCTGCGGGTTTCTCGGCACGGACGTTGGGATGTCCAGGGGCATGTTGGTCAAGCCCCATGCCCAGCTCGAACGGCAGCTTCTCCTTTGGGGTCGGGGGCAAAGATCGACCCGATCGTGGGGGCGGCGGTGCGGTGCAGCCAGGCCACGGCCTTGCCCTGTGCGTCCAGCCCCGCCTCCAGCCGCTCGACCGAGACGGCTGTGGTAATAGCTGTGGTGCAGATCGTCCTCGCGCGTCCAGGTCAGCTTTGACCGGGGCGCCCATCTCGCGGCTTGAGGATCGCGGCCTCCAGCACGAAGTCGGGCCTTGGACTTGCGGCCGAAACCACCGCCCAGCAGGGTGACGTTGACGGTCACGTCCTCTTCGGGCAGTTCCATCCGCTGTGCCAGGCGCAGGCGGGTGACCTGGCGGTGCCTGCACGCAGGCCCAGACCTCGCAGGACCCGTCCGCGCACATCGGCCACGGCGGCGGGCGGCTCCATCGGGGCCTGCCGCCAGGTGGGGAATATAGTATTCGGCGACCACGCGGGTCTCTGCCTCGGCCAGGGCCGCGTCGACGTCGCCCCGGTTCAGGATCAGGCTTGCCGTCGCCGGTCTGCACCGCCGCCCTTCAAGCTCTGCCCTGAAATCGTCCGAGGAATAGGCGGCATGCGGCCCATCCTCCCATTCGATGACCAGCGCTTCGCGCCCCTGATGGCGGCCCAGGTGTTGCGGGCAATGACCGCGGACACCGCCAAGCGGCTGGAATTCCGCGGGGGATGGCGGGCGGGTCCAGCCGCACGATCCGCTCGACCCCGGGCACCTGCAGGGCGGCGCTGTCGTCCAGGCTGGCCACGCTGCCGCCAAAGGACCGGCGGGCGGGGCGATGACGGCATACAGCATCCCTTCGCGGCGCACGTCGATCCCATAGGTCGTGGTGCCGCGGGTGATGTCGTCATTGTCGACCAGCCCGATATCGGCCTTGCCGACGTAACGGAACGTCGCGGGGTCCTTCAGGCGCAGGCCTCGCGGTCGGGGAACCGGCAGGGCGGCGGCGGTGGCGGCCAGTTCACCAAAGCCCATCGTGCGGTCCGATCCGGCATGACGTACGACATGCCCCGCGGCGCGCACTTCGGGACAGGGGCACGTCCCAAGCCTCGGCGGCCGCCTGCTCCAGCATGGTCCGGGCCGAGGCCCCGGCACGGCGCATCGGGCCGAAGAAATGGCGCAGGCTGCGCGAACCGTCGGTGTCCTGGTTGCCATAGCGCGGCTCGTTGCCGGGGGCCTGGGTCACGCGGACCATGTCCCAGTCGGCCTCCAGCTCGTCGGCAACGACCATCGCGATCGAGGTGCGCACACCCTGCCCCATCTCGGAACGGTGGACGGTCACGGTGACGATACCGTCCTCGGCGATCGAGACGAAGACGTTCGGATCGTCACGCCAGCCGTTGGGCATCGCGTCAGCGCCGAACTGAACCGGCGCGTCCTGCGCGCGGCCCGGGCGGGGCAGTCCGATGGCAAGAACCAGGCTGCCGGCCCCCATTCCCAGCAGCAGGGACCGGCGGCTGACATTGGCGATGCGGAGGGATTCGGGGGACGCGGTTCGACATCATTCGGTCCTCGCTTCGGCGGCCCTGCTTGATGGCGGCACGGATGCGCGGATAGGTGCCGCAGCGGCACAGGTTCGCGCTCATCACCGTGTCGATGTCCTCGTCGGTCAGGTCGGGGGTGGAATCCACCAGCGCCGCGGCCTGCATGATCTGCCCCGCCTGGCAATAACCGCATTGCGACACGTTCAGGTCACGCCAGGCGACCTGCACGGGGTGGTCGCCGTTCTCGGCCAGACCTTCGATCGTGCGGACGTCCGACCCATCCGCGATCGAGATGGGGGTGATACAGGCAAAGGTCGGGTAGCCGTCCAGATGGATCGTGCAGGCGCCACATTGGGCGATGCCGCAGCCGAACTTGGTGCCGGTCAGTCCCAACTCGTCGCGCAGGTACCACAGCAGCGGCATTTCGGGATCGCCATCGAAACTGTGTTCCGTCCCGTTCACGGTCAGGGTGATCATGATGGCTTCCTCGCTTTCGGATCAGGGCCGGTCGGCGTCTTGCGCGCATGTGACCGTTAAGGGCAACGCCCTTCGGTAAACCGGGTTCCCAAAAAATCGCGCGCCAGTTGCCGGCATGGTCCGGAAAAGCATTGAGCCCGGTCCAGGCACCGGTCCCGTGCCAGGACCATCCTTTATCAGGTGGAGCTGTCCGCGGCGACGGATTAGGCGTGATGATCAGACTGCGCCTTTGGCGCTTGACGACCGGCACCCTGTCGGGACAGGGATCCGCCTTGTGTCCGGGGCACGCGCGGGCCGATACCATCCAAGGCATGGG
The DNA here is from genome assembly GCF_015390265.1 of Paracoccus sp. NBH48. NCBI lineage: Bacteria > Pseudomonadati > Pseudomonadota > Alphaproteobacteria > Rhodobacterales > Paracoccaceae > Paracoccus > Paracoccus sp. NBH48. The sequence goes on along the minus strand of NZ_VUOJ01000004.1, from coordinate 700,046 downwards.
GACAGCAGATGAGCCAGGAAACAGCAGGCGCGGACATCGACGCGCGCTTTCGCACCGGAACCCCCGGCCTGGATGCCGTGCTGCTGGGCGGGCTGACGCCATCGCGGCTGTATCTTGTCGAGGGCACGCCCGGATCGGGCAAGACCACGCTGGCGCTGAAGTTCCTGATGGAGGGACGCCAGGCGGGTGACCGCGGCCTCTACATCACCCTGTCCGAGACCGAGACAGAGCTGCGGGCCGTCGCGCGGTCGCATGACCTGACGCTGGACGGCATCGACGTCTTCGAGATGATCGCCGAGGACGAATTCGGTATCGACCACGAACAGTCGCTTCTGCATCCCAGCGAGGTGGAGCTGGGAGAGACGGTGCGCGGCATCTTCGATCTGGTGGACCGGACCGACCCGGTGCGCGTGGTGCTGGACAGCCTGTCGGAACTGCGCCTGCTGGCGCAGAACCCGCTGCGCTATCGCCGCCAGATCCTGGCGTTGAAGCATTTCTTCGCGCGCCGGAACTGCACCGTGCTGATGCTGGACGACCGCACGGCCGAACCCGGCGACCTGCAGCTGCACTCGATCGCGCATGGCGTCATCTCGCTGGAGCAGCTGGCCAACGATTTCGGCTCGGAGCGCCGCAGGCTGAGGGTCGTCAAGATGCGCGGCCTGAAATATCACGGCGGCTATCACGACTTTACCATCGAACGCGGCGGCATCCGCGTCTATCCGCGCCTGATCGCGGCCGATCACCACCGCCGCTTTTCGGCCGAACCGGTGACCACGGGGCTTGCCGGTCTGGATGCGCTGCTGGGCGACGGCCTGTTTCCCGGAACCAACACTCTGCTGGCGGGGCCTGCCGGGGTGGGCAAGACGACGACCGCCGTGCGCTGCATGATCTCGGCCCTGCAGCGTGGCCAGAAGGCGGCCTATTTCCTGTTCGACGAACGGCTGGCCACGCTTATGACCCGATCCAGGGCGCTGGACATGGACCTGCAGCCGTTCATCGACGCCGGCCTGCTGACGATCCGCCAGATCGACCCGGCCGAACTGTCCCCCGGAGAGTTCGCCAGCGCCGTCCGCAGCGCGGTCGAGCAGGACGATGTCGGCTTGGTCGTGATCGACAGCCTGAACGCCTATCTGCACGCGATGCCAAGCGATAATTTCCTGGTGCTGCAGATGCACGAACTGCTCAGCTATCTGGCCCAGCAGGGCGTGGTATCGCTGATGATCCTGGGTCAGCACGGGGTGACGGGCGATCTGCGGTCGGACCTGGACATCAGCTATCTGGCCGACACGATGATGATGCTGCGCTTTTTCGAGGCCGACGGAGAGGTGCGGAAGTCGATCGCGGTGATCAAGACGCGCACGTCGGACCACGAACGCACCATCCGCGAATTGCGGATCGACGGGGGCGGCATCGTTATCGGCGCACCGATCCGGGGCTTTTCGGGCATCCTGTCCGGGACCCCGGTGCTGGTGGGCACCGAAAACGACCTGATGGCGACCGATCCGCAAAGGGACCGGGGACGGTGACCGACCGGTCGGCCGCGCGCGACGACCTGGCCCTGGCGGTGGCGATCCTGGCGCCGCGGGGCCGCGACGCCGCCGTGGCGGCGGCGCTGCTGGACAAGGTCGGCATCGCCTCGGTCCAGGCACGGGACCTGCCCGCGCTGGCGGGGCTGGTCGGTGTGACCATCGGCGTGGCCCTGGTCACCGAGGAGGCCCTGGTCGCCGCGGATGAGGGGTTGCTGCAGCAGGCCCTGGCCGATCAGCCGTCCTGGTCGGACGTTCCCTTCATCGTTCTGGCGAACGGGACGTCGCGGCATCGATCGGACCGGGCCAAGGCCCGCATCGACGCGCTGCAGAACGGGGTGGTGCTGTCGCGGCCGCTGCATGCGGAGGAGCTGGTGCGCGCGGTCCGCTCTGCCCTCAAGGCCCGCGCGCGGCAGTACGAGGCGCGCGATCGCATGCACGAGCTGCAGACCCGCGAGGCGCAGCTGCACGACAGCGAGGCCAAGTTCCACGCCATCGCCGATTCCGTCGACCAGATGATCTGGTCGACCCGCCCGGACGGCTTTCACGACTATTACAACCACCGTTGGTACGAATTCACCGGCGTGCCCGAAGGCTCGACCGACGGCGAGGCCTGGGCCGGGATGTTCCATCCCGACGATCAGGACCGCACATGGGCGCGCTGGCGTCAAAGCCTGGAGACCGGCCAGCCCTACGAGATCGAGTATCGCCTGCGGCACCGGTCCGGCGAATACCGGTGGGTCTTGGTCGCGCCAAGCCTGTCCGCGACGCGACGGGCCGGATCACCCGCTGGTACGGCAGCTGCACGGACATCAACCGCATCAAGGTGGTCGAGGAACAGCTTCAGCTGATGCTGGGAGAGATGAACCACCGGGTCAAGAACTCGATGGCGATGGTGCATTCCATCGTCTCGCAGACCCTGCGCCAGGCCGAGACGCTGGACCAGGCCCGCATGTCCATCCAGTCGCGCATCGGCATCATGGCGCAGGCCCATGACCGCTTGGTCAAGGCGACCTGGACAGAAACCGCCATCACCGAGGTGGTCGAGGCGGCCCTGGGCCCCCACCGCATGAGCGCGGACCGCTTCCGGGTCGCGGGGCCGGACCTGGCCCTGGGGTCCAAGCAGGCGCTGGCCCTGACCATGGCGCTGCATGAACTGGCCACCAATGCGATGAAATACGGCGCCCTGTCCGCCGAGACGGGCCATGTCCAGATCCGGTGGGACCGCGACGACGAGGCGGAGCCTGTCGGATTTCGCCTGTCCTGGCAGGAACATGGCGGGCCGACCGTCACCCCGCCCCGCCGCCAGGGCTTTGGCAGCCGGATGATCGAACAGGCCCTGGCGGGATACTTCGACGGGATCGCGGAACTGGACTATGACCCCGGCGGTTTGCGTTTCGAACTGACATCACCGCTGACCGGCCTGACGCAGCAGGACTGAGCGTCCGCCACCCCATCCCCGGAAGAACCATCATGTCCCAGCCCCGCAACGCCGTCCTTGTCGTCGAGGACGAGATCCTGATCCGGATGGAAGCCGTCGACATGATGCACGACGCGGGCTTTCGGACCTACGAGGCCAAGTCGGCCGACGCCGCGCTGGCCACGCTGAACGGCACCTCCGACATCGCCATCCTGTTCACCGATGTCGAGATGCCCGGATCGATGAACGGCCTGAAGCTTGCGGCCCATGTCAGCGCCACCTGGCCCGACATCCGCATCATCGTCGCGTCGGGGATCCTGGGCGTCAGGGACGCCGACCTGCCGCCCGGTGCGCGGTTCTTTCCAAAGCCCTATCACACGGACCAGATCATCGATGCCCTGCACCAGATGACCGGCGATCCGGCCTGACGCCCTGCGCGCTACCGGGACGGCGCGTTCGACAGCGCTGCCGCGCGGGCCGCGATGATCTGATCGCGCGTCTCGCGGACATGGACGATCTGCTGGGACCCCTGCCGATGCAGGCCGAGGATAGTCGCCCCCTCGGGTCCGTTCTCGATGGTGAACCGGGTGTCGGCCTCGAAACTGAGAACGACCGGGTGGTGCCCCGGCATTCCCGTCAGCGTCATACGGGGCATAACTTGCCACCTCCTGCGCGATGCTTTGATCCGCAGAGTTGGATACCGAATGCCACCTTCCATCAAGTGATTTCGAAGGCAAAGCGTACCCAGGTCGGACACCGTCCAGGCACCGACGCCGCCTGCCCTGCATCGCAGACGGCCCCGCCTGGATTGATCGCGACGCCGCCGGCCTATGCGGTCGAGCGGCGATCCTGACGCGGCCCGGCCGGGGTCCGCGCCCTGTCGTCGCGCGCGTCGCGGTGGCCGGCGACCTTGGCGCTGCGCGTCGCACCGTCCAGCGCGCGGACCATGGCGACCTGCATGTCCAGCTTGTCGCGCAGGTCGCGATAGACCGCATTGTGGGAATAAGCCGTCAGCGCCGTGTCGATGATCTCCCAGTCCTTGTCGGACATGGACAGCCGAAACGTCGTTTCCGTCGGAACACCTTGCATACTCGATACCTCGAACAACTACACGATGTGTGTACCCCCGTTTGTCCATTTTGCGCACTTGGCTATTTGTACAGCCATCTGCCGGGACAGCGATCGCGGCGCCCGCGCCTACGACAATCCGCCGATCGGGTGAGTTTGGTCTGGCCAAATGACCGAACCGTATGGTTCAATACACGCTCTGCGTGCATTTCTGGCCAAGAGGAGCATGTCATGACGATCATTGACCCCCAGATATGCGCCATCCTGCAAAAGATGGTTCAGACCTGCGAGGATGCGCAGACCCGGTCCCGTGCCCGAAAGATCGCCTGTGACAGCGACCTGAGGGGCGCCCCTGATCCAAGGGCCGGAACCTGCCGCAGCGGCTAGACGGGCCATACCGCCCCGGCACGGGGCGCAAGACGGCAAGCCACCTGCAGGTCGGGACAAGGAACCCGCCTCGACCTGCCTTGTCGGAGCACGGTCACATGTTGGGATAGTTCGGCCCGTCTCCGCCCTGCGGGGTCGTCCAGACGATGTTCTGGCTGGGATCCTTGATGTCGCAGGTCTTGCAGTGGACGCAGTTCTGGAAGTTGATGACGAAGCGCGGGCCCGACGCATCCTCGACCACCTCATAGACGCCTGCGGGGCAATAGCGCTGCGCGGGTTCGGCATATTCCGGCAGGTTCACCGCGATCGGCACCGAAGGGTCGCGCAGCTTCAGGTGGCAGGGCTGGCTTTCCTCGTGGTTGGTAAAGGAAAACGCCACGTTGGTCAGCCGGTCGAAGGACAGCTTGCCGTCCGGGCGCGGATAGTCGATCGGCTTGTGATCGCGCGCCTTGCCGGTGGCGGCGGCGTCCGACTTGCCGTGGCTCCAGGTGCCCAGGGGGTTCCAGCCGGTCAGGTTGGCGGTCCACATGTCCACCGCACCCAGCATCAGGCTGGCCGACAGACCAAGGCGCGACCAGATCGGCTTGACGTTGCGCACGCGTTTCAGGTCGGCACCGATGGCACCGCCGCGCACCGCGCCGTCGTAATCGGTCAGCCGGTCGCCCTCGCGCCCCGCCTTGATCGCGGCGGCGGCGGCATCGGCGGCCTCGATCCCCGAGATCATCGCGTTGTGGTTGCCCTTGATGCGCGGCACGTTGACCATGCCCGCCGAACAGCCCAGCAGCACGCCGCCGTCGAAGGACAGCTGCGGCAGCGACTGCCAGCCGCCCTCGGTGATGGCACGGGCGCCATAGCTGATGCGCTTGGCCCCCTCCAAGAGGTCCGCGACCATCGGATGGTGCTTGAAGCGCTGGAACTCCATGTAGGGATACAGGTACGGGTTGGCATAGTTCAGGTGAACGACAAAGCCGACCAGCACCTGGTTGTTCTCAAGATGATAGATGAAGCTGCCGCCGCCGGCATTCTTGCCCAGGGGCCAGCCCATCGTGTGCACGACGCGACCCTTGTGGAACTTGTCGGGAGAAACCTCCCAGATCTCCTTCATGCCCAGGCCGAACTTCTGCGGATCGCCATGGGCCGACAGGTTCAGCCGCGCGTCGATCTGCTTGGCCAAGCTGCCGCGCACGCCTTCGGCGATGAAGACGTACTTGCCGTGCAGCTCCATCCCCGGCTCGTATCCGTCGCCGATGCTGCCGTCGGGTTCGCGGCCGAACTCTCCGGCGACGACACCCTTCACGCGATCCCCGTCCCAGACCACCTGGCTGGCGGCCATGCCGGGGAAGATCTCGACCCCGAGGGCCTCGGCCTGTTCGGCCAGCCAGCGGCAGACATTGCCCATGCTGACGATGTAGTTGCCGTGGTTCGACATCAGCGGCGGCATCGGCCAGTTCGGCACGCGCACCTGCCCCGCCTCGCCCAGGACATAGAAGTTGTCGTCGGTCACCTCGGTGGTGACCGGGGCGCCCTTGTCGCGCCAGTCGGGGATCAGCCGGTCCAGCCCGCAGGGGTCCAGAACGGCACCCGACAGGATGTGGGCGCCCACCTCCGAGCCCTTTTCCAGGACCACGACGGACAGTTCGGCATCGATCTGCTTCAGCCGGATCGCGGCCGACAGGCCCGCCGGCCCCGCGCCCACGATCACGACGTCGTATTCCATCGATTCGCGAACGATCTCGGTCTGGTCTGTCATGTGCTGGGGCCCCCTCCGTGGCAATCTGGCTGCCAAACAGATAGCGACCCCGGCGGGCGGGGGCAATCGTGACGCGGCGGTTGGCCGCGTGCGATTGCGCGATTCGGGCCATGCAGGCTTGCATTAAGCGTCATTTTGGTGACCATGTCCCCGATCAGCTTCCGCGCCCCTGCCATTCCGCAATGGCAGGGGCGTTGGTTTGGCACCCGCAGGACAAACGCATCCCAACAAGGACCAGGGCAGCGATGGAAAAGATACCGATGACCCCCACCGGCGCGGCAGCGCTGGAACGCGAACTGGGGCAGCTGAAATCCAAGGAACGTCCCGCCATCATCCGCGCCATCGCCGAAGCGCGCGAACATGGCGACCTGTCGGAGAACGCCGAATACCATGCCGCCCGCGAAAAGCAGGGCTTCGTCGAGGGGCGCATCAAGGAGCTGGAGAGCCTGCTGTCGCGCGCCGAGGTCATCGACCCCGCGAAACTGTCGGGCAGCATCAAGTTCGGCGCCCGCGTCAAGCTGATCGACGAGGACACCGAGGAAGAGCGCAACTATCAGATCGTGGGCGAGGCCGAGGCCGACATCGAGCGCGGGCTGCTGAACATCCGCTCTCCGCTGGCGCGCGCGCTGATCGGCAAGGACGAGGGCGACAGCGTCGAGGTGACCACCCCCGGCGGCCAGCGCAGCTATGAAATTGTCGAGATCCGGTACGGATGACGCCATGTCCCTGATTGCACGCATCGCCAGCCTGGCCAACCGCGACCGCCTGACCACGGTCGGCTTTACCCTGACCGGCGTCTGGCTGTTCCTGGTCGCGCTGGTCTGGCTGCTTGGGCCCGCGGGTACCGATGGCGGCCCGTCGGGCGTGGCGCGCCTCGTCTCTATCATGGGGACGGTCCTGCCGCTGGCGCTGATCTGGCTGGGCGTGTCGCTGGCCCGCCAGCTGGCCATCCTGCGCGCCGAGGCCGAGGATCTGCGCGCCCGCCTGACGCATCTGCGCGGCGAGGCAGCCCCGGTGGACGACCTGCCGCCGCCCGCCCCCCGCGCCGCAGCCGCCCCCGCCGAACCGCAGCCGGCCGCCGCGCCGCGCCCCGCCGCCCCGCTGCCCAAACCCCGCCAGACCGCCGATCAGCGCCAGGCCGCCCTGCGGTTCGAGGCCCAGGGCGCCCCGGTGGACGCCACGACCCTGATCCGGGCGCTGAACTTTCCCGACGGTCCCGACGATGTCGACGCGATCGACGCCCTGCGTCATGCGCTGAAGGATCCGGCCCATTCCAAGGTGCTGCGCGCCGCGCAGGATGTCGTGACGCTGATGGCGGGCCAGGATGTCTACATGGACGACCTGCCGCCAGAGATCGCCCGACCCGACGTCTGGCGCCGCTATGCCGCCGGTGAACGCGGCAGCGCCGTCGCGGCCTTGGGCGGCATCCACCACCAGCCCGCGCTGGAGATCGCCGCCACCATGCTGCGCGAGGACGAGATCTTTCGCGACACCGCGCATCACTTCCTGCGCCATTTCGACGGGCTGACGGCCCGCCTGGTACCGGAACTGGACGACCTGCAGATCGCCGTACTGGCCGACAGCCGGTCGTCGCGCGCCTTCATGCTGCTGGGCCGCGTGTCGGGCGTCTTCGGCTAGACGCTCAGGTGCAGCAGATGGACCTGCCCCCACCAGGGCAGGCCATAGCGGCCCCGCCCCCGGTCCGAAAACCCCACCCTGTCGTAGAAGGCCAGCGCGCCCCGGTTGCGGGCGCGCACCTCGGCCCGCAGGCCAGGGCGGCCGTCGCGGGCGGCGACCAGCGCCCCCGCCTCGATCAACGCGCGCCCCGTGCCCTGCCGGGTGTCAGTGACGGCAAGCCCGTCGATGACCAGATCGCCCGTGGGCGGCGCCGCGCGGAACAGCCAGCCTGACAGCCCCGCGCCGCCCTGCGCGAACCCGCCGGCACCGTCGCGCAGACCCATCACCCCGCAGACCGCCCCGGATGCATCCACCGCCACCACGCCATGCCCGGCGCGGACCCGCGCAGGCCAGCGTCCGCGCCCGAAATGCGCGCGCCACAGCGCCGCCGCGGCGGGCAGCAGGCTGTCGGGGATCGGGTGCAGGATCTGCATCGGCTGGCCTTGTCTTGCCTTGCGTGTCGTGCAAGCAAGGTGCCGCGAAACGCAGGAATACGAAAGCGCCATGTCCCCCGCCCCCGAACCCAGGCCCTCGACCCGGCAAGCCGCCGCCGATCAGGCGGCAATCCGCGTATTGGCCCGGACGCCGGCCGCCGCGTTCCGCCACGGCATCGTCCAGTCGCTGCCTTTCCTGGTGGTGATCGTGCCCTTTGCGGTGTTGTTCGGGGTGGTCGCGACCGAGGCCGGGCTGAACCTGGCGCAGGTAATGGGGTTTTCGGTGCTGGTCCTGGCGGGCGCGTCGCAGTTCACGGCGGTGCAGCTGCTGACCGACAATGCGCCGGCGCTGATCGTGATCCTGTCCGGGCTGGCGGTGAACCTGCGCATGGCGATGTATTCGGCGTCCCTGCTGCCGTGGCTGCGGGACGCGACACCCGGCCACAAGGCATGGGTCGCCTATGCGCTGATCGACCAAAGCTATGCGCTGTCGATCCAGCATTACGAACAGTATCCGCGCCTGACCATCGCGCAGCGGCTGGCCTATTTCGGCGGCACCGCGCTGGTTCTGTGCGTGCCGTGGATGATCGCCACCTGGGCGGGCGCCACCGTGGGCCAGGCCATCCCCGAGGGGATCGCGCTGGATTTCGCGATGCCCATCACCTTTCTGGCGATGATCGCGCCGATGCTGCGCACGCCTGCGCATCTGGCCGCCTGCTTTGTCGCGATCGTCGCGGCGCTGGCGCTGGCGGGGCTGCCGTCGGGGCTGGGCCTGCTGATCGCCGCGCCCTTGGGCATGGCCACCGGCGCCCTGGTCGAGATCCGCACCGAACGCAAGGAGGCGCGCGATGCAGGCGTCCGCGACTGAGATCTGGGTCATCATCGCGGTGCTGGGCGTCGGCACCTACCTGATCCGCTGGTCGTTCCTGGGCGCGTTGGGCGACCGCGACCTGCCGAACTGGATGCTGCGGATGCTGCGCTATACCCCGGTGGCGGTGCTGCCCGCGCTGGTCGCGCCGCTGGTCGTCTGGCCCGCCGCGACCGGCGGCAACGCCGATCCGGCCCGCATGGCCGCCGCCGCCGCGACCGTGGCGGTGGGCGTGCTGACCCGCAACGTGATGCTGGCCATCCTGGCCGGGGGCATCACGCTGGCGGGCCTGCTTTACCTTCTGTAACCGCCGATCGTCCCGTCCTTCTGGCGCAGCAGGACGTCGTGGTTGTTGGCCGGGTCGCCGTCATAGTGACGCTTGGACACCACGCCCGGCTGGCGCAGGAACCATTCGCGCAGCTTCAGCGGAGAGAACCCCCGCGGCACCGTCTCGAACCCCGGCACGCCGGACAGGACGTTGCCCGATTCGATCGCGCAAAAGCTCTTGTTGGCAGAACCGTTGGCCTCGGCCCGGCGGATCGCCAGGTCGGCCACCTCGCGCGGGACCAGGATCGTGTCCTCGGCCACCCAATAGGTCTTGCGCGCGTGGTAATCGATGTAGAAGTTCTTGAAGTTGTCGGTGATGCCGTAAAGCACGTCGCGCCGTTCGGGAATGCGCGGATGGCTCCAGCTGCCGGCGGGATCATAGATCACGCGCTGGCTGCCGTTGAACATCAGCGCCGAATGGCCCCCCTCGCCGCGCGGGATGCCGATCACCGTGAACAGCGTGATCGAGGTTGGCGTGGCGGACACATAGCGCGCGTCGCGCACGGCTTCGTCGCTGGCCCAGATGTTGTCGGCTCCGCAGGCGGTCAGCACGACCGGCAGCGTGGCCGCCAGGAAGACGCGTCGCTTCATGTCCCCGCCCGTCCGATCAGGCGTTCGTCAGGGCCATGAAGACCAGGACCGCCAGCGATCCGACGATGACCCAGGTGGATCCGCGGATGAAGCCCGCGAAGGTCTTCTTGTGGTCGGTCAGGTCCATCGTTCCCTGGGTCGCTTCGGGTTTGTTGTCGTAGTCGGCCATCACTGCCCCATCGGTTTGCGTTCATCCTGCGATAGCGGAAAGCGGCGCAGCTGTCACGCCCCCCACAGCACCGCACCCTGCGTTTCGCCCACAGGCCGGATGCGCCCGGCGCGGTGCAGGTGGTTCACATGGGCCACGGCCTCGACCATGGCCAGGCCGTACTCGGCCTCGCCGATGCGGCGGCGGAACAGGATGTCGAAACACCCGACCGCGGTGCGCGGTCCGTCCGCCAGGGCCTGCGCCAGCCGGTCCAGCCCGGCGCGGTGGTTCTGGATCAGCTGTTCCAGCCGGAAGGGCAGCCCGGTGAAGGGCAGCTTGTGTCCCGGAAGCACCAGCTGGTCGGGCCGCGCCAGCGCCGCCAGCCGGGTGCAGCTCTCCAGCCACTCGCCCACCGGGTCGGCCTCGGGCTCGGTCGGATAGACCCCCAGGTTCGGAGAGATCGACGGCAGCAGCTGGTCGCCGCCGATGACCAGATCGCAGTCCTGCGACCACAGCGTCGCGTGGCAGGGCGCATGGCCATGCCCCATCGCCACCCGCCAGCGCCTTCCGCCGAAGGTCACCGTGTCGCCCTCGACCAGGCGGGTGAAGCCCAAAGGCAGCGCGTGGACCACGTCGGCAAAGTTGAAGGGCCGGTCGCTGGCGCGCCGGTCCAGCATCTCGGCCGCCATCCCGGCCCGCCGCCAGAACGCCAGCGCCTGCTGGCTGGCACGGTCCTGCACGTCCAGGACCAGCATCCGCGCCATCAGCCATGCGGTGCGGCTGATCCACAGGTCGGCGCCCCGCTCCATGAACCAGCCGGCCAGCCCGATATGGTCGGGATGGTGATGCGTACCGATCACCCGCACGACCGGCCGCCCCTGCAGCGGCCCGTCCAGCAGCACCTGCCAGATCTCGCGCGTGCGCGCCGTGTCGAAGCCGGTATCGACCACCGTCCAGCCGTCGGGATCGTCAAACGCATAAACGTTGACATGGTCCAGCTTCATCGGCAGCGGCAGGCGCATCCACAAGACGCCCGGGGCGACGGTGATGGCCTGCCCCTCGGCGGGCGGGCTGTCGTGCGGCGTGCGGATCACGCCGCGAAGTCGCCCGCCAGCGCGGCATCGCTCAGCGCGGTCAGGTCGCCCTGGCCCGCCTGCGCCTCGGCCAGATCGCCGGTGAACCGCGGCAGGACGCGCGCCATGAACACCCGTGCCAGCGCCAGATGCGCCGGTCCGCCCTTCAGCGCCGCGCGCAGGTGGTAATGCCCGCCCAGCACCCGCGCAAAGGCGGTCAGATAGGCGACCGCGCCCGCGAAACGGTCGGCCATGTCACGCTCCAGCAGGGCTTGGGTTGCCTCGCGCAGGGTCTCGGCGGCCTGCCACAGCTGGTGGGCCAGCTCGGGATGCGCGGACTGCGCGGCCTTGGCCCCGTCCAGCACCTCGTCCAGCAGGCGCATCGCGGCCTCGCCGCCGTCCGACAGCTTGCGTCCGACCAGATCCATCGCCTGGATGCCGTTCGTGCCCTCGTAGATCGAGGTGATGCGCACGTCGCGCAGATACTGCGCGGCGCCCGTCTCCTCGACATAGCCCATGCCGCCATGCACCTGCACGCCCATGTCGGCCACGCGGATGCCCACGTCGGTGCCATAGGCCTTGGCGATCGGCGTCAGGAAGGCCGCGCGGGCGGCCTGATCGGCATCCCCCGTGGCGCGGTCCATGTCGATGGCGGTGGCGCAGGCCAGGCCGATGGCGCGGGCGGCGAACACCTCGGCCTGCGCGGTGGCCAGCATCCGGCGCACATCGGGATGACCGATGATCGGCCCCATCTGGTTGCGGTCCGCTGCATAAGCCACGGCCTTCTGCAGCGCGGCCTCGGCCACGCCCACGCCCTGCATGCCGACGCCAAGGCGGGCCACGTTCATCATCGTGAACATTGCCGCCATGCCCTTGTTCTCCTCGCCGACCAGCCAGCCGGTGGCGCCGTCATAGGACATGACGCAGGTCGGGCTGCCGTGGATGCCCAGCTTGTGCTCCAGGCTGACCACCTTGAGGCTGTTGGCGACGCCCGGGTCGCCCTGCTCGTCGGGGATCAGCTTGGGGACCATGAACAGGCTGATGCCGCGCGTCCCCTTGGGCGCGCCCGGCAGACGCGCCAGCACCAGGTGGCAGACGTTCGACGTGACGTCGCTGTCGCCCCAGGTGATGTAGATCTTCTGCCCGCTGATCCGATAGGTGCCGTTGCCCGCCGGTTCCGCCCGGGTGGTCAGCGCACCCACGTCGCTGCCCGCGCCCGGTTCGGTCAGGTTCATCGTGCCCGACCATTCGCCGCTGATCAGCTTGGGCAGATAGCGCGCCTTCAGATCGTCGCTGGCATGATGCTCCAGCGCCTCGATCTGGCCCTGGGTCAGCAGCGGGTTCAGCTGCAAGGACAGGCAGGCGCCCGACATCATCTCGGCCACGGCCATGTTCAGGGCCTGCGGCAGGCCCATGCCGCCGTATTCCGGATCGGCCGACACGCCGACCCAGCCCCCCTCCGCAATCGCCCGGAACCCGTCGGCAAGGCCGGGCGAGGATCGCACCACGCCATTCTCCAGCCGCGCGGGGGTCTGGTCGCTGCCCCGGTTCAGGGGCGCCAGAACGTTCTGGGCCAGCTTGCCGGCCTCGGACAGGATGGCGGTCGCGGTCTCGGCCGTGGCCTCGGCAAAGCGGTCGGTCAGGGCCAGGTCGGCGAAGGGGACGACATGGGTCAGGATGAAGTCGATCTGGGCTGTCGGGGCCTTGTAGGTCATCGGGTTCTCCTCCTGGCGCCTTGGCATCGGGCCGCGGCGCGTCTATCAACGGGCGCTGGCGGCATCTTGTGCCGCCGTCCTTTCAGGCTCAACCGAAACCCCGCGTCACGAATGCAGACCCTGCGACTGATCCCCGACCCTGCCGGCTTGGCCCAGGCCGCCCGCCTGCTGGCCCAGGGCCGCTGCGTGGCGATTCCGACCGAGACGGTCTATGGTCTGGCCGCCGACGCGCGCGACGGGGCGGCGGTGGCCGGCATCTACCAGGCCAAGGGGCGGCCCAGCTTCAACCCGCTGATTGTGCATGTGGCGGACCTGGCCGCGGCGCAGGCCGTCGCCGACCTGCCGCCGCAGGCGCTGACCCTGGCGCGGGCCTTCTGGCCGGGCGCGCTGACGCTGGTGGTGCCGCTGCGCACCGATGCGGGCATCGCGGGGCTGGTCACGGCGGGACTGGACACGATCGGCATCCGCGTTCCTGCCCATCCCGTGGCGCAGGCGCTGCTGCGCGCATCCGGCGCGCCGCTGGCCGCACCGTCGGCGAATGCCTCGGGGCGGATCAGCCCGACCACCGCGGATCATGTGCTGCACCCGGACGGGGGCCTCGACGGGCGCATCGCCGCGGTACTGGATGGCGGTGCCTGCCCGGTCGGCGTGGAATCGACGATCATCGGCTGGCAGGACGGTCGCCCGACGCTGCTGCGTCCCGGCGGCATCCCGGCCGAGGCGATCGCCGCGGCCCTGGGCGAACCCCTGGCCGCCCATCACGCCGACCCTTCGGCCCCAAACGCGCCCGGACAGCTGTCCAGCCATTACGCGCCGCAATCGGCGCTGCGCCTGAACGCGGCCCCCGCCCCCGGAGAGACGCATCTGTCCTTCGGCGTCCCCGGCCCGTTCAGCCTGTCTGAGACGGGCGACCTGACCCAGGCCGCCGCGCGCCTGTTCGACCTGCTGCGCCGTGCCGATGCCCTGGGCCGCCCGATCTCGGTCGCGCCGATCCCGGACCACGGGCTGGGCCAGGCGATCAACGACCGCCTGCGCCGCGCCGCCGCCCCCCGCCCCTGATTTCTCCTTTGTCGGAAATACCCCGGGGGGAGTCCGCAAGACGGGGGGCAGCGCCCCCCTGACGCGCAGTCCTCCTCAAAGCCCCAGGGAGTTGTAGACGTTCGAAATCCGGCGGATCGCCACCACATAGGCCGCGGTGCGCATGTCCTGGACCTTGGGATTGCTGATCCAGACCTCCTTCATCTTCTTGAAGCTCTCGCGCATCGTGTCGTCCAGGCCGGACCGCACCAGCTCCAGCTCGTCCGCGCCGGTCAGGAACGCCTCCTTGAAGCCCTTGGACAGGGTCCAGTTCAGGCCGGTATCGGCCGACAGACGCTCCAGCTCCTCGACGATCATGCGGGCGCGGGCCTCCTCGTGGCGGCGCTCCAGACGACCCAGGCTGATCTGCGACAGGTTCTTGACCCATTCGAAATAGGACACGGTCACGCCGCCGGCATTGGCGTACATGTCGGGGATGATCACGATCCCCTTGCGGCGCAGGATCGCGTCCGCGTCGGCGGTCACGGGACCGTTCGCCGCCTCGATGATCAGCTTGCAGCTGATGCGTTCGGCGTTGTCGGCATGGATCACGCTTTCCACCGCGGCGGGGATCAGGATGTCGCACTCCTGCTCCAGCATGGCCAGGCCGTTCTCGTGATAGTCGCCGCCGGCAAAGCCCTTGATGCCGCCGGTCGCGCGGATATGGCCGCGCAGCGCGTCGATGTTGATGCCCTGCGGGTTGGTGATGGCGCCGTCGCGCTCGATCACGCCGGTGATCAGGCACTTGTCCTCGACCGACAGGAACTGGGCGGCGTGATAGCCCACATTGCCCAGGCCCTGCACGATCACGCGCTTGCCCGCCAGCACGCCGGTCAGCCCTGCCTGCTTCATCACGTCGTCATGGCGGAAGAACTCGCGCAGCGCGTATTGCACGCCGCGGCCCGTCGCCTCGACGCGCCCGTCGATGCCGCCCGCGGTGCGCGGCTTGCCGGTGACGCAGGCCTTGGCGTTGATGTCGTCGGGATGCAGCCGCTTGTAGGCGTCGGCCATCCACGCCATCTCGCGCTCTCCGGTGCCCATGTCAGGCGCGGGCACGTTCTGGGACGGAGAGATCAGGTTGCGGCGCGACAGCTCGTAGGTGAAGCGGCGGGTTATGCGCTCCAGCTCATCCTCGTTCCAGGCGCGGGGGTCGATGCACAGACCGCCCTTGGACCCGCCGAAGGGCACCTCGACCAGCGCGCATTTGTAGGTCATCAGGGCTGCCAGCGCCTCGACCTCGTCTTGGTTCACGTCCAGCGAATAGCGGATGCCGCCCTTCACGGGCTCCATGTGTTCGGAATGGACCGACCGATAGCCGGTAAAGGTGTGGATCTGGCCGCGCAGCCGCACCCCGAACCGCACCGTATAGGTGGAATTGCAGACCCGGATCTTCTCCTCCAGCCCCGGCGCAAGGCTCATCAGGCCTGCGGCATGGGTGAACATGCGGTCCACTGAATCCCGGAACGAGGTCGTGTTGACGGACATTGCTGCTTCCTCCTGGTGACGGCGCAAGGTCGATATGGCCGCACGCTAGGCCAATCCGCCCGGTGCCGCCACAGCGGATCGTCGCCGACGGCGCCATGTTTGCGATAAAAACCAGCAGCTTTTGCACGACGCGCAGCCCTGGCGGGGTTTTCCTTTTCACACCATTTATTATGCTGATAGGGAAACCGCCTCTCTATCCGCGGTGTTTGGATGGAAACCAAGGAAGAAGAATGAAGACCGATACCACCCATGCACCGGCCCCCGGCATCACGCGGGGCCGCAAGTTCGATCAGGTCCGTGACGGAGCTGCCGTCATCTTTCTGCGCGACGGCTATGCGGCCGCCAGCGTCGACGACATCGCCCGGTCCGCCCGGGTATCCAAGGCGACGCTCTACAGCTATTTCCCCGACAAATCTCTGATGTTCCGCGAGGTGCTGCGCGCCACGATGGACAGCGCCTTCCGCCAGCAGCCCTTCGCGGCCGACCCCGCGTCCCAAGCCCGGACCGAGTTGCCGCGGGTATTGTCGGACCTGGCGACATGGGCGCTGTCGGAACCGCGGCTCAGCCTGCTGCGGGTGATGACCGCCGAATCGACGCGCTTTCCCGACGACGCGCGCGACTATGACGACGCCTTGGCCAACCGCGTCGCGGCCCCCCTGGCACAGATCATCGACGGCTGGATCGCCGCGGGGCAAATCAGCGACCATGACAGCGGTCAATCCGCCCGCCAGCTGGTCGCGTTGATCACCGGGCAGGTCCAGCAGCCCGCCCTGCTGACCGGCACCACGCTGCCCGACGCGCAGGTCGCGCGGATCGCCCGCGACGCGGCGGCACTGTTCCTGTCGGCCTACGGCCTGCAGGCCGCCTGAGGGGGCGACGCGCCCACGGGCTGTTGCATTCCTGCGATGATCGAAACGTGATCCATCACCCCGCTTCTCAAGGCCGGGGGCGCGGCCTATGCTGGCGGGAACAAGGTCCGGAAACAGGACCGGCAGGGGTGACAGGCGATGATCAGCAAGGACTGGACGATTCGGGCCGCGATGGCCGCCGGCATGGCGCTGGCCGTGCAGGGCTGCGCGTCGTCGCCGAACCGCATGCCGCCCGCGGGCGGCTATGCGGGGCCTGCCTATGCGGTCCAGCCCGGCTATGCGCCCGCGCCCTATGCCGCCGCGCCCGCGCCCTATGCGGCACCCGCACCGGCCCCCTATCCGACGGCGCCCTATCCGGCCGCGGCCCCCTTCCCGGCGGCACCCGTGGTGGCGGACCTGCCCGCTGCGACGACCGGCATCACCGGGGTGACCGAACGCAAGCCCGACCTGTGCAAGGCCAGCAGCTACGCCTCCAGCGTGGGCCAGCCCGGCAGCACGATCCCGACGCTCGGCCTGCCCGGCGCCTATCGCGTGGTCGAGTATCGCGGGATCGAACCCCAGGACTATGACCCCGACCGGCTCGTCTTCCGCCTGGATGCGACCGGCACCATCACCAAGATCGATTGCGGATGACCCCCATGCACAAGACCACGCTTGCCCTGATCCTTGCCGCGACAGCCCTTGCCGCCTGCGAACCCGCCTATGTCGAGCCGACCCCGCCCCCGGTCGTCGACGAATGCGGCGCCGCCGGCTATCAGGGCCTGATCGGCCAGCCCCGCACGGCCCTGTCGGCGATGAACTTTCCCCTGGGCACCCGCGTCATCGGCCCCGAGGACATGGTCACCGCCGATTTCCGCCCTGACCGGCTGAACATCGAATACGGCGTGAACGGACGCATCACCAAGGTCAGCTGCTTCTGACCCGTTTGGCGTTGCGCCGGCCGCGGCGGGCTGTCACCATTCCGACATGATGAACGCGATCCCGCCCGATGCCGACCGCGTGGTGTTCGACCGCAGGGAACTGAACCTGATCCTGTCGACCTACGGCCGCTTCGTGGCCGCGGGTGAATGGCGCGACTACGGCATGTCCTTTCTGCGCGACGCGGCGGTGTTCAGCGTCTTTCGCCGCGCCGCTGAACATCCTCTCTACCGGATCGAAAAGCGTCCTCGGCTGCGTGCGGCCCAGGGCGCCTATGCCGTGATCGCGATGGATGGGCGCATCCTGAAACGCGGCCACGACCTGGCCCAGGTGCTGCGCGTTCTGGACGCCAAGCTGATCCGCCCCATCGACTAGGTGCCGCGCGGCTTGGCCCGCACCGTCGGATCGGCCGCGGTCGGGTCCTCGGGCCAGGGATGGCGCGGATAGCGGCCACGCATGTCCTTTCTGACATCGGCATAGGAGCTGGCCCAGAATCCCGGCAGGTCCATCGTCACCTGCACCGGCTTGCCGCCCGGCGACAGCAGCGTGATCCGCAGCGGCCGCCCGCCCACCGCCGGATGGCGGGTGACGCCGAACAGCTCCTGCAGGCGCAGCTCGATCGACGGGTCCGCGCCCCCGTAATCGATCGGCACGCGGCGACCCAGGGGGGTGGTGAACTGCCCCGGCGCCTCCTGGTCCAGCCGCTGCTGGCCTGCCCATCCGATCCGCGCCTTCAGCGGCTCGACCAGGTCCAGCCCGCGCAGATCGGCCAGCGTCCGCACCCGGCCCAGCCAAGGCAGCAGCCAGTCGCCATCCGACAGCAGGTCGGCATCCGCCACAGAGCCAAGGTCCGGCACCAGCGTGATCCGCGCCCGCAGACGCGCCGCGGCCGGGGTCCACGGCAGCCCGTCCAGGCGCAATCCCTCCAACGCGGCCGCAGCCATCGCCTCGGCCGGGGCGTCGGGCCAGGGCCGGTCCGACAGCACCAGCGCGCCCAGCCTCTCCTGCAGGCGGGCGATGACGCGACCCTCGCGGCGCGACCATTCGCACAGGGCCTGCTGGCCGATCCGGTCGCCATGCAGCGCGCGCAGATCAGCCTCGTCCAGTCGCGCGGCCAGCCTGATGCGCGCCTCGCGCTGATCCCCGTCCAGATCCAGCGCCACGATCATCCGTTGCGCCGCCAGACTGTCCTCTGACGCCAGCACCGCACCCTTACCGCCCGACAGCACGAACCGCGCGTCGTCACCCTTGCGACGCAGCCCGATCCGGTCGGGATAGGCCAGCGAGGCCATGCCGCCCGCCGACAGGGCAGACAGGGGGGGTGCGGGGGGGACATCGTCCCCCCCGCCGTCGCGGGACGCAACCAGCCGCCGCAACCGCTTGGCCTCGGCCCTGATCCTCTCGATGCCCTGCCGGTTCACCTCGAATGCCGCACGCGTACCCGGATCGCGGATCGCGCGCAGGCGATGCTCCAGATCGGCCCCCGCCCCGCGCAGCGGGTCGCGGTCCGACAGCAGCGCCGCCAGTTCGGCGGCAGCCGGCCCCGCCAGCGCCAGCATATGCGCCAGACGCGGATGCAGCGGCAGCCGTGCCAGCACCCGGCCATGCGCCGTGATCCGCCCCTCCGCATCCAGCACGCCCAGATCGGCCAGCAGCGCGCGCGCCTCGGTCAGCGCGGCGTCCGGCGGCGGCGTCAGGAACGCCAGATCGGCGGCCCCCGCCCCCCAGACGGCCAGCTCCAGCGCCAGCCCGGTCAGGTCGGCCACGGCGATCTCGGGTGGCGCGTAAGCCGGCAGCGCCCCCTCCTCGGCCCGCGCCCACATGCGATAGCAGATGCCCGGTGCCACCCGCCCCGCCCGGCCGCGCCGCTGCTCGGCCTCGGCGCGGCTGACCCGCTCGGTCACCAGGCGCGACATGCCGCTGCCCGGATCGAACCGGGCACGCCGCGCGCGCCCCGCATCCACCACCACCCGCACGCCGGGGATCGTCAGCGAGGTCTCGGCAATGGCCGTCGCCAGAACGATCCGCCGCACGGCTCCCGGCGGGGCCAGCGCCGCGCGCTGCGCCGCGGCCGGCAGCGCGCCATACAAGGGCAGCACCTCGCAGCCCGTCCCCGACAGGGCCGCCGTCACGCGGTGGATCTCTCCCTCTCCGGGCAGAAAGGCCAGGATCGTGCCGCCGGTCTCGCGCGTCTCGTCATAAGCCCTTGCGATCAGACGCGCGGCATCGTCCGCCAACCGCCCGCCCGCGGGCAGGGGCCGGTCCAGCCAGCGCGTCTCGACCGGAAAGGCCCGCCCCTCGGACGTCACCACGGGTGCGTCGTCCAGCATTGCCGCCACCGGCCCCGCGTCCAAGGTGGCGGACATCACCAGCACCGCCAGATCCTCGCGAAGGGCGCCCCGCGCCTCCCAAACCAGGGCCAGCCCCAGATCGGCGTTCAGGCTGCGCTCGTGGAACTCGTCGAAGATCACGCAGCCCACGCCCTCCAGCGCGGGATCGGTCTGGATCATCCGCGTCAGGATGCCCTCGGTCACCACCTCGATGCGGCTGCCCCGAACCGATTCCCCGCGCATCCGGTATCCGACCTGCCCGCCCACGGCCTCGCCCAGGGACTGCGCCAGGCGCTCGGCAGCGGCGCGCGCGGCCAAACGGCGCGGCTCCAGCATCAGGATGCGGCCCGCGACCTGATCCATCAGCGCCAGCGGCACCCGCGTCGTCTTGCCCGCGCCGGGCGGGGCCACCAGCACCGCGCGGCCGTGGCTGCGGATCGCCGCGCACAGCGCAGGCAGGGCGTCGTCGATGGGCAGGGCATCCGTCATGCCCGCCTTCTAGCGCCGCCGGGGCACCGGGCACAATCGCGCCGCTACACATCGCGCCTCCGCGGACCTATCTTGCACCCGCGGCGTTGGGTGTCGCGAAACGAACAGGGGCAGACATGGGTATCCGCAGCGACGTGATGGAGGGGCTGGGCCTGTCCGATCCGGTGATCCGCATCGGCGTGACGGGCCTGTCGCGGGCCGGCAAGACGGTGTTCATCACCTCGCTGGTGGCGAACCTTCTGGAACGCGGGCGCATGTCGTCGCTGCGCGCCGCCGCCGACGGGCGGCTCAAGGCGGTGTGGTTGCAGCCCCAGCCCGACGACACCATCCCCCGCTTCGACTTCGAACGCCACCTGGCCGCGCTGACCGGGCCCGATCCGCACTGGCCCGACGGCACGCGTCACGTCAGCCAGCTGCGCCTGTCGCTGCGCCTGCAGGGCGGCGGCATGTTCGGGGGGCTGCGCGGCGCGCGCAACCTGCATGTGGACATCGTCGATTATCCCGGCGAATGGCTGCTGGACCTGCGCCTGATGGAACGCGACTTTGCGCAATGGTCGACCGAGGTGCTGGACCGCATCGCGGGCCGCCCCGGCGCCGACCGGTTCCTGACCGCGCTGCAGGCGCTGCCCCGCGATGACGGCTTCACCGAACCGCAGGCCCAGCAGCTGGCCGACATCTATACCGCGCATCTGAACGCGGCGCGCGACGCGGGCTGGTCGGACTGCACGCCCGGCCGGTTCCTGATCCCCGGAGAGCTGGCGGGATCGCCCGCCCTGACCTTTGCGCCCCTGCCGCCCGACCTGCAGGCCACGCGGCTTGGCCGCGAATTCCGCCGTCGGTTCGATGCCTACAAGTCGCGGGTGATCCGGCCCTTCTTTCGCGACCACTTTGCCCGCATCGACCGCCAGGTGGTGCTGGTCGACATCCTGGGCGCGATCCATCAGGGCCCCCAGGCGGTCGAGGACATGCGCCGCGCCATGGCAGACATCCTGTCGGCCTTCCGCCCCGGCCGCGCAGGCTGGCTGGGCCAGCTTCTGGGCACGCGGCGGGTCGAACGCATCCTGTTCGCCGCGACCAAGGCCGACCACCTGCATCACACCCAGCACAACCGCCTGACCGCGATCCTGTCCGCCATGCTGCGCGAGGCCCGCGACCGCGCCGATTTCCAGGGCGCCCGGACCGAGGCGATGGCAATCGCCGCCCTGCGCGCCACGACCGAGGACATGATCGCCCAGCCCGACGGCGACCTGCCCGCCGTGCGCGGACGCCTGCTGGACGGGCGGCAGGCCGCGTTCTTTCCGGGCGAACTGCCCACCGACCCCGCGGTGCTGCTGCATCCCGCACGGCAGGGCGCGCAGGCGTGGCTGGATGCCGATTACGCGATCATGAACTTTGCCCCCGCCCCCCTGACCACGCGTCCGGGCGACGGCCCGCCCCACATCCGGCTGGACCGCGCGGCCGAATTCCTGATCGGAGACCGCCTGTGACAGACGCCCCCAAACGCCCGCGCGGCCCGGTCCTGATGCCCCTGGACGACGATACGGGCACCCGGCCGCGGCCGCCCCGCACGGAAACCCGCGCGGACGACGCCCCAAGCCCCGCCGATGCCCCTGCCATCGACATCAGCGACGCCCCGCTGCCCCAGCCGCGCACCATGCAGATGGTGGCCCGCCTGGTCGGGCGGCCGCCGTCGCGCCTAACGCGGCTGTTCATCAATGCCGGGGCGGCGCTGTTCACTTTCCTTCTGGGCGTGATGGCGCTGGATTTCATTGACGGGCTGATGACCCGCTATCCGCTGCTGGGCTGGATCGCCGTCACGCTGTTCGCGGTCTTCACCATCGCGGCTCTGGGGATGGCGCTGCGGGAATGGCGGGCATGGCGGCGGATGGCCCGGATCGACGCGCTGCAGCGGCAGGCCGGCGCCGCCTTGGCCGCCGAAAGCCTGGATCAGGCCAAGGCGGTTGCCGACGGCCTGGTCGCCCTCTATGCCAAGCGCCCCGAGATGGAGTGGCAGCGTCAGCGCCTGGCCGACCGCCGGGCCGAAACCTTTGACGCCCAGGCCCTGCTGACCCTGGCCGAGACGGAGCTGCTGGCCGGGCTGGACCAGCAGGCGCGCCGCGAGATCGAGGCCGCCGCCCGGACGGTCGCCGCGACGACCGCGCTGGTCCCGCTGGCCCTGGCCGACGTTGCGGCCGCCCTGGCCGCGAACCTGCGCATGATCCGCCGCATGGCCGAAATCTATGGCGGGCGCGCCGGTGCCGTCGGCGGCTGGCGCCTGGCGCGGACGGTGATGACGCATCTGATCGCCACCGGCGCGGTGGCGGCCGGGGACGACCTGATCCACACGATGGCGGGGGGCGGCATTTTGGCCAAGCTGTCGCGCCGTTTCGGCGAAGGGTTGGTGAACGGCGCGCTGACCGCCCGCGTGGGCATCGCCGCGATGGAGGTCTGCCGGCCGCTGCCGTTCCTGTCCCAGCCCCGGCCCAAGGTCGGAAACCTGGTCAGCCGCGCGCTGACCGGCCTGTTTTCGAACGACGACGCCCGCTAGTCCAGCGCCAGCTTGTATCCGACATGCGACGGGACGAACCCCAGCCCGTCATAGAACCGGTGCGCATCCGTGCGCGACCGGTCCGTCGTCAGTTGCACCAGCGCGCAGCCCCGCGCCCGGCATTCCGCGATGGCCCAGTCCATCATCGCCCGGCCCAGGCCCGCGCCACGATGGCTGCGGGCGATGCGCACCGCCTCGATCTGGCCACGCAGTGCGCCGCTGCGCGCCAGCCCCGGGATGAAGGTCAGTTGCAGGGTGCCGACCACCCGGTCCCCGTCCTGCGCCACGGCCAGCAGCTGCGCCGGATCAGCGTCGATCAGGTCGAAGGCCGCACGATACCGCGCGGCATCCGCCGGGTTCTCTCGCCCTGCGCCCAACTGATCGTCGGCCAGCAGGGCAAGGATCGCGGGCAGGTCGGCCGCGGTGGCGCGGCGGAACGCGGTCACGGGGCCTCGGCCGGCAGGTCGGGCGCGTCTTCGGTGGGGGCCATGTCGGTCGATCCCTGGTCGGCCTCGATCAGGCGGTTGTCCTGCCATTCGCCCGACGCGATCTGACCGGTGGCATAGCGCATGACGCCCTGCCCCTGGCGCTTGCCCGCGGCAAAGGTGCCCTCGTACCGGTCGCCGTTGCCATAGGCCGCGACGCCGGTGCCGTCGATCTCTCCCGCCTTCCAGCCGCCTTCATAGATGAACCCGTCGGGCGTGGTCAGGCGGCCCTGGCCCTCGCGCAGCCCGTCCACGAAGCTGCCGGTATAGACCGTGCCGTCGGGATAGGTGGCCTGCCCCTCGCCGTGGCGCTGGCCGTCCTTCCAGGCACCGGAATAGACATAGCCGTCGGGATAGGACATGCGCCCCTGCCCGTCGTTGCGCGCGTTGCGAAAGCCCCCCTCATAGACCATGCCGTTGGCATAGCTGGCCTTGCCCTCGCCCTCGATCACGCCCTCGGACCACTGGCCCTCGTAGGTCGAGCCGTCGGCATAGGTGATCTTGCCGGTGCCGTCGGGCCGGTCGGCGCGCATCTGGCCCAGATAGACGGACCCGTCGGGATAGGTGATCTGGCCGCGGCCCTCCATGCGGCCTTCGGACCATTCGCCGACATAGACATAGCCGTCCGCGCCGGTGAACGTGCCCTGGCCGTGGCGGCGGTCATCGGCAAAATCGCCGTCATAGACGTCGCCGTTGGCATAGGTCGCGACACCCTTGCCCTGCCGGCGCCCGCCCTGCATCTGGCCCTCGTACCGGTCGCCCGTCGGCTGGACCAGAACCCCCGACCCGGACATCTGGCCCGCCGCCCAGACCCCCTCGTAGGTCAGCCCGTCCGACATCACCAGCTTGCCCTGGCCCGCGCGCTGGCCGGCCAGCATCGCGCCCTCGTAGGTGGCGCCGTCGGGATAGGTGATCTTGCCCTGCCCCTCCTTGACGCCGGCGTTCCAGTCGCCCTCGTAGCGATAGCCGTTGGCCTGAGTCAGCACGCCGCGCCCCTGATGCAGGCCGCTGACGAACTGGCCCTCGTAGACGGACCCGTTGGCATAGCGGGCGACGCCCTGCCCGGTGATCTCTCCCTCGGCCCAGGCGCCTTCGTAGGTGCCGCCGTCGGCATAGGTGATCTTGCCCTGGCCATGCGGCTTGCCGCCCGCGAACTGGCCCTCATACACGGACCCATTGGGAAACGCGGCGCGGCCCTGGCCCATGATCTGGCCCTCGACCCAGTCCCCCTCGTAGCGATAGCCGTTGGGCAGGACATAGCTGCCCTGGCCGTGCTGCAGCCCGTTGCGGAAGGTGCCTTCGTAGACGCCGCCATCGTCGTACTGCTTGGTGATGACCTGAGCGGCCGCAGGGCCTGCCCAGATCGCCAATGCCAAGGCCGTTCCGATTGCCGCTTTCATCGCCTGTCGCCCCTTACGGTGTTTTGCCGCAGGTTTACCCCGGAAGGCACCCATGCGCAAAGGCCGACTTTTCCTTGGCCGGGCGATCCTCTATCCAAGGGGCCACACAACCGGGGTGCCCGTGATGACCGACCGTTTCCGCCTGACCATCGGGCAACTGAACGCCACCGTGGGCGACCTGGACGGCAATGCCGCCCGCGCGCGCGATGCCTGGGAACAGGCGCGCGACGCCGGCGCCGACATGCTGGCCCTGCCAGAGATGTTCATCACCGGATACCAGACCCAGGACCTGGTGCTGAAACCCGCCTTCACCGCCCAGGCCGAGGATGCGATCATGGCGCTTGGCACGTCGCTGACGGGCGGCCCCGCCATCGGCATCGGCGGGCCGTGGCGCGACGGCGGCCGTCTTTACAACGCGTGGTGGGTGTTCCGGGACGGGGCGCTGGTGGCGCGCGTGCTGAAGCATCACCTGCCCTACAAGCAGCTGTTCGACGAATTGCGCCTGTTCGACAGCGGCCCGATCAGCGGCCCCTATCCGGTGGGCGCGGCCCGCATCGGCAGCCCGATCTGCGAGGACAGCTGGTACCCGGACGTGGCCGAGACCCTGGCCGAGACCGGGGCCGAGATCCTGGTCGTGCCGAACGGCAGCCCCTATCACCGCGACAAGCTGGACCTGCGCATGGGCCACATGGTCGGCCGCGTGGTCGAGACGGGCCTGCCCCTGGTCTATGTGAACATGGTCGGCGGCCAGGACGACCAGCTTTATGACGGGGCAAGCTTCGTGCTGAACCCCGGCGGCCACAAGGTCGTGCAGCTACCCGCCTTTCAGGAGGCGGTGGTGCATGTCGACTTTACCCATGGCCCCGATGGCTGGCAGGCCGAACCGGGCCTGATGGCGCCCCAACCCGACGCGTGGGAGCAGGATTACCATGCGATGATGCTGGGCCTGCGCGACTATCTGCGCAAGTCGGGGTTCCGCAAGGTGGTGCTGGGCATGTCGGGCGGCATCGACAGCGCGCTGGTCGCCACCATCGCCTGCGACGCGATCGGGCCGGAAAACGTGCGCTGCATGATGCTGCCGTCGGAATACACCTCCCAAGCCAGCCTGGAGGACGCGGCCGATTGCGCGACGCGGCTTGGCGCGCGGCTGGACACTGTGCGCATCGACGGGGCGCGCGACGCAGTGGGGGATGCGCTGGCGCATCTGATGGAGGGCACGAGCCCAGACATCACCGAGGAGAACATCCAGTCCCGCCTGCGCGGCGTGATGCTGATGGCGCTGTCCAACAAGTTCAACGAGATGCTGCTGACCACCGGCAACAAGTCCGAGGTCGCAGTGGGCTATGCCACCATCTATGGCGACATGGCGGGCGGCTATAACCCGATCAAGGACCTCTACAAGACGCGGGTGTTCGAAACCTGCCGCTGGCGGAACGCCAACCATCGCGACTGGATGATGGGCGCGCCCGGAGAGGTGATCCCCCAGCGGATCATCACCAAGCCGCCGTCGGCCGAACTGCGCCCCGACCAGCGCGACGACGACAGCCTGCCGCCCTATGAGGTACTGGACGCGATCCTGGACGGGCTGGTGGAACAGGATCTGTCGCTGGCCGATCTGGTCGCGCGGGGGTTCGATGCGGACACGGTGCGGCAGGTGGAAAAGCTGCTCTATGTCAGCGAATGGAAGCGGTATCAGGCCGCACCGGGGCCGCGCATCTCGACCCGCGCCTTCTGGCTGGACCGCCGCTATCCGCTGGTGAACCGCTGGCGCGACCGGCTGTAGGTTTCAGAACTCCAGCCAGGTGCCCAGCCGGACGGCCTGTTCGGACGGGCCGGACAGGGGATTGACCATGCCCAGTTCCACCTTGACCGGGCCGGGCACATCGAAGACCAGCGACGACATCAGACGGGCGGAATATTCCTCGTCCTGGTGGTGCTCCAGCCACAGGCTGTTGATGACCATCAGCCCGTCACGCGGACGCAGGCCCAGGGTCACGTCGGTCTTGATCACCCGTTCGGCGGTCAGGAAGCTGGCGGCAAAGGACGGGCGCATGGGCGCGCGCGGGTCCGGCGCGCTGCCGGTCATCTTGGCCAGCACCTGCGCGGTGATCCAGCCCCGGTCGAAACCGCGCCCCCAGGACAGCGCGCCCTGGACCACCGGCAGGGCAAGGTCGTCCCGCCGGATCACCCCCGCGCCCGATTGCATGGCAAAGCGGTGCGGCCCCTGACCGTCATCCAGCGCGCGCTGCAGCCACAGGATGGCACTGGTCTCCGCCTTGTCGGCGCGGCCCAGTTCCATCCCCAGCGTGGTGCGCGGCGTCAGCCCGTATTCGGCATAGACCGAGGCATAGCTGCTGTCCGCGCGATTGCGTTCCCCCGACAGCGACAGGAACGTCCGCCCGGCCTCGCGCGGCCAGGGCCCGGCCTGCACTGCGGCGGGCAGCATCAGCGCCAGGAACAGGACAAGTCTGATCATCGGCCGGCCCTTTCGTGCCACGGGTCGCACCAGATCTGGCACAACCCGCGCGTGCGGGCGAGAGGGAAACGATCCGTCAGGGGATCTCGATCTTGCCCACCAGGGGTACGTCGTCCTGGGGACCGACAGTGTGACGCTCGATCATCCGGTGGACCAGCGGGTCGGTGTCGCCCTTGTGCAGCGCGCGCAGGGCCACCGCGACCTCGGCATCCGACTTGGTGCGGCGCAGGTTGTGGCGGACATATTCGTCCCAGGTCGCGATGTGATAGCTTTCGCTCCACTGGTCGGGATGCTCCAGATCGCGCAGCAGCGACCAGTTGCGCGCCCCGTCCCGCCTGCGGATGTTGCGCCGCCGCTGCATCAGGCGCAGGAATTCCGGCACATCGGCCTGGTCGATGCGGTAATCGACCATCACCATGATCGGCCCCGACCGCCCCCGCAGGTCCAGCATCAGCGCGGGCTCGCGGAAGCGGTTCACCGGGTCCAGATCCACCGCCCCGAATTCGGGCGCCCGCAGCCAGAACCCGATGGCAGCCCCCAGCAGCAGCACGCCCCCGGCGGCCGTCAGCGCCGCATCAAGGCCCTGCGTGCCCGCCACCATGCCCCAGATCCAGGCGCCCGCCGCCATGCCGCCGAAGGTCGCCATCTGGTACAGCGCCAGTGCGCGCGCCACGACCCAGCGCGGCGTGGACAGTTGCACCGTCACGTTGAACAGCGACAGCGCCAGCACCCAGGACGCCCCCGCCGGCAGCATCGCCGCCGCGTGCAGCCAGACCGACTGGGTCTGGCCCAAGACCAGGGCCGAGACCGCAAAGCCCGCAAAGGCCATGCGCACGACGTTCTCGTTGTTCAGCCGGGCGCGGATGCGAGGGTTCAGCAGCGCCCCGCCGATCGCGCCGACGCCATAGCATCCCAGCAGGCCGCCAAACAGCAGCGACCCCCCCTCGGGGTGGCTCTTGGCGACCAGCGGCAGCAGCGCCAGCACGGCGATGGCGGCAAAGCCGAATAGCGCGCCCCGCGACATCACCCGCAGCAGGTTGGGCGACAGCGCGACATAGCGCAGGCCTGCCCCCATCGCGGCCATGAACGGCTCTGGCGTGGTGATGCGCGGCGCCAGCTTGGGCTTCCATTGCGACATCGCCCCCAGCAGCGGCAGATAGCTGATGGCGTTGACCGCAAAGGCAGCCGACGCGCCCAGCGTGGCCACGATCAGGCCGCCCGCCGCGGGCCCCACGCTGCGCATCAGGTTGAAGCCCACCGAGTTCAGGCTGACCGCCGCGGGCAGGTCCTTCCGGTCGACCAGATCGCCCATGCTGGCCTGCCAGGGCGGGTTATAGACCGCCTGCCCCGCTCCCAGCAGGAAGGTAAAGCCCAGCAGCAGCCACGGCGTCAGCCCCCCCGTCCAGGCCACCGCGGCCAGGGCCAGCGACACCACCGCCATGAAGATGAGCGCACCCATCAGCAGCGTCTTGCGGTCAAAGATGTCGGCCAGCGCCCCCGCCCCGATCGCCAGCAGCATGATCGGCAGCGTGTTAGACGCCTGCACCAGCGCGATCAGCGTGGCGCTGTCGGTCAGCTGGGTCATCAGCCAGGCCGCGCCCACGGCCTGCACCAGGCCGCCGAAATTCGACACCAGCGTCGCGCTCCACAGCAGACGAAAGTCGCGATAGCGCAGCGGCGCCAGCGCGCCGGTCCGGGCGGGGACGGTGGTGGGGTCTGTCGAAGGGGTCACGGATCGGCCTTTCCTGCGGCGGGCATCGCGGTCAGCCTAGGCGGGCACCCGCGAACCCGCAACGCCGGCGCCCGCCCGATCGCCGCAAAGTTTTCGCCTGCACATGAAACCCGAAGACACGCCAAGTTGTTCATTAGGCGCATAAAGGTGATCCACCTGACGCCGTAGCGCCACAGAGATCGGGCGCAGACGCGGCACGAACCCCGTCGAGGGTGGCTCGGGGTTGACGCGGATCGGCGGGCGGCCTCATGGAAGAACATGCGAATCGCGCCCGCCTTGCGGCGCAACAGAACAGATGCTGCCTCGGAACCGCCTCTGCCGGCGCGACCGACGATGAACAAGGAACAAGCAACGATGCGCCTCGCTTCCCTTTTCGCGGCGCTGGCCCTGGGGCTGGCGGCCTGCGGTCCCTCGCAAGAGACCACGACCCCCACCGCCCAGCAGCCGGTCGAGATCCCCGAGATCTACAAGGCCCGCACCGACCGCGGCCCGGATGGAGAGCCGATTCCCATCGCGGCCGTCCGCGCTGCCTATCTTAACGACCGCAACACCCGCCAGCTGGTGTCCTATAACGGCACCGAGGCCCCCGGCACCATCGTCGTCGACCCCTATGCGCGCGTCCTCTATCACGTGCAGCCCGGCGGCCAGGCGATGCGGTACGGCGTGGCGGTGGGGCGCGCAGGCCTGACCTTCGAAGGTCGCGCCACGATCGCGCGCAAGGCGGCCTGGCCCAGCTGGCGCCCGACCGACAACATGCTGCGGACCGAACCCCAGCTTTACGGCCAGTTCGCGGGCGGCCTGCCCGGCGGCATGCAGAACCCCCTGGGGTCGCGCGCGCTGTACCTGTACCAGGGCAGCGTCGACACCTATTACCGCATCCACGGCACGCTGGACCCCTCGTCCATCGGCAAGGCCACGTCGGCGGGCTGCATCCGGATGTTCAATCAGGACGTTATCGACCTGTTCGAACAGATCCCCACGGGAACCGAGGTGATCGTCCGTTCGCAGGCCGAAAGCGTCGCGATGGAAGGCCCGATGCAGGAAACGCCCGAAGGCTATGTCGTGCCCGCCGCCGCGGTGCAGCCGACGGCCGACCCGGCTGTGACCGCGACCGCGCAGGTCGCATCCGCGCCGATGCAGACTGCGACGGTCGCATCCGCACCGGTCGAATCTGCCGTGCCGACGGGGTTCACCGATCCCTATGCCGCAATGACGGCGGTGCCGGCCGCGACCTCGGTCCAGCCGTCGCTGGTCAGCGATCCGTTCGCCACGGATGCGGGCTTCGTCTCGCCGGTCGAAAGCGCCGTGCCCTCGCGGTAACGGGGCGGCCACGCCTGCGAAAAGATCAGGGGGCTCCGGTTGCGACCGGGGCCCTTTCCAATTGCAAATGCGCCGATTCCTGCGCACAGTCCTGCCGAACACATCATCCGTCCGCCAAGGGTCCCGCGAATGCCGAATTATGCCAAGCGCGAACAGGAACTGCTCAACCCCGATCAACTGACGCTGGCCGAACAAAGCCGCCATCCCGCGCTTGGGGCGCTGGACGATGCGGCGTTGCTGACGCTGATCGACGCGCTGCGCGCCGCGCGGGCCGAGGCGACGACCGCCGAGGGCGACCCGGCCCCGGCCGAGATGCTGCGCGCGGCCCTGCGCCGGACCGACATGGAACGCCGCAAGCGCCGGCTTGCCGCGCCCGGCACCCCCTCCGCCGCGCCGGCGGCGGCCAAGGCGGCAGCCAAACCTGCCGGTGCCAAGCCCGCGACCGCCAAGCGCAAGCAGGCGACCGTGCCGCGCACCCCCGCCGACCGCAAGTCCGCCGAGACGCGCAAGACGGACCTGCGGACGGAACCGCACCGCATTCCCAAGCGCGGTGCAAAGGCCGCGCCCGCCCCGGCCGACGCCGTGGCAGAGCCCGCGACCACCGCGACTGCAGGCGACGACAAGGCGCAGAAATCCGCCAAGCAGGCGGCCCGCAAGGCCCAGAAAGATGCCGCCAAGGCCGTCGAGAAGGAAGCCGCCAAGGCCGCCCGCAAGGCGGAGCGCCAGGCTGCCAAGCAGGCCCAGAAGGCCGAGGCCAAAGCCGCCAAGGCCGCCGAGAAGGAGGCCGCCAAGACCGCGCGCCGCGCCGCCCGCAAGGCCGAACGTCAGGCCGAGACCCCCGAGGCCAAGGCCGCGCGGAAAAGCGCAAAGCCCGCTAAGGACAAGCCCGCAAAGGCCAAGTCGGCCGATGCCAAGCCCGCCAAGAAATCCAAGTCGAAGAAGTCCAAGTGATCATCCGCCCGCGCACCGGGCGCGGGCGGATGAACGGCCCGTCGCGATGATGACCCTTTTCAGACATCTTGGTGCCGCCGTCGTGGCGCTGTTCTGCGTGGCCGCGCCCCTGTCCGCGCGCCCCGCCATCGACGCCGCCCACGGCCTGCCCCCGCCCCGCACGTCCGAAGACCTGCGCTGCAGCGATGACGGGCGCGACTGCATCGCGCGCGACAGCTATGCTGCGGATGTCTGCAAGCTGATCGAACGCAATGCCGCCGATCACGGGCTGGACCCGGCCTTCCTGGCGCGCCTGCTGTGGAAGGAGAGCCGGTTCGAACCCTCTGCCGTCAGCCCGGCGGGCGCGCTTGGCATCGCGCAGTTCATGCCGGGCACGGCCGATCTGTATTGGCTGGACGATCCGTTCAACCCGGCCCAGGCCATTTCCAAGGCCGCGTGGTATCTGGGCCAGCTGCGCGACCGGTTCGGCAATATCGGCCTGGCCGCCGTCGCCTATAACGGCGGAGAGAACCGCGCTGCGCGGTTCATCGCGCAGGCCACGACCCTGCCCTATGAGACGGTCGACTATGTCGAATCGATCACCGGGTTCAGCGCGCATCGCTGGCGCGACAACCCCCCGCCCCAGCAGGAGGTCAAGCTGGCCCTGGCCGACGACCAGGCCTTTCGCCCGGCCTGCGAGCGGATGGCCGGCGAGCGGTCGCTGCGCGAGTTCAACACCCAGCCCCCGGCGATGCCCTGGGGCGTGGTCGTGGCCAGCCATCCCAGCCAGGCGGGCGCGGCCCAGCAGGTCGCGCGGCTGAACCGCACCCTGCGGCCGATCCTGACCGACGGGGCGCGGGTGGGCTATGTCCGCAAGCGGCTGAACAGCATGCCGCGCGCCGTCTTCACCGCGCAGGTCGGCTATTCGTCGCGCGACGAGGCCACGCGATTCTGCAACCGGTTTCAAGTCGCTTGGCGGGCGCTGCATCGTGCTGAAGAACTGATCACAGAAAGCTTAGTGGGTCGATGTCCACGGACAGGCGCATGTTCGTGGGCAGCTTGACCCCCGCGAGCCAATCGGCGATCGCCGCCTGCAGCGGCGCCTGACGCGGCGCGCGGATCAGCATGCGCATGCGGTGGCGTCCCCGCACCCGCGCGATGGGCGCAGGCGCCGGCCCCCACAGTTCGGCCCCGACCTCGGCCAGGGGGGTGGCCAGACCGGCCAGATGGCGCGCGAAATCGGCAACCGTGCCCAGGTCCGGATGGGACAGGATGATCCCCGCCAGCCTGCCGAAGGGCGGCATGCCCGCCGCCTGACGGCCCGCGGCCTCGGCATCCCAGAACGTCTCGTCCTGGCCTGACAGGATGGCGCGGATCACCGCGTGATCGGGCTGGTGCGTCTGCAAGAAGCGCCACCCCCGGCGCCGCCCCCGACTGTCGCCCGGCCCGCCCCGCCACCTGGCGCATCAGCTGAAAGCTGCGCTCCGCCGCGCGCAGATCGGCCCCCTGCAGGCCCAGATCGGCATCGACCACGCCCACCAGCGTCAGACGCGGAAAGTTATGCCCTTTGGCCACGATCTGCGTGCCGATGATGATGTCGGTGTCGCCTTCCGAGATCTGGGCGATCGTCTCCTTGAGCGCGCGGGCGGAATGGAACAGGTCCGACGACAGCACGGTGGCCTTGGCATCGGGGAACCGCGCCGCGACCTCCTCGGCGATGCGCTCGACGCCGGGGCCGATGGGGGCCAGCTTGCCCTCGACCCCGCAGCTGGGACAGGCCGTGGGGATGGGCCGCGTCTCTCCGCATTGGTGGCAGACCAGGCGGTTCTGGAAGCGGTGTTCCACCATCCGCGCATCGCATTGATGGCACCCGATCTGCTCGCCGCAGGCGCGGCAGACGGTGACCGGCGCAAACCCGCGCCGGTTCAGGAAGATCAGGGATTGCTCACCCTTGGCCAGCCGGTCGGTCACCGCCTGCGCCAGCGTCGGAGAGATCCAGCGCCCCTGCTCCATCGCCTCGGCGCGCAGGTCGATGGCGGCCATCTGCGGCAGCTCGGCCTCTCCATAGCGGGATCGCAAATCCAGGCGCGCATATTTCCCGGTCGCGGCGTTCACCCAGCTTTCCAGAGACGGCGTGGCCGAGGCCAGCACCACCTGCGCACGGTTGATGGAGGCGCGCAGCACCGCCATGTCGCGAGCGCTGTAATAGACGACGTCCTCCTGCTTGTAGCTGCCGTCATGCTCCTCATCGACGACGATCAGGCCCAGATCGGCAAAAGGCAGGAACAGCGCCGAACGGGCGCCGACGACCAGCCCGACCTGACCGCGCCCGGCCATGTGCCAAAGCCGGCGGCGTTCGGTGCGGGTGATGCCACTGTGCCATTCGCCGGGCCGCGCGCCGAACCGCGCCTCGACCCGGTCCAGGAATTCGGCCGACAACGCGATCTCGGGCAACAGGACCAGCGCCTGCCGCCCCTGCGCCAGGCATTCGGCCACGGCCTCCAGATAGACCTCGGTCTTGCCCGACCCGGTGACCCCGCGCAGCAGCGTGGTGCCGTAACCGCCCGCCCGGATCGCGCCGCGCAGCGTGTCGGAGGCAGCCTGCTGATCGGGGGCCAGGGGCTTGCCCGGCCGCGTAGGGTCCAGCGTGGGATAGGGGCAGATCGCGCGGTGCCTCGATCTCGGCCAGGGCACCGCTGGCGACCAGGCCCTTGACCACCGACGTGCCGACGCCCGCCAGCTGTGCCAGTTCGGAGGCCGCAAAGCTGGCCCCGCCGTGATCGGCCATGACCTGCAGCACGCGGGTCCGCGCCTCGGTTGCGCGACCGGGCTGGCCCGACCCGGGCACAATGATGCGCCGCGCGGCGGGCGGCTGGTCGATGTCGGGCGCGCGCGTGGCCATGCGCAGCATCAGCGGCAGCGGCGTCAGCGTGTATTCCGCCGCCCGTGTCAGGAAATCCAGGAACCGCGCGTCGAAGGGCTGTGCGTCCAGCACGCGGGCGACGGCGCGCAGCTTGGCCAGGTCGAAATCGCCCTTGCCCGGCCCCCAGACCAGCCCAAGCACCCGGCGCGGCCCCAGGGGCACCAGCACCAGCTGTCCCTGGCGCACGCCCTCGTCGGGTGCCAGATAGTCCAGCACGCCGACCGTCTCGGCGGTCAGCACCGCGATGCGGGCGCGGGGGGGAAAGAACTCGGGCGGGGTCATGATGGCGCGATAAAGACGGGGCCGCGCGTCGGTTGCAAGCCCCCGCATGGGTTGTGCCCCTTCCCGCCCGCCCCCCATCTGCAGTATCACCCAGACAAACGCACCCTGAGGAGACGCGCCCATGAAATTCTTTGTCGACACCGCCGATATCGCCGCGATCAAGGAGCTGAACGACCTGGGCATGGTCGATGGCGTCACCACCAACCCGTCGCTGATCTTGAAGTCGGGCCGTGCCATCGCCGAGGTCACGGCCGAGATCTGCGCCATGGTCGAGGGTCCCGTCAGCGCCGAGGTCGTGGCCGAGAAGGCCGACGACATGATCGCCGAAGGCCGCCACCTGGCCAAGATCGCGCCGAACGTCTGCATCAAGGTGCCGCTGACCTGGGACGGCCTCAAGGCCTGCCGCGTGCTCTCGGACGAGGGGCACAAGCTGAACGTCACGCTGTGCTTCAGCCCGGCGCAGGCGATCCTGGCCGCCAAGGCGGGCGCGACCTTCATCAGCCCGTTCATCGGGCGTCTGGACGACATCCACCTGGACGGCATGGACCTGATCGCCGACATCCGCGAGATCTATGACAACTACGGCTACGAGACCGAGATCCTGGCGGCATCGATCCGCACGGTGAACCACATCGTGGACGCGGCCAAGATCGGCGCCGACGTGATCACCGCGCCGCCCTCGGTCATCAAGTCGATGGCGAACCACATCCTGACCGACAAGGGTCTGGCACAGTTCAACGCGGACTGGGCCCAGACCGGCCAGAAGATCCTCTGATCCGCGCCCCCCGGAGAGACCCGCATGACCGACGCGCTGGACCCTGAAACCCGCGATCGGCTGCTGGCCGATCCGGGCGCGATCCTGGCCGACCGGGACCTGATGCGGGCCCTGGTCGCCGCACGCGAGGCCGAGGTCGGCGACAACGTCATCGACATCCGCGGCCGCGCGATGCAGGCGCTGGAGACCCGGCTGGACCGTCTGGAATCCACGCATGAAAGCGTGATCGCCGCCGCCTATGACAACCAGTCCGGCATGGCGGTGATCCACCGTGCCGTTCTGGGCCTCTTGGAGACGGCCGACCTGGCCGACTTCATCGCCGCCCTGCAGACCGACATCGCCCCCTTGCTGCGCATCGAGACACTGCGCCTGGTGGTCGAGGACGATCCCGCCCTGGACCTGCCGCGCGATGCGGTGGCGGTCCCGCACGGCACCATCGACCGCATCCTGACCGCCGGGCGGCGGGCACCGCGCGGCGACGACATCGTGTTGCGCGCGGCCCTGGTGGTGACCCGCCCCCTGCATGGCCGCACCATCGCGTCCGAGGCGTTGCTGCCCTTGGACCTAGGTCCGGCGCGGCCGCGCACGGTACTGCTGATGGGCAGCAGCGATCCGACGCGGTTCATGCCCGCGCATGGCACCGACCTGTTGCGGTTCTTCGGCCAGGTGTTCCGCATGGCCCTGCTGGCCCGGTTGCCCGAATGATGGCCCCGGCCACGGCCGACGCCCTGCACCGCTGGCTGGAGACCGAGGCCGCGGCCCGCGACCGGTCCGACCATACGGTGACCGCATACCGCGCCGATCTGGTCGCGTTCCTGCAGTTCATCGCGGCCCATTGGGGCGAACCCGTCCCCCCCGCGGCCCTGGCCCGCCTGCGCCAGGCCGACATGCGCGCATTCGCGGCATCCGAACGCGGTCGGGGTCTGGGCGCGCGGTCGCTGGCGCGGCGCATGTCCGGGGTGCGGTCGTTCCTGCGCTGGATCTCGGACCGCGAGGGGCTGGACCTCTCCGCCGCCCTGTCGACCCGCAGCCCGAAATACAGCCGCAGCCTGCCACGGCCGCTGACCCCCCTGCAGGCCCAAGACACGCTGGACCGCGTGGCCGATCACGCGACCCCCTGGGTGGGCGCGCGCGACCTGGCGGTGCTGACCCTGCTGTGGGGGTCGGGGCTGCGCATCTCCGAGGCGCTGGCGCTGGAGGGGGCGGACTGGCCCTTTCCGGAAGGGCTGATCATCCGCGGCAAGGGCGGGCGCGAACGGCAGGTGCCGGTCCTGCCGGTGGCCCGCGACGCGATCGCGGCCTATCTGCGCCTGTGCCCCTGGGGGCACCGCACCGACGCGCCGCTGTTTCGCGGCATCCGCGGCGGCCGCCTGACCGCCAGCGCGGTCGAGGGCGCGATGCGCCAGGCCCGCGCGGCCATCGGCCTGCCGGCCAGCGCGACGCCCCATGCCCTGCGCCACAGCTTTGCCACGCATCTTCTGTCCGCGGGCGGCGATCTGCGCACGATCCAGGAACTTTTGGGCCATGCCAGCCTGTCGACCACCCAGGTCTATACCGGGGTGGACGACGCGCGGCTGATGGCCGTCTATCGCGCCGCGCACCCGCGCGGTTGAACCCCGGCACGCCCGCAGGCGTTTGCCCCATCATCCATCAACGAGGCCCCGATGACCGATCACGCCATCTTTCACCGCCCCCTGGGGGCCACCCCGCCCGCCGGCTATGACCAGGCGATCTTCGGCATGGGCTGCTATTGGGGGGTGGAGCGGCTGTTCTGGAAGCAGAACGGCGTCTGGCTGACCGAGGTCGGCTTTGCCGGTGGCGACGTCCAGAACCCCACCTATGATCAGGTCAAGCGCGGCGACACCGGCCATGCCGAGGTCGTGCGCGTGATCTATGACAGCTCGCTGATCAGCTATGATCATCTGCTGCAGCTGTTCTGGGAAAACCACGACCCCACGCAGGGGGACCGGCAGGGCAACGACGTGGGCAACCAGTATCGCAGCCTGATCATGACCTTCACCGACCTGCAGGAATCGGCGGCCGAGGCGTCCAAGATCGACTATGACAATCGCCTGGCCGTGCAGGGCATGGACAAGATCACCACGCAGATTGTCCCCGCCGGCCCCTTCTGGCCCGCGCACGAGGCGCATCAGCAATATCTGGAAAAGAACCCCGACGGTTATTGCGGCCTGAAGGGCACCGGCGTACAGGCCAGCATTCCCAACCCGGATCCGATCTGATGGCCACCTATACCGCGCTGACCCACCTGCCCGGCCGCGAAGCCGCCGAAGACCTGGCGCTTGCCTGCGAGGACCTGACCCCCGAGCCCGTCGGCACCGGCGTCTTCGAGATCGAGGACGGCAGCGAACGGTGGGAGGTGGGCGCCTATTTCACCGAAGCCCCCGACGAGATCGCGCTGGCGATCCTGGCGGCCGCCTATGGCGCGCAGCCGTTTGCGGTGTCCGAACTGCCCGATGTCGATTGGGTCGCCCATGTCAAACGCGAACTGACCCCCGTCCGCGCGGGCCGGTTCTTCGTGCATGGCAGCCACGATGTCGACCAGATCCCCGAAGGTGTCGAGGCGCTGTGGATCGAGGCCGCGATGGCCTTCGGCACCGGGCATCACAACACCACCAAGGGCTGCCTCGAGGCGCTGGACCGCCTGGCCACCGACGGGTTCAAGGCGACGCGCATCGCCGATATCGGCTGCGGCACGGCGGTCTTGGCGATGGCCGCGGCCCGGCTGTGGCACGTCACGGTCCTGGCCAGCGACATCGACCCGGTTGCCGTCGACACCGCCGCCGCCAACGTGATCGCCAACGGTCTGGACGGTCGCGTGGAATGCGTCGAGGCGGCGGGGTTCGACCACCCGATGCTGGAACGTGCGGCACCCTATGACCTGGTGCTGGCCAACATCCTCAAGCAGCCGCTGATCGATCTGGCGCCCGACATGGCGCGCCATGTCGCCAAGGACGGCCGCATCGTGATGTCGGGCATTCTGACCACCCAGGCGGATGAGGTCACCGCTGCGTATCAGGCCGTGGGCTTTGCCCCTGACCGGCGTGACGACATGGGCGACTGGACCACGCTGGTGATGATCCGGGGCTGACCCCACGCCACCATCCTGACATGAAAAAACCCCCGCGAGCATTCCGCTTTCGGGGGTTCGTTCGTCAATGCTGGCAGCAAGCCTTAGAAGCCGCGCGCAACCCGCTCGATGTCGCCGCGGCACAGACCGATATCGTCCAGCTCGCGGTCCGACAGGCGGCCCAGTTCGCGACGCGTCATGCGGGTTTCCCGCCAGGACGCGATCAGCGACGTGATTTGCGCCACGACGTTGCCCACGCCTCCGACAGCCACGCTGCGGTTCGTTTCGATCGTCGACATCAGTTCACCTGTTTTCACTTTGCCCGGTCAGCGGGCACATTTCGGATAAACAGGAGATAGTTTCGGCAGCCCGCGAACGGTAGCCGCAAAACCGGCAACCCCGCTATGCGCTTTTCGCAACAGGTTGGCGTGTTTCTGTCGCAAAAAGGTCACGAAGGGACGCAAATCGAACCCCTTCGTCTGCCTGTCGGTTAACGCCAGTCGCCCAAGGCCGATTGCCACAGTGCCAGCGCGGCCACCGCCGCCGTGTCGGCGCGCAGGATTCGCGGCCCCAGGCTGACCGGCGTGACGAAGGGCAGGCGCGCCAGCCGCGCGCGTTCGGTGGCGGAAAACCCGCCTTCGGGGCCGATCAGGATGGCCCAGGGGCCCTGCGGCAGCCCCGCCAGCGTCGCGGCCGGCCCGGCGCGGGATTCGTCCGCCCACAGGATGCGCCGCGCCGGGTCCCACCCGTCCAGCACGCGCGACAGCGGGGCCAGGTCGGCCACCGGTGGCACGAAGGTGCCGCCGCATTGTTCCGCAGCCTCGATCGCGTGCGCCTGCAGGCGATCCTGGCGGATGCGGTCGGAATTGGTGTGGTCGGTCTGCACGGGCATGACGCGCGCCGCGCCCATCTCGGCCGCCTTCTCGACGATGAAGTCGGTGCGGGCCTTCTTGATCGGCGCGAAGATCAGCCACAGGTCCGGCGGGTCCTGCTGGATCGCGGTCTGCGCGACCACCGACAGGCTGCCGCCGCGCTTGCCGGCATCCAGCAGGGTCGCCTGCCATTCGCCGTCGCGCCCGTTGAAGACCGACACCGCGTCGCCCTGCCGCAGGCGCATGACGCCCGACAGGTAATGCGCCTGCGCGCCGTCCACGGGAACGGGTTGTCCTGCAACCAACGGGTGATCTATGAACAGTCTGATCTTAGCCATGATGGGCGCGACGCTATGCAAAGCCGGACAGAAAGGCCAGACGCCGTCTTTGACGCGCCCCCGGACAACTGGGTGGACCGCTTTGCGCCGGTGCGCACGCGGCCCTGGCTGCGGCTCAGCCGGGCGGACCGGCCCATCGGGACATGGCTGCTGCTGCTGCCCTGCTGGTGGGGGATCGGGCTTGCGATGATGGCGGACGGGCCGCGGCTTTTCGATCTGTGGATCGCGCTGGCCTGCGCCATCGGCGCCTTCGTCATGCGCGGCGCGGGCTGCACCTGGAACGACATCACCGACCGCGACATCGACGCGCAGGTGGCGCGCACCCGGTCGCGGCCGCTG
Organism: Paracoccus sp. NBH48; assembly: GCF_015390265.1. Classification (NCBI taxonomy): domain Bacteria; kingdom Pseudomonadati; phylum Pseudomonadota; class Alphaproteobacteria; order Rhodobacterales; family Paracoccaceae; genus Paracoccus; species Paracoccus sp. NBH48. The sequence continues at coordinate 660,386 of NZ_VUOJ01000004.1, read as the reverse complement.
CCCTCGGGGCAGGTCAGCCTGCGCGGCGCCTATCTGTGGCTGGGGGCGCAGGGGTTGGTCGGACTGGTGATCCTGCTGACGCTGGGCCGGGCGGCGGTGTGGATGGGGGTCGCGTCGCTGGCGCTGGTGGCGATCTATCCCTTTGCCAAGCGTTTCACCTGGTGGCCGCAGCTGTTCCTGGGCTTTGCCTTCAACTGGGGGGTCATGCTGGCCTACGCCGCGCATATGGGCCGGGTCGATCCGGCGCCGGTGGTGGCCTGGCTGGGCGCGATCGCCTGGACGATCTTCTATGACACCATCTATGCCCATCAGGATGCCGATGACGACGCACTGATCGGGGTGAAATCCACCGCCCGGCTGTTCGGCGACCGCAGCCCCGCGATTCTGGCGGGTTTCGCGCTGGTGACGGTGGCGGTTCTGGCCGTGGCCGTCGCGCTGACGGGTCGCAATCTGTTGATGGGTTGGGCCGGCGTGCTGGCCCTGGGGCTGCACCTGACGTGGCAGCTGCGGAATTTCCAGCCGGATCAGGGCGCTGTCTGCCTGCGTCTGTTCCGGTCGAACCGCGATGCGGGGCTGATTCTTGCGCTGTTTCTTGCCATTGCGGGGCTGGCATGATTGCGCCACCGCCCCCCCGTCGCTAGACGTTGCACGCTTGCAACAGCACAAGGTTTTTCCGATGGCCCGACGCCGCCGCCTTTCGACATCCCTGGCCACCATCATCGTGTTGGCCGGCGCGGGCGGATTGTCCTGGATGGGGGCCGAGGCCGCAGCGACCTTCGTCGAGGATCGCGCCGCGCGCGACGTCACGCAGGCGCTGCAGGCCGCGGGCCATGACTGGGCGCAGGTGGCGACCGACGGGCTGCGCGTCCGCCTGACCGGCACCGCCCCGTCCGAGGTCGAGCGGTTCCGTGCGGTGACCCAGGCCGGCACCGCCGTCGACGCCACGCGCATCCTGGACGAGATGACCGTCGCCTCGGTCGAGGCGATGACGCCCCCCGATTTCAAGGTCGAGCTGCTGAAGGGCGAACAGGGCCTGTCGCTGATCGGGCTGGTTCCTGCCGCCACCGACCGCGACGCGATCCTGCGTGGACTGCGCCCGGCGGGCCAGCAGGTGACCGACCTGCTGGAGGCCGCGGACCACCCCGTCCCCGACGGCTGGACCGAGGCGCTGCGCTTCGGGCTGCAGGCCGCCCAGATGACCGCGCAGGCCAAGATCTCGATCGCGCCGGGACAGGTGCAGGTGGCGGCGCTGGCCGCCGACCGCGAGGATCAGGGCCGGCTGGAACAGGCGCTGCGCCGGGCCGCGCCGCCGCAGGTCGCGCTGGACCTGCAGATCACCGCGCCGCGTCCGGTGATCGCGCCCTTCACGCTGCGGTTCGTGATGGATGACGACGGCGGCCACTTCGACGCCTGCGCGGCCAGCGACGATGCGGGCCGCGACCGGATCGTGCAGGCGGCCCGCGATGCCGGCATGCCCAGGGTGCCAACCTGCACCCTGGGCCTGGGCGCCCCGTCCGACGACTGGGCCGAGGCTGCCGCCGCCGCCATCGCCGCCGTGGGGCAGCTGGGCCAGGGCCAGGTGACGCTGTCGGATGCGGACGTGGCGCTTGTGGTGCCTGCATCGGTGACGCGCCAGCGGTTCGACCAGGTCGCCGGCCGCCTGGAACAGGCGTTGCCCCCGACCTATCGGCTGCAGGCCCAGCACGAACAGGCGCCGGCCCAGGCCGCACCCATCGAATTCCAGGCCACGTTGCCGCCCTCGGGCAGCCTGTCGATGCGCGGACGCATCGCGGATGCGCAGATGCAGCAGGCCGTGGACAGCTTTGCGCGGTCACGCTTTGACGTGGCGCAAAGCGGCCTGCGGACCGATCCGTCGGTTCCCGGCGGCTGGACCGTCCGCGTGATCGCGGGGCTGGAGGCGATGGGCGCGCTGCACGCGGGCCAGGTTCGCGTGACCCCCGACATGATCGAGTTGACGGGCGTGTCAGGCGATCCACGTGCCAGCGACCGGGCCGCGGCGCTGCTGTCGGAACGGCTTGGCCCGGGCGCGCGCTATCGCCTGGCGATCAGCTATGACCGCCGCATGGACGAGGCCCTGGGCCTGCCCGACGGAGAGGAATGCGTCGCGCGCCTGAACATCATCATGTCCGAGAGCGAGATCGGCTTTGAACCCAGCCGCTCGTCGATCGCCGGCGATCCGGGGCCGACGATGGAGCGGTTCGTCCGCGCCATGGCCGATTGCAGCGATTTTCAGATCGAGGCCGGTGGCCATACCGACTCTCAGGGTTCGGAGGCGTTCAACGCCGAACTGTCGCGGTCGCGCGCGCAGGCGATCGTCTCGGCGATGGCCGATGCCGGGATCAGCGTGGCGAACCTGTCGGCCCGCGGCTACGGCGAAAGCCGCCCCGTCGCCACCAACCAGACCGAGGAAGGCCGCGAGATCAACCGCCGGATCGAGTTCCGCCTGCTGTCGCCGCACCCCCTGGATGCCGACACCATCCCCGCCCCGGTCACCATCGCCGGCGTCACCGGCGCCGAGGTCGACCCGGACCCCGCCGAGGATCTGACCCAAGGCCCGCGCCTGCCGCCGATGCAGGGGCCGCAGCTGCCCGACCGGGCGGCGCAGATGCAGGGCCCGCAACTGCCCCACAGCCGTGCCGCGTCCGGGATGGTGCCGATGACCGTGGGCGTCGCGGAACAGTTCCAGACGCTGGACGAACGCGAGGAAAACCTTAGGGTGCCCGTGCTGACGCCCGATGACGACACCCCCCGCCCCGGCCCGCGTCCCGACAGCGTCGCAGAGCAGGCAGGCGCGCAAGACGAAGCGACAGACGAATGAACAGATCCGAATTCATAGCCGTGACCGCCCTGATCCTATTCGGGGCATTCGTGCTGGGCTGGATCGCCAGTTGGCTGGTCCATCGCGTCGCCCGCCCTGCCCGTGCCGACATGTCCGAGCTGGACCGCATGGCCCAGCAGCTGCACGAGGTCGAGGAGGAGCGCGACGAGGCCGTGGCCGCCCTGGCCGAACGCGAGGCGGCGCTGACCACCCGCCTGGCGGGCACGCAGGCCGAACTGCGCGATGCGATGGACGGCCTGCGCGACAGCCGCAACGAGGTCGAGGACCTGCGCGACTACATCGAGCAGGCACTGGCGCGTCGCTGACGCGCCAGTCTGCCCGGATCAGATGCCGGCGTCGATGATGGCGCGGGCCAGGACCGGCACCGTGTCGCGGTTCAGACCCGCGATGTTCAGGCGCGAATCGCCCACCATGTAGATGGCCGCATCGGTCTTCAGGCGCTGCACCTGTTCGGGCGTCGCGCCAAGGCGCGAGAACATGCCGCGGTGATGGCGGATAAAGTCGAACCGGTCGCTGCCCGACAGATCGCGCAGTTCGGCCGCCAGCTGGTCGCGCAGGCCCAGCATGGTGTTGCGGACCTCCTCCAGTTCCGCCGCCCAATCGGCGCGCAGCGCGTCGTCCATCAGGATGGTGCTGACGATACGCGCGCCATGATCCGGCGGGAACGAGAAGTTCTGGCGGTTCAGGAAGGCCATCGACCCCTGCGCCAGATCGCGGCCCTTGGTGGTGTCGGCCAGCGCGATCAGGATGCCGGTGCGTTCCCGGTAGATGCCGAAGTTCTTGGAACACGACGCCGCGATCAGCACCTCGGGCAGGCTGCGGGCGACCAGACGCGTGGCCTCGGCATCCGCGTCCAGCCCGTCGCCAAAGCCCTGATAGGCCAGGTCGATCAGCGGGATCGCGCCCGATTTCTGCAGGATCGCCACGACCTCGGACCATTGCTCCAGGGTCAGGTTCGCCCCGGTCGGGTTGTGGCAGCAGCCGTGCAGCAGGACGACGTCGCCCTTCCCCGCCTGCGCGATGTCGGCCTTCATACCCTCGAAATCGACGCCGCGGGTTTCCGCGTCGAAATAGCGGTATTCGGTATAGGGCAGGCCCATGAAGGCCATGATCGACAGGTGGTTCGGCCATGTCGGGTTCGACACGAACACGCGCACACCCGGATTGGCCAGCCGCGCCAGTTCCAGCGCCTGACGGATGGCCCCCGTGCCACCGACGGAGGCGACCGAGGCCAGACGGTCGGCAGGCAGATCGCCCAGCACCATCGTGGCCAGCGCGTTGCGATAGTTGGCCTCGCCCGCCAGTCCGGTATAGGCCTTGGTTGTCTGCGTCTCCCAGATGCGCTGTTCGGCGGCCTTGACCGCACGCATGACCGGGGTGACGCCCTGCGGGTCCTTGTAGACGCCCACGCCCAGGTCGATCTTGCCCTGTCGGGTGTCGGCCTTGAACTCCTCGATCAACATCAGGATCTTGTCGGGGCTTTGGGCTTTCAGGTCGGTCAGCATCAGGCGTCTCCGGTTGCGATGTTCAGGTCGGCGAAGCTGCCCCATTCGGTCCAGCTGCCGTCGTAAAGCGAATGGTCGCGATGGCCCGCCCGCTCCAGCGCGAAGGACAGCACCGCCGCCGTCACGCCGCTGCCGCAGGTGGTGATGACCGGCTTTGACAGGTCGATGCCCGCCTCAGCAAAGGCCGCGCGGATCGCGTCGGGCGCGATCATCGTGCCGTCGGCGTTGAACAGGCGACCGAAGGGCAGGTTGCGCGAGCCCGGGATATGGCCCGCGCGCAGGCCCGCGCGGGGTTCGGGCTGATCGCCGCGAAAGCGTTCGGGGCTGCGCGCATCGACGATCTGCGGGTCGCCCAGCTTGCTGGCCGCGGCCACCTGGGTCACGTCGCGCACCAGGCCCGCCTGGCGCTGGACGGTGATGTGGCGGTCGCGCATGACGGGGGGCATGTCCTCCAGCGGGCGACCCTCGGCGCGCCATTTCGGCAGGCCGCCGTCCAGCACGGCCACGTCGGTCTTGCCCATCAGGCGGAAGGTCCCACCAGACGCGAAAGGCGCTGCGCACGTCGGAATTGTCATAGATGACCACCTGATGCCCGTCGCCCACGCCCATCGCGCGCAGGCGGCTGATGAACATCTCGGGCGGGGGGGCCATGTGCGGCAGGGCGGACCGCTTGTCGCTGATCGCGTCGATGTCGAAGAAGCGCGCGGCAGGGATGTGGCCCGCGTCGTATTCGGCCCGCGCGTCGCGGCCCGTGGCGGGCATGTGCCAGCTGGCGTCGATGATGCGCAGGTCGGGATCGGACAGATGCGCCGCCAGCCAGTCGGTCGAGACCAGTGTCTTCGGATCGTCCATCGCCGTCCCCCTTGGCTTGTGCCGCCCCGATCTACAGGCCGGGGGCCAGGGCTGCAATGGCCTATCCCTGCTTCAGCAGGCGCGCCTTTTGACGATTCCAGTCGCGGGCGGCGCTGGTTTCGCGCTTGTCGTGGTTCTTCTTGCCCTTGGCCACGGCGATCTTCAGCTTCACGATGCCGCGGTGGTTGAAATACATCACCAGCGGAACCAGCGTCATCCCCTCGCGCGCGGTGGCCTGCCACAGGCGGGCCAGCTCGCGCGATTTCACCAGCAGCTTGCGGCGGCGCCGCTCCTCGTGGCCGAAGACGCCGGCCCGCGACAGGGCCGCGATATAGCCGTTGATCAGCCACAGCTCTCCGCCCTCCACCGAGGCATAGCTTTCGGCGATGTTCGACTGGCCCACGCGCAGGGACTTGACCTCGGATCCGGTCAGCATGATCCCCACCTCGAGATCGCTCTCGATGGCATAGTCGTACCGGGCCCGCCGGTTCTCGGCGATCACCTTGTAGTTCTTGCTGTCGTCATCCTTGGCCATGGCAGGTCAGATAGGCGCGGCGGGTGCATCTGTAAAGGCATGCGTTGCGCGATGGCCGTGCGCTGCGCTAGGTCTGTCGCAGGGGGGACATGCTGGGTCAGATCGCGTTCGGATCGGTGCTGATGGTGATCAGCGTGCTGATGGCCGCCCTGGCCATCTGGGCGCTGGAGACGGCGTTCTCACGCAACGCCCGCTGGCTGGCCCGTGCGCCCCATCGGCCCAAGCTGGCTTTGGTGATCGTCGCGACCAGCCTGGCGGTGCTGGCGATGGTCACGGCGTCGGTCTGGTTGTGGGCGGTGGCGTTCCACCAGATGGGCGTCTTCGCCACCTTCGAGGAGGCGATGTACTTCACCTTGGTCACCTTCACCACGCTTGGCTATGGCGATGTGCTGATGCCCCAGGACTGGCGCATCCTGGGCGGGCTGGCGGCGGCCAACGGGCTGTTGCACTTTGGCCTGATGACGGCATTCATGGTCGAAGCGTTGCGCCATGTCCGCGTGCGCCAGATCGAATTCACGGAAGGGTAGCCGATGCGGCATGGCGGTCAGATCTTGGTGCAGGCGCTGCGCGCCAACGGCGTCACGCGGGTGTTCTCGGTTCCGGGCGAAAGCTTCCTGGCGGCGCTGGACGGGCTGGTCGACAGCGGCATCCGCAACATCGTCTGCCGCCACGAAGGCGGCGCGGCCATGATGGCCGAGGCCACCGGCAAGCTGACCGGCAGGCCCGGCGTGGCCTTCGTCACCCGCGGACCGGGGGCCACGAACGCCAGCGCCGGCGTGCATGTCGCCCGCCAGGACAGCACCCCCATGATCCTGTTCGTGGGCCAGATCGCGCGCGGCGACCAGGACCGCGAGGCCTTCCAGGAGGTCGATTACCGCGCCATGTTCGCCCCCTTGGCGAAATGGGTGGCCCAGATCGACGCGACCGACCGGATCGCGGAATACGTGGCCCGCGCCTTTCACGTGGCGATGTCGGGCCGACCCGGTCCCGTGGTCCTGGCCCTGCCAGAGGACATGCTTTCCGGCCAGGCCGACATTCCCGACCTGCCCCCCGCCCCGGCCCCGCTGTCCCACGTTGCGCCACAATCGGTGCAGGCCGTGGCCGACGCCCTGGCGACGGCACGGCGTCCGCTTGTCGTCGCCGGCGGCAGCCAGTGGTCGCAGGACGCGGCCGAGGACCTGGCCCGCCTTGCCGCGGCGTGGGATCTGCCGGTGGCCGTGCCCTTCCGCCGCCAGGACCGCATGGACAACCGCCTGCCCCATTACGTGGGCGACCTGGGTGTCGGCATGAACCCCGCGCTGGCCGCGGCGCTGCGCGAGGCGGATGTGATCCTGTCGCTTGGCTCGCGCCTGGGGGACACGCTGACCGGGGGCTACAGAGCGATGGACCCGGTGCGTCCCCATGCCCGCGTGATCATGGTTCATCCCGACCCCGATCAACTGGGCACGCTGTGGCGGGCCGATCCGGGCCTGGTCGCCGATCCGCGCCGCGTGGTGGCCGCGCTGGCCGACCTGCCCGCCCCCACGACGCGCTGGTCCGATTGGCGGGCCCGGCTGCGCGCGTCCTATGACGACTGGCAGACCCCGCGCCCCACGCCCGGCGCGCTGCGGCTGGAACAGGTGGTGGGCTGGCTGGCGCAGAACCTGCCGGCCAACGCGATCGTCACCAACGGCGCGGGGAACTATGCCAGCTTCCTGCACCGCTATTACCGCTGGCGCTGCCATGGCACGCAGCTGGCGCCCACATCGGGGTCGATGGGATACGGCCTGCCCGCGGCCATCGCCGCCAGCCTGACCCATCCCGACCGGACCGTCGTCTGCCTGGCGGGGGACGGCTGCCTGCAGATGACCGTGAACGAGCTGTCGACCGCTGCCCAGTACGGCGCGACGCCCATCGTCATCGTGGCCAACAACGGCCGCTATGGCACGATCCGGATGCATCAGGAGCGCCACTATCCGGGGCGCGTGTCGGGCACCGACCTGTTCAATCCCGACCTGCCCGACCTGGTCCGCGCCTATGGTGGCCATGGCGAGCTGGTCGAGCGGGACGAGGATTTCGCCCCCGCCTTTGAACGCGCCCGCCTGTCGGGCCGCCTGTCCGTGATCGAATTGCGGCTGGACCCCGAGGCGCTGACCCCCGGCGCGACCCTGACCCAGACGCGCGACGCGGCGCTCAGGGCGCGGGCATGATCCCCGGCCCGCGCAACCGGATCACCGACGTGGCCGGGCTGCGCGTGGGCCACGCCCAGGACGACGCCCTGCGATCCGGTGTCACCGTGCTGACCGCCGATGCGCCCTTTGCGGCCAGTGTCCACGTGATGGGCGGCGCGCCCGGGACGCGGGAAACCGACCTGCTGGCGCCCGACAAGCTGGTGGGCGGGGTCGATGCGCTGGTGCTGGCAGGCGGGTCGGCCTTCGGCCTTGCGGCCTGCGACGGGGTGATGGCGGCGCTGCACCGGGCGGGGCGCGGCTTTGCCGTGGGCCCCGCGCGGGTGCCGATCGTGCCGGGCGCGATCGTGTTCGACCTGTTGAACGGCGGCGACAAGGGATGGGACGCCAATCCCTATCCCGCGCTTGGCGCCGCGGCTTGGACCGCGGCGGGGGTGGATTGCGCGATGGGATCGGTGGGCGCGGGCACCGGTGCGCTGACCGGCACGCTGAAGGGCGGGGTCGGGTCTGCATCTGCCGTGCTGCAGGGTGGCGCCACCGTCGGCGCGCTGGTCGTTGTGAACGCGCTTGGGCAGGCGACCGTGGGCGACAGCCGCCATTTCTGGGCAGCCCCGTGGGAGCTGGAGGCCGAGTTCGGCGGCCTGGGCCTGCCCGCGCGCTTTCCCGCCGCCCATGAACCCGCCCCGGCCAAGCGCCTTGGCGAGGCCACGACCATCGCCATCATCGCGACCGATGCCGTACTGGACAAGGCCGGGCTTCAGCGCATGGCGACCGCCGCGCATGACGGCCTGGCCCGCGCCCTGGTGCCCAGCCACACGCCGCTAGACGGCGATCTGGTCTTTGCGGTGTCCACGGGCGCACGGCCCTTGGCGGACCCTGTCGGCGATGCGTTCGTTCTGGGCCATGCGGCGGCCTGCGTGCTGGCGCGTGCCGTGGCGCATGGCGTGCACAGCGCCGCGCCGCGGCCGGGTGACCTGCAACCCAGCTGGCAACGGCGGTTCGGATAGGAAAAGGGCGGCGCGACCAGCGCACCGCCCCCGAGAGATCGCCAAGAGGGACAGCTTAGCGATTGTAGGCCGAACGCCGAACCCCGCCCCCGGTTGCGAAGCCCGCTTCACGTTTCCGTCATCGTCGGCACCGACCGGCCCTGCGGCGGCTTTGACTTTGCCGCGCCGGACATGTTCACATGCCGCAACCGAAATGCACCCCGAGGACGCCATGACCAAGCCGACCGATCTGAAAAGCCTTCTTCGCGACCCCTCGCTGTTGGAAACCCGTGCGTTCGTGGGCGGCGAATGGGTCGACGCCGATGACGGCGCCACGTTCGAGGTCACCAACCCCGCCCGCGGCGACGTCATCGCCCATGTGGCCGATCTGGGCCGGGCCGAGACCGCCCGCGCCATCGACGCCGCCGCGGCGGCGATGAAGGACTGGGCCGCGCGCACGGCCAAGGACCGCGCCCAGGTCATGCGCAAGTGGTTCGACCTGATGATGGCCAACCAGGACGACCTGGGCACCATCCTGACCGCCGAACAGGGCAAGCCCCTGGCCGAGGCCAAGGGCGAGATCGCCTATGGCGCCAGCTTCATCGAATGGTTCGGAGAGGAGGCCAAGCGCGTCTATGGCGAGACCATCCCCGGCCACCAGGCCGACAAGCGCATCAGCGTCATCCGCCAGCCCATCGGGGTCGTCGGCTCGATCACGCCCTGGAACTTTCCGAACGCGATGATCGCGCGCAAGGCGGGACCTGCGCTGGCCGTGGGCTGCGGCTTCGTCGCGCGCCCGGCGACCGAGACGCCGCTCTCGGCCCTGGCCATGGCGGTCCTGGGCGAACGCGCGGGCCTGCCCAAGGGCATCCTGTCGGTGATCCCCTCGACCAGCGCCAGCGACATCGGCAAGGAGTTCTGCGAGAACCACCTGGTGCGCAAGCTGACCTTCACCGGTTCGACCGAGGTGGGCCGGGTGCTGCTGCGCCAAGCCGCCGACCAGGTGATGAAATGCAGCATGGAGCTGGGCGGCAATGCGCCCTTCATCGTCTTCGACGATGCCGATCTGGATGCCGCGGTCGAGGGCGCCATGGCGTCCAAGTTCCGCAACAATGGCCAGACCTGCGTTTGTGCCAACCGCATCTATGTCCAGGCCGGGGTCTATGACGCCTTTGCCGACAAGCTGAAGGCCCGCGGTCGAGAAGCTGCACGTGGGCGACGGGCTGACCGAGGGGACCACCACCGGCCCGCTGATCAACCAGAAGGCCGTCGACAAGGTCGAGGAGCATATCCGTGACATCACCCAGGGCGGAGGCCAGGTCCTGACCGGCGGCAAGCGCAAGGACGGCCTGTTCTTCGAGCCGACCATCGTCACCGGCGTCACCCGCGACATGAAGGTCGCGACCGAGGAGACCTTCGGCCCGCTGGCGCCGCTGTTCCGCTTCGACACCGAGGATCAGGCGGTGGCTGCCGCCAACGACACCATCTTCGGTCTGGCCGCCTATTTCTATGCCCGCGACATCGGCCGCGTCACCCGCGTCCAGGAATCGCTGGAATACGGCATCGTCGGCGTGAACACCGGCATCATCTCGACCGAGGTGGCACCCTTCGGTGGCGTCAAGCAGTCCGGCCTGGGCCGCGAGGGCAGCCATCACGGATTGGAGGACTATCTGGAGATGAAGTATATCTGCCTCTCGGTCTGACATTTTCGAAGACGTCTTGGAACCGGGGGCCGGAGGCCACGTTGCGCTCACAGAAGGCGCCGACCGTCAGGGTCGGCCGGGACAATCAAGGAGAATGGCATGGGCTGGCTTGCAGCTATCATCGTCGGGGGCATTGCCGGTTGGCTTGCTGAAAAGTTCATGAAGTCCAACATGGGCCTCCTGATGAACATCATCCTGGGCATCGTGGGCGCGGTGCTGTTCAACTTCATCTTCGGCTCGCTTCTGGGCCTGTATGCGGCCGGCGCAAGCTTCAGCTTCGCCTATCTGCTGGCAGGCTTCGTGGGTGCATGTATCCTGATCGCCATCGCTCGTGCGGTGCGCGGCCGCGCCTGACACTCAGGCGTTTGCAGAAAGGGCCGTGTCGGGGAAACCCGGCGCGGCCTTTTTCATGCGATCGTTGTTGCGGGCGGGCGGGCAGCTGCGTGTCCATCCCAAGACAAAAGGCCGGGCGATTGCCCGGCCTTTTTCATCATCTGCGGTGCCAATCAGCGGCGCGACTTGCCGTGATCGTCCTCGTCGTCATCCTCGTCATGCGTGTCGGGCAGGTTGAAGAACGTGTCCTTGTCCAGCTCCCGCTCGGGCTTGTCCTCGTCGCGCGACAGGCTGAAGTTCTCCAACCCGGCGATCGAGCTGGGCAGGCGCGGCTCCTCGGACATGGACAGCGAGGTCTCGGTGCTGACCAGCTTGCGACGCTCGTCGTCGGTCATCACGCCGCCTTCGGCGGCCTTCTTCTTGGCGGCCTTCTGGACGGCCGCGTCCAGTTCGGTCTGCCGGCACAGGCCCAGGGCGACCGGGTCGATCGGCTGGATGTTCTGGCTGTTCCAGTGCGTCCGCTCGCGGATCGACGCGATCGTGGGCTTGGTCGTGCCGACCAGCTTGGCGATCTGCGCATCGGCCAGTTCCGGGTGGAACTTGACCAGCCACAGGATCGCCGCGGGACGGTCCTGCCGCTTGGACAGGGGCGTATAGCGCGGCCCGCGGCGCTTTTCCTCGCCGTCGGCGGCGGGGTTGTGCTTCAGGCGCATGCGATAGATCGGGCTCGCCTCGGCGCGCTTGATCTCTTCGGGGTCCAGCTGGTTCGAGGCGACGGGGTCATAGCCCTTGACGCCCGCGGCTACGTCGCCATCGGCGATGCCCTGGACCTCAAGCTCGTGCAGACCGCAGAAATCGCCGATCTGCTTGAAGCTGAGCGTCGTGTTGTCGACCAGCCAGACGGCGGTGGCCTTGGCCATCAGCGGCTTGCTCATGTCAGTCTCCTTCGCGTGTCTCTTGGTCCCGAACATGGGGGCGAGGGCCGGAAAAACGGCTTCGGCTTGCGCCATTCCTCGTTTTCGGGGGGAATTGGCAGGTCATATACCGATTCCGGAGGCCGGGGAAAAGAGGATTCGCACGTTTGCCGGTGCATGCCGGCGCGGGCGTCGCTATTGTCGCAGGATGCGCATCCTGTTCCTGACCCTCGCGGTCCTGCTGACCCCCCTGCCCCTTGCCGCCCGCGACGTCGCGGGGCGGTTCGATTATTACGTGCTGGCGCTGTCCTGGCAGCCGACCTGGTGCAGCACGACGGGCGACGACCGCGACGCCCCCGAATGCCGCGACGGCACGGCACGCGACTTTTCGGTCCACGGACTGTGGCCGCAATACGAACGCGGCTGGCCGCAGGACTGCACGACGCCCGAACGCGACCCGTCGCGCCGCGAAAGCGCCGCGATGGCCGACGTGATGGGGTCCGGCGGGCTTGCGTGGTATCAGTGGAAAAAGCACGGCCGCTGCAGCGGGCTGTCTGCCGCGGGCTATTACGACGCGACCCGGCAGGCGGCAGGAACCATCGTCATCCCGTCGGTGCTGGATGATCTGGCCCGCGACGTCGCGGCCCCGCCCGCGGTGATCGAGGAGGCCTTCCTGGAGGCCAACCCCGATCTGGATGCCGGACGGCGTCACCATCGCCTGCCGCAACGGCGCCCTGACCGAGGTGCGGATCTGCCTGACCCGCGACCTGGAACCCCGGACCTGTGCGCCCGACGCGCGCCGCGACTGCGACGCGCCCCGCCTGCTGATCGAGGCCGTGCGCTAGCCTGCGACCTTCAGGACGATCTTGCCGATATGGTCGCTGCTTTCCATCCGGCGATGGGCGTCGGCCGCGTCGGCCAGCGCGAACTCGCTGTCGATGGTGACGGCGACCGACCCGGCGGCGATCATCGGCCACAGCCGCTTGCGGATCTGGTCGGCGATCTCGGCCTTGGCGACGTCGGATTGCGGGCGCAGGGTGGACCCGGTGATCGTCAGGCGGTTCACCATGATCTGGGCAAAGTTCAGCTCGACCTTGGGGCCTTCCAGAAAGGCGATCATCACCAGCCGCCCGTCCTGGGCCAGCGTCTTGATGTTGCGGGGGATGTAGCTGCCCCCGACCATGTCCAGGATCAGGTCCGCACCACCCGCCTCGGCCAGCACCTTGGTGAAATCCTGGCTGCGATAGTTGATGGCGGTGGCGCCAAGCGCGGTGATGGCCGCGCATTTGTCGTCGCTGCCCGCGGTGGCAAAGACGCGCGCGCCCAGGGCGTGGGCGATCTGGATGGCCATCATGCCGATGCCGGAGGTTCCGCCATGGACCAGAAAGCGGTCGCCCCCGGTCAGTCCGCCGCGCTGGACGACGTTCGACCAGACGGTGAAGGCGGTTTCGGGCAGGCATGCCCCGTCGCGCAGCGACAGTCCCTTGGGGATGCGCAGCGCGTGATCGGCGTGGCACACCGCGTATTCCGCATATCCGCCGCCGGGCAGCAGGGCGCAGACCTGTTCGCCCTTCCGCCAGCGCGTGACACCCGCGCCAAGGCCCACGATCTCGCCCGAGGCCTCCAGCCCGGGCAGGTCGGACGCGCCCGGCGGCGGGGCATAGCTGCCCGATCGCTGCAGCACGTCGGGACGGTTCACGCCGGCATAGGCGATCTTGATCAGGATCTGGTCATGGCAGGGCACCGGCACGGGCCGGGTCGTGGCGCGCAGCTGATCGGCGGCGCCGGGGCCTGCGATCTCGATGGCGGTCATCTGGTCGGGGAACATGGGGTCGTCCTTATCGGGTCTTGCCGGGCAGTGCCCGGTCGCGGGGCGCACGGATCCAGCCCAGGGCGGCATCGGCCAGTCTGGATGCGCCGGGCAGGCTGCGCAGGCGCGCCTTGACGGTCTCGACCGACATCACGCCGGTCGATGCGGCGTTCGATGAAGGCGCGGGTGTCGGCGCGGCCCTCGGACTCGTCGCCCAGCCAGAACAGCACCGTAGCCGAGATCACCGCCGTCAGCGTCGCGCGTTTCGAATACCAGTTCACGTCCTGCGACCGATCGCCCAGGGCGGTCCAGATCACGTCCGAGGTCTCCCAGACCAGCCGCGCGGCCAAGGCGGCACTCTGCGGCAATGCCAGCGTCGCGGCCCCGGCGCGGACCAGTTCGGGGTCCGACAGCTCTAGCCGCTGCCACAGGGCCTGGGCCACGCGGTCGCGGAACCGCCCCTCCGGCGGGGTGGCGGCCAAGGCCTCGCGCAGCGCCCGGTCGGCACGGCGGTGATAGGCGGCGGCCAGTCCGGCGCCGCCCTGCGGGAAATGCACCCGGATCAGGGCCGCATCCATGCCGATGTCGCGCGCACCGGCGGCCAGCGCCCGCTCGTTCATCCCCTCGAAGGGGACATGGACCAATGCGGCATCCAGCAGCGCGTCTCGGTCGGTGTTGGTCATGCATACCTCGTCTGGACATTTGCGCCCGCCCCTGTTAGGGGGACGCTTCCTGCAATCTATCAACTCTAACCTAGGAAGGTGGTGACAACCACATGCAGGTCAATGTTCGCGACAACAACGTCGAACAGGCGCTCCGTGCTCTGAAGAAGAAACTTCAGCGCGAAGGTGTCTTCCGCGAAATGAAGCTCAAGCAGCATTTCGAGAAGCCGTCGGTCAAGAAAGCCCGTGAAAAGGCCGAGGCCGTTCGCCGCGCCCGCAAGCTGGCCCGTAAAAAGGCACAGCGCGAAGGCGCGCTGTAAGACGACGCGATCTTGTGTCATTTGAAAACCCCCGCGGCGCCATGCCGCGGGGGTTTTCTTTCGTGCTGCGTCAATCCGGGACGCGATCAGCCGTTGCTGTCCGAACCGCCATCCGAACCGCCGTCTGATCCACCATCGGAACCGCTGTCCGATCCGCCGTCGGAACCACCGTCCGAACCGCCATCCGAATCACCGCCGTCGGATCCACCGTCCGTGCCGCCATCAGACGCGCCGCCGTCGGATGCGCCGTCATCGGCGCCATCGTCCGAACCGCCATCCGCGGCACCGTCATCACCGGTCCCGCCATCCATGCCGTCATCACCGGCACCGTCATCCGTGGCGCCATCTTCGGTCGATCCGTCATCGGTCGCGCCGCCGTCCACGGCGCCTGCCGTACCGACGGGCGCCACGCCGGAATCATCGCCTGCCGAGGATGTCTCGGGGTCGGCACGCGTCTCTACCCCGTTCACCGAGACCAGCCGCCCGTTGGCGGTGCTGTACACCAGTTCGGTCGGCACGCCGGCGCGCTGTGCGGTCACCGTCAGGATGGGTCCCTCGCGCTGGATGTAGATGTCGGAATAGCCCTGGTCGGACAGGGTGTCGGCGATGGCCTCATAATTCTCCAGGCTTTCCAGCCGCGGATAATCGCTTTCCGAGACGAAGCCGCCGGACGGCGATTCCTCCAGCGCGTCATCAGGGACGATGACGGTCGATTCGGGGGTCTCGATCACGGTGGTCTGTGCGATCGCGGTCGTGGCCATCAGGCTGGCTGCGGCGATCTGGCCGCCGACCAGCAGGGCCTTGAACGGAGTCTTCAGCATCGTGCGTCTCCTGTTGTCTGTCTGGCGGCATAACGCGCATCCGGGCCCGCAGGGTTCCCTGACCGCCGATCAGACGGGAATCGCGGTGGTCCGGAACACCGTGCGCAGGGCAAAGCTGGAATGCATCTGGGCAACTCCCGGCAGGCGCGACAGGTGCTGACGGTGGATGCGGGCGAAGTCGTCCGTATCCTCGACCACGATCTTCAGCAGATAGTCGGCCGTGCCTGCCATGAGGTGGCATTCCAGCACGTCCGGGATGGTGCGCACGCCGCGTTCGAAGGCGTCCAGGACCTCGTCCGCCTGACCCGACAGGGTGATCTCGACGAAGACCGTCGTCTGGCGGCGCAGGGCGCGCGCATCCAGAAGCGCGACATAGCCCGAGATGACGCCAGCCTCCTCAAGACGCTGCACGCGCCTGTGGCAGGCGGACGGAGACAGATGCACCCGCAGCGCCAGCTCGGCATTGCTGATTCGTCCCTCGGTCTGAAGCAGGGACAGGATTCGTCGGTCTATTGCGTCAAGATCGGCCATGCCGGCAGAGTCTTCGAAGACCGGTCCCGATGCCAGCGGTTTCTTCGTTGATCATCCGCCTATGGGAGGAATGTTCGCAGCACCTTGCGGGCCGGACGGGGCATCATCGGACCACAGCTCTGGGAGGAGAGACCATGAAGATCGGATGCCCCACCGAAATCAAGCCGCAGGAATTTCGCGTCGGCCTGACCCCCGCCGCCGCCGCCGAGGCCGTGCTGCGCGGCCACGACGTGCTGGTCCAGTCCGGCGCGGGCCTGGGCGCGGGATTCGCGGACCAGGACTACGTCGATGCCGGCGCCACGATCGCCCCCGACGCGGCGACGGTGTTCGCCGATGCCGAACTGATCATCAAGGTCAAGGAGCCGCAGGCCGCCGAACGCAAGATGCTGGCCCGCGGCCAGATCCTGTTCACCTATCTGCACCTGGCGCCCGACCCGGACCAGACCCGCGACCTGCTGGACAGCGGCGTGACCGCCATCGCCTATGAGACGGTCACCGACGCACGCGGCGGCCTGCCCCTGCTGGCCCCGATGTCCGAGGTCGCCGGTCGCCTGGCCCCGCAGGTCGGCGCATGGGCGCTGCAAAAGGCCAATGGCGGCAGCGGCATGCTGATGGGCGGCGTGCCCGGCGTGCGGCCTGCGAATGTCGTGGTGATCGGCGGCGGCGTGGTGGGCACCGCGGCGGCGCGCGTGGCGGTCGGCATGGGGGCCAACGTGACGGTCATGGACCGGTCGGTGCCGCGCCTGTCCTATCTGGACGACATCTTCATGGGCCGCCTGACCACCCAGTTCGCCAGCGCCGCGGCCACGGCCGAGGCGATCCGCACGGCCGACATGGTGATCGGCGCGGTCCTGATCCCCGGCGCCGCCGCGCCCAAGCTGATCAGCCGCAACCAGCTGTCAACCATGCCGCAGGGTGCGGTTCTGGTCGACGTGGCGATCGATCAGGGCGGTTGCTTCGAGACGTCGCGCGCCACCACGCACCAGGACCCCATCTATGACGTCGACGGGATCGTGCATTACTGCGTGGCGAACATGCCGGGCGCGGTGGCCCGCACCAGCACGCAGGCGCTTGGCAACGTGACCATGCCGCATCTACTGGCCCTGGCCGACAAGGGCTGGCGCCGCGCGCTGACCGATGACGCGCATCTGCGCGCCGGGCTGTCGGTCCACGAGGGCCAGCTGACCTCACCCCCGGTGGGCGAGGCCCTGGGCCTGGACGCCGTCACCCCGGCATCGGTGCTGGGGCTGTAGGCGTCAGGCGGGGCTGGCGCGGTCGGCCAGCAGGTCGCGGATCTGCGCCAGCAGCTCTTCCTGTGTGGGGCCGGCCGGGGGGGTCTCCTTGGCCTCCTCCTTGCGCATCGCGGCGCGCTGCAGGCGGTTCACGCCCTTGACCAGCAGGAACACCGCCCAGGCCACGATCAGGAAGTTCAGCACCGCCATCGCGAAGGCGCCATAGGCAAAGATCGCCGCCCCGGAATCGCGGGCGGCGGCCAGGCTGGCCCCGTCGGCTACGTTGCCGGACAGGACGACGTACTTGTCGGTGAAATCGATCCCGCCGGTCATCAACCCCAGGATCGGGTTGATCAGGTCGACGACCAGCGAATTGACGATGCCCGTGAAGGCCGCGCCGATGATGATGCCCACGGCAAGGTCGATGACGTTGCCGCGGGCGATGAAAGTCTTGAATTCCTGAATCATGACACACTGTCCCCGTGCTGCGCGTCAATTCCGCGCCCGCCGATCCTGCGACCATGCCGGACGAAAATCAATCGCGTGCGTGCAGGGCCCGCGCGGGGCCCTGCGGGGCGATGCGTCACTGGGCCGGGGCGGCCTCGGCCAGCTTGGTGTCGATGATTTCCTTCATGCTGTCCCAGGGCTGGTTCGACACCTTCTCTCCGCCGATGATGAAGGTCGGGGTGGCCTCGACCTCGTCGGCGGTGGCGTTCGTCTGGAACGTGGCGATCAGCTGTTCGACCTTGGCGGTATCCTCCCAGCAGGCGGTCATCTGTTCCTCGGTCATCCCGGCCTTCAGGCCGATGCGGCGCAGGTTCGTCGCGATCTCGTCGCCCGAACCGCCGGCCAGCCACTGTTCCTGCTCGTCGAACAGCATCCCGGACACGGGGAAGAACTTGTCGTCGCCGCCGCAGCGCGCCAGGATCCCGGCCCACAGGCCCGGCTGGTCGAAATAGACGTCGCGCTGGACGAAGCGGACCTTGCCGGTGTCGATGTATTCCGCCTTGAGCTGCGGATAGACGTTGGCGTGGAAATTCGCGCAATGCCCGCAGGTGAAGCTGGCGTATTCGACGATCGTCAGGGGCGCGTCCTCGGCGCCCTGGGCGATGTCGGGCAGGGTTTCGGGGGTCGCGGCGGCGTCCTGTGCAAAGGCGGGGGCGGCCAGGGTCATCGCGACGGCGGTTGCGGCAAATCGCAGAAACATGGAAAGTCCTTTCAGGTCGTGCATGTCATGTCAGGTCCGGCGGCTGGCGACGTTCATCGCCAGTTGCGCCATGGCCTGGGCAAGGGTCGGATCGGAAAACTGCTGCCCCACCCCCCGGGCCTGCGCCACGATCGCGGGATCGGGCGCGCGGTCCGGGCGGGGCGCATGGGAAAAGGCCGCCTGCCCTTCGGCAAAGCCAGTTGCGGCGGTCTGCGTCAGGGTGATGCGGCTGACGGCGTTGTAGCCGTAGCAGGCGTTGACGCGGTCGCGCAGCCGGGGCAGCTGCATCTCGACCATGGGCGCCATGGGGCCGGTGGTCAGCAGCGTCAGCGTGGCGCCAAAGCCCGTGCGGGCGTGGCTGATGCGGACCGGACGGGTAACGGGGGCCAGCTGCGGGCCCGCGATCTCGGCCCAGTTGGTCAGCAGGCGGGTGACCGCGAATCCCCGCCCCTCGGCCGCCTTCTGGACGCGGTCGGCCAGCAGGGTGGCCGCCGCCTGAAAGCCGCGGCTGCGACGACGGATCCGGGTCTTTGGGGCGTCGGACGGGTGGGCCATGGGCGCCTTTGCTGCTATCACCCGGCCATTCTTAGCCAGCCATCCCCCCGGATGAAAGCGCGCCCTTTTGCAAAGGCCCACATAATTGCGTGAAAGCAAGGTGATCGCCCCCGACCTGCTGGACTGGTACGACCGCCATGCCCGCAGCCTGCCCTGGCGGGTGCCCCCCGGCGGCGGCCCTGCCGACCCCTATCGCGTCTGGCTGTCCGAGGTGATGCTGCAGCAGACCACCGTCGCGGCGGTCAAGGCGTATTTCCTGCGGTTCACTGCGCTGTGGCCGACGGTCCAGGACCTTGCGGCGGCCGATGACGCGCAGGTGATGGCCGAATGGGCGGGGTTGGGATACTACGCCCGCGCCCGAAACCTGCTGGCCTGCGCCCGTGCGGTGGCGGCGCGGGGCGGCTTTCCCGACACGCGCGACGGGTTGTCCGCGCTGCCGGGGATCGGGGCTTATACATCGGCCGCGATCGCCTCGATCGCCTTCGACCGGGTGGAAACCGTGGTGGACGGCAATGTCGAACGCGTGGTGTCGCGACTGTTCGCGGTCCAGACACCCCTGCCCCGCGCCAAACAGGAACTGGTGGCGCTGGCCGACAGGCTGACACCGCAGTCCCGCCCGGGTGATTACGCGCAGGCGATGATGGACCTGGGCGCGACCATCTGCACGCCCCGCAGCCCCGCCTGCGTCATCTGCCCCGTCCAGGCCCAGTGCGACGCCCGCGCCCAGGGGATCGCGGCAGAACTGCCCCGCAAGACCCCCAAGGCCGCCAAGCCCACGCGTCAGGGCGTGGTCTGGCTGGCGCGCCAGGGCGATGCGCTTGTGCTAGAACACCGCCCGCCCAAGGGGCTGCTGGGCGGCACGCTGGCCTTTCCGTCGGCCCAATGGGATGGGCGCGACATGCCCCCGCCTGGCCCCGCCGACTGGCGCGACCTGGGCGCCGTGCGCCATGTCTTCACGCATTTCACGCTGGATCTGACCGTGCTGCTGGGCGATCTGACCGGCAATCCCACGCGCGGGGAACTGGTCCCCCTGCGGCAGATCGACCGCGACGCCCTGCCGGGGCTGATGCGCAAGGCCTGGGATATGGCGCAGCCGCATCTTCAGGGGTAGCATCGCGGCATGAGCCATGCCCCCCTGCCCGCCGCGGCGCCTTTCTGGCTGTCCGTTGCCCTGATCCCCCTGGTCGCACTGGCGGCCTGGGGGGGCGGGATGTGGTGGCTGATCGTGCCGGTCTATGCCTGGTACCTGACCACGGTACTGGACCGCGTGCTGGGCCTGAACGAGGCCAATCCCGACCCGGACACCGCCACCGACCAGCTGTTCTGGCACCGCGCCGTGACGCTGATCTGGTTTCCGCTGCAGGCGGCCACGATCCTGGCCTGCCTGTGGGTGGCCGGGCGCACGGACCACCTGTCGGGGTGGGAATCGCTTGGGCTGTTTTTTGCCATCGGGGTCATGTCGGGCAGCGTCGGCATCGTCTATGCGCATGAACTGCTGCACCAGAAGACGCCGGCCGAACGTTGGCTGGGGGACCTGCTATTGGCGTCGGTTCTTTATTCGCATTTCCGCACCGAGCATCTGCTGGTGCATCACAGCTGGGTGTCGACCCCGCGCGACGCCGTTTCGGCCCGCTACAACGAAGGCTTCCACCGCTTCTTCGCCCGCGTCCTGATCGACGGCCCCCGCAGCGCGTGGCGGGCCGAGACGCGGTTCCTGGCCCGCGCGGGCCGCAGCCCTTGGGACCGCCGCAACCCCTTCTGGCGTTACGGCGTGCTACAGAGTGCGATGCTGGGGCTGGCCATGGCCGCGGGCGGCTGGACCGGGCTGGGGCTGTTCCTGTTCCAGGCGCTGATCGCCGTCTGGCAGCTGGAGCTGACGAATTACGTCGAACATTACGGGCTGTCGCGCAAGCATCTGGGGGACGGCCGCTATGAACCCGTCCGCCCGCGCCACAGCTGGAACGCCAGCCACACCGCGACCAACTGGCTGCTGATCAACCTGCAGCGCCATTCCGACCATCACACCAAGCCCGACCGCCGCTTTCCGCTGCTGCAGACCTATGGCGCGGACGAGGCGCCGCAGCTGCCGATGGGCTATCCGGCGATGACGCTGCTGGCGATGGTCCCGCCGCTGTGGCGGCGGCGCATGAACCCCCGCGTGCGCGCCTGGCGGCGCCAGTTCTATCCAGAGATCACCGACTGGACCGACTATAACCGCGGCACCCTGCCCCTGCCCCGCAACGCGCTGTAGCGCGCCTGCCGCAGGGGCCGGCAAATATCGCTAAAAGGCTGCGCAGCTTGTTTCCGGCGCAACCTTGCATTGTGTGCACAAAATGGAAAAATGTCCCAAGGCGTAACAGGGACCGACCGGAATGAACGACGATTCGATGCTGATGCACAGCGATGCGCAGCCCTATCACTTCGCCGCGGGCGACAGTCTGGGCTATCTTCTGTACCGCAGTGTGGCCCGTCCCGGCATGCAACGCGACGACCTGGAACGCATCCTGCATCATGCGCGCGACCGCAACCGGGCGGCGGGGCTGACCGGATGCCTGCACCACGAGGACGGGCTGTTCTTCCAATGGGTCGAGGGGCCGCGCTTTCGCCTGTTCCGGCTGATCGACGTGCTGCGCGAGGATGACCGCCACCTGAACTTCACGGTGCTGGACCAAGGCCCGCTGCAACAGCGCCTGTTCAGTGACTGGGAGATGCGGTTTTCCGACCGCGAGGCCGCATCGCTGCTGGAATGGCTGGCCGAACGGCGCGACCGTGCCGGGTCCGACCAGGACGACGCCGAAAGCATTGCGGCCTTCATGCGATCGATGAACGGCTGACGGATGAAAATTCCCCGCCATGCGGACATGGCGGGGCAAGGTGGTTCCGGCCGCGCGCATGGCACGGGGGGAACGGGCGAAGGGTGAAGCTCAGTTGGGCCGGGGGGCGTCGCCCTCCATCTCGGCACGGATCTGCTGGCGCAGGATGTCCAGCGGGATCATCTTGCCCTCGCGCCGGAAATGCCAATAGGTCCAGCCGTTGCAGCTGGGCGCGCCTTCCAGCGCGGCGCCGACCTGGTGGATCGATCCCTTGACGTCGTTCCCGATCAGCGAGCCATCGGCGCGGACCTTGGCCTTGTGGCGGTTGCCGATCGAGAACAACTCCTCTCCGGGGCGCAGCATGCCGCGCTCGATGACCTGCCCGAAGGGGATGCGCACCTCGGCGCGCTTGGCGCGGGTGGTGGCGATGGCGTCGGCGTCCAGCCGGCGCACGCGCGACAGGCGGCGGCCCGCGACCTCGCGATAGGCCTCCTCGCGCTCGATCCCGATATAGTCGCGGCCCAGCATCTTGGCGACCGCACCGGTGGTGCCGGTGCCGAAGAACGGGTCCAGCACCACGTCGCCGGGGTTGGTCGTGCCCAGGATCACCCGGTGCAGCAGCGATTCCGGCTTTTGCGTCGGATGGGCCTTGTCGCCGGCGGCGTCCTTCAGCCGCTCGCCGCCGTTGCAGATCGGCAGCACCCAGTCGCTGCGCATCTGGACGCCCTCGTTCAGCGACTTCAGCGCCTCGTAGTTGAACGTGTATTTCGAGCTTTCCGACTTTGCCGCCCAGATCAGCGTCTCATGCGCGTTGGTCAGGCGCTTGCCGCGAAAGTTCGGCATCGGGTTCGACTTGCGCCAGATCACGTCGTTCATGATCCAGAACTGCTGGTTCTGCAGTTCGGCGCCGACGCGGAAGATGTTGTGATAGCTGCCGATCACCCAGATCGCGCCGTTCGGCTTCAGCAGGCGGCGGGCGGCGGCCAGCCAGTCGCGGGTGAAGGCGTCATAGGTGGCAAAGCTGGAAAACTGGTCCCAGTGATCGTCCACCGCATCGACCAGGCTGTTGTCGGGGCGATGCAGGTCGCCCTTCAGCTGCAAGTTATAGGGCGGATCGGCAAAGATCAGGTCCACGCTGCCCGCGGGCAGGCTGTTCATGATCTCGATGCAATCCCCGCCCAGAATCTGGTTCAGCGGTAATGGCCGCGCGGAATCCGCGCGCTGGTCCTTGGTTTTCGTCATGCTCTGCCTTCGGGAAATGCCGACTTTTGCCGGTCTGGTATGTCCCCAAAGATGATTCAGATGCGAATCGCCGTCAATTTCTTTTTCGAATCAGTCACTTACCAAAGGGGCTTTACACAAGATGTTGTGGACCGGCCTGAACGACCGCCTATGATGTGGGGTTATCCCCAGATCTAGCAGGGCGCGTTTGTGGCCCGGCGTGGGGTATCCGGCATTCACGTCCCAGCCATATCCGGGGTGCTGTTGCGCCAAATCCACCATGATGCGATCGCGCAACACCTTGGCCACGATCGAGGCCGCGGCGATCGACAGGCAGCGCGCATCGCCCTTGACCACCGCCTGCGCAGGCAGGGTCAGATCGCGGGGCAGCATGTTGCCATCGATCAGAACGTGGCAGGGCGGCTGGCGCAGCCCGGCCAGGGCGCGGCACATCGCGACATGGCTGGCGCGCAGGATGTCCAGGGCGTCGATTTCGACCGGATCGACATGGGCCACGGACCAGTCGCAATGCGCCATGATCCAAGCGGCCAGCGCGTCGCGCCGCGCGGCGGTCAGCTTCTTGCTGTCGTTCAGGCCGTCAGGGATGTTCTGCGGGTCCAATACCACGGCCGCCGCGGTGACGGGGCCGGCCAGCGGCCCACGCCCGGCCTCGTCCACGCCGGCCACGCGACGCGCGCCCCCGGCCATGGCCAGGGTCTCGACGCTGTAATCGGGGGTCATGCGGTGATCCGCACCGCGGGGATGGTCACTTCCTCAAGGTTCGTGCCGGTCCCCTCGCGGTCCACGACCAGGAAATCGGCCGGCTGGTCCAAGGGCGTCAGCACGCCGTGCCAGGTTCCCGCATGCAGGTTCACGCCGGTATGCGCCGGGACCAGGAACGCCCGCAGGGCGCCGGGTCGGCCGTCGTCATCGGGCGCGACCACCGACAGCCACGGCCGGTCGCCAAGCGGCATGAACGCCTGCGACCCAAGCGGGTGACGTTCCAGCAGCGTGCAGTCATAGGGCAGGCTGACGGCCTGGCTGCGAAAAAGGGAAATGATCGCCTCTCCGCCGCCGCGTTCGACGGTGGCCAGGGCATGGTGGCGTTCGCAGCGGCCCGCATTGATCATGCGGTCGGGCGTGGCGCGCGGGGTCAGCACCTCTCCGAAGGGGGCGAAGGCGGCGGCGGTCAGGGGTTCGATGCGGATCGTGCTCATGGCGGTGTTCTAGCGCGCCGCAGCCAGCCCGTCGAGGATCAGACGCATCAGGTCCGCCCGTGCGGCGGGGTCGCGCAGATGCGCGGCCTCGGCGCGCGCGGCACGCGACATGGCGCGACAGGCGTCGGGATGGGCGCGGGCCCAGGCCAACTTATCCTCCAGGTCGGTCAGGTGGCGCGCGACGGGGATGAAATGCTCCCAAGGCCGGAAGCGCCCCGAATAGAACACTTGCCAGCCGTCATCCTCGGCCAGCAGCACGCCGTTCTGGTCCAGCCCCGAGATGAAGTTCGACCCGTGGTCATACCCCGACAGGCACAGCTGATAGCGATAGGCCCGAAAGTCGCGCGGCCCCATACGCGGGCGGCAATAGGGCGCGATCAGCGGGTCGTCGGCGTGCTGGCGAAAACCGTGCGCCATGACGATGCCCACATCGAAATCGGGATGATCGTGAAACCGGCGGACAAAGGCCATGCGGTTGGTGCGGCACAGGCCCTGCCATGCGGCCTTGCGATCCGCGGGGGTGGCGGCCTGGGCCAGACGCTGCAGCCAGACATGGCTGGCGGGACCGGGCTTGACCCCCTCGCGCATTTCCGACCCCGAGATCATGCCGCGCCACACCAGCCGGTCCTGCTTGTCGTCCCAGGGGATATCGTCGTCGTGCGCGGCGGGATCGAACCCCGGCAGGCCGATCGCGTGCTGGTCCGGCAGGGGCCACAGGACCGCGTTCACCGCCCCCGCCCGGCGGTTGTGGCACAGGACCGGACGATCCAGGGGCGCGCCCTGGGGGCTGCCGAACCAGCGGCTGTCCTCCATGTCGATCCAGACCGGATCGCGGCGGTCCAGCGTCAGGATGTCGTTGATCACCCCCTCGGCCCGGATCAGCTTGAAGGGACGCCCCTCGCGCGCCAGGGCCAGGGGCCGGTGACCGGGGGCGTCAGAAGGGTGAACTGCCGCGGCGCGCCCGCCGCGTCGGTCACCGCGCCGCTGCCCGACAGGGTGCCGTCCCAACGGCAGGCAAATCCCGACAGCCCCTGCGCGCCGCCTGCCGCACCGGGGTTCAGGCCCGCAAGACAGAAGCGCGCGACATCCTGCGCCCAGCCCGGCGGTGCCTTGGGCATCGGCGGCGGGTCCACGACGGGGTCCGGGACGGGCCAGTGGTCGGGCAGCCCCCGGTCCAGCGCCAGCATCGGCCGCAGCCGTGCGGCCAAGTCCGCGGGGGTGGTGTCGGTCAGGTCCAGCGTGATCAGCCGCGTGTCGTCCGCGAACAGGGCGCGCGTCGCGTCCAGATGCGCCTGCATCCCTTCGGGCCAGCGATGGCGGGGCGGGATGGTCAGCAGGAACAGCGCTTCGGGCAGACGGTCGCGCAGAAAGGCGACGCAGCGCCAGGCCTGCAATGCCGGGCGCCAATGGGGCCTTTCGCGGTACAGCCCGGCGATCAGCCGCGCGTTGGGCCAGCCGCGCAGGGGCTGCGTCCCCTGCCCCATCGCATAGAGGATGTCAGCAGCCAGGCGCCCCCCGTCATGGCAGACCGCACGATGGCCGTTGGCCTGGAACATCCGCGCCAGCGCCGCATCGATGGGCCGTCGGGGCCGACATGGATGACGACCGGGTGGCCCATCTCAGCCCAGGCTGCGGCGCGGCAGCAGGATCGTCAGAAGCCCAAGCACCGGCAGGACCGAGCATAGCAGGAAGACCGACCGGATCCCCTGCGCATCCGCCAGCACGCCCAGAGCCGCGGCCGAGATCCCGCCCATGCCGAACGAGAAGCCGAAGAACAGCCCCGCGATCATGCCGGTGCGGCCCGGCACCAGCTCTTGCGCAAAGACCACGATGGCCGGAAAGGCCGATGCCAGCACCAGCCCGATCAGCACCGCCAGCACGCCCGTCGGCACCAGCCCCACATGCGGCAGCGCCAGCGTCAGCGGCAGCGCGCCCAGGATCGACACCCAGATGACCGTCAGCGGCCCGACCCTGTCGCCGATGATCCCACCCAGCATGACGCCCGCCGCCATGCCCGCCAGGAACAGGAACAGCATGATCTGCGCGCCTTGGGTCGACAGGCCGAACTTGTCGATCGTGAAGAAGGTGAAATAGCTGCTCATCGAGGCGCTGTAGATGTTCTTGGTGAAGACCAGCACCGCGATGGCGCGGATCACCGTCGCGCGCGGCAGGCGCAGGGTACGGTCGGGGGTGGCGGTGCTGGCGCGGCGCCGATCCTCGGCCCAGGTGCCGACCTGCCACAGGATCGCGGCGCCCAGGGCGGCGGCGACCGCGAACCAGGCCACGGCCGGACGGCCCAGCGGCACCACGATGAACGCGGCCAGCAGCGGCCCCAGCGCCTGCCCGCCATTGCCGCCCAGCTGGAACAGCGACTGCGCGGTGCCGAACCGCCCCCCCGACGCGATCCGCGCCACGCGCGAGCTTTCGGGATGGAACACGGCCGATCCGATGCCGATCAGCATCGCCCCCGACAAAAGCCAGGCATAACCCTCGGCCATGCCCAGCATCAGCACGCCGCACAGCGTCGAGGCCATGCCGAAGGGCAGCGACCGCGGCTGCGGGTGGCGGTCGGTGGCCATCCCGATCAGCGGCTGCAGCAGCGACGCGGTGACCTGGAAGGCCAGCGTCATCACGCCGATCTGGGCATAGGACAGGTCGAATTCGACCTGCAGCAGCGGATAGATGGCCGCCAGCATCGACTGCATCACGTCGTTGATCATGTGGCACAGGCTGATCGCCATCAGCACGCCCCAGGATGTCAGCGTCGCGGGTCCGGGTGTCACCGAGGGATGGGTGGTCGAGCGCATCGAAAATCCGCCATCATGCTTGCACGATCTGCATTTATCAGACATCCTGCGAAAGGAAAGCGTCGCGCGCCCGTCCGCCCGGGGTTTTTCTCCGGCCCGCGGCCAGCCGGGATGTCGCATGGCGAATTGGATAGCTTCCATTCTTGTGCGTATCATTTATCAAATCGGGACAGGTATATGTCACGAGTTCTTCAAAATGGCCAAGTTGTCCCAAGGTTCGTCCGTTACGATCCGCTCTTCCGGCGTCGACGCCGAACGGCGGCGACTCAACACATGGCAGGCGATCCGCGCGGATGTGCTGGGCCGGATCAGATCGGGCGAATGGCCGCCGGGCAGCCTGATCCCCACCGAACAGATGCTGTCGATCGAGATGGGCTGCGCGCGCGCCACGGTGAACCGTGCGCTGCGTGAGCTGGCCGACAGCGGCATCATCCAGCGCCGCCGCAAGGTGGGCACCCGCGTGACCGCCACCACGTCCCGCCGCACGACCCTGTCGCTGCCGGTCCTGCGCGACGAGATCGAATCGCTTGGCGCGCGCTATGCCTATCAGATGACCGAATGCCTGCCCTGCAATCCCAGCCCCGCCGCCATGCAGGCACTGCAGGTCGATGCCGACGACATGATGCTGCTGGTCAAGTCGCGCTATCTGGCCGACGACCGCCCGCATTGCTGCGAGGCGATCTGGCTGAACCCCCGCGCGCTGGCCCTGCCCGATTTCCACCTGTTCGCGCATGAGCCGCCGCAGGAATGGCTGGCGCGCAGCCTGCCCGTCACGCAAAGCCGCTTTTCGATCCTGGCCGAAGGGGCCAGCGGGTCCTGCGCGGTGAACCTGACCATCGATCCGGGCACACCGGTGATGACGATCGAGCGGGTCAACACGCTGGATTCGCTGCCTGTGTCGTTTGCCCGCCAGTTCTACCCGCCGATGCACCGCCTGGTGCTGGACGACTAAAGACCCAACAGGTCCGCGAAATGCGCGACAAGGCGGTGCTTGAGCACCTTGCCCGTCGCCGCCGCGGGCAGCGCGCCCGTCAGGATGATCCGCGTGGGCCGCTTGTAGGCCGACAGCCGTGCCGCCGCATGGGCCGCCAGCGCATCGGCCGTCACCGCATCCGGCGAAATCAGCTGACAGAAGGCCAGGATATCCTCATCCCCGCCCTCGCGCGCGCGGCCGATCACGGCGGTCTGCAGGACGGCCGGATGATCGTTCAGCGCGGCCTCGACCTCGGGCGGATAGACGTTGAAGCCGCCGCGGATGATCAGCTCCTTGCAGCGCCCCACGATGTGCAGCCGCCCCTGCGCATCGATCCGGCCCAGATCGCCGGTGCGCATCCAGCCGTCCCGCAGCACCTGCGCCGTCCCCTCCGCATTGCGGAAATAGCCGCGCATGATGTGCGGACCCCGCGTCAGCACCTCTCCGGTGCCGGGTTCGCGGCCGATGGTCTCGTCCAGCGCGATCTGGACCCCCGGCAGCGGATGGCCCGCCGAGGGGTCCGGGTCGCCGATGGCGTTGTTCGTGACGGTCACCCCCGCCGTCGTCTCGGTCATGCCGTAACCGTTCTGCAGCGCGATGCCATAGAAGGCCTCGGCCCGCCGCTTCCAATCGGGGTCCAGGGGCGCCGCGCCGCTGCTGACATAGCGCAGGGGCCGGGCCAGACGCTCCAGCCCCTGGGCTCGCGCCTCGGCCATGATGGCCGCGTGCATCTGTGGCACGGCGGGCAGGACGGTCACGTCCGATTGCAGCGCGGCCAGCGTTTGCGCAGCGGAAAAGCGCGGCTCCAGCCGGATATGCGCGCCCGTGGCCAGCCCCGCGGCCAGCATCGAGGTCAGCCCGAAGACATGCGTCAGCGGCAGAACGCCCCAGATCACGTCATCCGCCTGCATCCCCCGCAACCGGGCCGAGCTTTCCCCGCCAAAGATCAGGTTCCCGTGGGTCAGCATCACCCCCTTGGGCGTGCCCGTCGTGCCGGTGGTGTAAAGGATAACCGCCGTCATCGCGTCCTGCGGCTCGACCTGCTCCGGCACGGCGTCGAACGGCCCCGCCACATGCAGTGCCGCCCCGGCCAGCGTGACGGCGCGCGCATCGCCCGCATGGACACGCGCGGGTTCGCTGACATCGGACAGGAACAAGGTCAGGCGCGGTTCGGTATGGGCCGCGATCTTGGCCAGCTCCGGCGCGGTCATGCGCGCGTTCACGGGTACCAGCACCGCGTCCATGCGGCTGGTAGCCAGCAGCAGGACCGGCACCGGGGCTGCGTTCTCGGCCACCACCAGCAGCCGGTCACCGGGGCGCAGGCCCATCGCCGCCAGATCCGCCTGCGTCCGCCGGACCAGATCGTCCAGCGCGGCATAGGTCAGGGTGCGTCCTGTTCCGTCGGTCAGGGCCGGGCGGTCAGGATGGGCCGCGCGGGCGGCGTCGAACATCTGGTGGATACGGGTCATGAATCCTCGCGAAGGCGGCGGAAATCGGGGGGGCGCTTGGCCAGAAAGGCGGTGATGCCCTCGGCCGCCTCGCGCGAGGCAAGGGCCGTGGCCATCGCGTCGCGTTCGGCGCTCAGCTGCGCCTCCAGCAGGGTGGCGCGGGCGCCGGTCAGCAGATGCTTGATCGCGGCCTGCGCCTCGGCCGGGCCTGCGGCCAGGCGGTCGGCCAGGGCCATGGCGGCCATGATGGCCTCTCCGGGCTCGGTCAGTTCCTGGATGACGCCCAGGGCGTGCAGGCGTTCCGCGCCCACGGGCTGGCCGGTCAGGGCCATGGCCGCGGCCAGCTGCGGCGGCAGGCAGGCGGTCAGCGCCGCCGTCAGCCCGCCATCGGGCACAAGTCCGGCATTCACATAGGCCGCCGTGTAACGCGCATCGCGGGCCGACACGATCATGTCGCAGGCCAAAGCCAGCGACAGGCCCGCGCCGGCGGCCCCCCCCTCGACCACGGCGATGACCGGGCGGGGGCAGGCCACGACCGCGCGCATCAGGTCGTTCAGCGCGTCGATGCGGGCGCGGCGCTGCTCCTCGGACATCTCCTGCGCCTTGATCAGCATGGTCAGATCGCCGCCCGCGCAGAAGAAATCGCCCTCGCCCATGATCAGCACGGTGCCGATGCGGGGGTTGTCGGTGGCCAGCTCCAGCGCGCGGTGCAGGCCCTTGTAGAAGTCGGGGGTCAGCGCGTTGCGGCGGGCGGCGTTGCGGTTCTCGACCACCAGGC
Organism: Paracoccus sp. NBH48; assembly: GCF_015390265.1. Lineage (NCBI taxonomy): Bacteria > Pseudomonadati > Pseudomonadota > Alphaproteobacteria > Rhodobacterales > Paracoccaceae > Paracoccus > Paracoccus sp. NBH48. Next base: position 630,135 of record NZ_VUOJ01000004.1, on the reverse strand, counting down.
GGTCGCCCAGGTCGCTGATTTCGCAATGCGGATTGGTGAGTTCGGTCATGGGGCGGCCCTTGTCTTGCGGAAGACGCCGGTCGCGGTGGCGATCAGCGTGCCGTCCTCATGCCGCAAGGCGCCCTCGATGAACAGGGTGGCGCGCCCGCCGCCGGTGACGCGGCCCGTGGCGGTCACGCGCCCCGGCAGGCCCGGCGCCAGATAGTTCACCGTCAGCGACAGCGTGGTGAAGGGATGGCGGCCCGTGGCATCGACCGTCAGGCTGCCCGTTGCCCCCATCGCACTGTCCAGAAGCGTCGCGGCCAGCCCGCCATGCAGGATGCCCTGCCGGTTCAGGTGGCGGTCGTCCAGATCCAGCCAGCAGACCGCCCCCGCCCTGTCCCCCACGTCCAGGACATAGCCGATCAGGGACTGGGTGCCGGTTTCGCCGTGGATCAGGGTCATGCGAAGGCAGGCTCGCCGCGCGCGAACCGCTCCAGATGGAAATCCGCATCGCCCATGGCCGAGTCGGCGGCCAGCAGGCGGCGGATCATGCCGCCAAGCGCGTATTCCTCGGTCATGCCGATGCCGCCATGCAGCTGCACCGATTCCTCGGCCACCAGGCGGGCGACCCGGCCAAGCGTGACCTTGCAGGCCTGCAGATGCCGGTCGCGCAGGGGTGCATCCGCATCCAGATGGCCCGCGAAATTGGTGACGGCGGAACGGGCCTGTTCGACCTCGACCGACAGGTCGGCAGCGCGATGCGCCAGCGCCTGGAACGCGATCAGCGGCTGGCCGAACTGCTTGCGGGTGCGCAGATAGTCCAGCGTCAGATCGACCGCCGCGCTCAGCGTGCCCAGGGCATAGGCCGCATGGGCCAGCACGCCGCGCGCCAGCACCGCGTCGAAATCGGCCAAGGCCCCAAGCCGCGTGGCGGGGGTGGCGTCAAAGATCAGGTCGGCGCCGCGCTGATCGTCCATCAGCGGATAGGGGCGCACCGTCAGACCCGCCGCGTCGGGCGCGACCCCCCACAGCGCATCGGCGGTGGTGACGATGATCGCCGCCGCCCCCTCGGCCCCCGCCACCATGGTCTTGCGCCCGGTCAGGCGGTCGCCCTCCGCGCGGATCGCCACGCCGCGGTCGTAACGCGTGCCGGGTTCGGCATCGGCGAAGGCGATGGTCGCATCGTCCGCGGCGGCCTGGCCCGCCTGCGCCAGGGCGGCCGCCCCGATCATCGTGCCGATCAGCGGCAGGGACGCGCCCGCCCGGCCCAGGGCCTCGAAGATCAGCGCCACGGCGGCGCCCGATCCGTCAAAGCCGCCCTCGGCCTCGGTCAGCAGGGCCTGGGGGACGCCGGCCTCGGCCAGGGCGGGCATCAGCGCCTCGCCGGAATGCCGGGCCAGGATGCCGCGCAGGCTGTCCTGCAGCATGCGGTGGTCGTCGGAAAGCTGAAAGTCCATGGGCTTATCCTTTCGCCAGCGCGCCGGAGATGATGCTGCGCTGGACCTCGTTCGAGCCGCCATAGATCGACAGCTTGCGGTTGTTCAGCCAGGTGGCGCTTGCGGCCAGGGCCTCGTCGGCGCCCTCGGGGCCTTCGTTGCCCTCCAGCGTCAGGGCCATCGCCTGCCCGCCATAGGCGCGCCGCGTCAGCGCATCCAGGCGCTGGCGGATCTGGGTGCCCTTGATCTTGAGCATGCTGCTCTCGATGCCGGGCGCCTGGCCCTGGGCCGCCGCCGACAGCATGCGCAGGTTGGTGGTGGACATGGCCATCAGCTCGATCTCGACCCCCGCCATCTCGGCGGCGAACAGCGGATCGTCGGACAGGGGCTGGCCGCGATGGCGCTGTGCCTTGGCCACGCGTTTCAGGTTGTCCAGCGCGGCGGTGGCAAAGCCCACGCCCGCGATGTTCGTGCGCTCATGCGTCAGCAGGTATTTGGCATAGGTCCAGCCCTGGTTCTCCTCGCCGACCAGATTGGCGGCGGGCACGCGGACATTGTCGAACCAGACCTCGTTCACCTCGGCCGTGCCGTCCAGAAGGACGATGGGGCGCACTGTGACGCCCGGCGTCTCCATGTCGATCAGCAGGAAGCTGATGCCTTCCTGCTTCTTGCCCGTGGCATTGGTGCGCACCAGGCAGAAGATCATGTTGGCGTGCTGGCCAAGCGTGGTCCAGGTCTTCTGCCCGTTGACGACATAGTGGTCGCCGTCGCGCACGGCCTCACAGCGCAGGCTGGCCAGATCCGACCCGGCGCCGGGCTCGGAATAGCCCTGGCACCACCAGTCGTCGCCGTTCAGGATGCGCGGCAGCCAATAGTCCTGCTGTTCCTTGGACCCGAACTTCTGCAGGACCGGCCCCAGCATGGCGATGCCGAAGGGCACGATGCGCGGCGCGTGCGCGCGGGCCGATTCCTCCTCGAAGATGTGGCGCTGGATCGCGGTCCAGCCGGCGCCGCCGAATTCGCGGGGCCAGTTCCCGGCCAGCCAGCCACGCGATTGCAGCTTGGCGTGCCAGCCCTCCATCTCGGCCTTGGTCAGGTCGTGATGGAGCCGCACCTTGCGGGCCAGCGCGGGGTCCAGTTCGGCCTTCAGAAAGGCGCGGATCTCGTCGCGGAAGGCGGTTTCCTCGGGGGTAAAGCTCATGTCCATCAGAAGATCTCCAAAAGTCCGGCGGCGCCCTGGCCACCGCCCACGCACATGGTGACGACGCCCCATTTGGCGCCCCGGCGGCGGCCTTCGCGCAGCAGATGGCCCGCGGTGCGCGCGCCGGTCATGCCGAAGGGATGGCCGATGGAAATGGCCCCGCCGTTCACGTTGTATTTCGCCGGGTCGATGCCAAGCGTGTCGCGGCAGTACAGGCACTGGCTGGCGAAGGCCTCGTTCAGCTCCCACAGGTCGATGTCGTCCACCGTCAGCCCGTGGCGCTCCAGCAGGCGCGGCACGGCAAAGACCGGGCCGATGCCCATCTCGTCGGGCGCGCAGCCCGCGACGGCAAAGCCGCGAAAGGCGCCAAGCGGTTCCAGGTTCAGCGATGCGGCCAGGTCGGCCTCCATCACCAGCAGCCCCGCCGCCCCGTCGGACAGCTGGGACGCGTTGCCCGCCGTGATGAACTGACCCGCGCCGCGCACCGGCTCCAGCTTGGCCAGCGCCTCCAGCGTGGTGCCGGGGCGGTTGCCCTCGTCGGCGGCGATGGTGATGTCGCGGTCGGCGGTCTCGCCGGTGGCCTTGTCGGTGACGGACATGGTGACCGTCATCGGGATGATCTCATCGTCGAAAATGCCGGCGGCCTGCGCGGCAGCCGTGCGGGCCTGGGATTCGACGGCATAGGCATCCTGCGCCTCGCGGCTGACGCCGTAGCGGGCGGCCACGACATCGGCGGTCTCGATCATGGTCATGTAGAGGTCGGAGCGGTTCGCCTCGATCCAGGCCTCGCGCGAATGGCGCACCGGCGGCTGGACCATCGAGATGCTCTCCACCCCGCCGACCAGCACGGCGCGCGCGCCTTCATGGGCGACCATCTGCGCGCCCTGCGCCAGCGCCTGCAGGCCCGACGCGCAGAAGCGGTTGACCGTGGCGCCCGCGATGCTGTCGGGCAGGCCCGCGCGGATCACCGCCTGGCGGGCGATGTTGCCGCCCGTCGCGGCCTCGGGATAGCCGCAGCCCCAGATGCTGTCCTCGATCAGCGCGGGGTCGATGCCCGCACGCTCGACCACGGCGCGGGCGGTTGCGCCGGCCAGCACGGCCCCGTGGGTCTGGTTGAAGGCGCCGCGTTTCGCGCGCCCGATGGCGGTGCGGGCGGTCGAGACGATCACGGGCTGTTTCATGCGGATGTTCCTTGGTTCAGGTCGGCAAAGCCGCGGCCGTCGGCCACCAGTTCGGCCAGAAGCGGCGCGGGCTGCCAGAAATGGTCGTCGTCTTCGGCAAAGCGGCGGATGTCGGACAGGATGCGGTCCAGCCCGTGGGCGTCGGCCCAGTGCATCGGCCCGCCCCGCCAGCGCGGAAAGCCGTATCCGTTCAGCATCACCACATCGACGTCCAGCGGGCGCAGCGCGGTGCCGTCAGCCACCGTGCGGGCAGCCTCGTTCACCATTGCGGCCATGGTGCGGGCGACGATCTCCTCGTCGTCGAAGGTGCGGGGCGTGATGCCCAGATCGGACCGCACCGCGTCCAGGATCGCGGGCAGGTCCGGGTTCGGCTGCGGCTTGCCGTCGGCATAGACGTAATAGCCGCGCCCCGTCTTGCGGCCCAGATCGCCCTGTTCGTACAGGCGGTCGGCAAAGACCGGAACACGGTCGCGCGGATGGCGGTCGGCCGCCTTGCGCTGGCGGGTCATCGCGCCGATGTCCAGGCCCGCCAGATCGCTGACCGCATAGGGGCCCATGGCGAACCCGAAATCGGTCAGCGCGCGGTCGACCTGCTGGGGCGACGCACCGTCCAGCACCATCGCATCGACCGCCGCGCGGTAATGCGACAGGATGCGGTTGCCGATGAAACCGTCGCAGACGCCCGCGCGCACGGCGATCTTGCCAAGGCGCTTGGCCAGGGCAAAGCCCGTGGCCACGACCTCGGGGGCGGTGCGGTCCGCGACCACGACCTCCAGCAGGCGCATGACATGGGCCGGAGAGAAGAAATGCAGGCCGATCACGTCGCGCGGGCGGCGTGTCGCGCCGGCGATGCGGTCCACGTCCAGATAGGACGTGTTGGTCGCCAGCACCGCATCGGGCTTTGCCACGCGGTCGATGGCGGCAAAGACCTGTTCCTTGACCTCCATCGATTCGAACACCGCCTCGACGATCAGGTCGGCCTGACCAAGAGCCGCGTAATCCGTGTCGGTGCGGAATGCCCCGGACAGGATCGCATCCCGGCGTGCCGCGGCCAGCTTGCCGCGGCTGACGGCCCCCGCCAGCAGGTCGCCGACCGTCGCCTGCGCGCGGGCGGTCGCCTGGTCGTCGCGTTCGATCAGGGTCACGTCCAGTCCGGCCAGCAGGCAGGACACCGCGATGCCCGCGCCCATCGTGCCGCCGCCGATCACGCCGATCCGGTCCAGGGGGCGCGGTGCCACGCCCTTGATCTGCGGCAGATGGGCCACGGCGCGTTCGGAAAAGAAGGCATGGATCAGTGCGGCGCGCTGCGGGCTGTCCATCAGCGCCATAAAGCCCGCGCGCTCAATCGCCATGCCCTGGTCGAAGGGCTGCGCCAGGCCGTCGCTCACCACGTCCACCGCCGTCGCCTGCGCGATCTGGCCGGGCAGCTTGCGCGCCAGGGCGGCCTTCAGCGCCTGCGCGGCATCCGGGTCCGGGGCGGGTGCGGGCAGATCGCGCGTCCGGCGCGGCGGCTGGCCCGCCAGCGTTTCGGCCAGCGCGATCGCGTCCGCGGTCAGATCGCCCTGCGACAGCGCGTCGATCAGTCCCAAGTCCAGCGCCTGCGCGGCGGGAACCTCGCGGGCGCTGGTGATGATGTCCAGGGCGGCGGCGGTGCCGATCAGGCGCGGCAGGCGTTGCGTGCCGCCCGCACCGGGCAGCAGCCCCAGGGTCACCTCGGGCAGGCCCATGCGGGTGCCGGGGGCCGCGATCCGCGCATGGCACCCAAGGGCCAGTTCCAGCCCGCCGCCCAGGGCGGTGCCATGCAGCGCCGCGACGACGGGCTTGTCCAGGGACTCGATGGCGGCGATCACGTCGGGCAGGATCGGCGCCTGCGAAGGCTTGCCGAATTCCGAGATGTCGGCACCTGCGACCCAGGTGCGGCCGGCGCACAGGATCACGGCAGCGTCTGCGCCTGTGTCCGCGGCAAAGTCGCGCGCCGCGTCCATCAGGCCCTGCCGCACGGCATGGCCCGTGGCGTTGACCGGCGGGTTGTCGATGGTGATCAGGCCGATGCGGCCTTGGCGGGCATAGGATACGGACATCTGGGAAAACCTCTCAGTCATTCGGGCTGCCGGGCCAGGCGGGCACGCCGTCGGCACCGACCAGCCGTTGCAGGCGGGCGACCGTTTCGCGCAGCACGGGGCCGACATGGGCATGGATGCGGTCATCGGGCAGCACGTCGTCCAGCGCCCCGCAGGAGAACATCACCGGGCCGGCCAGCCGCGCCGACCGGAACGGCACCGACACCGCCGAGATGTTGGACGAATAGCGCAGCCCCTGGCGCACCACGGTATAGCCCTTGGCGATCAGTTGGCCGCGCGCCTCCAGCCGCAGATCCTCCAGCGTGCCGCCGTCCAGCGGTGGTTCGGGATGATCGGCCAGCAGGCCCGCGAATTCCTCGCGCGTGGTGGCGCCCAGCAGGGCCAGGCCCGACGACGATCCGGCGATGGGCAGGCGGTGGCCCACCTCCAGCCAGATCGACGCCGCGCGCTGCGGCCGCCAGGTGCGCATCAGGGCGACCTTGTCGCGGTCGCGCACCGCGAACAGGACCAGAGTGCCGGTCTGGTCGGCCAGGGCCTGCATCATGCCCTGCGCCGAATCCAGGAAGGCCAGCGATGCCGCCGCCACATGCCCCATGGCCAGCAGCGTCGGGCCGGGACGATAGCGGTCGTTGCGCTGCGGCTGCGTCAGGTAGCCCAGGCAGCCAAGCGTGTAGGTCAGCCGCGACACGGTCGATTTCGGCAGGCCGGTGCGTTCCGCAATCTGCGCGTTGCTCAGCCCGTCGTCATCGGTCCGGAACGCCCGCAGCACCGACAGCCCGCGCGCCAGCGCGGTGGCAAAGTTGCGGTCGTCCTCATAATCGGGGCGCGTGTCCGGGGCCGGGGTCATCACATGGACCCCGGAATCAGCAGCGACAGGATGGGGAACAGGATCAGCAGCAGCAGGACCAGCATGTCCACGGCCAGGAACCGCGTGACGCCGGCAAAGATCTTGTCGATCCCCACCGACTTGGTGACGTTGCTGACGACGAAGACGTTCAGGCCCACGGGCGGCGTGATCAGCCCGATCTCCAGCAGCTTGACGACGATGACGCCGAACCAGATCAGGTTCAGGCCGTAACCTTCGATCAGCGGCACCATGAAGGGCAGCGTCAGGACCATGATCCCGATCGGGTCCAGGAACATGCCCAGCACCAGATAGATCACCACGACGACCAGCATCAGCATGGCCAGCGACAGTTCGGCGTCCGACACCATGCCCACGACCGCCCCCGCCATGCCCGTCAGCGCGACGAAGCTGACGAAGATCTTGGCGGCGCCCGCGATCAGGAAGATCGCCGCGGTCTGCACCAGGCTTTCGCGGACGGCGCGCCACATCACGCCCATCGTCAGCCGGCGTTGGGCAAAACCGATGATCGTGGTCAGCACGACGCTGACGGCCGCGGCCTCGGTCGCGGTGAACATGCCGCCATAGATGCCGCCGACGATGACCACGAACAGCAGCAGGGCGGGCCAGGCCGCGATGGCCGCATCGGTCCGGCTGGCATCGCCGCGTTCGCCGCGGGGGGCCGCGTCCGGGTCGCGGTTCACCCACCAGGCGATGACCAGCAGCATGCCCGCCAGCGACAGGATGCCCGGCAGGATGCCCGCCAGAAACAGTTGCGCGATCGATGTCTCGGTGAAGATGCCATACAGGATGAACAGCACGGATGGCGGGATCAGCGACCCCAGGGTGCCGCCCACCGCCACCGATGCGGTGGCCAGCTTGGGGTCATAGCCCATGCGCAGCATCTCGGGGACGCAGATGCGTCCCATCGTCGAGGCGCAGGCGATCGACGACCCCGAGATGGCCGAGAACCCGCCGCATCCCAGCACCGATGCCATCGCCACGCCGCCCCGCACCGGCCGCAGCCAGACCGCCGCCGCATCATAGATGCGCGTGGTGATGCCGGCATAGAACGCGATGTTGCCCAGGGCCACGAACAGCGGCACCATCGACAGATCGTAGGAATGGACCAGGTCGAAGAAGTTCGAGAAGACCACCGAGCTGGTGGGGTTCAGCGCCCGTTCCGGCATCCACGCGCCGGTGCGCGTGGCATAGACCAGGAACGTGCCGACGCTGGCCACGCCCGCCAGGGCGAACGCGATGGGCACGCGCATCGCCAGCAGCACCAGAACCGCCGCCATCGCGACAAGGCCGATCGTCATCGGGTCCATCAGTTCACCTCGTTTCCGTCGGCATCCAGGATCACGTCGCTGTGGCGCAGCTGCCGCAGGTCACCCACCAGCAGCATCGCCAGCCGCACCCACATCAGCAGCAGCCCGGCCATGAACAGCGCCACGCCCGGCCAACGCGGCAGGTTCAGGTCGCCATAGTAGAACTCGCCCGAGGCGAAGGCCTGACCGGCCACCCGCCAGGACGCATAGATCAGCGGCATCAGTGCCAGAAGGCCCACCACATGGCCCAGCACGATCAGGGTCGCGCGCAGGCGGGGCGGCATGCGGTCCGACAGGAAGGTGACGGCGACGTGGCTGCGCGCCGCCGTCGCCGCCGCCATGGGCAGCAGGATGGCCGCGACCATCAGTTCGCGGACCAGGATGATCGCATCGGGCACGCTGGTTCCCAAGAACGCGCGCATCGCCACGTTGGCAAAGATCACCAGCCCCAGCGCGATCAGCGCCAGGACGGCCAGGTCCAGAAGTGTCCGTTCGATCACGCGCATGGGATCAGCCGCGCTCCCAGGGATAACCCTGCGTTTCCAGCTCCTGCGTGTATTGCGCGATCAGCCCGCGGTATTCGTCCAGCAGCGCCTGTCCGTCCAGGCCCGCGGCATCCGCCCGTGCGACCCATTCGTCCAGGTAGGGCTGGCCCGCCTCGGTCAGCCGCGCGCGATCCTCGTCCGAGAAGCTGACGATCTCCTTGCCGGCATCCTCCAGGATCTTGATCGATTCGGCGTTCGCCTGTTCGATGATGCGGCCGAATTCGTCGGCCAGCCCCTCGCCCGCGGTCATGATGACCTGCTGCTGCTCGGGGGACAGCGAATCGAACATCGACTTGTTCATGACGATGCCAAGCGCGCCGACCTGGCCCCAGTCGATGAAGGTGTAGCTGTCGAAGACCTCGTCGAACTTCAGCGCCGCGACCAGGTAGGAATAGGTCTGGGTGCAGTCCAGCAGGCCGTTCTCCATGCCCTGATAGGCCTCGTATACGCTCATGTCGACCAGGGTCGCGCCCAGGTCGCGGAAGGTCTGGCCATAGGCGCCGACGCCACGCACCTTTTTGCCCGCCAGCTGGTCGACCGAGGTCACCGCCGGCCCCTTGCAGCCCATCTGCACCGCAGAGGTCGTGTAGGTGCCCACATAGACCAGGTTCTGCGCGGCCAGGTTGGCCTTGATCTGCTCGTTGTTGCGCATCAGCGCATCGGTGGCCTTCATGCCCACCCACGGATCGGGGTTGTCCAGCGGCAGGTCGGCGATGCCGTAGGCCACCATGTCCTGGGGGAAATAGACGCCGATGACGCTGCCCAGGTCGGCCACGCCGTCGCGCAGGGACTGGACGGCGGCCTTTTCCGAAAAGAGCGCCCCGCCCCAGGTGATGTCCAGCGTCAGGTCGCCGCCCGACTGTTCGGCCACCTGATCGGCGAACCACTGCGTCGCCTCGGCGCGGGCGCCGCGGTTGGGACCGGGCTCGCCATAGATCAGCGTGGTCTGCGACATGGCGGGGGCGGCAAGGGCTGCGGTCAGGCCGGCAGCCATCAGCGCCGTGCGATACGACGGTGTGGTCATGATAAAACTCCTCCCAGTTCCACTTAGCAGGCTGCCATTCCGCACTGCGGAACGCAACCTTGAATTGACCTGATTGTGACCACTGCGCTATCTGGCGGTTTTCCGCCTGATGCCGGATGTTGCGCCTTCACCATCGGAGCTTCCCATGACGCCCCACCCCGTCCGACCGCTGCTGCTGGCCCTTGGCCTGTCCCTGGGCTGGGCCTGGCCCGCCGCGGCCCAGACCCCGGACCTGCCCTTCACCGCCGCCGAGATCGAGGCCGCGCAGTATGACGGCAGCGATCTGCCCCGGGGCCGGTCGGCCCTGACCGCCAAGGTGCAGCTGCTGCTGGACCGGTCCGGGACCTCTCCGGGCGTCATCGACGGGTTCAAGGGCGGGATGAGCCAGAGCGCGATCAAGGCGTTCGAACGCCGTACAGGTCTGCCCCAGGACGGCGTGATGGACCCCCATGTCTGGAACCTGCTGCAGTCCTTCGCGACGCGCCCCGTCACCCAGACCTATGTCGTCACCGCCGAGGACGCCGCCGGGCTGGCCGCGTCGATCCCCACGGATTACGCAGAAAAGGCGCTGATGCCCGCCATGGCCCATACCAGCGTCGCCGAACGCCTGGGCGAGCGGTTCCACATGGACGAGAAGTTCATCGAGTTCCTGAACCCTGGCGTGGCCCTGGTACCCGGCGCGACCATCCAGGTGATGGCGCCGAATCCCCGCCTGCGCGGCCAGGTCACGCGGATCATCATCGACAAGGACAACCGCCGCGTCGCCGGATACAACGCCCGCGGCCAGATGGTCGTGGATTACCCGGCAACCATCGGCAGCAGCGCCACCCCCTCGCCGCAGGGGGCGCACAACGTGCGGACCGTGGCGATCAACCCGAACTATACCTATAATCCCAACGTCAATTTCCGCCAGGAAGGCAACGACAGTCCGCTGGTCATCCCGCCGGGGCCGAACGGGCCGGTGGGCACCGTCTGGATCGGGCTGACCAAGCCCACCTACGGCATCCACGGCACGCCCACCCCGTCGCAGCTGTTCGCGAACCAGTCGATGGGCTGCGTGCGCCTGACCAACTGGGATGCCGAGGAGCTGGCCGGCATGGTCACCATCGGCGGCACCGAGGTCCAGTTCCTGGATGCCGGGGTCACCATCGCCGACGTGACCGGCAGCGGCACCGCGGTCAGCCCGCCCGTGGCCGAAATCGCGCTGCCCGAGGGCACGACCGACCAGATCACGACGCCCGACCCCGCGCAGCCGCTGTCGTTGCCCGATCCTCAGGCGCCTGCCACCGTCGCCCCGACGACCCCGACCCCCACTGCCCCGACGCCTGTAGCCCCCGCGGCCACGGATCCAGCGGCCATCCCTGCCGCGCCGGATGCCGCCGCGCCCGTGACCCCCGATCCGCTCAGCGATGCCCTCAGCGGCGCGCTGCCCGAAGGGTTCGTCGTCCCGCCTCTGGAAGAGGCACAGCCATGATCCGCGCGGCGGGGACGATCATCGCGTTGACGCTGGCGGTGGTCCCCGCCCTGGCGCAGGAGCGCACCCCTGAGGCAGAGCCTGACACCGCCCACACCGCCGACCGCCCGCCCGAAAAGCCCGAAGCTGCGGAACCGGCGCCCGTGCCGGACCCGGTCCCTGATGCGATCAGCGAATCGGTACCGAACGAACCTGCGGCGCAGCCCTTCGGCCCGCCGCCCCCGCCGGTCTGGTTCACCTTGGCCGAGACGGACGCGGAATACGACGCCTGCCGACTGGCGCTGTCAGTGATGGGCACGCAATTCCGTCCCCAGCCCCCCGTGACCGACCCGGACAACCGCGACTGCGGCATCGCCCGTCCGCTGCAGGTCAGCCGCATCCTGCCCGACGTCGCCCTGTCGGGCGAGCCGGTGATGCGCTGTGCGGCCGCGCTGTCGCTGGCCTTGTGGACGCGAGATTTCCTGCAGCCTGCCGCGGGGCTTCTACCCGAAGCGCCGCGCCTGACCGCGCTGGAGACCGGACCGGCCTATTCCTGCCGCGACCGCGTGGGGACCGGAGAGGCCGACCCGAAACCGTCGGAACACGGCTATGGCAACGCGATCGACGTGATGGGCTTTCGCTTCGACGATGGCGATCCCGTGCTGGTGCAGCCGCGCCAAGGCGACGGCGATGCCGCCGAAAGCTTTCAAAAGGCAGCGCAGGGGACCGGATGCCTGCTGTTCACCACCGTTTTGGGACCGGGATCGAACGCCGCGCATGACGACCACCTGCATCTGGACATGGCGGCCCGGAACGGCGGCTGGCGGCTGTGCGAATGACGCCTCAGCGGCTCTGACGCTCCATGTCCAGATAGGTCGGGTCGAACCGGGCCAGCATCGCCAGGCCCTTCCAGTCCAGGATCGACACATCCGCCCCCGACCAGCGCAGCAGGCCGCGATCGCGCAGATCGCGCACGGCCCGGTTCACGTGGATGGGTGAATATCCCAGGATATCCGCCAGTTCCCGTTGCAGCAAAGGCAGAGAGAACTGATGGTCGGCCGCGGCGCCGACGGCGTTCAGGCGGGTATAGACCTCGCACAGCAGGTGGGCCAGATGCGCGCTGGAGCGCAGCGAGGCCGCCGCGACCAGCCATTGCCGATGCACCGCCGCGTCGATCAGCGTCGCCATCCACAAGAGGCGCGTCAGGTGCGGAAAGTTCTCGGTGATCTCGACCAGTTCGTCGTGATCGACGAACTCGACCTCGGCGGGACCGACAGCGACGACGGAATGTTCCAGCCCGGCCAGAACGAACCCGTGCAGATCGACGAAATCGCCCGGCACGTGCAGGGCGGTGATAACCCGTTCGTCGGGCCGCCCGACCAGGCGGTGCGAACGCGCCGACATGCCGCGCAGCATCATGCAGCTGCGTTTCGCCACCCGGTCGACGGGGACGATCACCTCTCCGGATGCGAAGCTGACATGTTGGGTGCGCAGGGCGCGAAGACGGGCCAGATCGCGTTCGGGCAAGCTGTCACGTCGTTGAAGGAAGCGGATAAAATACTCGGTAATCGCCATTCCGCCCCTCCTTCTAAGGCAGCCGGACAGTTGCAAATCGGGATTCTGGACGCAATGGTCCCCCCTTGCGTTCTAACATTGATTAAGCCAACGCAACGCGGCGCCGCTTGGTTTCACGCGCGCGCGCGCATGGGCAGGCGCAGCGCGGCCTCCAACGCGGCAAAGCTGTCCGCGATGCCGGGGCAGCGGCGCGTCACGAATTCGTCCAGCTGGGGGTACAATCGCACCGCCTCGTCCAGCTTGGCGTCCGAACCGGGCGCATAGAGGCCCGCACGGATCATCAGTTCCGATTCGGCGTAGGCGCCCAGCGCCGCGCGGGCCCGCCCGATGGCCGCGTTCTCGACCGCGCTGGCGGCATCGGGCAGCGACCGTGACACCGACCGCACCACGTCGACCGCCGGAAAGCGGCCCCGTTCCGCGATGGTGCGGTCCAGCACGACATGGCCGTCCAGCGTCCCCCGCAGGATGTCGGCCACCGGCTCCTCCATGTCCGATCCCGCGACCAGCACGCTGAAGATGCCGGTGATGTCGCCCGACCCTTCCGGGCCGGGGCCTGCGCGTTCCGCCAGCGCCATGATCAGGTTCGACACCGACGGAGGAAAGCCGCGATAGCTGGGCGGCTCGCCCGCGGCCAGGGCGATCTCGCGGTGCGCCTCGGCAAAGCGGGTGATCGAATCGGCCAGGAACAGGACGTGGCGGCCCTGGTCGCGAAAATGCTCGGCCACGGCCATCGCGGCCCAGGCACAGCGCCGCCGGATCAGCGGCGACTGATCCGAGGTCGCCGCGACGATCACCGCGCGGGCCATGCCCTCCGGACCCATCGTCTTTTCGACGAATTCGCGCAGTTCGCGACCGCGTTCGCCGATCATGGCAATCACCACGACATCCGCCTGTACCCCACGTGCCATCTGCGACAGCAGCGTGGATTTTCCCACCCCCGACCCCGCGAACAGGCCGATCCGCTGTCCCGCGACGATGGGCAGCAGCGTGTCGAAGACAGCCATTCCGGTGGCCAGCCGCGCCCCAAGGCGCTTGCGCGTGGCGGCAGGCGGCGCTTCGGTCCGAAAACTGCGGCGCGTCAGGCCCTGGGTCAGCGGGCGGCCGTCCAGGGGCTGTCCCAACGGGTCGATGATCCGGCCGATCCAGGCATCGCAGGGGGCGATTCGCGGCGCGAAGTCCAGCTGCACCTGGGCGCCGACCGACAGCCCCTCGATCGGGCCCTCGGGCAGGATCTGGGCGGCACGGGGCGACAGGCCCACGATCTCTCCGCCCAGATCGCCCGATTGCAGGGCGATTCGCACCCGGTCGCCGACCGATGCGCGCCCGTTCAGCCCTTCGGCGGCGATCAGGCCCGCGCGGATCGACTGCACGCGACCGTAATGCGTGGCCAGGCGCAGCTGCGACAGCCGGCGCGCGATCGATTCAAGCTTGTCCATCCGGTCTCCTTTCGCCGCGTGTCGAAAATCCGGCGGCTGAAACGGTTTCTAAACCAATTGGGGTTAAGACCGGGTTTATCGAGATTGAGGAGAAGCCTCATGTTTGAGAAGATCGAAATGCTGCGGATGGCCCGCGCGATGGGCCAGCACACGCAGGCCCGCCACATCGAGGTGGCGCGCAACATCGCCAATGCGGACACGCCCGGTTTCCGTGCCCACGACCTGCAGCCCTTTGCCGAGACCTATCGGCAGGCCGAGGAGGGCGGCACGCTGCGCGTGTCGAACGCCCGCCACCTGGATGCGCCGCAATGGTCGCCCGGCGGGGCGCGGGTGATCGAGGTCGCGGGCCCCGTCTCTCCGAACGGCAACTCCGTGTCGCTGGAGGAGGAGATGGTCCGCGCCGCCGAGGTCAAGAGCAGCCATGACCGTTCGCTGACCATCTATCGCTCGGGGTTGGACCTGCTGCGGTCCAGTCTGGGACGCAGGTAAGGAACCACCACCATGACCGATCAGATTTCACCGCTGCGCATGGCAGCGTCGGGGATGCGTGCGCAGACCGAACGCCTGCGCCACACGTCCGAGAACATCGCGAACGCCGACACGCCCGGCTATCGCCGCAAGCTGGTGGCCTTCGAGGAGGCCGTCCGTTTCGGCCGCACGACGGGCGAGGTCCAGGCCGGCCGCATGCAGCTGGACCAGTCGGCGCTGCCGCGCATCCATGACCCCGCGCATCCGATGGCCGACCAGGACGGCTATTACGACGGATCCAACGTCGATCTGGTGATCGAGCTGGCCGATGCCCGCGAGGCGGGCCGCAGCTACGAGGCCAACCTGCGCATGTTCGAACAGACCCGTCAGATGAACGGATCGCTTCTTGATCTTCTTCGCCGCTAGAAAGGCCGACCCATGATTTCAGGATTGAACGCCGCCAACGCCTATTCCGCCGCCCGCACGGCCGTCGCCCCCCAGCAGGGATCGGAGTCCCTGGCCCGCGTGGGGCAGGCCGCCGAGGATTTCGCCGCCCAGATGGCCCAGGTCGACCAGGTCGCCACCGGCGCCATGACCGGCCAGACCAGCACCCAGCAGCTGGTCCAGACCATCGCCGAGGCCGAGCTGACCATGAACACCGTCGTGGCGATCCGCGACAAGGTCGTCGAGGCGTACCAGGAAATCCTGCGGATGCCGGTGTAGGGAAGGAACGTCGTGATGGGAGAGACGGTCCTTTTCGACATGCTGCGCCAGGCGCTGCTGATCTCGGTCCGGATCTCGGCCCCGCTTCTGGGGGTCGCGCTGATCGCGGGGGTGGTGATCGGCCTGTTCCAGGCGCTGACCTCGGTTCAGGAGATGACACTGACCTTCGTGCCCAAGGTGGGGCTGATGCTGGTCGTCTTCTGGGTCTCGATGAGCTTCATGACCACCGCCCTGGCGGATTTCTACCTGGGCGAAATCATCCCCATGATCGCGGGCAGCTGAGATGGACAACGCAATCTATGCCAGCCTGTCGCGGCAATCCGGCCTGATGGCCGAAATGCGTGTCGTGGCCAACAACATCGCCAATGCCAACACCACCGGTTACCGGCGCGAGGGGGTGATCTTTGCCGAACACCTGTCCGCGCTGGACAGGCAGGGCGACACGCTGTCGATGGCCCACGCCCGCGGCCGCCTGCTGGACCTGCAGCAGGGCGGGCTGACGCAGACCAACAACAGCATGGACCTGGCCATCGAGGGCGAGGGGTTCTTTCTGGTCGAGGCGCCCGACGGGCTGCGCCTGACCCGCGCGGGCGCCTTCATCCCCTCGGCCGAGGGGGAACTGATGACCGCCGACGGCCACCGTCTGCTGGACGAGGGTCAGGCGCCGATCATCCTGCCGGCCGGCGCCAATGCGGTGGCCATCGGTGCCGACGGCACGCTGTCGTCGAACGGCCTGCCCTTTGGCCGCATCGGCCTGTTCACCCCGCCCGAAGGCACCGACCTGACCCGCCAGAGCGGCACCGGCTTCGCCGTCGAGGGCGAGCCGCAGCTGGTCGAGGAGGGCCGCATCCGCCAGGGCTTCCTGGAGGACAGCAACGTCGACCCGATCTTCGAGATCACCCGCATGATCGAGGTCCAGCGCGCCTACGAGCTGGGCCAGACTTTCCTGGATCGCGAGGATCAGCGGATCCGCGGCGCGATCACCGCCATGACCCGATAAGGAGCCACCATGAGAGCCCTGCAGATCGCCGCCTCCGGCATGAGCGCGCAGCAGACCCGCGTCGAGGTCATCTCGAACAACCTCGCGAACATGTCCACGACCGGCTACAACGCCCGCCGTGCCGAATTCGCGGACCTGCACTACCAGCAGGCCGCCCGTCCGGGCAGCGTCACCGCCGCCGACGGAACGGTGATCCCCGCCGGGGTCCAGCTGGGCCTTGGCGTGCGCCCGACAGCGGTCAGCGTGAACCTGCAGCAGGGCGCGCTGACGCAGACGGGCGGCGACCTGGACCTGGCCATCGAGGGCGATGGTTATCTTGAGGTGACGCTGCCGTCCGGGGTCTCGGGGTATACCCGCGACGGCGGGCTGAAGCGCTCGCCCGAGGGGCAGATCGTGACCTCGGACGGCTATCCGGTCGTCCCCGACATCATCATCCCCGAGGATGCCCGCGCCATCACCATCAATGCCGGCGGAGAGGTCTATGCCTACTTCGCCGACCGGGTCGATGCCGAGCTGCTGGGCCAGCTGACCCTGGCAGGTTTCGCAAACGAGAAGGGCCTCGAGGCGATTGGGTCCAACCTGTTCATCGAGACCGCAGCCTCGGGCGGCCCGCAGGTCGTGAATCCCGGCCAGGACGGCCTGGGCACCCTGCGCCAGGGCTATCTGGAGGAAAGCTCTGTCGATGCGGTGCGCGAGATCACCGACCTGATCAAGGCGCAGCGCGGCTACGAGCTGAACGCCAAGGTCATCACCGCTGCCGACCAGATGCTCGGCGCCACGACGCAGGTGCGGTGATGCGGGCGCTGATCGTGATGCTGGCGCTGCTGCCGGGGGCGGCCTTCGCAGGCGCCCTGGGCGCGGCGCACACCCTGCCGGTCGGGCACGTGATCGCGGCGGGCGACCTGACGGTGATCGACAGCGACCGGCCCGGCCTGACAGACCCGTCCGCTGCGATCGGGATGCAGACCCGCATCACCATCTACGAAGGCCGGCCGCTGCACGCCAACATGCTGCAGGCGCCCCGCGTGATCGGCCGCAATCAGATCGTGCGCCTGCGCTTTCAGCGGGGCGCCCTGCAGATCGACACCGAGGGGCGCGCCATGTCGGACGGCGCCGCCGGAGAACTGATCCGCGTCATGAACATGGGCTCGCGCAGCACGGTCACCGCCCAGGTGATGCCGGACGGCACGCTGGCCGTCACCAATTGAGAGGAACGACGATGAAACCCGCCTATCTGCTGTGCCTGGCCCTTGCCGCCGCGGGCTGTTCGCGGGCCGCAAATATCGGCCAACCGCCCGAACTGACCTCGCCCCGCGAGACTGAGGAATTCCTGGCGATGACCAATCCGCCCCTGAACCTGCCGCTGGATTCGGGCCGCCCCGAGGCCGCGGCCTCGCTGTGGGCCGGCACCCAGTCGTCCTTGATCAGCGACCGTCGCGCGGCCATCCGCGGCGACATCCTGACCGTCGTGATCGAGATCGACGACGAGGCCACGATCAGCAACAGCAGCGGCCGCAACCGCTCCAGCAGTGAGAGCCTGTCGATCCCGCAGATGGTCGGCATCCCGCAGCGCCTTGGCGAGAAGCTGCCCGAAGGTGCCAGCTTCGACAACTTGGCCGACGCGTCGTCGTCGTCATCCTATCGCGGCAACGGCAACATCTCGCGACGCGATCAGCTGACGTTGCGGGTGGCGGCGACGGTCGTGGACACCCTGCCCAACGGCACGCTGCAGATCCAGGGCACGCAAGAGGTCCGCGTGAACTTCGAATTGCGCGAGCTGACCGTCAGCGGCTTCGTACGCCCCGCCGACATCGATCGCAGCAACGAGATCGCCTATGACCGCATCGCCGGTGCGCGCATCAGCTATGGCGGCCGCGGCCAGATCACCGATGTGCAGCAGCCGCGCTATGGCCAGCAGATCGCCGACATCGTCCTGCCCTATTGAAGGTGTTCCCGTGATCAAGAAAATCATTCCCATCGCCCTGCCCGTGCTGGCCCTGGTCGGCGGCGCATTCGGTGGCGACATGCTGCGCGCCCCCGCATCACCGGCCGATCCCGCAACCGAGGCCGCAGCCCCGGACGATCACGGCGCGGCCCCCACCGATGACGGCCACAGCGGTGGCGAGGATCATGGCGGCGACGATCACGGGGGCGGAGACCACGGCGGTGGCGACCATGGTGGCGGGGGTGACCCTACCGAGGCCGCCTATTTCCAGTTCCCGACCCAGTTCTTCGTGCCCTTGATGCGTCAGGGCGACCTGCGCGACGTGATGATCCTGACGGTGACCCTGCAGACCGACGGGGCCAACCTCCAGGCGCTGTCGAAGAAGGAGCACATCCTGCGCGACGCCCTGCTGCGCCAGCTGATGATCCACGCCAATACCGGCGGTTTCGACGGCAACTTCACCGCGGATCGCAACCTTGTCACCCTGCGCGAGGGTCTGCTGCAGGCCGCCAAGACCGCAACGGATGCCCCCGTCACCGCCGTCCTGATCGAGGATATCGCCCGCCAGCCGGGCTGACCGCTTGCCCTTGCCGCGCCTTCGGGCCAGAACCGCAGACACCCGGAGCGACCGCTTCGGGTGTCTGCTTTTCCGGAGGGGCCGTTGCACGCGCATCATGTGGTGATCCTGATGGCGACCTGGCAGGGCGCGCCGCACCTGGGCACGCAGCTGGACAGCATCGCGGCACAGACGCACGCGGATTGGTCGCTGATCGTGTCCGATGATGGGTCGACCGATGAAACCCGGCAGATCGTCGAACGGTTCGCGGCGGATCGGCCCGCAGGACAGGTGCGCCTGGTCGACGGACCGCGCGCGGGCGCCACGCGGAACTTCCTGTCGCTGCTGGATCACGTGCCCCCCGATGCATCGGCCGCGTTCTGCGATCAGGACGACCAGTGGCTGCCGCACAAGCTGGCCCGCGCGATGTCCGCCTTGCAGGGGTTGGCCGGACCCGCCCATTACGCCGCCCGGACCATCATCACCGATGCGGACCTGCGCCCCTTGGCACCATCGCGCCGGTTCCTGCGTCCCTTGGGCTTTCGCAACGCGCTGGTCCAGGCCTGCATGGCGGGCAACACCTCGGTGTTCAACCGGCACGCCGTGGCGCTGCTGCAGCACGCCGCGCCGCATGCAATGCGGGCGGGGGTGATCTCTCATGACTGGTGGGCCTATCAGGTCAGCGCGGGCCACGGCGCGACGCTGATCCACGACCCGGAACCCGGGTTGCTGTACCGCCAGCATGCCCGATCCGAGGTGGGGCGCAACGATACCTTGCCTGCGCTGGCCGCGCGGCTGCGCAAGCTGATGGCCGGGCAGTTCGGCGGCTGGCTGCGGGCCAACCGCGCCAGCCTGTTGCCCCTGGATCTTCCGTCCGACAGCCGCGCGACGCTGGCGCATCTGGGCCGGATGCTGGACAGCACCGGGCCGCAGGCCGTGATGGCCATGCGGCGTGGCGGATTTTATCGGCAGACGCGGCCCGGGACGGCGGCCCTTGCGCTGTCGGCGCTGACCGGCGCCCTGCGCGCCTGATCGTTACTCGACGATCAGGTCCGCGTGCAGGGCACCTGCCGAATGGATCGACTTCAGGATGTCGATCATGTCGCGGGGCCGCACCCCCAGGGCATTCAGACCGTCGACCAGATCCGACAGGTTGGTCTCTCCGGCCACCTCGACAAAGCCGATGCCGGGTTCCTGGTTCACGTCGACGGCGGTGCGGGGCACGGTCACTGTCTCTCCAGCGGCAAACGGGTTGGGCTGGGACACCAACGGCGCCTCGGCCACGCGCAGGGTCAGGTTGCCCTGCGACACCGCCACCCGGGAAATGCGCACGCGTTCGCCCACCACGATCGTCCCGGACTTGTGGTCGATCACGACCTTGGCCCGGTCTTCGGGTTCGATCAGCAGGTTCTCGATCCGGCCGACGACGCGGGCGGGGTTCACGTCGCCCAGGCCGCGGAAGTTCACGACGACCGTGCCGCTGTCCAGCGTGACGGCCAGTTGACGGTTGAAGTCACGGTTGATCGCGTCCTCGACCCGCGTGGCGGTGGTGAAGTCGGCATTGCGCAGCGCGATGCGGATGTCGTCGATGCCGGCGAAATCGAACTCTACCTCGCGCTCGACCCGGGCGCCCACCGGGATGCTGCCGGTGGTGGGCACGCCTTCGACCACGCGGGCCGCGTCGCCCTGCGCCGCGACCCCGCCCGCGATGATCGATCCCTGGGCCACGGCATAGATGTTGCCATCCGCGGCCTTCAGCGGGGTCATCACCAGCGTACCGCCCAGCAGGCTTTTCGCGTCGCCGATCGCAGAGACGCTCACGTCGATCCTGCTGCCCGACCGCGCAAAGGGCGGCAGGGTGGCCGTCACGATCACCGCCGCCACGTTCTTGGACCTCAGGGCGTCATCGGTGACGTTCACCCCAAGCCGTTCCAGCAGGCCGGCCAGCATCTCTTCGGTGAAGGGGGCATTGCGCATGCCGTCGCCCGACCCGTCCAAGCCGACGACAAGCCCATAGCCGACCAGGTCGTTGCCCCGTACGCCGTCGAAATCGGCCAGATCCTTGATGCGCACGGGCACGGCCAGGGCCGAGGTCGCCACGGCCATCCACAGGATCAGTGCTTGCAGAACTGTCTTCATCGCAGGAAATCCACCAGCTTGAGGTTCGCCAGCCGCGCCTGGACCGCATAGAGCGATTCCAGCTGGCTTTGCACTTCGGTCAGGGCTGCTGCCGTCTCGAACGGGTCAGCGCTGCGAATGTCGCCGCGGGCGCGTTCCAGCGTGTTCAGGGTCGAGGTCCCGGTGACCTGCGCGCGCTCGACGGTCTGCTGGGCAAGGCCCACACGCCCCATCTCTCCCAGAACGGCGCTATCCGCGGCGACCATCAGGGTGCCGCCCGTGGACAACAGCTCCCTCCGCTCGGCCACGTTGCCCGCCAGGATACCGCGGTCCAGGATGGCTGCGGTCGCCAGGCCCTTCAGCAGGTCGCGCACCGGGCCAGACGCACCGGTCGTCTGCATCTCGACCGAGACGCCTTCTCCGACGGTGATCCGCTGCGGCTGGCCCAGGGTCCCGTGATAGGCCGTGTCCAGAAACCCGCCGCCCCCGGCCGGAGCGTCGAACCAGTCGGACACCGCCTGCGCGACGTCTGCGGCCGTGGTCAGCGGCGCGACGATGGCCTGCAGGCTGTCAAGGATGCTGGTCGCATCCGACAGGGGGGCCACGTCTGACGCCTCTCCGGACAGAAGGTACCGATTGCTGTTCGTGCCGTTCAGCCTCTGGATCACCGAATCGAACGCATTGGCCACTTCTGTCGACCGCGTCCCCAGCAGGGCCTGGTCGTTGAACGGGTCGGTGGCCAGAGCCAGGCCCAGCTCCGTCGTGCTGAGCCGGACGGCGTCGAACATGTCCTGCACTGCCTGCAGCCGGATGCCCGCATCCTGACCGTTCTGGCGCATCTGCCCTGCCAGCTGGATGCGGCCTTCGATCTCGTTCAGGGCGCGGGTGTTGCCGCCGACGCGCTGGCCCACATCCGCGACCTGCCCGGACGCGACCTCCTGGGTCAGGGTGGACAGGGTCGTCTTGATCCGGTTCGAGGCGACCTGCAGCGCATAGGCGCGGGCTTGGTCACCGATACTGTTCAGGGTCACGGCTACATCCTCAGGATCTGGTTGATCATCTCGTCCACGGCGACCAGCACGCGGGCATTGGCTGCATAGGACTGTTCGTATTGCAGCAGGCGTTGCATCTCGGCGTCGCTGTCCACGCCCTCGGCCATCAGGCTGGAGGCGATGGTCGACTGGCGGCTGCTGCGGATGGTCAGGTCGGCCTCGGCCTCGACCCGCCGGGTCGACACACGCGACTCGACCGACCCGAACCGGGCGGTCAGCGTGCCGTTCCCCTCGAAGCCGCTGCCCGCCTGCGCAGGGCGGGAGGCGTCCAGCGCCTGGACCAGCGCCGAAAGGATCGCGGATTGGCCCGTCGGTTCGCCGTTCGCAGCCTGCAGGCCCGACCTCAGGCGCCACAGCTGGCCCCCCTGTCCCGGATCGACCGTCGCATTCAGTGCGATCCGACCGGACAGGCCCACGACCGTCGCTGCGGTCGCGCGCGCACCGCCGTCGGTGAACAGCCCGGCATCGGCAGCCCCGAGGGACGGATCGACGGCGGGATCGACCAAACGCTGGTGCAGGTCAAAGGCCATGTCGTCCAGTTCCGACTGCATCTGCGGGGCCAGCTGATCGCGGATCTGGAAGTTGGCGGCCAAGGACCCGCCGCCGAACAGGCGCATCTGCGCCGCGGTGACCGGCGTCCCGTTCAGGGTCAGCAGTTCCAGGGGTGCGCCAACGACCTGACCCGCGGTCACCTGATCCGCGCCTGAAAATCCCAGCCGGGCCGGCACGCTGCCATCCAGCAGCACCGCCCCCTCGGCGCTGAACAGGGCGACCTTGCCCGAGTCGCGCGCGACCTCCTGGACGGGAATGATGCTTGCGATGCGGTCGATCACCTGCTGGCGTTCGTCCATCAACGGGGTGGCATCCTTGCCGTCGGAATCCAGGATGGAGATGCGCGCATTCAGATAGGCCACCCGCTCCAGCGAGGCGTTCACCGTCGCCACGTCGGACGCGATGCCCTGCTGCGCGGCGCTGCGCGCGCCCTGAACCGCGGTCGACGCCGCGTTCAGCCGGTCCGCCAGCGCGGAGGCCGTGCTGACGACCTGCGACAGGCGGATCTCGTCATCGGGCCGCGTCGCCGCACTGCTGAGCGCGGCCTGGAAATCGGTCAGCGCACCCGACAGGGAATGCGCCTCTCCGGGAAGACCGATGACCTTTTCCATCGACCGGTGAAACGACGCGCGTGCGGTGCCATCACCGACGGACGAGGCCGCCAGGCGCGATTCGGATAGCAGGCTGGAATTGACGATCCGGGTGATGCCGTCGATGCGCACGCCCCCGCCGTGCAGTTGGGCGGACACCACCATGTCGCGCCGGGCATAACCGGGCGTCATGACGTTGGCGATGTTCGACGCCACCGTCTCGGTGCCGCGCGCGGTGGCGGTCAGCCCCGACATCGCGTTCGATATCGCCTTGGCAATGCTCATGTCCGGCCTCCTTCACCCGATCCCCTGCGGGACGGATCAGCGCTTGATGTTCGTGGTTTCCTGCAGCATCTCGTCGACCGTCTGGATGATCTTGGCGTTCGACGAATAGGCGCGCTGCGTGGTGATCAGATGCGTCAGTTCCTGCGCGATGTCGGTGGTCGACGCCTCGCGCGCATAGCCGGCGATGGCGCCCGTCGGCCCGTCGCCCGCATCCCACAGAAAGAAGCCGCCTGAATCGGGCGATGTCTTGAAGGCCTGCCCTTCGACCGCCACCAGGCCGTTGGGATTCGGGACGTCGATGACGGGGATCTTGTACAGCGCCTTGACGAAACCGGTGTCGTAGGTCGCCTTGACATAGCCCTGCGGGTCAACCTCGACCGCGACCAGCTGCCCCACCGGAGAGCCGTTCTTGACCACGTTCGATGGAGAGAAGCTGGCCGCCAGCTGCTTCAGGCCCGAGGCCCCGCCCGGCACGCCGATGGAAAGCTCTATGTTGCCGCCCCCGACGGTCAGCGGGATCACCCCGGTTGCCGGAACATAGCCGCCGCCGACGACGTTCTGCAGCGCGCCGCCCGCCCCCTGGCTGTCGTCGAATGTTACCTGGAAGGTAGAGATTGGGTTGGCCGCGGGATCACTGGCACTGTCGCTGATGCTGACCGTCCAGGTGTTCGACATGCCGGTTGGATCGCTGGTGTCGGGCGTGAAGGTGATGTCCAGCGACTCCGAGGTTCCCAGGTTGCCGAAATACTCGACACGCAGCGGCAGCGGGTCGCCCGAGCCGGTGGGTAGGGTCTCTGTCGCGGGCAGGTTGGCGCCAAGCGACACCTGCGTCGTCGGATCCCCGACGGGGCGGTTCGATTCGATGCGGATCGGCTGCAGTGCGGCCGACGTGTCGCGCGCGACAAGCGGCATGCTGCCGTCCGCGGCCGTGGGCCAGCCCATCAGCACCAGCCCGCTTTCGGTGCGCAGCAAGCCGCCCGCATCGGGACGGAACGCACCGGTCCGCGTCATCATCAGCGACGGCGTCCCCCCACCGGTTGCATCGTTCAGGGTCGTCACGGGCAGCATGCCCCGCCCGGTCATCGCAAGATCCAGCGCATTCGAGGTGGTCACGATCGCACCGTCCTGCGACACCGATCGCGTCGTCGACGCGCGAACGCCGCCTGCGGTGTAAAGGCCCGCCCCCTGCCCCACGACCAGCGCATTGAAGTCGGTCTCGACGCGCTTGTACCCGAAGGTCGATGCGTTCGCGATATTGTCCGAGATGGTTCCCAGCCGCGACGAGTTCGCGGCAAGGCCGGACACGCCGGCATTCATCGCAGAGGAGATGGACATGGACAGACACCCTTCTGATTTCGGTCTTGTCCGTCACCCTGCCCGTGAACGCTTAAGATAAGGCTAACCGCGACGGCTACCTGAGTAAAATCAGCTCTATCCGGTTGTTCAGCGGGTCCATCGGGTTGCCCTGCCGGTTCTTGCGGTCCGCATAGCCGCTGACCCGCTGCACGCGCTTGCCGTCGAAACCCTGCTGTTCCAGCAGGTTGCGCACCGTATGTGCCCGGGCATCCGACAGCGGCCAGACCGGCGATGCGACCAGGGTTTCTGGATAGGCGCGCACATGGCCCGAGATCGCCACGTCGTTCCTGACATGCCGGATGACCCGCGCGATGATTCCCATCAGTTCGGACAGGGCGGGCTGGGGCTGGGCGGTGTCCTCGACGAAGAGGGGGGCGTCGGTCAGATCGCCCAGCTCGATCACCAACCCTTCGTCGGTCATGCGGGTCACGACATGCTGCAGCAGGTTGGTCAGCTGGGATGATTCGGCGCCCGTGCCGGTCAGGCTGTCCTGGACGGCGCGGGCGACCTCCTCGAAGTCGCCGGCACTGTCGCTGTCGGGCAGCGGCGCGTCGACCGCGTGACGGACGCCGTCCTCGGTCCCGTCACCGCCGCCGCTGGTGGTGGCGTTCGGCGTCTGGATCACCGTCGGTGCGAAGTAGTCGGCCAGACCGGTCTTCTGCTCCTCGGTGGTGGCGTTCAGCAGCCACATCAGCAGGAAGAACGCCATCATCGCGGTCACGAAATCCGCATAGGCGACCTTCCACGCGCCACCGTGATGGCCGCCGTCGGACGACGCCTCGACGCGCTTGATGATGATGGACGGCCCGTTCAGCCCCTTGCCCGCAGCCATGATGTCTATCCTTCGTTCCGGTCAGGCATCCTTGTCACCGGGGCAAAGGTTTCGATCAAGTTAACGGATCAAATGCGTCCTATTCATAGCTGCGGCGATCCTCGATGACCTTGCCGTCATTGGGCAGGCTGCCCGGTGCCACCAGTTCGATGTCGCCGCGCAGCTTCAGCGTGTCCATGACGGATGCGGCATAGTCGCCCCCCTGACCCGCGGTTTCCAGCTGGACGGTCATCACGTCCATCTCTCCGCGACGATCGGCGATCACGCGGGCGCGGGACACATCCGCATGGCGCGCGACCAGGGCCGCCACCTGTTCGGGGCGCACGAACATGCCCTTGATCTTGGTCGTCTGATCGGCGCGCCCCATCCACCCCTTGATACGCATGTTGGTACGACCACAAGGACTGGTACCTGCAAGGACCGCAGACAGGTCACCCGTCGCGAAACGAACCAGCGGATAATCCGGGTTCAGCGTGGTCACCAGCACTTCGCCGACCTCGCCGTCGGGAACCGGATCGCCGGTGCCGGGGCGCACGATCTCGACGATCACGCCCTCGTCCACGATCATTCCCTCCATCGCCTCGCTCTCATAGGCGATGTTACCCAGATCGGCGGTGGCATAGCATTGCCGCGTGACGATCCCCCGGTCGGCATACATCTGGCGCAGCGACGGGAACAGCGCGCCGCCGCCCACCACGGCCTTGGTGAAGGACAGCACCTCGCCCATCTCGTCGGCACGGTCCAGGATCACCTTGAGGAAATCGGGCGTGCCGGCATAGCAGGTCGTGCCGATGTCGACGGCCGCGCGCACCTGCAGTTCTGTCTGCCCGGTGCCGGCGGGCAGGACCGCCGCATCGACGGCCCGCGCGCCCGATTCGAACATCATCCCGGCAGGCGTCAGGTGATAGCCGAAGCAGTTCTGGACGATGTCTCCCTGCCCCACGCCCGCGGCATGCAGGAAGCGGCCAAGCCGCCACCAGTCGCCGTCGCGCCGACCGGGTTCATAGATCGGGCCGGGCTTTGAAAGATGTGGTCGAACTGCGCGGCGGGGCGGGTGGTATAGCCGCCGAAGGGGGGCTGCTTGCGCTGCGCCTCGGACAGCTCGGCCTTGCGGATCACCGGCAGGCGGGCCAGCGCGGCGCGGTCGGTCACCACCTCCGGCTCCACGTCGCGCAGAAGGCGCGCCATCGCGGGGGCCAGCTTGGCGCGGCTCAGCGCCAGCGGCAGGGCCTGGGCCAGCGCCTCGGCGCGCTGACCCTCGTCGCGCGTTTCCAGATCGTCGTAATATCCCATGATGACCCCCTCAGGCCAGCCAGCGCTTGCGCCGGCGATAGCTGCGCACCTCGCGGAAGGACTTGCGCCCCTCGTCCGACATGCCCAGGTAGAATTCCTTGACGTCCGGGTTCTCGCGCAGCTGCGCGGCCGGACCCTCCATCACGACGCGCCCGTTCTCCAGGATATAGCCCTGATGGGCATAGCGCAGCGCGACGTTGGTGTTCTGCTCGGCCAGAAGGAAGGTGACGCCCTCGCCCTCGTTCACGGCCTTAACGATCTGGAAGATCTGCTCGACCAGTTGCGGGGCCAGGCCCATCGACGGCTCGTCCAGCAGGATCATCTGCGGGCGCGACATCAGCGCGCGACCCATCGCGGTCATCTGCTGTTCGCCGCCCGAGGTGTATCCCGCCTGGCTCTTCCGCCGCTCGCGCAGGCGCGGGAAATAGTCATAGACCAGCTCCAGATCGCGCTTGATGGCGGCCGATCCGTCGCGGCGGGTATAGGCGCCGGTCAGCAGGTTCTCCTCCACCGTCAGGTGCTCGAAGCAGTGGCGCCCCTCCATCACCTGGATGACGCCGCGCCGAACCAGGGCGGCCGGGTCCAGCGCGGTGATGTCGTCGCCCTGATAGGTGATCGACCCCTTGGTCACCTCTCCGCGTTCACTGGCCAGCAGGTTCGAGATCGCCTTGAGCGTCGTCGTCTTGCCTGCCCCGTTGCCCCCCAGCAGCGCAGTGATGCCGCCCTTGGGCACCGTCAGGCTGACACCCTTCAGGACCAGGATGACGTGGTTGTAGATCACCTCGATGTTGTTGACGTCCAGCAGCGTCTCTTGGGTGCGGGTATCGAACATGGGCTGTCCCCTAGGATGCGGGACCGGCGGCGGGGTGACCGCCGCCGGTCGTGGATCAGTTGCAGCGCGCGGTCAGGCCCGCCTCGGCGGCATAGGCGGCGCTGTCTTCCTTGATCAGCGGGTCCAGGATCTCGGCATCCGGCTCGATGAAGTCGGTGATCAGCGACCACGTCCCCTCGGCGGCGTTCCACTGCTGCACGCGGGCCAGGCCGTCGCCGCCATGGTTCTGACAGGACAGCGCGATGGGCGCGCCGAAATCGGGCAGGCCCAGCTCAGCCATGCGCTCGGCGGTGATGTCCAGCGCCTCGAAGCCGTCGCGCATCTGCGCGGGCGTGATCTCGGGGGTGCCGGCCAGCTCCTGCGCCTTGGCGATGGCCTCGGCGATCACCAGCGCCGCATAGGCGCCGCGCGAATAGAGAACGCTGCCCGCCTGATCGCCCGCACCGGCCGCCAGGCCCTTGTCATAGACATGCGTCTGCAGGTCCTCGTACAGCGGATAGTCTCGGCCCACGCCGTGGAAGGTCAGCGCTTTGTAGCCCTCGGCCCCGGCCCCCGCCGCGCGCACGTCGTTCTCCGATCCCGACCACCAGATGCCGATGAACTTGTCCATCGGGAAGCGGATGTTCACGGCCTCCTGGATGGCGACCTGGTTCATCACGCCCCAGGCATACATGATCACGTAATCGGGCCGGTCGCGGCGGATCTGCAGCCATTGCGACTTCTGCTCCTGGCCGGGTGCGTCCACGGGCAGCAGGCTCAGTTCGAACCCGTGCTTTTCGGACAGCTCCTCCAGCGTACGGATCGGCTCCTTGCCATAGGCCGAGTTGTGATAGACCAGCGCGATCTTCTTGCCGGCCAGGTCGCCGCCCTCTTGGTCCAGGATGTGCTTGACCGCGACCGAGGCGCCGTCCCAGTAGTTCGCAGGCGCGTTGAACACCCATTCGAAGACAGAGCCGTCCTTGGCCGAGGTGCGGCCATAGCCCGGCGTATAGAGCGGGATGCCGTCCTGGGTGATCCGCGGGATCAGCTGATAGGTGATGCCGGTCGACAGCGGATTCAGGACCAGCGGGTTCTGGGTGCGCAGCGATTCATAGCACTCGACCCCCTTCTCGGTGTTGTAGGCGGTCTCGCATTCCGGGACCTGGATGCGCTGACCGCCGATGCCGCCGTCGCGTTCGTTGAGCAGCGTGAAGTAATCGGCAAAGCCGTCGGCATAGGGGATGCCGTTCGCGGCATAGGGGCCGGTCCGATAGGACATGTTCGGCACGATCAGGTCCGCCAGTGCGGGGCTTGCGACCATCATCGTGGTGGCCAGGGCGGCAAGGGTCAGTTTCATTGCGGGTCTCCTCCCAGAGATGCGATGCCGGTTGCCCGGTCTTGACGTTAATGCGGGAACGGCCACAGGCGCAGCTTGTCCTTGGCCAGGCGCCACAGGCGCGCCAGGCCGTGCGGCTCGACGATGAGGAAGGCCACGATCAGCGCGCCCACGATCATCAGCTCGATATGGGCGGCCAGGTCGGTGGGCCAGCCCATGTTGCCGACCAGGAAGTTCTTGAGCAGCACCGGCAGCAGCACCAGGAAGGCCGCGCCGGCAAAGCTGCCGAAGATGCTGCCCAGGCCGCCGATGATGATCATGAACAGCACCAGGAAGCTCTTGTTGATGCCGAAGGCCTCGCCGACCTCGGCCGCGCCCAGGTAGACCGCGAACAGAAGCGCGCCCGCGATGCCGATGAAGAAACTGCTGACGGCAAAGGCCGACAGTTTCGCGCGCAGGGGGTTCACGCCGATGATCTCGGCCGCGATGTCCATGTCGCGGATGGCCATCCACTTGCGCCCCAGGCTGCCGCGCGTCAGGTTGCGCGCGACCCAGGCCAGCACGAAGGCGAAGACCAGGCAGATCAGGTATTTCGCGGGCGCGGTCGCGGCCGGGCCGGTCACCGCCTGGTCGAACACCGTGCGCGTCGGCGCGGTGATCTGGCCCGAGGCCGAATAGTTGTAGAACCACGGCACCTTGTTGAACAGCCAGACCAGGAAGAACTGCGCGGCCAGCGTGGCCACGGCCAGATAGAAGCCCTTGATGCGCAGGCTGGGCAGGCCGAACAGGACGCCCACCCCGGCGGTGATGCCGCCCGCCAGCAGGATGTGGATGACGATGCTGACGTCCGGGAATGCCGTCATCAGCTTGTAGACCGCATAGGCCCCCACCGCCATGAAGCCGCCGGTTCCCAGGCTGACCTGGCCGGCATAGCCGGTCAGCACGTTCAACCCCAGGGCGGCGATCGCATAGATCAGGAAGGGTACCAGGACCGCATTGGCCCAATAGTCGTTGATGACGAAGGGGATGATCCCGAAGGCCACGGCCAGGATCGCGTAATAGCCCCAGCGGTCCAGACGGATCGGAAAGGTCTGGCTGTCGTCGCGGTAGCTGGTCTTGAAGTCGCCGGCCTCACGATAGATCATCGGGTGTTCCTTTCAGCGCGGTCGGCGGGGGCCAGCCCCCGCACCCCCGGGGTATTTCTGCAATGAAGAAGCGCCATGGTCACACCCGTTCGATGATGCGTTCGCCGAACAGGCCCTGGGGCCGGAACACCAGGAAGATCAGCGCCAGGACATAGGCGAACCAGTTCTCGGTCGCGCCGCCGACCATCGGGCCGATGGTGAATTCGAACAGTTTCTCGCCCACGCCGATGATCAGCCCGCCCACGATGGCGCCGGGGATCGAAGTGAAGCCCCCCAGCATCAGCACCGGCAGCGCCTTGAGCGCGATCAGCGACAGGCTGAACTGCACCCCAGATTTCGTGCCCCACATGATGCCCGCGACCAGCGCCACGAAACCTGCGATCGACCAGACCATCACCCAGATGAAGCGCAGCGAGATGCCCACGGACATCGCCGCCTGGTGGTCGTCGGCCACGGCGCGCATGGCGCGGCCCTGCTTGGTGTATTGCGCGAAGGCCACCAGTGCGGCCACCAGGATCGCCGCGATCAACGTGGCCCACAGGTCCAGCCGGTCGATGAAGAAGCCATAGCCGAACCATTGCGCGGTGACGGCCTCGATCCCGTCCGAGATGCCCTGCGGCAGTCCCACGTCCAGCGTCTTGATGTCGGCGCCCCACATCACGTCGCCCAGGCCCTCCAGGAAATAGGCAAGGCCGATGGTCGCCATGAAAAGGATGATCGGTTCCTGCCCCACCAGGTGCTGCAGAACCAGCTTCTCGATCAGGAAGGCCAGGCCGACCATCACCAGCGCGGTCAGGGCCACGGCCAGGACCGCGGGCACCGTCCAGCCGAAATGGTGCAGCGAGGTGCCGAAGGCCGCGTTGATCAGATGCGCGAAGGGCACCTGGCCGTTCTGGATGCCCACCAGCGTCAGTGCCGCGAACAGCGCCAGCACCCCCTGGGCATAGTTGAAGACGCCGGACGCCTTGAAGATCAGCACGAAGCCCAGCGCCACAAGCGCGTACATGACCCCGGTCATCAGGCCGTTCAGCACGACCTCGGCGGCGAAGATCAGCTGGTCCATGGGGCGCATCCTTTCACTTCTGCACGGATCGGATCAGTCATGGGCCACCCCCAGATAGGCGTCGATCACCGCCTGATTGCTGCGAACCTCGGCGGGCGTGCCGTCGCCGATCTTCTTGCCGTAATCCATCACCACCACCCGGTCGGACAGGTCCATGACCACGCCCATGTCGTGTTCGATCAGGCAGATCGTGGTGCCGAACTCGTCGTTCACCGACAGGATGAAGCGGGACATGTCCTCCTTCTCCTCGACGTTCATGCCGGCCATCGGCTCGTCCAGCAGCAGCAGGTTCGGTTCCGCCGCCAGCGCGCGGGCCAGCTCGACCCGCTTCTTCAGGCCGTAGGGCAGACGGCCGACGGGCGTCTTGCGGATGTTCTGGATCTCCAAGAAGTCGATGATGCGTTCGACCACGGCGCGGTTCTCATTCTCCTCGCGCTCGGCCGCGCCCCACCACAGGGCCTGGGACAGGAAGCCCGCCTTCATCTTGTTCAGGCGCCCGGTCATGATGTTGTCCAGAACCGACATGCCGTCGAACAGCGCGATGTTCTGGAAGGTGCGGGCGATGCCCAGACGCGCCACCTGATAGGGCCTCATCGCCGGGCGCGGCTGGCCCTTGAAGATGACCTGCCCCTCCTGCGGGTTGTAGAACCCCGAGATGATGTTCAGCATCGACGACTTGCCCGCGCCGTTCGGGCCGATGATCGCGCGGATCTCTCCTTGGCGGATGTCGAAGCTGATGTCCTTGATGGCTGTCACGCCGCCGAACCGCAGGGTGATGTTTCGCAGCTCCATCACCACGGGGCCGATCTGGCGGCCGTCGGCGGTCACATAGCCGTCCTGGGTCATCGCGTTCATTGGGCTGCTACCTTCTGACGGGCCGCGTCGCCATAGACGCGGGCATCCTCGATGCGCAGGGTCGCGCTGATGGCGCCCTTGCGGCCGTCCTCGTAGGTGACCTCGGTCCGGGTATGGACGCTGGACGATCCGTCATAGAGCGCGGTGACCAGGTCGTGGAACTTCTCGGTGATGACGGCGCGGCGGACCTTGCGGGTGCGGGTCATCTCTCCGTCGTCGGGGTCCAGCTCCTTGTGCAGCACCAGGAAGCGGTGGACCTGACAGCCCGACAGCATCGGGTCCTGCGAGACGGATTCGTTCACCGCCTCGACATGGCCGCGGATGGTCTCATAGACCTGCGGGTGGCCGGCCAGTTCCTGATAGCTGCCATAGGCGATGTTGTTGCGTTCGGCCCAGTTGCCGACCGCGGTCAGGTCGATGTTGATCATCGCGGTGCAGAAGTCGCGGCCGTTGCCGATGACCACGGCCTCCAGGATGTTGGGATAGAACTTCAGCTTGTTCTCGACATATTTGGGGGCGAACATCGCGCCACTGGCCATGCGACCCACGTCCTTGGCGCGGTCGATGATGCGCAGATGGCCGCTGCCCTCCTCGAAGAAGCCCGCGTCGCCCGTGGCGACCCAGCCCTCGGCATCCTTGGTGGACGCGGTGCTGTCGGCGTTCTTGTAATATTCGACGAAGGTGCCGGGGCTGCGGTAATAGACCTCGCCGTTCTCTCCGATGCGGACCTCCACCCCGGGGCTGGGAACGCCCACCGTGTCCGAGCGCACCTGCCCGTCGGGCTGCTGGGTGATGAAGACGCTTGCCTCGGTCTGGCCGTAAAGCTGCTTCAGGTTGATGCCCAGGCTGCGGTAGAAATCGAAGATCTCGGGGCCGATCGCCTCTCCGGCGGTATAGCCCACGCGCACGCGGCTGAGGCCCAGGGTGTTCTTCAGCGGGCCGAAGACGAAGATCTTGCCCAGCGCATAGGCCAGCTTGTCGCCCAAGCCGACCGTCTTGCCGTCCAGGAGCGCCGGGCCCGCGCGATGCGCGACCGCCATGCCGCGCTTGAACAGCCACCGCTTGAAGCGGCTGGCATCCTCCATGCGGATCATGACCGAGGTCAGCTGACCCTCGAAGACGCGGGGCGGCGCGAAGAAATAGGTCGGCCCGATCTCGCGCATGTCGGTCATCATCGTGTGCGCGCCCTCGGGGCAGTTCACGGTGAAGCCCGACCACATCGCCTGGCCCATCGAGAAGATGAAGTCGCCCACCCAGGCCATCGGCAGATAGGCCACGATCTCCTCGACCTCGGTCAGATGGTCGAAATCGGCGGTGTTGCGGGCGGTCTCGATGATGTTTCGGTTGGACAGGACCACGCCCTTGGGCTTGCCCGTCGTGCCGCTGGTGTAGAGCATCACGCAGGTGCTGTCGTAATTCAGCCCGGCGATGATCGCGTCCAGCCGCGGCCCCAAGGTGGCGGCCCCCGCCCGGCCCTGCGCCTGCACGTCGGCCAGCGACGCCATGTTGGCATGGTCGTACTTCCTCAGGCCCCGCCCGTCGGTATAGATGATGCGGGCCCGCGCGCCGGTGGTCTGCTCGACCTCCAGCACCTTGTCGACCTGCTCCTGATCGCCGCACAGCACGAAGCGCGCGCCGCAATGATCCAGGACATAGGCCATCTCCTCGGCCACGGCGTCCTGGTACAGGGGCACCGGGATCGCGCCGCACATCTGTGCCGCGATCATGCCCCAGTAATGCGCCGGACGGTTGCGCCCGATGATCGCCATGTGATCGCCCGGCGCCAGCCCCTGCGCCATCAGCCCCATCGCCAGGGCGCGGATCTCGTCCGCGGCCTGGGTCCAGGTCCAGCTTTGCCAGATCCCGTATTCCTTCTCGCGATAGGCGGGGCGGTCGCCAAAGCGGGCGACGTTGCGCGCCAGCAGCGCGGGCACGGATTGCAGATCGCCCGGGGCGTGTGCTGAACGGTCATGTATCCTCCCTCAAGGCGCGGACGCCCTGTCGCGCGGCACCTCCCCGTGCCCCGCGACACACATACCATTGGCGCCAAACCTTGCGCCAGTTTTACGCGATTCCTACGAAATGTTACGACGCTTTCGCACGCTGCACACCGGTGCTAGGCCAACGGGCGGAGGAGACCGCCATGCACCACCCCGACCCCGTCACGCGGGCCGAGATTCGCGCCGACCTGACCCGGTCGGGGCTGAACCTGATCGGCCAGGCGCTGTCCATCTTCGACGCGGACCTGCGCCTGGCGGTGGCCAACCGGCAGTACCAGACGATGTTCGACCTGCCCGACGACCTGACCCTGCCGGGCAGCCATTTCGAGGACACGATCCGCTTTCTGGCCCGGCGCGGCGAATACGGCCCGACCGAGGACCCCGAACAGGCCGTCGCCCTGCGCGTGGCCCAGGCCCGCACGTTCCAGCCGCACTACTTCGAACGCGAACGCGCCGACGGCCGGTGGGTCGCGGTCGAGGGCGCGCCGCTGTCCCAAGGGGGCTGGGTCACCGTCTATACCGACATCACCGACATCAAGCGCCAGGAAGCGCTGCTTCGGGCGCGGTCGGACGCGCTGTCCGAACAGGTGCTGCTGAATGCCGAACGGCTGGCGGCGGCGAACCGCAAGCTGGCCGCGACGAACGCCGCCCTATCCGAAGCGCAGCGCATCCTGACCCGGACCGAGGCCCGCACCCGCCAAGTGACCGAGATGGTCCCGGCCCATATCGCGCATATGGACGCGCAGTTCCGCTATACCTTCTCCAACCGGCGGCTGCCGGTGATCTTTCCGGGGGCCGAGGGCGACATCGTCGGACTGACGCTGGAACAGGCCCTGGGGGCGGCCACCGCGCGAACCCTGCACCCGTTCATGGAGCGCGCGCTGGCGGGCGATCCCCAGGTGTTCGAGATCACCCACCCCACCTCGGGCCGGCGCATCCGCATCGCGCTGACGCCGGACCGCGATGGTCAGGGGGTTTATATCCTCTCCACCGATGTCAGCGCCGAGGTCCAGTCGCGCGAGGCGCTGGGCCCATGCCGCGCGGCGCAACCTGGCCGCCCAGCTGACCAGCGGCATGGCGCATGATTTCGGCAACTTGCTGACGATCATCCTGGGCCTGCAGGCCCGTCTCGCCGCCCGCGACCTGCCACCGGACGCGGCCGAGGATGTCCAGGCGACGCTGGCGGCCGCCCGCCGCGGGGCCTCGCTTCTGGACCGGCTGGCGCAGATCACCGGCGCGCGCGAACCCGCGCTGGAGCCGACGGACCTGCCGACGTTGCTGTCCGATCTGGCGGTGCTGGCCCGCCCTTCGTTGTCCGAAGGGACGCGGCTGGACCTGGCCGTGGCCCTGCCGCCCGGACAACTGCTGCTGGACCCCGGCGCGCTGCAGGATTCGGCGCTGAACCTGATCCTGAACGCCAATGCCGCGATCACCCCGCCCGGCGTCATCACGCTGAAGGCGCGGCGCAGCGGCGACTGGCTGGAACTGACGGTGGGCGATACCGGACCCGGCTTCACCCCCGAAGCCCTGTCCCGCGCGACGGAACCCTTCTTCACCACCAAGAAGGGCCAGGGATCGGGTCTGGGCCTGTCGATGGTCTATGACCAGACCAAGATGGTCGGGGGCACCATGCGCCTGTCGAACGGGCCGCGGGGCGCGCAGGTGATGCTGCGCCTGCCCTGGCGGCCCGTGGCGCGACGGATGGTGCTGCTGGTCGAGGATGACGACCAGATCCGCGCCCAGGTCCGCGACCAGCTGACCGGGCTGGGCCATGCGGTGATCGAGGCCGCGTCCCTGTCGGAGGCCCGCGCCCTGACCGACCTGCCGGGGCTGGAGGTGATCCTGTCGGACATCCAACTGGGCGATGGGCTGGGACTGGATCTGGTGGGGACGGTGCCCCTGGTGATGATGACCTCGCTGCCACCGGGCGATCCGCTGCGTGCCCGCGCGCCGGGGCCGGTGCTGACCAAGCCCGTAACGGCCCCGCGCCTGGCCGCCGCACTGGCAGCCCCCGCAAAGGAGATGCCATGACCGACGCCCCCCTGATCGCGATCCTGGACGACGAGCCGCAGATCCGCCGCATCCTGTCCGCCGCGCTGGAACAGGCAGGCTTTCGCACGCAAAGCTTCGGTCGCGCGACCGAGTTCGAGGCCGCGCTGCGCCGCATCACGCCGGATGCCTGCCTGATCGATTTGGGCCTGCCGGACCGGGACGGGTTGGCGCTGGTCCATCGGCTGGCATCGGATTCGGGGGCGGTCATCATCATCGTGTCGGGACGGGCGCAAGTCCAGGACCGGGTGACGGGATTGGAGCTGGGGGCCGACGACTACATCACCAAGCCCTTCGAGCCGGCCGAGGTCGTGGCCCGCATCCGCGCCCGCTTGCGACGGCCGTCCCAAAGCGCGACCCAGCGCCCCCAGACGCTGCGCTTTGCGGGCTGGACGGCGGAATTCGACCGTTACCTGCTGACCGCGCCCGACGGCATCGAGACACCGCTGAGCCATGCCGAGGCAGAGGTGCTGCGCCTGTTCACCGACAATCCCCGCCGCCTGATCACCCGCGCACAGATGCTGGAAACCCTGGGCGGCACGGCCGGCGACAGCTTTGATCGGGCGATGGACGTCCGCATCTCGCGCCTGCGGACCAAGCTGGGCGAGGATCCCAAGAACCCGCGGCTGATCAAGACGATCTATGGCGCGGGCTACATCTTTCTGGCCGAGATCGGCTGAGTTCCGCACCGGATCACGGTTTGCCCTGCCGGGCGGTAGCGGCGCAAGCCGGCCCCATCGAGGGGCTGGCTTGCGCGCGGGGGCTATGCCCCCGCAGGCCCTACACCATCAACGTCGTCGCAATCCTGCACCGCTGTCGCATCTTGACCCGGTCTGTGGGGTATCCCAGCAGGGGGGTCCGGGGGGACGGGAAGTCCCCCCGGCACGTCGCGGGACGCAGACGGCCCGACGGTCAGGCGTCGCGGTCCCATCCGCTGATGGCCTTGCTGTCCATGAACTCCTCCAGCCCCATCACGCCGCCTTCGCGCGCCCGGCCGGATTTCTTGACCCCGCCAAAGGCCGATCCGGCCCCGCGCGATTCGCCGTTCATCTCGACCATGCCCGCCCGCAGCTGCCGCGCCACGCGGTTACGGCGCGCGCCGTCCTGGCTCTGGACATAGTTCGTCAGCCCGTAGGGGGTGTCATTGGCGATGGCCACGGCCTCCTCCTCGCTGTCGAAGGGGATGATTGACAGAACCGGGCCAAAGATCTCCTGCTGCGCGACTGTCATGTCGTTCGACACATCCGCAAAGACCGTCGGCCGCACGAAATAGCCGCGGTTCACCCCCTCGGGCAGGCCCGGCCCGCCCGCGACCAGGCGCGCACCCTCGTCGATGCCCGCCTGGATCAGGCCCTGGATCTTGTCCCATTGCTGGCGGCTGACCACTGGGCCGATATGCTTGCCCGGCTGATGGGCGCTCGCCACGGCGGTCTCCTCGGCCACCCTGGCCGCGACCTCGACCGCGCGGTCATAGACCGAGCGTTCGACCAGCATCCGCGTCGGCGCGTTGCAGGACTGCCCGCTGTTGTAGAAGCAGTGCCGTGCGCCGCGCACCACGGCCTTGTCGTCGGCATCGGCAAAGACGATGTTGGCGCCCTTGCCACCCAGCTCCAGCACGACCTTCTTCAGGCTGTCGGCCGCGGCCTTGCTGATCGCTATCCCTGCGCGGGTCGAGCCGGTGAAGCTGATCATCTCGACATCCGGATGCACCGACAGCTGGCTGCCGACCCCCGCGCCATCGCCGTTCACCAAGTTGAAGACGCCCGCGGGCACGCCAGCCTCATCCAGCACCTCGGCAAAGACCATCGACGACAAAGGCGCGATCTCGGAGGGCTTCAGCACGCAGGTATCCCCCGCCAGCAGCGCCGGGATCACCTTCAGCGTCACCTGGTTCATCGGCCAGTTCCAGGGCGTGATCAGGCCCACCACGCCCACCGGCTCCCACGCGACCATGCTGGTCGGCGCATGCCCCCCCAAGGGCCGCACGAACTGGAACTCCTTGAAGGCGGTGATGAAATTACGGGTGTGCCAGGCCCCGGCCTCGGCCTGGTCGGCCAAGGACATGTCCTCGGGCGCGCCCATCTCCAGGCTGATCGCACGGGCGATGTCGGGCATGCGCCGCTCATAGACCGCCAGGATGCGCTCGACCACGGCCAGGCGCTCGGCGGGCGGCGTCGCGGCCCAGGCCGGGAAGGCGCGCTTGGCCGCGGCCACCGCCGCATCGGTATCCGCCTGATCGCCGATCGAGATCACCGCGACCGTATCCTCGGTCGACGGGTCGATCACCTCCAGGTCGCGTGCCTGCACGGGGTCGACCCAGGCTCCGTCGATATAGAATTTCCGCTGGTCCAGCATCTGGTCCTCCTGACTGGCATTCGGGCAAAGCCTGTCACCCCGCAGGCCGCGCCGCAACCCCGGCCGCATGGCGCCCCCACTGGCATTCCGCGCCGCGGCGCTTATCTATGGGGCGACGCAACCAACCGGAAAAGGAGCGCCCATGTCCCTGCGCATCAATGACACGGCCCCCGACTTCACCGCCAATTCGACCGAAGGGCAGATCCGCTTCCACGACTGGATCGGCGACAGCTATGCCATCGTCTTCAGCCATCCGCGCGACTTCACCCCGGTCTGCACCACAGAATTCGGCGCCGTGGCGCAACTGGCTCCCGAATTCGAAAAGCGCAACACCAAGGTGCTGGGCGTGTCCGTGGACAGCGTGGACGACCACCAGAAATGGAAGGCCGATATCGGCAAGGTCGCGGGCGTTCCTGCGAACTTCGCCATCATCGACGACAGCGACCTGGGGGTCGCCAAGGCCTATGACATGCTGCCAGCCGAATACTACCTGCCGACCGAAGGCCGCACGCCCGCCCATTCCGCCACCGTGCGCACCGTCTTCATCATCGGGCCGGACAAGAAGGTCCGCCTGACCATGACCTATCCCATGTCCGTGGGCCGCAACTTTGCCGAGATCCTGCGCGCGCTGGACGCGGTGCAGAAGACCGACGGCGTGCCGATCGCCACGCCCGCCAACTGGGTGCCGGGCCAGGACGTGATCGTGGCCCTGTCCCTGGACGATGCCGCGGCCGAGGCGAAATACGGCCCCCTGGACATCAAGCTGCCCTATCTGCGCTATGCCAAGGACCCGGCCTGATCACGGCCAGCCGTAATGATCCAGCAGGGCGGCGATGGCACGGTCATTGCCGCCCTGCCCTGCAGGGGGGCGGTTCACCGAACGCAGGCTGACCGCCTGGCTGCCTTCCCATTCAAAGATGCGGGCACGTTCGCCGATCTTGACGGGCTGAGATCCGGCCATGCGATGCATCCAGTACAGCCAGATGTCGTCCGCACCCGGTGACAGTCGCATGAACAGGTCGTCGCGCGTCACGTCGGCATGGAACACGCCGGGCGCATAGATCACCCCCGACACGCCGGTCGGAAAGACCAGCGGCCCGGTCTGTGGCGTCCGCAGGTTGTGATCCCAGCCCTCGTAAGGGGCGGGACGGCTGCCTTCCATCACTACGCCATGCGCCCGCAGGCAGGCGACGCCCGCGCCCCGATGCGCGGCTTCGACCAGACGCTCCAGCCAGTCGGCAGGATAGTACAGGTCGTCATCCGCCGTGGCGACATAGGCGTCGGGGTGCTCCAGCAGGGTCGGCACGATCTTCTTGTAGGACCGCCACAGCGGGCAGACGCGGATCTCCAACCGGGACATCGCCAGGACTTCGGCGGGCAGGT
This sequence comes from Paracoccus sp. NBH48, assembly GCF_015390265.1. Taxonomy (NCBI): domain Bacteria; kingdom Pseudomonadati; phylum Pseudomonadota; class Alphaproteobacteria; order Rhodobacterales; family Paracoccaceae; genus Paracoccus; species Paracoccus sp. NBH48. Next base: position 590,279 of record NZ_VUOJ01000004.1, on the reverse strand, counting down.
GCTGCTGGTCGCCCTCGTCCAGCCACAGGATCACACGATCGGGCTGCACCGTCTGGCGCAGAAGCGCGCGCAGCGTCGGCGCCAGCGTCGCGAACCGCGCGCGGTGGCTGGTCAGCGACACGATCAGCGGCGCAGGCAGGCCGTGCGGCCTGCCGGGACGGTCCGGGCGGCTGGCGGTTTCCGCCAGCGCGCGGGCCAGCCTGCGGCGGTGCTTGAACCGGCGGAACGCGTCGCGGATCACGGGTTTTCCCACGCGCGGCGCAGCCAGCCGATGTCGCCGATGCGGCGATACCACTTGTGCCCACGCCCGGCAAAGACGTCCTCCATCTTGGGCGCGCCGGCGAACAGCACGATCCTTGCCCCCTGGGGCAGCGACGGGTCGCGCAGATAGCTGGCCAGATTGCGCGGCACGCAGTCGTTCTTGAAGCTGACGCACCAGCCCTTGGGCCAGTAATGCAGGTTCCCATGCGCGGCCAGCTGCGCCGACTGGAACTGCTGGCTGATCTCATAGTCCCGGGTGGCCGCCGCCGGATCGGCCAGATAGGCGTCCAGCACATAGCCATGATCACCCACCCGATAGCGGAACACGCTGGAATTGCCGACGCTGTGCAGGAACCGGTCGCGGTTCGGATTCACCTTGCGCAGGGGTTTTGCCCGGAACAGGTCGTCGTCACGGATGATGAAGAAGTCGCCCGGCAGATCGAAGAACGGGCCCAGGTCATCCACCACCACCAGGTCGATGTCCAAGAACAGCGCCGTCCCCGACAGGGCCGCATCGGCGCCGCCCAGGTCGCGCCGGAACAGCGCCAGCTTGCGCCAGCGGGTGTCCGAATGGCCCTGGGGCAGCCCCAGCTCCGGCAGCGGCAACGCCTCGACCTGCGGATCGAGGCCCGCCGCATCGTCCGTGAAGCAGATGAACCGGTGCGGCCGGTCCAGATGCCGCCGGACCTGCGCCGCAAGCCGGTTCACATCGGCACTGCTGTAGAGCGTGCCCCATTTCATCGTCAGGATCAGCAGAGGTTCGGTCATCGCTTGTCCCACATTTCGACTTCGCGCCGGATCGGTTCGGGATAGGCGGCGTGCAGGCCCAGCTCGATCATCTTGGCACGCTTGCCGACCATCATCTCGACGCGCTGCTTCTTGAGGAACGGAAACCCAAGCGAGGTCATGACCGCCGGATGCAGCGCGGTCGAAAAGACCAGCAGTTCGGTGTTGTCGATACGCTCGCGCAGCATGTCGCGGATCTGCAGCGCGCTGAGCGTCGGGTCCGCCAGCAGCGGATCCAGCAGGCGCGAATCCTTGCGGTTCACCTGCGCCTGGTGGTGCAGGATGTCGCGCATCATCTGTTCGTCATCCAGCGTCAGCAGGAATTGCACCACCTCGCGCCAGCTGTGCAATCCGCCGACGGAATAGCCCAGCTTGCGGAAGTGGCGGGTCAGACCCAGTTCGCGCAGCTGGATCACGATGCGCTTCTCGTTGACCAACGACATCTTGCGCCAATAGCGGTCGAAATCCGCGTCGCGCACCATCCGGCCCGAAAAGCGGAAGAAATATGACTGCACATGCTGGGCGTTCATGTCGCCCGTCTCTCGATGCTGCTGGTCCAGGTCGATGAACAGGCCCCACAGATCCTCGGGCGCGGCACGGCTGCGCTTCAGCACGTCGGAATCCTCGGACAGGGGGAACCACATGCTGTCGTTCATGATGTACAGCGCCCTGGGGCGAATGCCGCGGTCAAGAACCTGCAGCACGCCCTCGCGGTAGCCGCCGAAATCATAGCCCAGGTTGGGCCGTTCGACGACAAGATGGGACAGCTCTGCCAGACGCGCGCGGTCATCCGCCGCCAGCGGCGCATTGGTCACCACGACCACCGACACGCCCTGCGACGCCATCCAGCGCAGCTGCCACAGCGTCGAATCCAGCAACCCGCGCGGCTGATAGATCAGAAGGACCGCGACCTCGTCCATCAGGCGCTGGGCGCCTTCTGTCACGTGAACCGTCTTGTGGCGCCGCAGATCGTGCGCCGCCCGCGCGACGTGGCCCCAAGACGGCAGCACCAAGGCCGCGATCTGACGCCCGACGCGCCGCGTCTCTCGCACCAGCTTTTCGGAAAGCGTCTTCTCGGGCGGCATGAAGGGTTTTTCGGTCACGACACTGGCCTTGTGCAGCGTGCACGCCACGGCGTGCGGAATGTCGAAAGGGGGCAGATGCCCTGCCCCCTTCTGTCTTTCGGTGCGGATATCAGCCTTCGGCCGACTGGTCCTGCTTTTCCTCGATCTCGGCACCGGTTTCCTGGTCGACCATCTTCATGCCCAGACGAACCTTGCCGCGATCGTCGAAGCCCAGCAGCTTGACCTTGACCTCCTGGCCCTCCTTCAGGATCTCGTTCGGATGACCCAGGCGGCGGTTGGCGATCTGGCTGACATGGACCAGCCCGTCACGCTTGCCGAAGAAGTTCACGAAGGCGCCGAAGTCGACCAGCTTGACGACCTTGCCGGTATAGACCTTGCCCTCTTCCGGCTCGGCCACGATCGAATAGATCATGTCATAGGCCTTCTTGATCGAATCGGCGTTGGCCGACGCGATCTTGATGATGCCGTCGTCGTTGATGTCGACCTTGGCACCCGAAACCTCGACGATCTCGCGGATGACCTTGCCGCCCGAACCGATCACTTCGCGGATCTTGTCGGTCGGGATCTGCATCGTCTCGATGCGCGGCGCATGGGCGCTGAACTCGGTCCGGCCTGCGGTCAGGGCGTTGGCCATTTCCGACAGGATGTGCAGACGACCGTCCTTGGCCTGAGCCAGGGCCTGCTCCATGATCTCGGGGGTGATGCCCGCGACCTTGATGTCCATCTGCAGCGACGTGATCCCGTTCTCGGTCCCCGCCACCTTGAAATCCATGTCGCCCAGGTGGTCTTCGTCACCTAGGATGTCGGTCAGCACGGCAAAGCGGCCGTCCTCTTCCAGGATCAGGCCCATCGCCACGCCCGCGACCGGCGCCTTGAGCGGCACGCCCGCATCCATCATCGACAGCGAACCGCCGCAGACCGACGCCATCGACGACGACCCGTTCGATTCGGTGATCTCGGACACGACGCGGATGGTGTAGGGGAAGTCCGTCGCCGCGGGCAGAACCGCCTGCAGCGCGCGCCATGCCAGCTTGCCATGGCCGATCTCGCGGCGGCCGGGGCTGCCCACGCGACCAACCTCGCCGACCGAATAGGGCGGGAAGTTGTAATGCAGCAGGAAGTTCGAGCGCGAATTGCCGTGCAACGCATCGATGATCTGTTCGTCATCGCCGGTGCCCAGGGTCGTCACGACCAGCGCCTGCGTCTCGCCCCGCGTGAACAGCGACGAACCGTGGGTGCGCGGCAGGATGCCGACTTGGCTGACGATCGGACGAACGGTCTTGGTGTCCCGGCCGTCGATGCGGGCGCCACCGCTGATGATGTCGCCGCGCAGGATGCCCGATTCCAGCTTCTTCAGCGCCGAGCCCAGATTGGCATCGGCCAGCTCTTCCTCGGTCAGGGCGTCCTTGACCTTGGTCTTGGCGGCGGCGATGGCGTCCTGACGCTCGGACTTGTCGCGGATCGCGTAAGCCGCGCGCATGTCGGCCTCGCCCAGCGACTTCACGCGGTTGTAGAGCGCGCTGTAGTCGGGCGACTGGAAGTCGAACGGCTCCTTGGCGGCATCCTCGGCAAGGTCGATGATCAGGTCGATCACCGGCTTGATCGCGTCATGGCCGAACTTGACCGCGCCCAGCATCTCCTGCTCGGTCAGCTCATAGGCCTCGGATTCGACCATCATCACGGCGTCGGCGGTGCCGGCGATGACCAGGTCCAGGCGCTGTTCGGGGTTGTTGCGCAGGCCGTCCATATCCTGAACCTCGGGGTTCAGCACATATTCGCCGTTCGAGAAGCCGACGCGGGCGCCCGCGATCGGGCCCATGAAGGGCACGCCCGAGATGGTCAGCGCGGCGCTGGCCGCGATCATTGCGACGATGTCGGGATCGTTGACCAGGTCGTGGCTCAGCACGGTGCACATCACCAGCACTTCATGCTTGAAGCCGGGGGCGAACAGCGGGCGGATCGGACGGTCGATCAGGCGCGCGGTCAGCGTCTCCTTTTCGGACGGACGCGCCTCGCGCTTGAAGAAGCCGCCCGGGACCTTGCCGGCGGCATAGTATTTTTCCTGGTAATGCACCGTCAGCGGAAAGAAGTCCTGACCGGGCTTCGGCGCCTTCGCGAAGGTGACGTTGGCCATGACGCTGGTCTCGCCCAAAGTGGCGATGACGCTGCCGTCGGCCTGACGGGCAACCTTGCCCGTTTCCAGCGTCAGGGTTTCCTGGCCCCACTGGATCGATTTCTTCACTTCATCAAACATCTGATTTCCTCAAAGGGTGCTCCGGCCCTCCGGCCACCCATGTCATGTATCGCGGCCCCATTGCCGCCGCCCCTATCCTTTGCATGTGCCCCGGGGCAGGACCTCACGTCACAGATGACAGGGGCCATACAGGAAAACGCCGGATTTGGGAAGGGCGGCGACGGATGCGCCAAAGGCGGCCGGACCACGGTGCGGCCGCCCGTTTCCGGCCCGCCGACCGGGCGGTCGCGTCAGGCGGCGACCGGCGCGCGGCGATCGGCCACCGGGGCGGCGGCGGCCGAAACCGGGGCCGCCGCCTCTGGCGCGCGGAACAGGTCGCGCAGTTCGGCATAGCCCGTTCTGGCAAGGTTCAGCAGGCGGTCGCGCTGCAGCTGGCTTTCGGCAAAGCTGCGCGCCTGCGCCTCCTCACCCAGACGCGGCTCCTCGGATTTGACGGCAGCGGGTACGGCATCCGCGACAGGCGCGGCCTCGCCCAGCGGCGCGGGGCGCGGGGCGGCAGGGGCTGCCGCGGGCGTCGCGTCGGGGGCAGGCTCCGTCCGGGCCACCTGGCTGCCTTCGGCGGCGCGTGCCATCGCATCGGGATCATAGCCGGCCTCGGCGTCCGGCGTCGGTTCCGGTTGCACCGCCACGGCCTGCTCCTCGGCCGGGACGGGCTGGGTCTGCTGCGCCGGGGCGGTTTCCTGCGGTTGCTGCGGCGGGGGGCTGCTGGGTGCCGGGGTGGTGTTCGTACGCCAGCCACTGGTCAGGCCACTGATCAACATGTCAACTCTCCTACGATGATGGCGGGCTGTTAACGTTTCAGTCACCACGCGATCCATAAGAGGGTCCTGAAAGTTTTAGCGATTGCCCGGACGCGGCAACGCCCCGAGATTGCCGGGCATGCAGGCTGTTTTCGACAGCATATTGATTTGACTTTGATTCTTTCCGCGTAACTGCCCAAGCAGCGCTACTGGGCCGTTCGGGGATCGCCAAGCGACCTGCCCTTAAGGACAGCCGCCGCCCGCAATGCAAAACGCCCGCGACAGGGTCGCGGGCGCCAGGGAAATGCGGGGTGCCGGTCTTAGCGACGCAGGCCCAGCTTGCCGATCAGGGCGGTGTAACGCGCCTCTTCCTTCTTCTTCAGATAGTCCAGCAGCTTGCGGCGCTGTGCGACCATCATCAGCAGACCACGACGCGAGTGGTTGTCTTTCTTGTGCGACTTGAAGTGCTCGGTCAGGGTGGCGATGCGCGAGGACAGGATCGCGATCTGCACTTCCGGCGAACCGGTATCGCCTTCCTTGGTGCCGAACTCTGCGATGACGCGGGCTTTTTCTTCGACGGTGATCGACATCGGGATCTCCTTTCGGATGAAGGGTGAGGGCACAGGCCGGGATGTCGTCCAGCAAGGTCCATGAAACACCGCACGGACCGGATGTCCGACGGATGCGCGCGTCTAGCCCATCAGGGGCGAAAAGGAAAGCCCGTTCAGCCGCCGATGGCCACGATGCGAATGTCGCCCAGGCGCAGGGCCTCGGGGTTCAGCAGGCGCCCCACGGCTTGGCCGTTCACCTCCAGCAGCGTGCTGCCACCCGCGTCCTCGCGCAGCGACAGCTGCACGTCGCGCGCGACCTGCGCATCCAGATGCAGGACCAGCTGGTCGTGATCGCCGTGGAAATCGGCCAGCGTCGGAAAGCCCTCCTGGACCTGGCGCAGCAAGAAGGTGTCGTCGCCCGCGTTGCCCGACGCAAAGTCATGCGCGCCGGGCATCAGCGTGTCGTTGCCGTCCCCGCCGTTCATCCAGACCGTTTCGGGGCCGTCATGGCCGATCAGCACGTCGTCGCCCGCGCCCCCGTCCAGATCATCCGTGCCGCCGGTCGAGACCAGCAGGTCGTTGCCCTCATGCCCGGCCAGGACGTCGTCGCCCTCGCCTCCGAACAGCGAATCATCGCCCTCCCCGCCCATCAGGGTGTCGTCGCCATCCTCTCCGAACAGCATGTCATTGCCGCCCTGACCGGCCAGCAGGTCGTCGCCCTCGCCACCATAGATCAGGTCGTCGCCGCCAGGCCCATAGACCGCGTCGCCCTGGACCCAGTCATCGCCGGCCCCCGCCTCGATCGTGTCGGCGCCCAGGCCGCCCCGCAGGTCGTCCGCGCCGCCCTGACCGCGAATCAGATCGTCGCCGGGCGTCCCCATCAGGAAATCCAGCCCCTCCGACCCGTCGATTACCGATTCGTCCGGCGCGGCCGGCACCTCGGGCTCCGGTTCGGGCTCGGGCTCCGGCTGGGGTTCGGGCATGATGGGGGGCAGGCTCTCGCCCTCCTCCTCATCCGGGACGGGGGTGTCGTCGTCGTCATCCTCGGCATGCCGACTGGTCAGCGCGCTGACATCGACCATCATCCCGGCCATCAGCACGCCCAGAATCCCGCCCAGAATGATCATCGACCCAGACCCCGTTCGCGACCGGCCCCATGCCGATGCCACGATACTAACGCGCCATGGCCCGGCATCGTACGGAAAAGTTGATAAAACCTTAATGCGGGTTGGCGGCCCGGCATGAAAAAACCCGCCCTGTGCGGGGCGGGTGATTCTGTCGTTTCCGCGTGACCTGCCGGATGACCCGGCCAGGACCCAACCGATCAGCCCTGGCGGGCCTTGAAGCGGCGGTTGGTCTTGTTGATCACGTAGATGCGGCCCTTGCGGCGCACGACCTGGCAGTCGCGGTGCCGGCTCTTGAGCGAGCGGAGCGAGTTGCGAACCTTCATCGGTTTTCTCCATCGTCGCGGCGCGTCGCAGCCGCATTGGAAAACGAAATGCCCCCGGTTTTGGCCGGGGGCGGCGAAATAATGGTGGGCGGTACTGGGATCGAACCAGTGGCCACTACGATGTCAACGTAGTGCTCTACCGCTGAGCTAACCGCCCGTTCCTTGGTGATTCCATCACGTTTCCTTGCGAAAACCCGGTGCAATCCCCTCGGTCCGCAGGTCTTTAACCGAGGTGTCTGGGGTATTCAAGGCCTATCGGTGGGCAATTTTTCAGGTTTATATGCGTTGACGCGCCGGATGCCGAGGTCTGCCTTGTCCCAGCCTGATCTGCCCTATGTCGTGACACGCCCCCGCCACTGGCTTTCGGGGGTGATCTTCGCGTCCCCGCATTCGGGCCATGACTATCCCGACTGGTTCCTGCAGGGCACCCGCCTGCCCATCCAGACCCTGCGATCGTCCGAGGACGCCTTCATCGATCGCCTGATCGCGCCCGCCACGGCCTTTGGGGCGGTCACGCTGGCTGCGCGCATCCCGCGCTGCATCGTGGACCTCAACCGCGGCGCGGACGAGATCGACCCCCTGGTCGTGCGCGGCGTGCCGCGTCACCCGCTGAACCAGCGCACCCTGGCCGGGCTGGGGGTGATTCCCCGCGTGGTCAGCCAGGGCCGGGTGATTCACGACCGCCAGATCGACCGGGCCGAGGCCGACCGCCGGATCGACGCCTGCTGGCGCCCCTATCACGCGGCGCTGTCCGGGCTGATCGCGCAGGCCCGCGCCCGATTCGGGCAGGCGATCCTGATCGACATGCACTCCATGCCCCATGATGCGCTGTCGCATCTGCAGGGAACGCGGCCCGACATGGTGCTGGGCAACCGTCACGGGCTGTCGGCGGCGGCGCGCATCTCGGACGCGGTCAGCGCCGCGGTCGAGGCCGAGGGCTGGACCCTGCGCCGCAATGCCCCCTTCTCGGGGGCCTACATCTGCTCGGCCTATGGCCGCCCCGCCCAGAACGTCCATGTCGTGCAGCTGGAGATCGACCGCTCGCTCTACATGGACGAGGCGACGATCACCCCCCGCCCCGACTTCGACGACTTCGCGGCGCGAATCGCCCGGGTGATCGGCCGCCTGTCCGGCCTGGGCCAGGATCAGTCGGGCGGGCGCGTCGCCGCGGAATGACCGCCGCGGGCTTCAACGGTGCCAAGCTGCTGCTAACCCATGGCGACCGGCTGCTGACGTGCCTACGCGACGATCGCCCCAACATTCCCTTTCCGGCGCATTGGGACCTGCCCGGCGGCGGCCGCGAAGGACAGGAGACGCCCGTCCAATGCGCCCTGCGCGAGCTGGACGAGGAGTTCGGGCTGCACCTGTCCCCGCAGGCGCTGACCGGTCGGGCGTTTCCGTCGCATTCCGCGCCCGGACTGATGTCCTGGCTGTTCGCGGGGCAGATCAGCGCGGCCCAGATCGCCGCGATCCGGTTCGGGAACGAAGGTCAGGGGTGGTGCATGATGCCGGTGGCTGACTATCTGACCCACCCACGCGCGATCCCGCATTTCTGCCGCTGGATCACCGCGATGCGGCAATGACGGCGCGGGTCAGCGGGCGCAGGCTGTCGCCCTTGACCGCCCAGCTGGTCGCAAAGGCGAAGGTGGCCGCCGTCTCCAGCCAGAAGACCGGGCGCAGGCGCGCCAGCGTATCGTCCAGGCCCGTCGCGAACAGCAGCCCGATCAGGCCGATGCTGACGATGATCGTCCATCCGCAGATGCGATAGATGCGGTTCGACGCGGCCTTTTCCGGGCCGTCCACGGTACCCCTGACGAACAGCACCAGGCAGAACACCGCCAGCGCGGCAAAGAACAGCCCCGCCGCGACGACATGGATCAGCGCCGACAGGCCCGGACCCGCGATGCATTCCAGCGCGGTGCAGGGCCCGTCCGGCCCATCCGTGGGGACCAGGGCCACCAGCGCGATGGAGACCGCCGCCAGCCGCGCCATGGCCTTGTCAGTGATCCATTCGCCCGCATCGGGGCGGAACCCCTCATAGCTCCACAGGAACACGGCCTGCGCGATCAGCGTGCCGACGAAGACCTCGCGCATCGGAGAGTAATAGTAGGCCGAGATGCTGGTCCGCAGCGGCTCGGGCCACAGCACTGCATAGGCGATCAGCGCCAGCGGCAGAAAGAACCCCAGGGCGCCGATGGCGCGGCGCACCGCCAGGAAGGACAGGACCAGCTCGTTGCGGACCTTCTGCACGCCGCCGTCATCGTCCATCGCCACCCCCGCGTTTCGCGCCATGCTGGGACGCAGGGGCGCCGGGCGTCAAGCCAGTTCGGCCAGGATTGCCTGCGCCGCCGCGCGCGGATCGGCGGCCTGCCAGACCGGGCGGCCCACCACGATGTGGTCGACCCCGGCGGCGATGGCCGATGCCGGTGTCTCGACCCGCTTCTGGTCGCCCAGGGCGCTGCCCGCGGGGCGTACGCCCGGCGTCACGATCAGGCGCGATCCCGGCAGGGCGCGGATGTCGGCGGCCTCGCGCGGGGAGCAGATGATGCCGTCGGCCCCCGCCTCGAACGCGCGGGCGGCGCGTTCTACGGTGATGTCGTGCAGATCGCCTGGCCGGATCAGCCCCGCGTCCAGGTCGGCCCGGTCCAGCGAGGTCAGGATGGTCACGCCCAGGATCTTCAGGTTCGACCCCGCGGCCCCCTGCTTGGCCGCCGCCACCACATGCGGGTCGCCATGCACGGTCAGGAAGTCCAGATCGAACTGCGCCAGGCCGCGCACCGCGGCCTCGACGGTCGCGCCGATGTCGAACAGCTTCATGTCCAGGAAGATGCGCTTGCCGTGCTCCTGCTTCAGCTCGTTGGCCAGGGCCAGGCCGCCGCCGGTCAGCATGCCCAGCCCGATCTTGTAGAAGCCCACGGCGTCGCCCAGGCGTCCCGCCAGGTCCAGCCCCGCCACGGCATTCGGCACGTCCAGCGCCACGATCAGCCGGTCATCCATCACGCATCCCCTTCTTTGTTCCGCGGGCCTTATGACATGCTTGAAACCACCCCGCGACCCCCCCAAATCTGATCCATCAGACCCGGACCGGGGCGTGCCGCAACAGGGCGCCACCAGCACGGGGGCTTTGCAAAAGGAGTACTGCCGATGAACATGGAAAAGTTCACGGAACGGTCGCGCGGCTTCCTGCAATCCGCCCAGACCATCGCGATCCGCGAGAACCAGCAGCGCGTGATGCCCGAGCATCTGCTGAAGGCGCTGATGGATGACGACCAGGGACTGGCCTCGAACCTGATCACCCGTGCGGGCGGCGACGCCAAGCGCGTGCGCGAGGCGGTGGATGCCGCCGTGGCGAAACAGCCCAAGGTCAGCGGGTCGGGCAGCGGTCAGGTCTATGTCGACCCCACGCTGGTCCGCGTGCTGGACGAGGCGGAGTCCGTGGCCAAGAAGGCCGGCGACAGCTTCGTACCCGCCGAACGGGTGCTGATGGCGCTGGCCATGGTCAACACCAATGCCCGCGATGCGCTGGCTGCGGGTTCGGTCAACGCGCAGGCGCTGAACGCCGCCATCAACGACATCCGCAAGGGACGCACCGCCGACACGGCATCGGCCGAGGACAGCTATGAGGCGCTGGAGAAATATGCCCGCGACCTGACGGCGGCCGCGCGCGACGGCAAGATCGACCCGATCATCGGCCGCGACGAGGAGATCCGCCGTGCCATGCAGGTCCTGTCGCGGCGCACCAAGAACAACCCCGTCCTGATCGGCGAACCCGGCGTCGGCAAGACCGCCATTGCCGAGGGCCTCGCGCTGCGCATCATCGACGGCGACGTGCCGGAATCCCTTCGCAACAAGCGGCTGATGGCGCTGGACATGGGCGCGCTGATCGCGGGCGCGAAATATCGCGGCGATTTCGAGGAGCGGCTGAAGTCGATCCTGAAGGAGATCGAGACCGCCGCAGGCGAGATCATCCTGTTCATCGACGAGCTGCACACGCTGGTCGGCGCGGGCAAGGGCGACGGCGCGATGGATGCCGCCAACCTGATCAAGCCGGCCCTGGCGCGGGGCGAGCTGCATTGCGTCGGCGCCACCACGCTGGACGAATACCGCAAGTATATCGAGAAGGACGCGGCTCTGGCCCGGCGCTTCCAGCCCGTGCTGGTCGAGGAGCCGACGGTCGAGGACACGATCAGCATCCTGCGCGGCATCAAGGAGAAGTACGAGCTGCACCACGGCGTGCGGATCAGCGACGCGGCCCTGGTCGCGGCGGCGACGCTGTCGCATCGCTATATCACCGACCGCTTCCTGCCCGACAAGGCCATCGACCTGATGGACGAGGCGGCCTCGCGCCTGCGCATGGAGGTCGACAGCAAGCCCGAGGAGCTGGACCAGCTGGATCGCCAGATCCTGCAGATGCAGATCGAGGCCGAGGCGCTGAAGAAGGAGGACGACGCGGCATCGAAGGACCGGCTGGAACGGCTGGAGAAGGATCTGTCCAGCCTGCAGGAGCGCAGCGCCGAGATGACCGCCCGCTGGCAGGCGGAACGCGACAAGCTGCAGGGGTCGCGCGACCTCAAGGAGCAGCTGGACCGCGCCCGCGCCGACCTGGACCAGGCCAAGCGCGAGGGGAACCTGGCCCGCGCCGGAGAGCTGTCCTATGGCATCATCCCCGGGCTGGAGAAGCAATTGGCCGAAGCCGAGCAGGGCGACGGTCTGATGGTCGAGGAGGCCGTCAGCCCCGAACAGATCGCCGAGGTCGTCGAACGCTGGACCGGCATCCCCACTGCCAAGATGCTGGAGGGCGAGCGCGACAAGCTGTTGAAGATGGAGGAGCAGATCGGCAAGCGTGTGATCGGTCAGCAGGAGGCCGTCACCGCGGTCAGCAATGCCGTCCGCCGCGCCCGCGCGGGTCTGAACGATGAGAACCGGCCGCTTGGCAGCTTCCTGTTCCTGGGGCCCACGGGTGTCGGCAAGACGGAACTGACCAAGGCGTTGGCCGAATACATGTTCGACGATGACAGCGCGATGGTCCGCATCGACATGTCCGAGTTCATGGAAAAGCATTCCGTGGCCCGGCTGATCGGCGCGCCTCCGGGCTATGTGGGTTACGACGAGGGCGGCGTCCTGACCGAGGCCGTGCGGCGGCGTCCCTATCAGGTGATCCTGTTCGACGAGGTCGAAAAGGCGCATCCGGACGTCTTCAACGTGCTGTTGCAGGTGCTGGACGACGGGGTGCTGACCGACGGCCAGGGCCGGACGGTGGACTTCAAGCAGACGCTGATCATCCTGACCTCGAACCTGGGTTCTCAGGCGCTGTCGCATCTGCCCGAGGAGGCGGATGCGTCGGACGCCCGCCATCAGGTGATGGAGGCGGTGCGCGGTCATTTCCGCCCCGAATTCCTGAACCGCCTGGACGAGATCATCATCTTCCGCAGGCTCTCGCGGACGAACATGGACGGGATCGTCAAGGTGCAGATGGCGCGGCTGGAAAAGCGCCTGGCAGGTCGCAAGATCACGCTGGACATGGACGACGCGGCGCGGATGTGGCTGGCCGATCAGGGTTACGACCCGGTCTTCGGCGCGCGCCCGCTGAAGCGCGTGATCCAGCGCGCCCTGCAGGATCCGCTGGCGGAACTGCTTTTGTCGGGCGAGGTCATGGACGGGGCGACCGTCCATGTCAGCGCCGGGCCGGACGGGTTGCTGGTCGGCAACCGTGTGGGCCAGGCGGGACCGCGGCTTGGCGCGATCGGCGAAGGCCCGCGCCCGCCGATTCACTAAGGAAGACGGCCCCCGGAGCGATCCGGGGGCCGTTTCCGTCAGGGCATCTCGGCCAGGAAGGCCTTGACCAGCGCCGCCGAATTGTCGGAGGCCAGCGACATGAAGACGCCCATCTCGTTCTCGCCCTCGCCGCCGCCGGCCAGGTCCGACAGCGAGCGGAAGGCGATGAACGGCACCTGGTTCGCCCAGGCCACCTGCGCCACGGCGGCCGATTCCATGTCGACCACCTGCGCCTCGAAGGTCGTGGACAGCCAGTCGCGCACCCCGGCATTGTCCATGAAAGACGACCCCGACACGCCGTTCCCGCCCACGCGGATCTGCGGCGCGGTGGTCAGGCAGTCGTTCTGGGCATTGCAGTCGGCCAGATCGGTCGCCTCGGCGACGCGGGCGGCGACCTCCAACAGGGCCGGGTCGGCGGGAAACCAGAACCGCGTCTCGGGCTCGCCCCGGTCCGAGGCCACGGTCGTCTCGCGCGTGTAGATCATGTCATAGTTCGGAAAGGGCGATTCCAGGAACCCCGGCAGGGCGAAGCCCTCCTCGGTCCGGCGCGCCATGACGGTCTCCAGCCACTGGCCCCACTGGTCGGCCACGACCACGTCGCCGATGTTCAGCGCCGGATCGACCCCGCCCGCGATGCCGGAAAACACGATCGCCTCGATGTCGAACCGCTCCAGCGCCATCTGGGTGGTCATGGCCGCGTTGACCATCGACACGCCCGACAGGAACAGCACGACCTCCTGCCCCGACAGGGTGCCGGTGATGAACTCGGTGCCGTTGATGGTCTGGGTTTCCGCGCCCTCCAGGCCCGCCTGCAGGCTGATCCATTCCGGCTCGAAGGCCGACATGACGGCGATGCGGGGCGTGTCGTCGACGCCATGCGCGGCCAGGGGCGCGGCAGACAGCATCAGGGCGAGGGCGGGACGGATCATGGGGCGGGCCTTTCACGATATGCAATTCCGCCCCCGGCTTACGCTGCGGCACCCGTGATGGCCAGAGCCGCCACCCTGTCGCCGCGTCACGGCTTGCCCGTTGCCCAAGGCGCGGGCATCGTGACGCAAATCCAAGGGAGATCATCCATGCTGCCACCGATCCTGCAGGGCCTGCGCATTCCGGTCGTCGCCTCGCCCATGTTCATCGTCTCGGGGCCCGACCTGGTCATCGCGCAGTGCAAGGCGGGCATCGTCGGCAGCTTTCCGGCGCTGAACGCCCGCGAAAAGGACGGCGAGCCATCCATGCTGGACGCCTGGCTGACTCGGATCGAGGAGGAGTTGGACCGTCACAACCAGGCGAACCCCGACCACCCCGCCGCCCCCTTCGCGGTCAACCAGATCGTCCATCGCAGCAATGCGCGGCTGGAGCGCGACATCGAGATCTGTCACCGCCACAAGGTGCCGATCTGGATCACCTCGCTTGGCGCGCGGGTCGAGGTGAACCAGGCCGCCCATGACTGCGGCGGCATCGCGCTGCATGACATCATCAACAACATGTTCGCTAGGAAGGCCATCGAGAAGGGCGCCGACGGCCTGATCGCGGTGGCCGCCGGCGCGGGGGGCCATGCCGGGCCGCAATCGCCCTTTGCCCTGATCCAGGAGATCCGGGAGTGGTTCGACGGGCCGCTGCTGCTGTCGGGCTCGATCGCCACCGGGCGCGCGGTGCTGGCGGCGCAGGTGATGGGGGCGGATCTGGCCTATATCGGCAGCCCGTTCATCGCGACCGAGGAGGCGAATGCCCAGCCCGACTACAAGCAGATGATCGTGGACAGCACGGCGGCCGACATCGTGACCTCGTCGCTGTTCACAGGCGTGTCGGGCAATTATCTGGCGCCGTCGATCCGCAAGGCGGGGCTGGACCCGGACAACCTGGCGGGGGCGGATGCCAGCGCGATGAACTTCGGCAGCGGGTCGTCGAAGCCCAAGGCCTGGTCCACCATCTGGGGCGCGGGCCAGGGCATCGGCGCGGTGCGGGCGGTGGAACCGGCGGGCGCGCGCATCGACCGGCTGGCTGCGGAATATCAAGCCGCGAAAGAGGCCGTTTCGCGCCTGTGACCTTTGCGGATGGGCGGGACGCTTCCCATATAGGGGATCGAACCGTCCCATCCGTGGAGGACCAGATGGCCTATGAGAAAACCCCCGACGCGATCGCCCGGCTGACCCCGGAGCAGTATCGCGTCACCCAGGAGAACGGCACCGAGCGGGCCTTCACCGGCGAATACGACCACCATTTCGATGCGGGCATCTATGTCGATGTCGTCTCGGGAGAGCCGCTGTTCGTCAGCAGCACGAAATACAATTCCGGTTGCGGCTGGCCCGCCTTCACCAAGCCCATCGACGGCAACGTGACCGAGCATCGCGACACCACCCACGGCATGGTCCGGGTCGAGGTGCGGTCCAAGCACGGCGACAGCCATCTGGGCCACGTCTTCCCGGACGGTCCGCGCGATCAGGGCGGGCTGCGCTATTGCATCAATTCGGCGTCGCTGCGCTTTGTCCCCAAGGACCGGATGGAGGCCGAGGGTTACGGCGACTATCTGGCCCAGGTCGAGGAGGCGCATCATGGTTGAACGTGCGGTTCTGGCCGGTGGCTGCTTCTGGGGCATGCAGGACCTGATCCGGCGCATGCCAGGCGTGATCGCGACGCGCGTCGGTTATTCCGGCGGCGACGTGCCCAACGCGACCTATCGCAACCACGGCACCCATGCCGAGGCGATCGAGATCATGTTCGACCCCGACCTGATCAGCTATCGCCGGCTGCTGGAGTTCTTCTTCCAGATCCACGACCCCTCCAAGCCGAATCGGCAGGGCAACGACATCGGGCCGGGCTATCGTTCCGCGATCTATTACGCGGACGAGGCACAGAAGCAGGTGGCGCTGGACACGATCGCGGATGTTGACGCATCCGGCATCTGGCCGGGACGCGTCGTGACCGAGGTCGAGCCGGTGGGCGATTTCTGGGAGGCCGAGCCCGAGCACCAGGATTATCTGGAGCGGTTTCCCAACGGCTATACCTGCCATTTCCCGCGCCCCGATTGGGTCTTGCCCAAACGCGACGCCGCCGAGTGAGGCACGGGCGCCCCGGAACGCGGTTCCGGGGCGTTCTCTGGCGTCCCGCGACGGCCGGGGGGCTGCCGCCCCCCGGACCCCCCGCCCGGACGGTTCAGATCCGAACGGTTCAGGCCCGATTGGCTTGGAGACGGACGCTTCAGGGACGGGGCGGCCTGACCCGGAACACCGCGCAGTAGAGCGCGGGCACGAAGACCAGCGTGACCAGCGTGCCGGCGATGATGCCGCCCATCATCGCATAGGCCATCGGCCCCCAGAACACCTGCCGCGAGATCGGGATCAGCGCCAGCGACGCCGCAGCCGCGGTCAGCAGAATGGGGCGCGCGCGACTGTCCGAGGCCTCGAACACGGCGTCCCACTGGCTGCGGCCCTTGTGCAGCAGTTCCTGGATCTCGTGGACCAGGATGACCGAGTTGCGGATCAGGATGCCGATCAGCGCCAGGATCCCCAGGATCGCCACGAAACCCATCGGCACGCCGAAGGGCACCAGCACCGCCACCACGCCGATCAGGCCCAGGGGGGCCGCGGCGATCACCACCAGCGACATCCGAAAGCTTTGCATCTGCGCCATGACCAGGACGGCCATGATCAGCAGCATCACCGGCACCACCGCGGCGATCGGCGCCTGGCTGTCGGCCGAGGTCTCGACGCTGCCGCCGACCTCGATGCGGACATCGGGGGGCAGGGTTTCTTGGTATTCGGCCACCTGAGCGGCCAGCGCCGTGACCAGGGTCGCGGGCTGGTCGGCGGTGCCGATGGCGGCCTTGACCGTGACGGTGGGCAGGCCGTTTCTCTGCATGATCAGCGGCTGTTCGGATCCGTATTCCAGCGTCACCAGCGCGGCCAGCGGCACCACCCGCCCGTCCGCCAGGTTCAGCTGCATGTTGCGGATCGAGGCCAGCGACTGCCGATCGTCGGCCACGCCGCGGGCGACCACGTCGATCAGGAAGATGTCGTCGCGCAGCTGCGTCACGCTGGTGCCGCTGAACAGGGCCGACAGCGCCTGGGCGATGTCCTGGCTGGTCACGCTGAGCCGGCGGGCCTGGTCCTGGTCCACGACCAGGCGGACCATGCGCGCGGGCTCGTTCCAGTCCAGCGCGATGTCGCGCAGGCGCGGCTCGGACGCGATCAGCGTGGCAAGGCCCTGGGCCGCGTCGCGGGCGGCGTCGGTGTCGGGGCTGGTCACGCGGTACTGGACGGGCTTGCCCACGGGCGGGCCGATTTCCAGGTTCTTGACATAGAT
Organism: Paracoccus sp. NBH48; assembly: GCF_015390265.1. Lineage (NCBI taxonomy): Bacteria > Pseudomonadati > Pseudomonadota > Alphaproteobacteria > Rhodobacterales > Paracoccaceae > Paracoccus > Paracoccus sp. NBH48. Next base: position 573,075 of record NZ_VUOJ01000004.1, on the reverse strand, counting down.
GTCGACGCCCGGAAATTCGGCGGCCGCCAGCGCGCTCAGCCGCGCCTTGACGCGGTCGCGCGCGGCCAGGTCGGGGGTCTGGATCACGATCTGGCCCATATGCGGCCCTGCCGTGGGCACGTCCATCGACAGCACGAAGCGCGGCGCCCCCTGCCCCACATAGGAGGTCCAGAACAGCACGTCGTCATCATCCGCCAGGCTAGCCTCCAGCCGGTCCATGTCGGCGCGGGTCCGCGCGATCGAGGCGTTCTGGCGTTCCGTGATGTCGACCAGCACCTCGGTCCGGTCGGAGGTGGGGAAGAACTGCTGTTCCACGAAGCGCATCCCCCAGACCGACGTCGCAAAGATCGCCAGCGTCACCGCGATGGTCAGCCACTTGAACCGCATCGCCGCCCGCAGCAGGCCGTGGAAGGCGCGCCGCAACCGGCCCGGCCCCTTGTGGCCATGCCCCATGTCGGCGCGCAGGAACGTGACCCCCAGCAGCGGCGCGAACAGCACCGCCACGATCCAGGACACGATCAGCGACACCGCGATGACCACGAACAGCGAGAACGTGAACTCTCCCGCGGCAGAGCTGTTCAGCCCGATGGGAATGAAGCCCGCGACCGTCACCAGCGTGCCGGTCAGCATCGGAAAGGCGATCGAGGTCCAGGCATAGCTTGCCGCATCGGTCAGCGATTCCCCGATCTCCAGCCTTGAGATCATCGTCTCGATGGCAATCATCGCATCGTCGACCAGCAGGCCAAGGGCGATGATCAGCGCGCCCAGAGAGATCCGCTGCAGCGTGATGCCGTAAAGGTCCAGGATGACGAAGGTGATCGCCAGGCACAGCGGGATGGTCAGCGTCACCACCAGCCCCGCGCGCAGGCCCAGGCTGATGAAGCTGACGACCAGGACGATGGCCACGGCCTCGGCCAGGGCCTTGACGAAATGGCCCACGGCGTCTTCGACCACATGCGGCTGGTCGGCGAATTTCGCCATCTCGATGCCGATGGGCAGGTCGGCGGCGATGCGGTCCATCAGCGCCTCCAGTTCGGCGCCGAACTCCAGGATGTTGCCGCCCTGGCGCATGCCGATCTGCAGCCCGATCGCGGGCTGGCCGTTGTGGCGGAACAGCGATGTCGGCGGGTCCTGATAGCCGCGTGTGACGGTAGCCACGTCGCCCAGATTGAAGAACCGCTCTCCGACGCGCAGGTTCACGGCCTCGATCGACTCCGCCCCGTCGAACTGGCCGCCGACGCGCACCAGGATGCGTTCGGGCCCGGCCTGGATCACGCCGGACGGCGCGATGGCATTCTGTTGGGCCAGGGTCTGGATCACCTGCGCCTGGTTCAGGCCCAGGGCCGCCAGCCGCGCGGCGGAGAACTCCAGGAACACCTGTTCGTCCTGCACGCCCAGCAGCTCGGTCTTGCCGGCGGCGTCCAGGGCCGCGACCTGGCGACGGATCGCCTCGACCCGGTCGCGCAGCTCGCGCGGCGTGAATCCGTCGGCGGTGAAGGCATAGATGTTGCCGAACACGTCGCCGAAATTGTCGTTGAACTGAAAGCCCGCGAATTCCTGGGGAAATTCGGGGCGGATGTCGCCCATCATCTGGCGGACCCGCTTCCACACCTCGGGGACGGCGGGGCCGCGGATGGTGGGGTCCAGCTCGACATAGACGACCGCCTGGCCGGGCGTCGTGACCGACCGGGTAAAGTCCAGCTCGTCCAGCTCCTCCAGCTTGGTCTCGATCCGGGTGGTGACCTGCTTCAGCGTCTCGTCGATGGTGGCGCCGGGAAGGGCCGCGCCGATGATCATCGTCTTGATCGTGAAGTCCGGGTCCTCCTCGCGGCCCAGGTTCAGATAGCTGATGGTGCCCGCGATCATCGACACGATCAGCAGGAACCATACGAAACTGCGATGCTTCAGTGCCCAGTCGGACAGGTTGAAGCGGGTCTTGGGGGTGCTCACGGCTCCAGCCTCCGGCCGACGGGCTGGCCGGAGGCCAGGGATTTCACGCCGCGGATCACGACCTCGTCGCCCGCGTCAAGGCCGTGGGTGATGGAGACGCGCCCGCGAAAGGGGGCCGCCGCCTGCACGGGGGCCTGTTCGACCCGCGCCCCCGCATCATCCCGGATCACCCGCCAGACGAAGGGCATGCCCTCGGTCGCGACCAAAGCCTCGGCCGGCAGCGACAGGGATGGCGCATCGACCGTTCCGAACCGCGCCCGCACCAGCGCGCCAAGGCGGAACGGCGCGCCCGGCGGCAGCGTCAGGTACAGCCGCCGCGTCCGGGTGGCGCTGTCGGCGATGGGGTCGACCCGGTCCAGCGTGGCCGCGATCTCGACCTGGGGGTCGCTGCGATGCCAGACGGTAAAGTCGGCGCCCGGCGCAAGCCCGACCAGCGCCTGTTCGGGCAGGTCGATCACCACCTCTGGGGTGTCCTGGGCCGACAGCTGGATCACGGGCGCGCCCGCATCCACGACCGCGCCCGGCACCTCATAGACGGCGCTGACCACACCGGCGAAAGGCGCGGTCATCTTGGCGAACCCTTCGGCATCCTCGGCCTGCAGCAGCTGCGAGCGGGCCTGCTCGACCGCGGCGGCGGCGGCGCTGGCCTCCTGCTGGGCCTGTTCCAGCTGGGCGTTCGAGGCGACGTTGCGCGCCGCCAGCGCCTGCGTGCGTTCCAGTGTCGCGCGCGCGGTGCGGTCCTGCACGTCCGCGGCATCGACGGCGGCGCGCGCGGCGCGGGTGGTCGCGGCCAGATCGTCCGTGGACAGCTGCGCCAGCAGATCGCCGGCCGCCACCTGATCGCCCAGATCGACGGGCCGCGCGATCATCCGGCCCAGGGTCTGAAAGCCCAGCTGGACCTGGGTTCGCGCCTCGACCACGCCGGGGATCCAGCGCGCGTTCAGGCCGCGATCGTCCACGATCACGCTGACCACCGGGCGCGGCGGGGCCGCGGGCTCCTCGGCCTGACCGCCAAGGCCCAGCCAGTCGGGCAGCGACAGCGCCGCGGCCGGCCCGCAGGCCAGCGCAAGCACGCCGGCAAGGATCAGCGCCCTCATTGCACGCCCTCCGCGACCGGCTGGACCCGGCGGCCGGGATACAGCAGCTGCGCCCCGTCACCCACGACCCGCTGTCCGTCGGACAGGCCCTCGGACACGAAGATCGTGCTGTCCGCAAAATGGTTGATGACCACCTTGGTCAGCGCCACGCGCCCGTCATCGTCGACCACCCAGACGGCCGGATCGTCGCCCGACCGCATCAGGGCGGTCCAGGGCACGACCACGCCCTTTTCCATCGCCATGCTCAGATGCCCGCGCACCGACGCGCCCAGAAGGACGATCCCGGCATTGGGCGTCAGCAGCCGCGCGCGCACGGTCACCGTGCCGGTCTGCGGATCGACCAGGGGCGCGATCTCGGTCACGGTGCCGACCATGTCGGGACGGTCGACGTCCAGCGTCTCCATCCGCACGTCGCGGCCCAGGATGTCGTGCAGCAGCGGGTCGTCGGGCGCGTGGAAGACGGCCTCCAGCCCCGACAGCGCGGCCAGCGTCAGCACCGGCTGCGCGGCGGCGACCACCTGGCCGGGGGCCACCGACTTGTCGGTCACGACGGCGTCCTCGGGCGCCCGCAGCACCGCATCGTCGACGGCGCGCCGCGCCTGTTCGACCGCGGTTTCCGCGCGCTCCAGCGCCCCTTGGGTCTGGGACAGCGCCTGTTCGGCCTGATCGGCCGCCGCCCGCGTGCCGACCCCCCGCGCCAGCAGCGCATCGGCGCGGTCGCGGGCCTGCCGGGCCTGGTCGCTGCCCGCGCGCGCGGCGGCCAGGCCCGCCAGCGCGACGTTCAGCGCCTGATCCTGCTGGACCGCGTTCAGCCGGGCCAGGGGCTGGCCCGCGACGACGCGGTCGCCCTCGGCCACCAGCACCTCGGTCACACGGCCGCCCTGACGAAAGCCCAGCTCCAGCGTGTCGACGGCCTCGATCTCTCCGGACAGCTGCATGTCCAGGTCCAGAGGCTGGGTGCGGGCGGTCACGATGCGCACGCGGATATCGTCGGGGGCGGCCTGGGCCGCCGCAAGCGCGGGAATCATCATGGCAAGGGCAAGGGGCAGCAGCTTGAACATCGGAACCGATCCACGACATCTGTGGCTCAATCTGTCGACGGTTTTAGCCGCCTTGGAAAGCCCCCTTACCCTAGGTCACCGCAGCCTTGCGACGGAATTCCGCACTGTCCCAGCTGCCGTCGCGCAGGATTCGCGCCAAAGTCGCGACCGCCTGCGACACGTCGTCCAGATCGTTGTAAAGCGGCGCGAACCCAAAGCGCAGCACGTCGGGCGCGCGAAAGTCGCCGACCACCCCCGCCGCGATCAGCGCCTGCATCACCGCATAGCCCTGCGGATGGCGGAACCCGACCTGCGATCCGCGCCGCGCCGGGTCGCGCGGGCTGTTCAGGACCAGGTCTGGGCATTGCGCCTCGACCCCCGCAATGAACGCTTCGGTCAGTTCGATCGATCGCGCCCGCAGCGCGGCCATGTCGACCGTGTCCCAGATGTCCAGCGACGCCTCCAACGCGCTCAGCGCGATGACGGGGGGCGTGCCCACGCGCATCCGCTCGATCCCCGGCGCGGGGCGGTATTCCTGGTCGAAGGCAAAGGGCGCGGCATGGCCCATCCAGCCCTGCAGGATCGGCTCGGCCTGTTCGGCGTGGCGCGGATGGGTCCAGATGAAGGCCGGCGCCCCCGGACCGCCGTTCAGGTATTTATAGGTGCAGCCCACCGCGAAATCGGCATTTGCCCCCAGCAGATCCACGTCCACCGCCCCCGCCGAATGGGCCAGATCCCAAATGGCCAGCGCGCCGGCGTCATGCGCGCGGGCGGTCAGGGCGGGCATGTCGTGACGGCGGCCGGTGCGGTAATCGACCTCGGTCAGCATCAGCACGGCCAGGTCGGGGCCAATGGCCGCCTCGACGTCTTCAGGGGCGACGACGCGCAGGGTTGCGCCCAGGGCGCGGGCGACCCCCTCGGCCACGTACAGGTCCGACGGAAAGTTGCCGCTGTCCGACAGGATCACCCGGCGGTCGGGCCGCAGGGCCAGCGCCGCGCTCAGCGCCTGGAACACCTTGATGGACAGCGTATCGCCCATGACCACCTGGCCATCCCCCGCGCCGATCAGCCGGGCAATGCGGTCGCCGACCTTGCGCGGCTGGACATACCAGCCCGCCCTGTTCCAGCCGGTGATCAGCATCTGGGACCATTCGTCGGCCATCATGGTCGCGACCCGGTCGGCGGCGGCGCGGGGCATCGGCCCCAGGGAATTGCCGTCCAGATAGGTCATGCCGTCCGGCAGGTGGAACGCGGCGCGGGTCTTGGTGAAATCGGTCATCATGGGCTCCCTCTTGACGCGACGATAGCGCCGCGATTGGCTGCCCGAAAGAGGGGGAACCATGCTCTATCAGATCACCGACTGGGACGACGCCTATGCCAATGGCGCGCATATCCCGCATGCCGACACCTATGTCCCCCGCTGGACCGATGCCGCCGCGGCCTTCCGAACGGCCAATCCGCCGCAGGATCTGGGCCGGGGGCATCTGTTCCTGCCGGAGGGAGACCCGCGCGGGCTGATGGTGTTCATCCATGGCGGCTACTGGATGCGGTTCGACCCGACGCTGTGGTCGCATCTGGCGGGCGGTGCGCTGGCGGAGGGTTGGGCCTGCGTCCTGCCGGGCTATCCCTTGGCGCCGGACGCGCGCATTGCCGACATGACCTGCATCGTCGCGGAGCAGATCGCAGAAGCGGCGGGTCGCATCGCAGGGCCCATCGCGCTGACCGGTCATTCGGCGGGTGGGCACCTGGCGGCGCGGATGATCTGTCCGGGGGTGCTGTCCGAGACGGTTGCCGCGCGGGTCACCGCCTGCGTCCCCATCTCTCCGCTGACCGACCTGCGCCCGCTGATGCGCACGGCGATGAACGACACCCTGCACTTGGACGCGGCCGAGGCCGCATCCGAAAGCCCCGCCCTGCTGGAACCCCGTACGGGCATCCCGGTCACGACTTGGGTCGGGGGGGCCGAAAGGCCTGAATTCATCCGCCATGCCCGGCTGCTGGCGAATGCCTGGGCGGGGCTGGGCGCGGCGACCGAATGCGTCATCGACCCCGGCCGCCACCATTTCGACGTGATCGAGGGACTTGCGGACCCCGCCAGCCCCCTGATGCGTCGCCTGCTGGGTTACAGCGGCTGACGATAGTCGAACGTGTCCGGGTCCGGTCCGGTGCGATGGCCGCGGTCCAGCGCGTCGATGGCCGACATCTCCTCGGGCGTCAGGGTAAAGTCCAGCACGTCGAAATTCTCGGCCAGGCGTTCGGGCTTTTCCGATTTCGGAATGACCGACAGCCCGTGCTGGATGTGCCAGCGCAGAATCACCTGCGCCACCGTCCGCCCCGTGCGCGCCGCCGCATCGCGGATCGCGGGGGCGTCGAAGCTGTCGCCACGGCCCAGGGGGGTCCAGCTTTGCGTGACGATGCCAAGCTGCTTGTTCACCGCCCGCATGCGCTCCTGCGTAAGCGACGGGTGCAGCTCGATCTGGTTCAACGCGGGCGCGACGCCCGTCTCGTCGATCAGGCGACGCAGATGCGGCTCGTGGAAATTCGCGACGCCGATGGACCGTACGCGCCCTTCGTCGCGCAGGCGGATCAGCGCCTTCCAGCTGTCAACATAGGCGTCCATCGCCGGCAACGGCCAGTGGATCAGGTACAGGTCCAGATAATCCAGCCCCGACCGCTCCATCGTCGCGTCAAAGGCCCGCAGCGCGGCGTCATGCCCCTGCGCGTCGTTCCACAGCTTGGACGTGACGAAGATCTGGTCGCGGGCCACGTCGCTGTCGCGGATGCCCCGGCCCATCCCGGCCTCGTTCTTGTAGGCGGCGGCACCGTCGATCAGCCGGTATCCGACGCGCAGCGCCTCGGCCACGACCTCGGGGGTCTTCGCATCCTCGATCTGCCAGATGCCGGTGCCCAGCTGGGGCATGGTCCGGCCGTCGTTCAGGGTCATCATGGGTTGGGTCATCGGGGCTTCCTTTCAGATGTCGCGTCCCAACGCCCCGGACCCGCCGCGGGGTCATGCGACAAAATCACCGGTCCGTGCGGCGGTCACGGCCTGCAGCCGGTCGGGCGCGATGGCAAAGACGTGCCGCGGGGTGCCCGCCGCCGCCCAGACCTGCGCGAATTCGGCCAGGCGCGGGTCTAGGAAGGCTCTGACCGGCGACAGATGCCCCACCGGCGCGACGCCGCCGATGGCGAACCCCGTGCGCGCCCGCACCAGCGCCGCATCGGCCCGACCCAACGGCTCTCCGGCCAGCGTCGCGGCCTTGTCGGGATCGACCCTGTTGCCGCCCGCGGTCAGGAATAGCAGCACCGCTCCGCTGTCCTGGCCATGAAAGATGATCGACTTGGCGATCTGGTCCAGCGCGCAGCCGACCGCGTCCGCGGCCTCGGCGGCGGTGCGGGTGCTGCCCGGCATCTCGCGGATGTCGACCGCGACGCCGGCCGCATCCAGGGCCGCGCGGACCCGCTCCAGACTGTCGCTCATGGCATGCCCCCCTGCTGCTGCGCGGACCCTAGCGGGCGGGACCGGGCGGCGGAACCCCTCGGTTCGGGCACGGTTATAGGCTGTGCAGCATTCCCTGCCGCGAAAGGCCTTTCATGGACCAACCGGTCATCCCCTTCGATCTTGCCCGGATGTTCCTGGGCGAGCATCCACCCCTGTTCTATGCCGAGATCCTGGTCCGCACCGTGCTGGTCTATGTCTATGCGCTGCTGATGATCCGCTGGATCGGCGGGCGCGGCGTGGCGCAGCTGTCGATGGTCGAGTTCCTGCTGGTCATCGCCCTGGGGTCCGCCGTGGGCGACGCGATGTTCTATCCCGACGTGCCGCTGCTGGCGGCGATGGCGGTCATCACCGTGGTCGTCGGGCTGAACAAGGTCTTGGACCGACTGATCGTGCGGTTCGACCGGGCCAAGCGCATCATCGACGGCCGCCCCGTGGCGCTGGTCCTGGATGGGCGCATCCTGCCCGAGGCGGCATCGCAGCGCGACCTGGGCCTGGCCGAGATCAAGGCGATGTTGCGCCTGGCCGGCGTCGGCAACCTTGGAGAGCTGCGCGCCGCCTATCTGGAGGCGGGCGGCGGACTGTCCGTCTTTCGCCGGTCGCAGGTGCAGCCCGGCCTGTCGCTGCTGCCGCCCGAACATCTGGTGAACGGCCCGCCCCCGCCCGCAAAGGCGCTTGCGATGGACGGGCAGACATGTTGTGCCATGTGCGGCGCGTCCGCGGGCGCGCAGATCATCGCCACCCGTGCGCCCTGCCCCGAATGCGGCAACCGCATGTGGCAGGCCCCCGAATGGCCCGAAGGGGCCGAACGCGCCCAGGGCGGCGCAAAACCGATGGAGTAAGCCATGAAGGTCTTCACGCTGGTCGTCGAGCTGGGCAGGCGGAAGGGCGACGGTCTGCCCAAGGGCGCCACCGGGGCGGGGCTGGTCTGCTATGCCCCGGCCAACGACGAACCCGAGGCCGTGCGAGAGACCGTGGCGATCCTGAAGCAGGCCGACATGGCCCCCCTGGACGTCACCGGCTATGGCACGCTGGACGAGCGTCTGGCCGACGGCCACGAGATCGACGAGGCGGAACGCGCGCTGATGGATCGGGCGCTGGCCGAAAACTCGGTCATCATCGCGCAGATGACGCCTTGGTTCGGGACCGCGCCGGACCCGGAATCGCTGCTGCACTAAGCGCGCCCGCGCCCTACCCAAGCGAGAGTGGTTCGTCTAGACTGCACGCAGAAGACCAAATCCGGGCCATCAAGATCCGGGCCAAGAAACCTCGGCAGTCCAAAACAGGCGATCCATAATGAGCTTTTCCCGCATTCTTCTGTCCACCACCCTGATCGGCGCGCTGGCCGCCTGTGCATCGCCGATGTCGCGCATGCCCGCCGCGGGCGGCCCCCGCGCGCCCGCCGATGTGACCGTGACCCCGATCCCGCCCGCCAATCCCGGCGACGAGGCCGGCCTGCAGCGGTTCGTCCAGCAGTTCCGCGCCCGCGCCCTGTCGTCGGGCGTGTCGGGCCCGACCTATGACCGCGCCATGGCGCTGGCCCGCTACAACCCCGAGGTGATCCGCCTAGACCGCCGCCAAGCCGAATTCTCGCGCCCCGTCTGGCTGTACCTGGACAGCGCCGTATCGGACGTGCGCATCACCACCGGCCGCCAGAAGCTGGCGCAGCTGTCGCCCGTCCTGGCCCGGATCGAGGCGCAGTACGGCGTCCCGCGCGAGATCGTGCTGGCGGTCTGGGGGATGGAATCGAACTTCGGCGCCAACCGCGGCAGGATGCAGATCATCCCGTCGCTGGCGACGCTGGCCTATGACGGCCGCCGCGGAGAGATGTTCCAGAACCAGCTGATCGCCGCCCTGCAGATCCTTCAGGCGGGCGACACCGATCCCCAGCACATGCTGGGCAGCTGGGCGGGCGCGATGGGGCATACCCAGTTCATGCCGACCTCCTATCTGGAATACGCGGTCGACTTCAACGGCGACGGCCGCCGCGACATCTGGTCCGAGGACCCGACCGATTCACTGGCTTCGACCGCAGCCTATCTGGCGCGCAGCGGCTGGCAGCGCGGCGCGACTTGGGGCGCCGAGGTCCGCCTGCCCGCGAACTTCAACATGGGCCTGATCGGCAAGGGCACCCGGCGGTCGGCCGGCGACTGGTCGGCACAGGGCGTGCGCACAATGTCGGGCGGCGGGCTGCCGGCGGGCAACGGCTCGATCATCATGCCGGCGGGGGCGCGGGGGCCCGCGTTCTTCATCACCGACAATTTCCGGTCGATCCTGCGCTACAACAACTCGGACAACTACGCCCTGGGCGTGTCCTATCTTGCGGAACGCATCGCGGGCCGTCCGGGCATCCAGGGCGCCTGGCCGCGCCAGGACCGCACCCTGTCCACCGCCGAACGCCAAGAGATCCAGCAGCGCCTGGCGCAGCGCGGCTTCTATCAGGGAGAGATCGACGGCCTGTTCGGATCGGCCACGATGGAATCGGTCTCGGCCTTCCAGCGCTCGATCGGCGTGACGCCGGACGGCTATCCGACCTCGATCCTACTGGACCAGCTGCGCCGGTGACCGATGCCTGCGGCCTTGCCCCGGCGGGGCCGTTTTCGAACGCGGAGCGCGCGGCGGTCTATCGCGCGATCCGCGAACGCCGCGACGTGCGGGGCCAGTTCCGCCCCGACCCGGTCGATCCCGACACGTTGCGCCGCCTGCTGCAGGCGGCGCATGACGCGCCGTCCGTCGGGCTGTCGCAGCCCTGGAACTTCATCCTGATCCGCGACGCGGCGCTGCGCGGACGCATCCATGACGCCTTCGCATCGGCCAATGCCGAGGCCGCCGACCGCTTTCCCGACCGCAAGGCGCTCTATTCGTCGCTAAAGCTGGAGGGGATCCTGCAGGCGCCGGTCAACCTGTGCATCACCTGCGACCGGACACGGGGCGGCGCGCATGTGCTGGGCCGCACCCATGACCCCGCGACCGATCTGTATTCCACCGCCTGCGCGGTGCAGAACCTGTGGCTGGCCGCACGGGCCGAAGGCATTGGGGTGGGCTGGGTCAGCATCTTCCGGCCTGACGACCTTCGCGGTCTGCTGCACCTGCCCGACCATGTCGTGCCGGTGGCCTATCTGTGCATCGGCCATGTCACCGAACTGTACCGCCAGCCCGAACTGCAAAGCCGGGGCTGGGCGGCGCGCCTGCCGCTGGACGACCTGATCCTGGAGGATCGCTGGCCTGCGCCCTAGGCCAGATGGGCCCGGAACGCGCCCAGCACCTCGGCATAGACCGCGCGCTTGAAGGGCACGATGCTGTCCAGCACGTCCTCGGCCCGCATCCACCGCCACTGGTCGAACTCGGGGTGGGCGGTATCGATGCGGATGTCGGTGTCCTGGCCCAGGAACCGCAGCGCCAGCCATTTTTGGCACTGCCCGCCATAACGGCCCTTCCAGATCCGGCCGACCATCTCGGGCGGCAGGTCGTAGAAGACCCAGTCGGGCGTCTCGTCCAGCACCTCGACCAGCGACGGGTCGATGCCCGTCTCCTCGGTCAGCTCGCGCAGCGCGGCCTCGCGCGGGGTCTCCCCCTCGTCGATGCCGCCCTGGGGCATCTGCCACGCAGGCGGCTGGTCGGGGCTGCGATCGATCCGGCGCCCGGCAAAGACCAGGCCCCGGTCGTCGATCAGCACCACGCCGGCGCAGGGCCGGTACGGCAGGCCGCCCGGCCCCACGCGTCCGTCCATCGGATCAACCCTGGTCCGGGGCGGCCTCGGCCCCCTCGCCCGCGCCTTCGCCGGTGACCGCAGGCGTCTCCGCGGCAGGCACCTGGTCGGCGCGGAAGTTCACCGCGGCCAGACCCTTCAGCACGTCGACCGCATAGGCCAGCTGATAGTCCTCCTCGCGCAGCGCGGCGGTGGCCTCGACCTCGGCGGCCTCCTCCTCCATCTGCTTGCGCATCTCGTCGCTGACATCGTTGCCCAAGGCACCGCGCAGGTCGGCCTCGGACCGGCTGAAGTCGCTGTTGCTGCGGGCTTCCTCCTCCTCGACCTCGGGGGCCGGGGCGGGCTGGGCGACCAGGATGTCGGGCTGCACGCCCAGGGCCTGGATCGACCGGCCCGACGGGGTGAAGTACCGCGCCGTGGTCAGGCGGATGGCGCTGTCGGCGGTCACCGGCATGACCGTCTGGACCGAACCCTTGCCAAAGGACTTCTCGCCCACGACGATGGCGCGGCGGTGGTCCTGCAAGGCGCCCGCGACGATTTCCGACGCGCTAGCCGAACCGCCGTTGATCAGCACGACCATCGGCTTGCCCTCGGCCAGATCGCCCGCCTCGGCGTTCCAGCGTTCGCTTTCGTCCGGGTTGCGGCCGCGGGTGCTGACGATCTCTCCGGCGTCCAGAAAGGCGTCGCTGACGCTGATCGCCTGGTTCAGCAGGCCGCCGGGATTGTTGCGCAGGTCCAGCACGAAACCGGTGACCCGGTCGATGCCGCCGGCTTCCTCGACGGCCTTCTTTAGTTCCGCCTGCAGCGTGTCATAGGTCTCGTCGTTGAAGGTGGACACACGCAGCACGACCGCATGGCCCTCGACGCGGCTGCGCACCACGGTCAGCTTGATCGTGTCGCGCGACATGGTCAGGTCGAACGGCTCGCTCTCGCCCTCGCGCAGGACGGTGATGGTGATCTCGGACCCGATCGGGCCGCGCATCATCTCGACCGCGTCGTCCAAAGGCAGGCCCAGCAGCGATTCGCCGTTCACGTGGGTGATGAAGTCGCCCGGCTGGATGCCCGCATTCGCGGCGGGCGTGTCGTCGATGGGGGCCACGACCTTGACCAGGCCCTCCTCCTGGCTGACCTCGATCCCCAGGCCGCCAAAGCTGCCGCGGGTCTGGGTCTGCATGTCGGAATAATCGTCGGCCGACAGGAAGCTGGAATGCGGGTCAAGTGAGGTCAGCATGCCGTTGATGGCCGCTTCGATCAGCTCCTTGTCCTCGGGTGCCTCGACATAGTCGGTGCGGATGCGCTCGAAGATGTTCCCGAACAGCTCCAGCTGCTGATAGACCGAGGCATTCCCCTCGGCCGTCTCCTGCGCCAGCAGCGGACCGGCGATCTGGGTGGTGGCCAGGGCTCCGGCCAGAACGCCCCCCAGGCCTGCGATCAGATAATGTCTCATGGCGGTCTTTCCTGCCTCAGTCCTGTTGCGGGTCGACGACGGGATTCAGCACGAACCAGTCGGCGGGGTCCAGCGTTTCATTGCCCTGGCGCAGTTCCAGATACAGCGTCTCGCTGCGTCCGGCCTCGGCGCCCTGGGCGGCATCGGCGACGAATTGCGATCCGAACTCCTGGGCGGGGGCTTCCGCGCCCCCCATCAAGCCCACCGGATCGCCCGCCTTCAAGACGTCGCCCACTTCTCCGAAGACCTGGGACAGGCCTGCGAAGATCATTAGATAGCCGCGCGCGGGCTCGACGATCATCACATTGCCGTAATCCAGGAACGGCCCCCGATAGCGGATCGTCGCAGGCCAAGGCGTCTGCACCAGCGCCGCGGGGGCGGTGGCGATCACCCAGCCCGGTCGGCTGACCCCCGCCGCGTCCGGCTCCCGATAGGGGCGCAGCACGGTCCCCACCACCGGCAGGGCCAGGCTGCCGCGCGCGCCCTCGAAATCGTCCATGGGCGCGCCCACGTCCTTTTCCATCCGCGCGATGCCGGTCGCAAAATCGTCCAGGCTCTGCGCGGCCGCGCGCAGAGCCTGCAGCTCCTCGGGGTCCTCGGCATATCGCGCGGGCATCGAGCTGCGGTCGGTCACGGCGCTGGCCAGCAGGCGGCGGGCCTCCTGGACGCTGTCCAGGCCGCTGCCCAGCATGCCGGCGGCGTTCGACTGCAGCTGGCGGACGGTGGCGATCTCGTCCAGATCGGCCTGCAGGGCCTCGGCCTCGGCCCGCAGGCCGGGGGTGACGCCCGACAGGATCATCCCGGACCGCGCATTGGCCAGCGCTCCCGCCGGATGCAGCAGCATCGTCGATTCGGGGCTTTGCTGCAGCGCGGTCATCGCGCCCAGGACGCGCGCCAGCTGGTCGCGCTGCGCCTCGAACCGGTCGCGCAGCTCGGCCTCGCGGCCGCTGGCCTGGCGCAGGCCGCCGCGCAGGGCGGCCAGGCCCAGCTCGTATCCGCGAATGACCTCGGTCAGGGCCACCACCTGGTCGTCGGCGCTGACCGCCTCGGCCAGCTGGCCGATGGCCGCGCGCAGCAGCGCCGCGGCGGCCTCGGCATCCGCGACCGCCTGGTTGGCGGGGGTGGTCTGCGCAAGGGCCGGACCGGCAAGGGCGGCGCAGAGCGCCAGGGCAAGGCGGGTTCTCATCGGACGATCAGGCTTTCCCCGGTCATGTCGGCAGGCTGGTCCAGCCCCATCAGCGCCAGGACAGTCGGCGCCAGATCGGCCAGGCGCCCGTCGCGCAGCCCCGTGACGCCCGGCGCGCCATAGACAATGACCGGGACGGGGTTCAGCGTGTGCGCGGTATGCGGCCCGCCTGTCACCGGGTCGATCATCTGTTCGCAATTGCCGTGATCGGCGCAGATCACCGCCGCCCCCCCGACCGCGTCCAGCGCGGCCAGCATACGGCCCAGGCCGCGATCCACCGCCTCGCAGGCGCGGGCGGCCGCGTCCAGGTCGCCGGTATGGCCGACCATGTCGGGGTTGGCATAGTTCACCACGATCAGATCGTAGCCCTGACCGATCACCTGGACCAGCTTGTCGGTGACCTCGACGGACGCCATCTCGGGCGCCAGGTCATAGGTGGCGACCTTGGGGCTTTGCGGCATGTGGCGATCCTCGCCCGGTTCGGGCGTTTCCTTGCCGCCGTTCAGGAAGAAGGTCACGTGGGGGTATTTCTCGGTCTCGGCCAGGCGGAACTGGCGCAGGCCTTTGGCCGCGACCCAGGCCCCCAGGGTGTTCTGCACCTGCCGCTTGGGAAAGGCCGCCTGCATGAAGCTGTCGTGGCGGGTCGAATAATCGACCATGCCCAGCATCGCGGCCCAGGCCGGGCGTGCGGCGGCGTCAAAGCCGTCGAAGACGGGATCGCCCAAGGCAGACAGGATTTCACGCGCGCGGTCGGCGCGGAAATTCAGGCAAAAGACCCCGTCCCCATCCCGCGCACCCGCATAGCCACCGATGACGAAGGGCGGCACGAACTCGTCCATCTCGCCGCGCGCATGGGCCGTGGCGATGGCGGATGCGGCGTCCGGCGCGGCCTCTCCCTGTCCGGCGACGACGGCGTCGAACGCGCGCTGCACCCGGTCCCAGCGGCTGTCACGATCCAGTGCGTAATAGCGACCGATCACCGTTCCGATCCGCGCCCCTGCGGGCAGCCCATCCTGCAGCGTGGCCAGGAAGCCCGGTGCCGAATCGGGGGCCACGTCGCGGCCGTCGGTGATCGCGTGGATCACCACCGGCACGCCTGCCTGCGCCACCGCGCGGGCCGCGGCCAGCACATGGACGATATGACCGTGAACACCGCCATCCGAGACGACGCCCAGCAGATGCGCCGTCCCGCCCGTGGCCTTCAGCCGGTCGATGAACGCCAGCAGCGGCGCGTTGCGGCCGAAGCTGCCATCCTCGATCGCCAGATCGATCGCGCCCAGATCCATCGCGACCACGCGTCCGGCGCCGATATTCGTGTGACCCACCTCGGAATTGCCCATCTGGCCGCGCGGCAGGCCCACGTCGGGACCGTGGGTCACCAGCGTTGCATGGGGACAGTCGCGCATCAGACGGTCGAAATTCGGGGTCGCCGCCCGGTCCGGGGCGCTTTGTTCGGGTCGGGTGGACTGGCCCCAGCCGTCCAGAATGCACAGGATCACGGGTTTGGTCATCGGAGCCTCGCGGTTTTGCCCTTACTTACGCCTCGCGGGCGGCGGCGGCAACCAAGCCCGCCCATGCCCGGTGCCCCCCTATGCCCGGTGCCCCCTACTCCCGGTGATAGGGCGACCCGGCGAGGATCGTGGCGGCGCGGTACAGCTGTTCGGCCAGCATCACGCGGACCAGCAGATGCGGCCAGACCATCCGGCCCAGGCTGATCTGCCAGTCGGCCCGCGCCCGCAACGACGGGTCCAGCCCGTCCGCGCCGCCGATCACGAAGCACACGTCGCGCGCCTGGTCGCGCCAGTCCGCCAGCCGCGCCGCGAATTCGGGAGAGGTCGGCTGATCGCCGCGTTCATCCATCATCACCACCGCCGCGCCGGGCGGGATGGCGCGGGACAGCAGCTCCGCCTCGGCGGCCATGGTGCCGGCGCGGCGATCCTCGACCTCGACCACGGACACGGCCGGCAGCCCCAGGCTGCGGCCGGTCTTGGCAAAGCGCTGCAGGTAATCGGCGACCAGCGCCGCCTCGGGGCCGGTCTTCAGCCGCCCCACGGCGGCGATGTCGATCCGCATCGCGGCGGATCAGTCCTGCGGCTGATAGCTGGACGGTTGGGCGGGTTCGCGCACGCGGGCCAACGCATCGGCGGGCAGCCACATCTTTTCCAGCTGATAGAAGTCGCGGACCTCGGGGCGGAACACGTGGACGATCACGTCGTCCGTGTCGATCAGCACCCAGTCGCCGGCATCCTTGCCCTCGATCCGCGGGCTGCGGCCGGTGACCTGCTTCACGCGCTCGGCCAGCTTCTCCGCGATGGCGCCCACCTGACGCGAGCTGCGCCCGGAGGCGATGACCATGTGGTCGGCAATGGCCGTGCGACCGCGCAGGTCAATGCTGACGACCTCCTCGGCCTTGTCGTCATCAAGGGAATTCAGCACCAAGGCCAGCATGTCGTCACTGGTATGCTGGCTGGTCTGCTGGGTCGAGGTCGGCCGACCGGCCGACGGGGCGTCTTGTGACAGGGTGTAGTCCTCCGGTCCGCGCGCCGATAGCCCCCGGCGCAGGGGTTCCCCCAACATAGCATCTTTTCAGCCCGTCTCAATCTCTCGCGGCATTTTCCTTGACATGCGCGCGCTTGCCAGCAGGCGGATGCTGGCCTAATCTGGCCGGATGATGCGTTATTTCGACATTCATGACCGCGCGCGCCTGCCGGGCCGCTTCTACGGCGAGATGCTGGGCGTGACCGCGCAGGGCTGACGGCTGCCCGCCCGTCACCAATCCTGCATCACAGCCGAAAGACCTCAGCCATGACCCCTGCACGCACGCTTTACGACAAGATCTGGGACGCCCATGTGGTGGACCGCCAGGAAGACGGCACCTGCCTTCTGTATATCGACCGCCACCTGGTCCACGAGGTGACCAGCCCGCAGGCCTTCGAGGGGCTGCGCATGACCGGCCGCCCGGTCCGCGCGCCCGAACGCACGATCGCCGTGCCTGATCACAACGTGCCCACCACGCTGGACCGTCAGACCGGCATCGACAACGAGGAAAGCCGCATCCAGGTGGATGCGCTGGACCGCAACGCCCGCGAATTTGGGGTGGTCTATTACCCGGTGAACGACATCCGCCAGGGCATCGTGCACATCGTCGGCCCCGAACAGGGCTGGACCCTGCCCGGCATGACCGTCGTCTGCGGCGACAGCCATACCGCGACCCACGGTGCCTTCGGCGCGCTGGCCCACGGCATCGGCACGTCCGAGGTCGAGCATGTGCTGGCCACCCAGACCCTGATCCAGGGCAAGTCCAAGAACATGAAGGTCGAGATCACCGGCCGCCTGGCCCCCGGCGTGACCGCCAAGGACATCGTCCTGCGCATCATCGCCGAGACCGGCACCGCAGGCGGCACCGGCCATGTCATCGAATATTGCGGAGAGGCGATCCGCAACCTGTCGATGGAAGGCCGCATGACCATCTGCAACATGGCGATCGAGGGCGGCGCCCGCGCCGGCCTGATCGCCCCGGACGAGGTGACGTTCAATTACGTCAAGGGCCGTCCCCATGCGCCCAAGGGCGCCCAATGGGAGGCCGCCGTCGCTTGGTGGAAGACGCTCTTCTCGGACGACGGCGCGCATTTCGACAAGGTCCTGACCATCCGCGCCGAGGACATCGCGCCGACCGTCACCTGGGGCACCAGCCCCGAAGACGCGCTGCCGATCACGGCATCCGTGCCCGACCCGGAAAGCTTTGCGGGCGGCAAGGTCGATGCCGCGCGCCGGTCGCTGGACTACATGGGCCTGACCGCCGGCACGCCGCTGACCGACATCGCCATCGACGCGGTCTTCATCGGATCCTGCACCAACGGCCGGATCGAGGACCTGCGCGCGGCCGCCGACGTGCTGCGCGGGCGGAAGCTGGCGCCGGGCGTGCGCGGCATGGTCGTGCCGGGGTCGGGCCTGGTCCGCGCCATGGCCGAGGAGGAAGGGCTGGACCGCATCTTCATCGACGCGGGCTTTGAATGGCGGCTGGCCGGCTGCTCGATGTGCCTGGGCATGAACCCCGACCAGCTGAAGCCCGGCGAACGCTGCGCCGCGACCAGCAACCGCAACTTCGAGGGGCGCCAGGGCTACAAGGGCCGCACCCACCTGATGAGCCCCGCGATGGCGGCCGCCGCCGGCGTCACCGGACGCCTGACCGACATCCGCGAATTCGCGCACGAACCGGCCTGAGGACACATGGACAAGTTCACCACCCTGACCGGCATCGCGGCCCCCATGCCCCTGGTCAACATCGACACCGACATGATCATCCCCAAGCAGTTCCTGAAGACCATCAAGCGGTCCGGCTTGGGCGTGAACCTGTTCGACGAGATGCGCTATGACCGCGACGGGAACGAGATCCCCGATTTCGTCCTGAACCGGCCCGCCTATCGCGACGCCCAGATCCTGATCGCGGGCGACAATTTCGGCTGCGGCTCCTCGCGCGAGCATGCCCCCTGGGCGCTGCTGGATTTCGGCATTCGCTGCGTCGTCTCGACCAGCTTTGCCGACATCTTCTTCAACAACTGCTTCAAGAACGGCATCCTGCCGGTGGTCCTGCCCCAGGATGCGGTCGACGCACTGATGCGCGATGCCGAGAAGGGCGCGAATGCCCGCATCACCGTCGATCTGGACGCGCAGACCGTGACCGGTGCGGACGGCACCGAATACAGCTTCGACATCGACCCGTTCCGCAAGCATTGCCTGATGAACGGCCTGGACGACATCGGACTGACGATGGAAAAGGCCCCCGCCATCGACACGTTCGAGACGCAGATGGCCCAGGCCCGCCCTTGGGTCTAAGGGCCCTTGCCCTGGCCTTGCTGCTGGCGGGCCCGGCGGCGGCCGATCCGCTGCGCATCGCCACCTGGGACCCCGGCCTGTCGCGCGACGGGCCGGGTCTTTTGTTGCGCGACATCACGGCCCGCGATCCGCAGGTGCTGGCCGCGGCGCAGGTGATCGCCCATGCCGCGCCCGATGCGATCCTGCTGACCGGGCTGGACTGGGACCTGGACAACCGCGCACTGACCGCTTTCGCGGGCCTGCTGGCCGAACAGGGTCATGCGATGCCGCATCATCATGCGACGCAATCCAACCGCGGCATGGCCACGGGCGTTGACCTGGATGGCGACGGGCGCGCGGGCCAGCCCCGCGATGCGCAAGGCTATGGCGCCTTCACCGGACAGGCAGGGCTGGCGGTCCTGTCGCGCCTGCCCATCGCGGGCGTCACCGATCACAGCGCGACGCTGTGGCGCGACCTGCCGGGCAACCGGATGCCCGAAAGCCCCCATGCCGACATCCAGCGCCTGTCCAGCACGGCGCATTGGGACGTGGCGCTGGACACGCCTGCGGGGCCGCTGCACCTGCTGGCACTGGCCGCAACGCCCCCCGCCTTCGAGGATCGCAATGCCGCCCGCAACCATGACGAGGTCACCTTCTGGCTGACCCACCTTCCCGACGCGCCCTTTGCGATCTTAGGCAACCTGAACGTCGATCCGCAGGACGGCGACGGCGATCCGGCCACACTGGCGGCGCTGGCTTCCGTTACCCAGGACCCCCGGCCCCGCGGCGCATGGCAACCTCCGCAGACCGGCCCGAATGCCGGCCAGCGGGGCGACCCGGCGCTGGATACGGCGGAATACGACCGCGCGCCGGGCAACCTGCGACTGGACTACGTCCTGCCTGCGAAGGGGCTGTCGGTGCTGGCGTCGGGTGTCGTCTGGCCCGCGCCCGACGATCCGCTGGCAGAGGCCGTGGCGCTGGCCTCGCATCGCAGGCTGGTCTGGGTCGACCTAGACCTGGAATGAGGTGACGGCCTCCCATGCCGCATCCAGGTCGCCCCCCGTCACGCAATAGGGCGGCAGCACATAGACCGTATTCCCCAAGGGACGCAGCAGCACGCCGCGGTCCATGCAATGCGCCCGCATCCGCGGCCCGACTTCGGACAGATAGCCGCCCTCGGGCACGACCAGGTCGGCGGCGGCGATGGTGCCGCATTGGCGGATGTTGGTGAACCGCCCGTCCAGCCGCGCCAGCCGTTCGGCCTGCATGGCGGACAGCGCGTCCAGCCGCGCCTGCATCGGGCTGGCCTGCCACAGCCGCACCTGCGCCAGCGCCGCCGCGCAGGCGATCGGATTCGCGGTATAGCTGCTGGAGTGATAGAAGGTCCGCCGCCGGTCGGTCGAGCGATGCGCGTCGAAGATCCGCCCGCTGGCCAGCGTCGCCGCCAGCGGCACCACGCCCCCGGTCAGCCCCTTGGACGTGCACAGGATATCGGGCGCGACGCCCGCATGATCGCAGGCCCACAACCGCCCGGTGCGGCCCCACCCGGTCATTACCTCGTCGGCGATCATCAGCATGTCGTGGCGGTCGCAGATCGCCCGCAGCCCGGCCAGAACCGCGGGGGCGTACATCCGCATCCCCCCCGCGCCCAGCACCAAGGGCTCCAGAATGATCGCCGCCATCCGCCCGCTGGCCGCCAGCGCCTCGAACGCTGACAGCGTGGCGGCACCGTCGCCTTCGGGAAAGGGCAACCGGTCCACCCCGAACATCAGCGGGTCATAGGCGGCGTTGAAGACCCCCCGCTCTCCGACGCTCATCGTGCCGATGGTGTCGCCGTGATAGCTGTCCTCGATCACCGCGATGCGGTGGCGGCCGTCGCCCTCGTGGCGCCAATATCCCAGGGCCATCTTCAACGCGACCTCGACCGCGGTCGATCCGCTGTCGCTGTAGAACACGTGGTCCAGCCCCGCGGGCGTCATCGTCACCAGCGCCTCGGCCAGCTCCTCCGCCGGGTCATGGGTCAGCCCGGCAAAGATCACCTGGTCCAGCCGCCCGGCGGTCTCGCGGATGGCCTCCACGATCTGGGGCTGATTGTGGCCATGCGTGACCACCCACCAGCTGCTGATCCCGTCCAGCAGCGGGCCGCGATCGGTCAGGATATGCGCGCCTTGGGTGCCGACCGCCCGGGGCGGGGCCGGTTCGGTGCCATGCTGAAAGAACGGATGCCAGACGGCGCTCATGCGAAATCCCCTGCGCTAAACGCGGCCCGCATCGCGGCGGTCAGGCTGTCCCTGTCCAGCCGGTCCAGCAAAGGCAGGCGTCCCAGCACCCTGACCCGACCCAGATCGCCGATGGTCGCCATGTTGTCGTCATTCGCAGGCCCGACGAAGGCCACGCCATGCACCGGCACGCCGCGCGCGCGCAGGCTCTCCAGCGCGGTCAGGCTGTGGCTGATCGTGCCCAGCCCCGTGGCACAGACGACGATCACCGGCACCTGCCAGCGCGCAAACAGGTCCGCGAACAGCACCTGCCGCGTGACGGGCACCAGCGCGCCGCCCGCCCCCTCAATCACCAGCCGCGCGGCATCGGGCGGGGTCCAGGCCGCCGGGTCCAGCGTGACGCCCGCCAGTTCCGCCGCCCGGTGCGGCGACAGGGGCTGGGGCAGCAGCACGGCCTCGGGGTGGGTCCGGGCGCCGGACAGCCGCTCGACCTCGGCGCGGTCGGTGCCGGGTTGGGCGGCATCCCCGCGGGTGGCAGAAATGGCGTCGTTTTCGACGTTCCCGGCCAGCCCCGACTGCACCGGCTTCCAGTACTCTGCCCCGATCAGCCCGCACAGCCCGGCCGCGAAGACCGTCTTGCCGACATCGGTGCCGGTGCTTGTGATCACAAATCGGGCCACAGGTCCTCCAGCGTCTCGGCCAGCCGCAGCACATCCGCGCGCGTGGCGTTCAGCGTCAGCGACACCCGCAGCCGCGACGTGCCCTCGGGCACCGTCGGAGGGCGGATGCCGCGCACGTCGAACCCGCGCGCCTGCACCTGTGCGGCCAGCGCCATGGTTTCGGCATTGGGTCCGACGATCAGCGGCACGATCTGGCTGCCGCTCAGCGGAACCTGCGGCAGGCGGCGCGCCATCTGGTCGTGGAACGCCACGACATGGCCCGCCAAGGTCGCCTGACGCCACGGTTCGTCCTGCAGCATCGCCAGCGCCTCCAGCCCCGCGGCCGCCATCAGCGGCGACGGCGCGGTGGCAAAGATGAAGGGCCGGCAGCGGTTCACCAGGAAATCGATCAGCACCCGCGCCCCGCAGATCAGCGCACCGGACCCGCCCAGGGCCTTGCCAAGCGTATGCAGCGTCACGACGTTGTCGCGCCCTTCCAGGTGATGGGCCAGTCCCCGCCCCCGGGGACCGAAGACGCCCGTCGCATGCGCCTCGTCGATCAGCAGAAAGCCGTGCGCGTCCGCCAGCCGCATCAGGTCGTCCAGCGGCGCCCGGTCCCCGTCCATGCTGTAAAGGCTCTCGACCGCGATCCAGACCGCCCCCGTGTTGCCCGCGCGGCGCCATGCGGTGATCACATCCTCGGCGTGGCCGACATCGCCGTGGCGAAAGCTGGCGACCTCGGCGCGCCCGGCCCGCGCCCCCTCATGCGTGCTGGCATGTGCCAGCGCATCCATCAGCAGCAGGTCGCCCCGCTGCGGCAGGGTGGTGATGACCGCGAAGTTCGCGACATAGCCCCCACCAAAGCCCAAGGCCGCCTCGGCGCCAAAGAACCGCGCGGCGGCATCCTCGAACCCGGCCTGTCGGTCGGTGTTGCCCCGCAGCAGGCGCGACCCCGCCGCGCCCACCGGAACGCCCGCGTCCAGCGCCCGCACGACCGCGGCCCGCATCCGGTCGCTTTGCGCAAGGCCCAGATAGTCGTTCGACGAAAAGTCGACCCCCCGGCGCTCAGCCAGGCTGCGCAGCCGCGCATCGCCCGCCAGACCCTGCAGGTCGCGTCGATAAATTGCCAGCCGGTCCAAGCCGCAGCCCCGGCCCTAGCGCAGGATCGGAATGGCGGGGTCGGCGGCCAGCAATTCGGCCCGGCGCGCTGCGTCGGGATGATGTTCGTGCGCCTGCATGGGCTGAAGGCCCAGCTTGGCGAACAGGCGCATGTCGCTTTCCTCCTCGGGGTTGTCCTTGGTCAGCAGCGTGTCGCCCACGAAGATCGAATTCGCCCCGGCAAAGAAGCACATCGCCTGCATCTCGTCCGACATGGCGGTGCGGCCGGCGGACAGGCGGACATGGCTGCGCGGCATCATGATGCGCGCGGTGGCGATCATGCGCACGAAATCGATGGGGTCCACCGGGGCGGCGTCGGCCAGCGGGGTGCCCTCGACCGGGATCAGCATGTTGATCGGCACGCTTTCCGGCGCGACCGGCAGGTTGGCAAGCGTCACCAGCATGTCGACGCGGTCCTGCGGCCCCTCGCCCAGACCCAGGATGCCGCCCGAGCAGACCTTGATCCCGGCCTGCCGGACGGTGTCCAGCGTGTCCAGCCGGTCGGCAAAGCTGCGGGTGGTGATGACGTTGCCGTAATGCGCCTCGGACGTGTCGATGTTGTGGTTGTAGTAGTCCAGCCCGGCATCGGCCAACTGGCGCGACTGGTCCGCATCCAGCATGCCCAGGGTCATGCAGGTCTCCATCCCCAGGGCCTTGACGCCCTCGACCATGGCGATGATCTGCGGCATGTCGCGTGGCTTGGGGCTGCGCCAGGCGGCGCCCATGCAATAGCGTGTGGCACCGGCGTCGCGTGCGCGGCGCGCCTCGGCCAGCACGCGCTCGACCTCCATCAGCTTGGATGCCGACAGGCCCGACGCATGGCGGGCCGACTGGCTGCAATAGCTGCAATCCTCGGGGCAGCCGCCGGTCTTGATCGACAGAAGGCGGCTCAGCTGCACGCGGTTCGGGTCGAAATGCTGGCGGTGCACGGTCTGCGCCTGAAACAGCAGATCCATCAGCGGCAGGTCAAAGACGGCGCGCGCGCCCTCGGCGGTCCAGATCTTGCGGTGGCTGTCGGTGTTCGGATCGCTGTGCAGCATGGCTCTTCCCCGTGGCTTGGCACCGTGCCTAGCATTCCGGTCGCAGCCTGTCCAATGCCGCCGACGGCTCAGTATTTCTCCTTGCGGCGGCGTTCCGCCTCATCCTGTCCCAGGCCCAGCAGCGCCTCGGCCCGGCCGAATTCGCGCGCCGCCTGCTGGCGGGCGATCTGGAACCGGGGCAGCATCCGCTGCAGCTCCTGGTCGGCATGGCGCAGCTCTCGTGCGGCACGCCCGGCCTGAGCGTTGGCGATGCGCGCCTCGGGCAGGGTCAGGGGGGCGGTGCTGTCATAGCTTTGCGCCAGCGTGGCCTGCAGCGAATCGATGCGTTGGCGTGCAACCGTCATGTGCGCATTGAACGCCGCAAAAGTCTTGAGCTGACGCTCGGCCTTCAGCCGCGCGATGCGTTCCAGCTGCTGCAGCTGCTTGATCTTGTCTACCATCCGGAACGGGCCTTCTGTCGCATCTTTTCGGCAAAGCGGATCGCGGCGGCGACGGCGGCGAAATGGGCGCGGTCGATCTCCTCGCCCACCTTGACCTGGGCGTGGATGGCGCGGGCGCAAGGCGGGTCGGACCAGATGGGCACGCCGGCCTCGGTCGCCTTGGCGCGAATGCGGGCGGCGACCTCGTCGGTGCCCTTGGCCACGCAGACCGGGGCACGGCCGGACCCCCGCGACCATTTCAGGGCGACGGCATAATGGGTCGGGTTGACGATGATGACGTCGGCGGTGGGCACGTCGGCCAGCATCTGCTTCATCGCGATGTCGACCGCGCGCTGGCGGCGGGCGCCCTTCATGTGCGGGTCGCCTTCGGAATCCTTGAACTCGTCCTGCATTTCCTGGCGGCTCATGCGGTTCTTGCGGCGGTGGTCGAACCACTTCCACAGCATGTCCGGCACGGTGAAGACGATCGAGACGACCAGCCCCAGCATCAGCACCTGCCCCAGGATCGAGCCCAGTGCCGCAACCCATTGCCCGTCCGCCATCGCCGCGGCGGCGATCCGGTCCAGCAGCGATGCGAACAGGAACCACCCCCCCGCACAGACCAGTCCGGCCTTGCCCAAGGAAAAGGCGAAGGTCACCAGGCCGTCCTTGCCGAACTTCTGCGCGGCGTTCTTGACCGGGTTGATGCGCTTGATGTCGAAGGCCAGCTTCTGGGGCGAAAAGATCAGCGCCCGCGTGGCGATCAGGCCCAGAAGGATCGCCCCCATCACCAGCGCGGCCAAGCCGATCGTGGCGGTCGCGGCATAGGCGGCCAGGCCGCGCGCGATCGGTGCCGGCCCGCTGTCCGACCAGCCCTCGGCGCCAAGCGCCCGCGTGGCCATGGCCATCCATTGGCGCACCGCAAAGCCGGCCATGACCGAAAAGGCCAGGAACGCCCCCAGATACATCATCGTGACGTTCAATTCCGTCGATCGCGGAATGTCGCCCTTTTCGCGCGCACGCTGCAGCTTCTGGTCGGTGGCCTCGAACTGCTTGTCGTCGGTATCCTCGCTCATCCGCGGTCCTTCATGGCAGTGCCGGCAGCATGAAGCCCATGACCGCGTTGGCCCAGATGCCGACCAGCAGCGGCGCCAGGATCACCAACCCCATCAGCGCCAGCAGGATGGAGGCAGGCGCGCCGATGAACACGACCGGCAGGGCGGGCATCACCCGGTTGATGACCCCCGACAGCGCCTGGTACAGGAACCCGCCCAAGGTGAAGGGCGCGGCCAGCATCATCGCCAGCCAGAAGCTGTCGGTGACCATGCGGACGACGGCCATCACCAGCCCCTCGACCTGGGGCAGGTCCGCGGGCGGCCAGAGACGCAGGCTGTCGGCGATCAGCTCGACGATCATGACCGGCAGTCCCATGGCCATCAGGACCGCCATGCCGGCCAGGTGCAGCATGTTGCCGATGGGATGGGGCGACATCTCGTTCTGGATGCCCATGATCTGGGACAGTGACGCGGTCGCGGCAATGGCCGTGGTGGCGATGTCTATGGCGATGGTCAGCAGCCGCAGCATGATGCCCGTGGCAAAGCCCAGAACCATCTCGACCCCGACCTGCGCGATCATGCTCAGGGGCTGTTCGGGCATCTGCGGGCCGGGCGCTACGCCCGCCAGCAGCGGCGCCAGCGCCAGCGCGATCGCCACCTTGACGCGGGCCGAGATCACGCGTTCGCCCAGGCCCGGCAGGGCCACCACGCAGGCCTGCACGCGGACATAGACCAGCACCAGCGCCCAGTCCAACCCCGGAACGATGGCCTGCAGCTGGTCCCACATCATGCGGCCTCGACGGTGCCCAGCAGGCGCAGTTCGGCGGCGGGATCGATCTCCTCCAGACCCAGGACCGGGACCGCCATGCCGTTGGCCCCCAGCACCGCGTGGACCATGCGGCGCCGGTGGTCGGGCGCAACCAGCACGGTGCGGGCGACGGGTTCAGCCAGGGACAGCGCGCGGCGGGTGGCCTCGACCAGCTTCTTGGACATGGCGGGGGTCATCGCCCCGCCTCCCGCACGTCCGGTTTCGGCATCGGCGCGCACGAACTCCGCCTCCCAGGCGGGATGCAGCTGCAGGGCTGCGACGCGACCGGCCTCGTCCGAATATTGCTGGGTGATCTGGCCGCGCAGGCGCTTGCGCACCAGCTCATAGATCGTCTCGGCCGATTCCACGTTGCGGAACTCGCAGATGGCATCCACGATCAGCGGCAGGTTGCGGATCGAGATCCGCTCCTCCAGCAGGGCGCGCAGGATCGCCAGCAGCGTCTCGGGCGTCACCTTTTCCGGCATCATCGCGTCGAAATACTTGCGATAGCGTTCGGCGCGGCCCGTGTCGGACAGGGTCTTCAGTTCCTCGAT
Source organism: Paracoccus sp. NBH48 (assembly GCF_015390265.1). Taxonomy (NCBI): domain Bacteria; kingdom Pseudomonadati; phylum Pseudomonadota; class Alphaproteobacteria; order Rhodobacterales; family Paracoccaceae; genus Paracoccus; species Paracoccus sp. NBH48. The sequence continues at coordinate 546,420 of NZ_VUOJ01000004.1, read as the reverse complement.
CTGGCGCTGCATCGCGCCCAGGGTCAGCAGTGCGGGCAGGTTGGCCTTGACCACCTCCATCAGATGCGTGGACAGCACTTCCATCGGGGTCACGACGGTGGCGCCCATGGTCGCCGCGTCCTCCTGGTCCGTCGGATGGATCCAGCGGGCCGGGCTGGAATAGACCGGCTCGCGGACGGCCACGCCGCGCAGATCGGCCAGCACGGAATCCGGGCCAAGCGCCAGGATCTCGGCCGGGCGCAGGGTGCCGCGGCCGCGGATGACGCCGTGGATGCGGATCTGATAATCGCCGGGCGGCAGATCGTCGGTGTCGGTGATGCGCACATCCGGCAGGATCAGCCCAAAGCTGCGGGCGATGTGGATGCGCAGGTTGCTGATGCGGCTGCCCAGGCCCCGCGCCTGGTCCAGCGCGGTCACGATCAGGTCCGACCCGATCTCGACGCTGATGTCGTCGGTATCCAGGACGTCCCCGATGCGGGCGGCAGGCTTGATCGCGCTGTCGCCCAGGGGCAGGTCGGGCAGCGCCTCGTCCGCGATGCGGCGTTTCTGCGCGATGCGCCAGGCCATGAAGCCCATCCCCGCCGCGATCCCCAGAAACAGTGGCTTTGGCATGCCCGGCACGAGGGAGATCACCACCATCGCCGCCGCGACCATCGCCGCCGGCTGCCAGCTGCGCACGAACTCGGTCGACATCAGGCCCGCGGTGGTTTCCGTGGCCCCGCCCCGCGACAGCAGCAGCGCCGCCGCCATCGAGGTGATCAGCGCCGGGATCTGGCTGACCAGCCCGTCCCCGACCGTCAGGTGGGAATAGGTCGCCGCCGCCTCTCCCAGAGGCATTCCGTGGATCGTGATGCCCACGACCAGACCGATGCACAGGTTGATCAGCGTGATGACGATCCCCGCCACCGCGTCGCCCTTGACGAACTTCGACGCGCCGTCCAACGAGCCGAAAAAGCTGATCTCGCGCTGTTCCTGGATGCGGCGGCGCTTGGCCTCCTGGTGGTCAATGGCACCGGCGTTCAGATCGCCGTCGATGGCCAACTGCTTGCCGGGCAGCGAATCCAGCGCAAAGCGGGCGGCGACCTCGGCCATGCGGCCCGAGCCCTTGGTGATGACCATGAAGTTCACCACAGAGATCACCGCAAAGATCGTGATCCCGACCAGGATCGACCCCCCTGCCACGAATTCGGCAAAGCCGTTGATGACCGAACCCGCCGCCTCCTTGCCGTTCTGCCCTTCGGTCAGGATCAGCCGGGTCGACGATACGTTCAGCGACAGCCGGATCACCAGGCTGACCAGCAGCAGGACCGGGAAGGCCTGAAAGTCGGTGGGCTTCTCGACCAGCGAGGCCATGACCAGCACCATCACGGCGGTGGCGATAGAGATGGCGATGCCGAAATCCAGCACGCCGGCCGGCAGCGGGATCACCATCGAGATGACGACCAGCACAAGGCCGCCCGTGACAAGCAGGGGCGCGTCCAGGATCTTGGTGGACTTGCCCGAGAGGGCGGCAATGGGGGTCATTCGCGGGGCTCCGTTCTGGTGGCCGCGGGGCGCAGGAGGTCGTCAAGCGACCAGGGACGTTCCGTCAACAATCCGATGCGGCGCAGATAGGCGATCGCCTGCAGCCGATCGGCACTGTCCATCTGCAGCAGCGTCACGCGATAATCGCGCGGCAGCCCCTGTCCGGTCAGCAGCCATTCGTCGGCGGTGCGGCGAAAGCCGTCCAGCCCGGCGGCGGCGACCGGACCAGCGGCCAGGCAGGCGATCAGAAGCGGCAGGCCGATCCGGGTCATCACGCCGCCTTCTTCAGCTCTCTCAGGGCACCTTCCAGCGTGTCGAAGCTGGGGCGCACATGTTCGGGCACGGTCTGGCGGCCGACCTCGACGCACAGGGTGGTGGCGTGCTGGTGCAGGCCTGCGACCAGGACCGACTTGACGACCTCGTAAAAGCCCAGGTCCTGCTTGACGACCGCGCCAAGCCGGTTGGCCAGCGGCGCCACGAAGCCATAGGACAGAAACACCCCCAAGAAGGTACCGACCAGCGCCCCGCCAATCATCTTGCCCAGAACCGAAGGCGGCTGATCGATCGAGGACATGGTCTTGATCACGCCCAGAACCGCCGCGACGATCCCCAGGGCGGGCAGCGCGTCGGCCATGTTCTGCAGGGCGTGGGGGACGTGCATCTCCTCCTCCTTGAGGACGGCGATGCGGCGGGACAGCATGTCCTCGACCTGGTAGGGATCGTCATAGTTCAGGCTGGCCGAACGCAGCGTATCGGCGATCAGCGAGACGACATGATGATCCGCCGCCAGCTTGGGATAGGCGGTGAAGATCGGTGATTCGCCGGGATTCTCGATGTGCTGTTCCAGCGCGACGGGGTTCTCCTTGGCGATCTTGAGCAGCTGGAACATCAGGCACAGCACGTCCTGATGATCTTGGGCGTTCCATTTCGGGCCTTTGAAGGCGCGGATCAGCCCGCCCAGGGTGGCCTTCAGCGTATGGCTGTCGTTGCCCAGCAGATAGGCGCCGACGGCAGCGCCCATGATCATCATCATCTCGAAGGGCAGCGAATGCAGGATCACGCCCATCTTGCCGCCGGCCAGCAGGTAGCCGCCGAACACCATGGCGATCGTAAGGAATATTCCGACGAAACCGAACATTGCGGGGTTCCTTATGGGTTGCGGACGCTGCGCGCGCCCATCTGGGCGGTCAGCAGGGCGGCCTGGCGCGGCTCGACCGCGGCGATGATGCGGGCGCCGGCCTCGGGCTGGACGCGCATCAGGATCTCGGCCGCGAAATCGGCGGGCAGGTTGGTCAGGATGGCGGCGGCCTCGGCAGGTTTCATCTGGTCATAAAGCGCGATCAGCCGGTCGATGTCGGTGCGCACGGCCTGGGTCGCGCCGTCCTGGCGGGCCGTGATGCTGCCCTTTTGGGTGCGCAGCTCGGCCAGCCGTTCGCGCAGCGTGCTTTCCGCCTGCGCCAGCTCGGCCTTCCGCGCGTCGATGGATTCCATGTAACGCTCGATGCGCAGCGCACGGTCGCGCAGCTCCTCGGCCAGGGCCACGGCCTCGGGGACATCGCCGCAGCCGTCCAGCAGGTCGGTGGGCGCGGCCACGGCGGCAAACACCCGCGACAGGTCCTGGCCCTGCCAGATCATCGCGCCGGCCGGCAGCGCGAACAGCAATGTCAGCGCGGGCAGCAGATGCCTAGCCATGGGACACCTCGCGCTTGCGCAGGCGGCGACCCGAAGGCATCGGCTGCGGCGCCTCGGAGGCGGCGGCGCCGATGCGCTGCCGCAGGTCCCAGATGGCGCGTTCGCGGCGCGCGGTCTCGATCTCCTCGGCCAGGCGCTCGCTGGCGGCGGTGGCCTCGTCGCGGGCCGACCGGATGGCGCGTTCCAGGCGGTCGACCTCGGCGGCCATGACGGCGATCGCGCCCCCCAGACCGCTTTCCAGGTTGTTCATCCGCCGCAGCCGCCGCGCCAGGGTGGCGCAGAAGACACCAAGCCCCAGACAGGCCGCCAGCAGCAGGATCTGCATCAGTTGTTCCAAGGTCATTTGAATCGAAACTCCGTGATCAGAAGGTCCTTGACCGGCTCCTCGCCCAGGACGAAGCGGGTGCGAGTGACCAGTTCGGCGCGGATCACCTCGAGGACGCCGCGCTTGTCATAGGCCGCCGGATCGACGCCCGAGAGGAAGGTCGTGAACGCGTCCGACACGCGCGGCATCAGGTGGGTCACCTCGGCCTTGTGGGTGGTGTCGGTCTCGATCGTCGCGGACAGGACCAGGCTGCGGGCGCGGCCACCCGGGATGACGATCTCGATGGTGGGGATGTCAATGAACTCGACGCTCATGTGCTCGGTCGACTGAACCGGCTCCTCGGGGCCCGACAACATGCCGGAGGGCGACCAGAAGCCCAGATAGCTGGACGCGAATCCCGCCCCGCCCAGGACCAGCGTCGCCACCAGCGGGATCAGCAACCCCTTCTTTCCGCGCGGCTTTTCGGGTGCCGCCGCAACAATGTCGGTCATCGTGATTCTCCGTCCTGACCAGACCGAAATATCAGGTTGCGACTAACCAATTCTTAACGTGGCCCATGTCATTTCAGGGTCAGACGACCATGACGCGATGATTCGAAAGGAACGGTTTTGCAAAAACTGCAGGACTACTGGAACGAGCGAAGCTCTCGACAGCGGATGATCCTGGGGGCGGCCTTTCTGGGGACGTTCCTGGTGATCGCAGGGTTCGGCTGGATGGCCAGCCGCCCCAGCATGGCCCTGATTTATGGCGGGCTGGACAGCGCCCAGGCCGGCGAGGTCATCGCCGGCATCGAACGTGCCGGCGTTCCCTACGAGGTGCGGGGCGACTCGATCTATGTCGCAGCCGATCAGCGCGACCGCCTGCGCATGGATCTGGCCGCCGAAGGCCTGCCCGCCGCCGGCAGCACCGGCTACGAGCTGCTGGACGGCATGTCGGGCTTTGGCACCACGTCGCAGATGTTCGACGCCGCCTATTGGCGCGCGAAGGAGGGAGAGCTGGCGCGCACCATCCTGGCCCTGCCCAACGTCCAGACGGCCCGCGTCCACCTGGCGATCGAGACCGGACGCGGATACCGCCGCGACCAGAACGGCAGCGCTTCGGTCACCCTGACGACCAATGGCGGCACGATCACGCGCGAACAGGCCGCGGCGTTGAAATACCTGGTGTCGTCGGGCGTACCGGGCATGCAACCCGACCGCGTCACCGTCATCGATTCGCAGCGCGGGATCATCGCCGCGACCGAGGACCAGACAGGAGCAGACCGCGCGGCCGAGATGAAGCGCAACGTCGAACGCATCCTGGAGCCCCATGTCGGCATCGGAAACGCCATCGTCGAACTGAACCTGGACCTGCTGACCGAAACCGAACTGCTGACCGAACAGCGTTATGACCCCGAGGCCCGCGCCCTGATCTCGACCGTGACCGAGGAGACGACGGACGAGAGCAACTCGACCGGAAAGGGCGCAGTCACCGCGGCCTCGAACCTGCCCGATGCCACGGAACAGCCGGGCGACACCAGCCAGAGCAGCCGCGCCGAGAACCGTACCCAGTCCAATTTCGAGGTCAGCCGCACCACGCGCGAGGTTCAGCGCCAGCCCGGATCGACCCGCCGCCTGACCGTCGCCGTCCTGGTGAACGGCGTCCCGCAGGCCGGCGCCGACGGAGAGACCACCCTGACCCCCCGGTCCGAGGCCGAACTGCAGACGCTGCGCGAGCTGGTCGCCTCTGCCGTTGGCTATGACGAGGCGCGGGGTGACCAGATCACCGTCAAGTCGCTGCCCTTCGCCACGCTGGGCGAGAATGGCACCCTGGCCACGCCGGGCTTCCTTGATCGGCTGGCGCTGAACGATCTGGCGCGCATCGCGCTGATCGGCGTCTTTGCGCTTGCGGTGATCGTGATGGTCCTGCGCCCGATGATGCGCAATCGCGCCCCCGCCCCTGCGCCGATGCTGGACAACAGCCTGCCGCCGATGCCCCCGATGATGGGCGGGCTGACGGGCATGATCGACGACGAGCCCTCTCCGGACAACCCACGGATCGTGCCGATCGAGTTTCCGGGGCTGGACCAGCTGGCCCTGCCGCCTGCCGATCCTGTCGCCCGCCTGAAGGCGATGATGAAGGACCGCCATGACGAGAGCGTCAAGATCCTGTCGGGATGGATCGACAACAAGGAGAAGGTGAATTGAGCCTGGCCCTCTTCAAGCTTGAGTCCTTCTCGAACGCGGTCGCGGCGCGTGTCGAGGTGACCTACACGCAGGCCGACCTGGACCAGGCCTTCGCCGACGGCGTGGCGCAGGCCAGCGCGCAGGCCCAGGACGACCAGCTGCGCGCCCTGAGCGCCAGCCTGGAACAGGTCGCCGCCGGTCTGGCCGCGGACGAGACCCGCCGCCGCCAGATGCGCCAGGAGGCGGTCGATGCGCTGGCGCCGATCCTGCATCAGGTCCTGGACCTGATGGCCCCGCCCCTGTCGTCGCGCCGGCTGGAGGAGGCCCTGCAGGCAGAGCTGACCCATCTGGCGCAGCGCGCGACCCCCGTGGGCCTGCGCATCGCCTGCAGCGACCGGCTGGCCGACATGGTCCGCCGCTGCCTGGCCCAGGCCGGCCTTGAGGGCATCGAGATCGCCCCGGTCCCGCAGGACCTGATTACCGTGTCGCTGCAAGGCGGCCACATCGACTTTACCCCCGACAGCATTGCGGGCGACATCCGCGCCCTGATCGCGGAAATCACCCAGGAGGACAGCACATGGACGCACTGAAGCATCTGATCGACACCGACACCATCCAGGTCGAGGTGACCATCCGCCTTGGCCGCACGCGCCAGACCGTCTCGCAGCTGTCCTCGCTGCGCGCCGACGACATCCTGGTCCTGGACCAGGCGATCGAGGACGGGGTCGAGATCTGCGTGGGCGACAAGGTCATCGCGCGGGGCGAGCTGACCGGCGACGGATCGGCCGAAGACCGGCTGTGCGTGCGCGTCCTGGGCGCGACGGGGGCGGCGTGATCCGCGCCGCGGCCCTTGTCGCGGTCGCGGCCCTGCTGCCCTCGCCCCTGTGGGCGCAGGACCTGGGCGGCGCCCTTGGCGCCGGCTGGGCGACAATGCGGTGATGCTGGTCCTGGTGCTGACGGCGCTGTCGCTGGCACCGGGCATCGCGATCATGGTGACCGCGTTCCCGTTCATCGTGACGGTCCTGTCGATTTTGCGCCAGTCGATCGGCCTGCAGCAATCGCCGCCGAACATGCTGATCGTCAGCCTGGCGATCTTTCTGACCTGGTTCATCATGGACCCGGTCCTGCGCGAGGCCTGGACCGTCGCGGGGCTGCCCCTGCAGCAGGGTCAGATCGGCATCGCCGAGGCCTTCCAGCGCGGCATCGTGCCGTTCGAGAGGTTCATGGCGGCCCGCACCGACCCCGACACCTTGGCCAACCTGGCCGAGATCGCGCCCGGCACCGGCCCCGCAGACCGCCTGTCGGTGCTGATCCCGTCCTTCATGCTGTCCGAGATCCAGCGCGCCTTCGAGATCGGGTTTCCTGATCGCCCTGCCCTTCCTGATCATCGATCTGGTCGTGGCGGCCGTGCTGATGTCGATGGGCATGATGATGCTGCCCCCGGTGGTGGTGTCGCTGCCCTTCAAGCTGGCGTTCTTCGTGGTCGTGGACGGATGGGGAATGATCGCGGGCGCGCTGGTGCGCAGCTATGCGCCCGGCTGACCCCCGCAGGGGATCAGCCGACGCCAATCAGGCGCGGTCGGTGCGCCGCGCCGCCAGCGACTGGACGCCCATCACGGAAAGGACCTTGTCCTCGATATGCTGGGCGTTCAGGCAGCTGCTGTCATACATCGCCCGCGGCGCGTCGTGGTCGACGAACGCATCCGGCAGGACCATCGACCGGAAGCGCAGCCCCTTGTCGAAGGCGCCCTCCTCGGCCAGCAGATGGGCGACATGGCTGCCGAAACCGCCCACGGCGCCCTCCTCGATGGTGATCAGCGCCTCGTGGTCGCGGGCCAGTGCCAGGATCAGGTCACGATCCAGCGGCTTGGCAAAGCGCGCGTCGGCGACCGTGGGCGTGATGCCCCGCGCCATCAGCGCCTCGCGCGCGGTCATCACCTCGGATAGGCGCGTGCCGAAGGACAGGATGGCGACGCCCTTGCCCTCCGCGATCATGCGGCCCTTGCCGATGGGCAGGACCTGCCCGCGCTCGGGCATCTCGACCCCGGTGCCCTCTCCGCGCGGAAAACGGAAGGCGATGGGGCCGCTGTCATGTGCGGCGGCCGTGGCGACCATGTGGACCAGTTCGGCCTCGTCCGCGGCGGCCATGACGACAAACCCGGGCAGATTGGCCAGGAAGGCGGTGTCATAGGCGCCGGAGTGCGTCGGACCATCCTGGCCCACCAGCCCGGCACGGTCGACGGCGAACCGGACGGGCAGGTTCTGGACCGCGACGTCATGCACGATCTGGTCATAGCCGCGCTGCAGAAAGGTCGAATAGATCGCGACGAAAGGCTTCATGCCTCCCGCGGCCAGACCGGCGGCAAAGGTCACGGCATGCTGTTCGGCGATGCCCACGTCGAAGCAGCGGCGCGGAAAGCGCTGCGCGAACTGCTTGAGGCCGGTCCCGTCCGGCATCGCGGCGGTCACACCCAGGATGCGATCGTCGCGGCCCGCCTGATCGATCAGCGCCTGCGCGAAGACGGCGGTATAGCTGGGCGCGTTCGATTTCGCCTTGGCCTGCACGCCGGTGATCACGTCGAACTTGGCTGTGGCATGGCCCTTGTCCGCGGCCGCCTCGGCCGGGGCATAACCCTTGCCCTTCTTGGTCACGACGTGGATCAGAACCGGACCGTCCGCCCGCGCCCGCACGGTGCGCAGCAGGGGCAGCAACTGTTCCATGTCGTGACCGTCGACCGGCCCGATGTAGGAAAAGCCCAGCTCTTCGAACAGGGTGCCGCCCACGGCCATGCCCTTCAGCATCTCCTTGGCGCGGCGCGCGCCCTCCTGCAGGGCGTCCGGCAGCATGCCGACGGCGCCCTTGGCCACTGCCTTCAGCTCCTGGAACGGCCCGCCCGCGTAAAGGCGCGTCAGATAGGAGGACATGGCGCCGACCGGGGGCGCAATGGACATCTCGTTGTCGTTCAGCACCACGAACAGGCGCTTGCCCTCATGGCCCGCGTTGTTCAGCGCCTCATAAGCCATGCCTGCGCTCATGGCGCCGTCGCCGATGACCGCGATCGCATCGCCCGGGTCGCCGCCCAGTTCCCGCGCCATCGCGAAACCCAGGGCCGCGCTGATCGAGGTCGACGAATGCCCCGCCCCGAACGGGTCATAGGGGCTTTCCGCGCGCTTGGTGAAGCCCGCAAGGCCCCCGCCCATGCGAAGCGTGCGGATGCGGTCGCGCCGCCCGGTCAGGATCTTGTGCGGATAGCACTGATGCCCCACGTCCCAGATCAGCTTGTCGCGCGGCGTATCGAAGACAGCGTGCAGGGCCACGGTCAGTTCGACCACGCCCAGGCCCGCGCCCAGATGGCCGCCGGTCACGCTGACGGCGCTGATGGTCTCGGCCCGCAGCTCGTCGGCAAGCTGGCGCAGTTGCGCGTCGGTCAGGGTCTTCAGATCCGACGGCAGGCTAACGCGGTCCAGAATCGGCGTCTTGGGTCGATCGGTCATGGCTGGCCCTCCTCCGGGGCGGGCGTTCAAGTGTCGCGCTCGATAACGAAACGCGCGAGATCGTGCAAGTTCCCGGCGGCATCACCATAGTGCGACAGCGCATCGGTTCCCATGGCGACACGACGCCGCGCCTCGGCCTGTGCGCCGTCCAGGCCCAGCAGCGACACGAAGGTCGCCTTGCCGGCCCCGGCATCCTTGCCGACGCGCTTGCCGGTCACGGCCTCATCGCCGGTCACGTCCAGGATGTCGTCGGCGATCTGGAAGGCCAGGCCCAGGGCCACCGCATAGCGGTCCAGCGCCGTGGGATCGTCGCCCGCGATCAGCGGCCCTGCGGTCGCGGCAAAGCGGATCAGCGCGCCGGTCTTGCCACCCTGCAATTCAGTGATCGCGTCCAGGTCCAGCGGCGTGCCCGCGGTTTCGGCAGCGATGTCCAACGCCTGCCCCCAGACCATGCCCGCCGCCCCCGACGCCTGCGCCAGCGCGGACACCAGCCGCACCTGCGCGTCGGGCGCGCCGATGCGCGGATCGGTCAACAGCTGAAACGCCAGCGTCTGCAGCGCGTCGCCCGCCAGAATCGCGGTCGCATCGGTCCATTTGACATGCACGGTCGGCTGACCGCGCCGCAGGTCGTCGTCGTCCATCGCCGGCAGGTCGTCATGGACCAGGCTATAGGCATGCAGCGCCTCGACCGCCGTCGCGACCGGCAGGGCGGCATCGTCAGACACCCCGTGCAGGCGTGCCGATTCCATCACCAGAAAGGCGCGCAGCCGCTTGCCCCCGTTGACCGCATAGGCCATCGCATCGCGCAGATCGCCGGGCGGCAGCGCCCGTGATGGCGCGATCCAGCTCGGCCTGAACCTCGATGCGGACACGCGCAAGGCGGTCCTGCATCACAGGCCCTCGACGGGGGTGGTACCGGCAGGCTGGCCGTTGGCGGCCAGGGTGATCTTCTCGACCCGCTCCTCGGCCTCGCGCAGGCGGGCCTCGCAATGCGCGCGCAGGGCGGCGCCGCGTTCGTACAGCGCGATCGATTCCTCAAGCGTCGCCTCTCCGGTCTCCAGCTTGCCGACCGTGGCCTCCAGCTCGCGCATGGCCTCCTCGAACGAGAGGGTGGTGATATCGCTCATCAGTCGGCCTCCATCAGCACATCGACATGGGCCCGCACGCTGCGACCCAAGGCCCGAAGGTCATAACCACCTTCCAGGCAGGATACCACCGGGGCCTTGCCCGCCGCGTCCAGGATCGCGCGTGTCAGGGCGGCATAGTCGTCGTCGTCCCATTCCAGCTGCGCCAGCGGATCGTCGCGATGCGCATCAAAGCCGGCGGAAATCAGCACCAGCTGCGGCGAAAACTCCCGCATCCGGTCCAGCGCGCCCTGCCATTCCGACAAAGCCAGCGCCCCGTCCGATCCGGGGGGCAGCGGCAGGTTCACCACCTGCCCATGCGCGCCACGCTCGGACGCGGCCCCGGTGCCCGGCCACAGGGGAAACTGCTGGCTGCTGACGAACAGCACCCGCGCCTCGTCCCACAGCAGGGCCTGCGTGCCGTTGCCGTGATGCACGTCGAAATCCAGGACTGCCACCCGCTCCAGCCCGTGATGATCAAGCGCGCGTTTCGCCGCGATCGCCACCGTGCCGAACAGGCAGAACCCCATCGAGACCTCGGCCTCGGCATGGTGCCCCGGCGGGCGCAGGGCGACGAAGGCCCGCCGCGCCTCTTCGGCAAGAACAGCGTCCACCGCCGCACAGGCCCCGCCCACGGCACGCAGCGCGGGCTCCAGGCTGCCGGGCGACAGATGCGTGTCCGCGTCGATCTGGCGGGTCCCCGCCTGCGGCACCGCATCGCGCAGGCCCTGCAGATAGCGGGCGGGATGACAGCGCAGCACCTCGGCATCCTCCGCCACGGGCGCCTCGCGCCGGTCCAGCGCCAGCCCCTCCAGCGCGGCCATCACGGCATCATGTCGGGCCACCTGCTCGGGGTGGCCATCGGGCGTCACGTGGCGGCGGGCGCTGTCATGGGAATACAGGATCACGGTCATTCATCTCCTCCGAAGGGGCAGGCTAGAAGCCCCCGCGCATCCCGGCAACCCGCCATTTCTCCGTTGCGAAAATACCCCGGGGGAGCCCGCAGGGCGGGGCAGCGCCCCCATTCGCCTCCAGTCAGACCGTCAGCCGTTGCCCGTCATGCCCCGCAACGGTCAGGGTCATCAGCGCCCCTTCGGGCTGGTCGCTGTCAAAGGCAACTTCGGTGAACTGTTCGGTCCGGCCAAGGCGCGGCCCCTCGGTCAGCACCCGGTGCGCAAGCCCGACCTGCGCTTCCAGATGCGTGCGCAATGCCGCATCGCCCGCCGCCCGCAGACGCGCGGCGCGGTCGCGGATCGCGGGGCCGGGCACGGCGGGCATGCGCGCCGCGGGCGTGCCCTTGCGCGCCGAATAGGGGAAGACATGCAGGAAGGTCAGGCCGCAATCCTGAACCAGCTTCAGCGAATTGTCGAACATCGCCTCGGTTTCGGTCGGAAAGCCGGCGATGATGTCGGCGCCGAAGACCATGTCGGGACGCAGCCGCCGCGCCTCCTCGCAGAAGGCGATGGCATCGTCGCGCAGATGGCGGCGCTTCATCCGCTTCAGGATCATGTCGTCGCCGGCCTGTAGCGACAGGTGCAGATGCGGCATCAGGCGCGGTTCGGTCGCGATGGCCAGCATCAGGTTCTCGTCCGCCTCGATCGAATCGATAGAGCTGATCCGCAGGCGCGGCAGGTCCGGCACCAGCCGCAGGATGCGCATGACCAGATCGCCAAGCCGCGGCGTGCCCGGCAGGTCCGCGCCCCAGCTGGTCAGGTCCACCCCGGTCAGCACGACCTCGTTGAAGCCGCGCCCGACCAGACGCTTGATCTGCTCGACCACCACACCTGCGGGCACCGACCGCGAATTGCCGCGGCCAAAGGGGATGATGCAGAAGGTGCAGCGGTGATCGCAGCCGTTCTGGACCTGCACATAGGCCCGGTGCCGCCCGAACCCGTCGATCAGGTGGCCCGCGGTTTCCCGCACCGACATGATGTCGTCCACGACCACCTTCTCGGTCTCGCCGATCAGGTCGGGGGCGCGAAGGCTGGCCCAGGTGGCGGGCTGCATCTTCTCATGGTTGCCGATGACCTTGGTGACCTCGGGCATGGCGGCAAAGGTCTCGGGCTCGGTCTGGGCGGCGCAGCCGGTGACGATGACCGGCACGCCGGGATTCTCGCGCGACAGGCGGCGGATCTCCTGGCGGGCCTTGCGGACGGCCTCGGCGGTCACGGCGCAGGTGTTGACGACGACCGCGCCCGACAGGCCCGCGGCCTCGGCCATCTCGCGCATGGCCTCGGTCTCATAGGCGTTCAGACGACAGCCCAAAGTCGAGAAGACGGGCGCGCTCATGCCAGCCACGCGGGCGTCAGGCGCCCCTCGAAGACGATGGCGGTCGGCCCCTCCATCCAGACGCCATCCTCGCGCCAGTCGATCAACAGCTGCCCGCCCGGCACATGCACCGTCACGCGCCGATCCGTCAGACCGCGCCGCGCCGCGGCCACCACCGCCGCACAGGAACACGACCCGGATGCCAGCGTCGGCCCCGTCCCGCGTTCCCAGATGCGCAGCCGGATCGCGTCGCGCGACAGGACCTGCACGACCTCCACATTGGTGCGTTCGGGATAGAGAGGGTGATGCTCATGCTCCGGCCCGAAACGGTCCAGATCGACGGCATCGGCGTCATCCACGAAGAAGGTCACATGCGGATTGCCCATGCCGGTCGCCACCGGATCACCCGCGATGGGCAGATGATCGATGTCCACGTCCCGCGCCAAGGGGATCGCGCGCCAGTCCAGGACCGGCGGCCCCATGTTCACACGGGTCAGCCCGCCGCCCGCGTCCTCGGCCAGCAGCATGCCGTGATCGGTCCGCAGGCGCAGCGACGCTGCCCCCGTCTGATCCATCAGCCAGCGCGCGATGCAGCGCGTCGCATTGCCGCAGGCCGACGACAGCGACCCGTCCGCGTTCCAGAACACCAGCCGCGCATCCGCGTCACCGCAATCCTCGACCGCGGCCAGCTGGTCGAAGCCCACGCCGCGATGGCGGTCCGCGATGCGCGCGACAAGGCCCGCGTCCGGCCGGGCCAACCCGCCGCGCAGATCCAGTACCACGAAGTCGTTGCCCAGCCCGTGCATCTTGAGGAAGGGCAGCCCGGTCGAATGAGAATGCGTCATGGCCGCGATATAGGCCGCACGGACGGATTCCGCCAGATGGGTTGATTTTTCTGCTTGACGCCACCGGCCACCCCCCCTAGGAACCGCCTCGTGATGGGCCCATAGCTCAGTTGGTAGAGCAACTGACTTTTAATCAGTGGGTCACAGGTTCGAATCCTGTTGGGCTCACCACTGTATCCTCCGATCTGCAGACCACCGGCCGCCCGCGGCGATCGCCGTGGCGGATGCCGGGGATTTCACCCGCGCGCGACATCCGGGGCTCTGGTCCTCGCGGCGCGCAGCGACTACATCTTGGGCATGCGCAAGATCACCCTTCCCGAACGCCCCGACCTGGCCGCCAAGGCCGCCGATGTCGGCTTCACCTTCGCCCATATGCATGGCGAGCCCTATTGGGACGAAACCACCGCCTATCAGTTCACGCTGGCCCAGATCGAAGACGACCTGGAAGGCCCCGCGACCGAACTGCACGCGATGGTGCGTCAGGCGGTCGACCGCATCGTGGCCGACCCCGCGCTGATGACGCGTCTGGGCATCCCGCAGGCGCATCACGCGCTGATCGCCGACAGCTGGGCGCGGTCCGAGCCCGCGATCTATGGGCGGATGGATCTGGTCTATGACGGCACCGGTCCGGCCAGGCTGCTGGAATACAACGCCGACACGCCGACCTCGCTGTATGAATCGGCGGCCTTCCAGTGGCAGTGGCTGGAGGATCAGTTGGCGGCGGGACACCTGCCCACGGGGGCCGACCAGTTCAACGGCATCCACGAGGCGCTGGTCGAGCGGTTCCGCGAGCTGTTCGCGCCGAACACCGACATCCACTTCACCGCCGTCGCGAACAACGCCGAGGATTACGCCACGGTCGAATCGATGGCCTGGGCCGCGCGCGAGGCCGGGATGGGTGCGCATTACACCGACCTGGACAAGCTGGCCGTCAGCAAGAAGGGCCAGTTCCTGGATGCCGAGGATCGGGTGATCGGCACGCTGTTCAAGCTGTATCCGTGGGAGGACCTGCTGGCCGACGACTATGCCCGCCATATCGCGGGGTCGGGCTGCATGTTCCTTGAGCCCGCGTGGAAGGCCGTCGTGTCGAACAAGGGCCTGCTGCCCGTCCTGTGGGAGATGTTCGAGGGTCACCCGAACCTGCTGCCCGCCTTCTTCGCCGACGACGTGGCCCCCGCCCTGGTCGAGGACGGCCAGCCCGACCCGTCCGTTGCCCAGGCCTTCGGGCGCGTGGCCGACCAGTTCCGCGCCGCCCATGTGGTCAAGCCGATCTTCTCGCGCGAAGGCGCGGGCGTTGTCATCGTCGAGAACGGCGCCGTTACCGAGGCGTCAGACAACCACGATTACGACGGGCATGCGCGGATCGTGCAGGCCTATCACCCCCTGCCCGAATTCGAGGGTTTCCGCCCGGTCATCGGTGCCTGGATCGTGGGCGATGCCTGCGCCGGCATCGGTATCCGAGAGGATCGCGCCCGCATCACCCAGGACCTGTCGCGCTTCAAGCCGCATTTCATCGCGGGCTGACCCGCCAAGGAGGATTTCCATGAGGACACGTTCACGGACCGTCGCTCTGACCATTCTGGGGGCGGCCGCCTTCACCGTCGCGGGCTGCCGGGACGAACAGGTCGAGGCGCAGGCCTTTCCGGATCTTGCCAGCTGCCAGGCGGCGGCGGTGAACGGCGGCCTGGTGACTGCCGATCAGTGCAGCCAGGCCTTTGCCGAGGCCGAGGCCCTGCATGTCGAGGCCGCGCCCCGCTATGACAGCCTGGCCGTCTGCGAGGAGCAGCACGGTGCCGGCAATTGCGGGTCCGAGGATCAGCAGGTGTCGCAGGGCGGGTCGGGCAGCATCTTCATGCCGCTGCTGGCGGGCTATCTGATCGGCAGCATGCTGGGTCGCGCGGGTGGCGGGATGGCGGCCTCGCAGCCGATGTACCGCAATGCGCAGGGCGGCTTCACCAACGCCGCCGGCACCACCAATTTCGGCAGCAATGCCGGGCGTGCGTCGATGTCGTCGCAGAACTTCACGCGGCCCGCCACGACCGCGGGACAGGCGCCGATGACGCGGGCCACGGCCGCGTCGCGCGGCGGGTTCGGCGGGTCCAGCGCGGGGCGCAGCATCGGCGGCTGAGGCCGGGCCGGCGCGTCCGTGACCGACGGACGACCGGCATCCGGTGCGGCACGGGTCAGCCCCGGTCGGCCGGATCGTCATCGGCGGGACGACAGGATCGTACCCATCTATGCCGGAACCAAATCGCCGCGCGGGCATTTGCATTGTCGAGCCCAACAATGCCGTCCGCGCGACAGGAGATCCGCATGAAAGCCCTTACCCCCCTTGCCGCGCTGCTGATCGGCCTCGGCGGCGCCGCCGGTGCCCAGGACATCACCGTGTCCTCCAAGATCGACACCGAGGGTGGCCTTCTGGGCAACATGATCCTGCTGGCGCTGCAGGATGCAGGCCTCCCGGTGCAGGATCGCCTGCAGCTGGGCGGCACGCCGATCATGCGCGACGCGATCACCTCGGGTCAGATCGACATCTATCCGGAATACACCGCCAACGGCGCGTTCTTCTTCAACGAGGCCGACAGCGATGTCTGGAAGGATGCCGAAGCCGGCTACAAGCGCGTGGCAGAGCTGGACCTGGAACAGAACGACATCGTCTGGCTGCAACCCTCGCCCGCGAACAACACCTGGGCCATCGCCCTGCGCCAAGACGTCGCGACCGAAAACGACCTGCAGACCATGACCCAGATGGGCGAATGGATCGCGGGGGGCGGCGACGTCAAGCTGGCGGCATCGACCGAATTCGTGACCTCGGCCGCGGCGCTTCCGGCGTTCCAGGAAACCTATGGCTTTACCATGAGCCCCGACCAGCTGGTGCAGCTGTCGGGCGGCGACACGGCCGCGACCATCGCGGCGGCAGCGCAGCAGACCTCGGGCGTGAACGCGGCGATGGTCTATGGCACCGATGGCGGCATCGCGCCCGCCGGTTTGGTGGTGATGGAGGACGACAAGGGCGTGCAGCCCGTCTATCAGCCCGCTCCGATCATCCGTGCCGAGGTTCTTGAGGCGCATCCGGAGATCCCCGACATCCTGGCGCCGATCTTCTCGTCGCTGGACCTTGAAACCCTGCAGGAGTTGAACGGTCGCATCCAGATCGGCGGTGAACCCGCCGCCACCGTCGCGCGCGACCACCTGACCCAAGCGGGCTTTCTGGACTGATGCGCGCGCGGCTGGACCGGCCCGGCCTGCTGTTTGCGGTGATCGGTCTGGCCGGGCTGGCCCTGCCGCTGGTGCAGTTCAAGCCGAACCGCATCGTGCTGGGCGAGGGGCTGTCCCTGATCGCCGCCCTGCCCCAGGGACTGATCCTGACCGTGGCCTTGGCCGCGGTGCTGGTCGCGGGCTGCCTGCGCTGGCCGCCCGCGCTGCGCCTGGCCGCCGGTGCCGCGGCGCTGCTGGCGGTGCTGCTGGCCTTGGGGGCGGCGGCGACTCATCTGACCCCGCCCGACAACACCCTGGCCCGCGTCGCGCCATCGGTCGGGTTCTGGCTGATGGCACTGGCGTTCGCCCTGATGCTGGCCGATGCGCTGGCGCGGATGAACCCGACGCTGTGGCTGCGCTGGCTGATCCTGGTAGGGGCGGTCGCCGCGATCGGCGCGATCCTGGGGTCAGGCGCATTGGACGGGGTGTCCGTCATGCGCGAATACGCCGCGCGTCAGGACATCTTCCTGCGCGAGGCGCGGGCGCATCTGACGCTGGCCTTTGGGTCACTGGCGCTGGCGCTGCTGATCGGGCTGCCGCTTGGGGTCGCGCTCTATCAGGCGCGGCGGCTGAGGGGGCCAGTTCTCTCGGTGCTGAATATCCTGCAGACGATCCCGTCGCTGGCGCTGTTCGGCGTGATGATCCCCGTCTTCGGCTGGATCGCGGCCAATGTGCCCGGCGCCGCGCAGGCGGGGGTGGCGGGCATCGGCCTGTTCCCGGCGCTGGTCGCGCTGTTTCTCTATTCGCTGCTGCCGGTCGTGTCGAACACGCTGACCGGGCTGACCGGCGTGAACCCCGCCACGCGCGAGGCCGCGATCGGCCTGGGCCTGACGCGGACGCAGCTGATGCTGCAGGTGCTGATCCCGCTGGCGCTGCCGGTGCTGCTGGCGGCGGTGCGGATCGTGCTGGTCCAGAACATCGGGCTGGCGGTCATCGCCGGGCTGATCGGCGGCGGCGGCTTCGGCACCTTCGTCTTTCAGGGCCTGAACCAGACCGCGATGGATCTGGTCCTGCTGGGCGCCCTGCCCACCATCGTGCTGGCGCTGACCGCCGGCATCGCTCTTGATCTGCTGGTGCGTTCCAGCCGGAGGTCCGCATGATCGACATCCAGAACCTGACCCGCATCTATGACGGCCGCGCCGCGGTCGACGATGTCAGCCTGACGGTCGAACCGGGCCAGATCGCGGCGCTGGTCGGCACCTCGGGGTCGGGCAAGACGACGCTGTTGCGCATGATCAACCGCCTTGTCGAACCCAGCAGCGGTCGCGTGCTGATCGACGGGCAGGACACGCGCGAGGTCGCGCCCCATCTGCTGCGCCGCCGCATCGGCTATGCGATCCAGGGCCACGGGCTGTTCCCGCATCGCACCGTGGGCCAGAACATCGCCACCGTCCCGCGCCTGCTGGGCTGGGACCAAGCCGCAATCCGCGACCGGGTGGACGAACTTCTGACGCTGTTCCAGATGGCGCCCGACCAGTTCCGCGACCGCATGCCCCATGAGCTGTCCGGCGGCCAGCAGCAGCGCGTGGGCGTGGCCCGTGCGCTGGCGGCGAAGCCCGACCTGCTGCTGATGGACGAGCCCTTTGGCGCCCTTGACCCGGTGATCCGCGCCAAGGCGCAGGCCGACCTGCGCGACATCCAGCGTCGGCTTGGCACGACCCTGATCCTGGTCACCCACGACATGGAGGAGGCCGTCACCTTGGGCGACCGCATCGCCGTCATGGACAAGGGCCGCCTGGTCCAATACGCCCCCCCGTCCGAGATTCTGACCGCCCCCGCCACGCCCTTCGTCCGCGACCTGATCGGGCTGGATCAGCGACCCTTCCACCTGCTGTCGCTGACCCCGGCCCATGCCCTGGCGCGCGAGGGCCATGCCGACGGCCCCGCCCTGCCACGCGAGGCGACCCTGCGCGACGCGCTGGCCGAATGCCTGTGGAGCGGGCGCGACTCCCTGCCGGTCGAGGGCGGCGGCGTCATCACCCTGGCCGCCCTGCGCGCCCAGGCCGCCCCGCAGGCCCGGGCGGCGGAATGATCGGACGCATCCTGTTGGCCCTGGCCGCGGTTCTGCTGCTGGCTTTCCTGATCGCGCCGGGCTGGTTCGCGCCGGTATTTCAACCTTTCACCCGCAACCACGCGCCCGCGATCTATACCCAGACCCCGCTCTGGTCGCTGACCCTGTCGCATCTGGCGCTAGTGGCGCTGGCGGTCATCGCATCGACCGTGGTGGCGCTGGTGCTGGCGGTGCTGGTGACGCGGCCCGCGGGGCGCGAGTTCCTGCCCTTGGCGCGCACGATCACCAGCGTGGGCCAGACCTTTCCGCCCGTGGCGGTGCTGGCACTGGCCGTGCCGATCATGGGGTTCGGCGCCGGGCCGACCCTGGTGGCGCTGTTCCTCTACGGCCTGCTGCCGGTGTTCGAGAACACCTTGGCGGGCCTGACCACCCAGCCCGCCAACGTGGCCGAGGCCGCGCGCGGCATGGGCCTGACCCATCGCCAGCGGCTGTGGCAGGTCGACCTGCCGCTGGCCCTGCCGGTGATCCTGGGGGGAATGCGGCTGACGGCGGTGATCTCGCTTGGCACGGCCACGATCGGCTCGACCGTCGCGGCCCGCACCCTGGGCGAGGTGATCATCGCGGGGCTGCTGTCGTCGAACACAGCCTTCGTCCTGCAGGGCGGGCTTGTCGTCGGCATCATCGCGGTGCTGATCCACGAAGGCTTTCAGGCACTGGAACGGATCGCCGCCCGCCGCACCGGCCTGGACCGCTAGCGCCCCCGCAACGCCGCGGACAGCGCGCCCGTCACCGGCAACGCATCGTCGAACCGGATCCCCGCCTCGATATGGCGCAGGTGCGTGTCCAGCAGGGACAGGGCCCGCCCCTCGTCCCGCGCGGCGATGGCCGCGACGATGTTCGCATGCTCATCCTCGGCGCACAGCGTGGCGTGGCCTTGGGCGTACAGGCCGATGATCAGCGACGACCGCATCGTCAGCTCGTCCAGATAGCGGGTCAGCACCGGGTTGCGCCCGATCCGCGCCAACAGGATGTGAAACCCGCGCGACAGGCGGATGGCGGCGGGGCGGTTGTCCTGCCCACGGGCCGCATCCTCGGCCGCCAGATGCGCCTGCAGGTCGGCCAGGTCCTGCGCGTCGGCCAGCCGGACGGCATTGCGACAGATCGTCGTCTCGATCGCGCGGCGGGCCTGAAAGACATCGCGCGCATCCTGCGGCGTGGGCGTCGCGACATAGGCGCCGCGATTGGGCAGGTGATCCACGACCTGCCAGCCGGTCAGCATCGACAGCGCACGCCGCACATGGGCGCGGTTGCAGGCAAAGATATCCGACAGCGCCTGTTCGCCCAGCTTGGTCCCCGCGCGCAGCCGCTGATCGGCGATGGCGTCCAGGATGCTGTCCACGATCAGTGTTTCCAAGGGCTTGTCCATGGTTTCCAATTTGCACCTTCCTTGGTCCTTCGCAACATTGTTCCGCCTGGAAAGACGGCAGAAAAATATGATTATAGATTGTTAACAATTCGTGGTAACAATAGGGCGACTCAGGAACACGGAGACGCCAATGAAGCTGGTCGTGATCAACCCCAACTCCACCGCATCGATGACCGACAAGATCCTGGCATCGGCCCGCGCGGTGGCCGCCCCCGGCACTGATGTCGAGGGCCGTACCGCCCATGGCGCCCCCGCCAGCATCGAGGGCCATTTCGACGAGGTGATGTCCGCCGCCCACCTGCTGCGCGAGGTGCAGCAGGCCCAGGCCGAGGGCGCCGACGCCATCGTGGTCGCCTGTTTCGACGATCCCGCCATCGGCGCCTGCCGCGAGGTCGCGACCGGCCCCGTGCTGGGCATCTGCGAGGCGGGCATCAAGGCCGCCAGCATGATCGCCACGTCGTTCTCCATCGTCACCACCCTGCCCCGCTCCGTCCCGGTGATCGAGGAATTGGTGCGCAAGTACGGCCTTGACCACCAGTGCCGTCGCGTCCGGTCGGCGGAAATTCCGGTGCTGGCCCTGGAAGAGCCCGGATCGAATGCACGGCAGCTGGTTCGTGCCGAAATCCTGCGCGCCATCGAGGAGGACCGCTGCGAAGCCGTCGTTCTGGGATGCGCCGGCATGTCCGACCTGACCGAATGGCTGAGCCACGAGACGGGGATTCCCGTCATCGACGGCGTGACCGTCGCCACCAAGTTCGCCGAGGCGCTGGTCGGCGCCGGGCTGCTGACCTCAAGATCGGGGCCTATGCGCACCCGATCCAAAAATAAGAAATCCGCCATCTCCATACAGGGAGTATCCCCATGACCCATACCGGAACGATCGCCGATCACGCCCCACATGCCCTGGACGACAAAAGACCGGGCGAGGAGAGCCTTGCCCCGCAGACCACCCGCATCATGGACCCCTGGTCCTACCTGTTCGCCTGGCTGGGCGGCTGCGTCAGCATCGGCACCTTCACCGTCGGATCGGGGCTGGTGGGCACGCTGAACCTGATCCAGACCGTCGTGGCCATCGCCATCGGCTGCACGGTCATCGGCCTTGCGCTGATGATCAACGGGCGCGCGGGCCACAAGTACGGCATCCCCTTCATGGTGCAGGCCCGGTCGTCCTTCGGCTTTGCCGGGACGCGGCTGCCCGCGCTGGTGCGATCGGTCCCGGCGATCGTCTGGTACGGCTTTCAAAGCTGGATCGGCGCCGGCGCCCTGAACCTGGTCTCCGAAACGATGTTCGGCTACTCCAACATCTGGGTGTTCTTCATAGGCTTCCAGTTCCTGCAGATCGCCCTGTCGGTGCTGGGTTTCCACGGCATCAAGTGGCTGGAGAACATCGGCGCCGTGTTCATCATCGGCGCGCTGATCTACATGTTCTTCAGCGTGATCGGGCAGTACGGCGACCAGATCAGCACCAACCTGATCCAGGCCGAAGGCACCTGGGGCGCGCCGTTCTGGGGGGCCACGATGCTGTTCCTGGGCGTCTATTCCACGATGATGCTGAACGTGTCGGACTATTCGCGCGAATTGCAGCACCGCGTGGGATCGGTGCGGCAGGTGGTGATCTATGCCAACTCGATCCTGCCCGCGACGCTGTTCATGGGGATGATCGGCCTGATGGTGTCCTCGGCCACGGGAGAGGTCGACCCGATCAAGGTCTTCTCCAGCGCGGTGGACAACCCGATCCTGCTGGTGGTGACGCTGTTGTTCATCGCCTTTGCGCAGGTGACGACCAACATCCTGAACAACGTGGTGCCGCCCGCCTATGCGATGATGGACGTGTTCAAGCTGTCGTTCAAATCGGCCGCCGTCATCGTGGGCCTTCTGGCCTTCGCGACCTTCCCCTGGCTGCTAGTGCGCGACGAATCCGCGGCGGGGCTGGGCCTGTTCATCCAGACCTACAGCGCCTTCCTGGGGCCGATCTTCGCGATCCTGGTGGTCGACTATTACGTGATCCGCCGCCAGACCCTGAACCTTGACCACCATTACGATGCCGACGGCCCCTATCGCGGCTGGAACCCGGCGGCGGTCATCGCGACCGTGGTGGGCGTGATCGTCGCGCTGATCTTTTCGGGCATCAGCTGGTATGCCAGCCTGATCCCGGCGGGGGTCACCTATTGGCTGCTGATGCAGTACCTGCCATCGGCACAGCGCTTCCGCGCCTGACAGGAAAAAGGCCCCCGGTGACGGGGGCCTTTCGCATCATGCGGGCACGACCGGCACCGCGTGCCAGATGTCGCGCATGTATCCCCGGATCGTCCGGTCGGACGAGAAGAACCCCGACCGCGCGATGTTCAGGGCCGCCATCCGGTCCCAGGCCGCATGGTCGGCATAGGCCCGGTCCACCGCCCGCTGCGTCGCGAAATAGCTGTCGAAATCGGACGCCACAAGGAACGGGTCGTCGTTCCAGGTCCGGTCCAGCAGCGTGTAATAGCTGTCGGCCCGGCCGAACTGACCTTCGGCGATCAGCTGCAGGGCGATCTTCATGTCCTCGGACGCTTCGATCGCGGCGCGGGCATGGCCGGGGCGGGCCTTTTCCGCCGCGGCCTCCTCGGCGGTCAGGCCGAACAGGAAGAAGTTCTCGGGGCCCACATGCTCGCGGATCTCGACATTGGCGCCGTCCAGCGTGCCGATGGTCAGCGCGCCGTTCATGGTGAACTTCATGTTGCCGGTGCCGGACGCCTCCTTGCCCGCGGTGCTGATCTGTTCGGACAGATCGGCGGCGGGGATCAGGTCTTCGGCCATCGAGACATTGTAGTTCGGGGGATAGGCGATCTGCAGGTATTTTGCCGTGACCGGGTCGTTGTTGATCTTGGCGGCCACGTCGTTGATCAGGTGGATCACCGACTTCGCCAGCCAGTATCCCGGCGCCGCCTTGCCGCCGAAGATCTTGACTCGGGGCGTCCAGTCACCGTTCGGGCTGTCATGGATGCGCTTCCACAGGGCGATCGCCTCCAGCACGTTCAGCAGCTGGCGCTTGTATTCGTGGATGCGCTTGATCTGGACGTCGAAGATCGCGTCCGGGTCGGCCTTGACGCCCAGCCCTGCCAGCAACCCGTCGGACAGGGCAACCTTGTTGGCGCGCTTTGCGCCCCGCAGATGTTCCAGGAAGGTCGCGTCGCCGGCATGGGTCTCAAGTCCCGCCAGCTGGTCCAGGTCCTTGGTCCAGCCGGTGCCGATGGTGTCGTCCAGAAGCCGCGTCAGCGCCGGGTTCGACATGCGCAGCCAGCGGCGCGGCGTCACGCCGTTGGTCTGGTTCACGATCCGGTCGGGATGCAGCTTGTGCAGGTCGGCAAAGACCGTGTCCTTGACCAGATCGGTGTGCAGCGCGGACACGCCGTTCACGCGGCCCGCCATGATGAAGGCCAGCTCTCCCATGTGGACCTGGTCGCCATGCACGATGCCGATATGGGCGGGGCGGTTGGTGGTCTTGCGGTGATCCTCGTCGATCATCTGGATGATCTGCATGTGCCGGGGAAGCACGCGACCCATCAGCCAGGTGGACCACCGCTCCAACGCCTCGGGCAGCAGGGTGTGGTTGGTATAGTTCAGCGTCCGCCGCGCCAGGTCCTGCGCGCGGTCGAAGGCCAGGCCGTGCACGTCCATCAGCAGGCGGATCAGTTCGGGCCCGGCGATGGCGGGGTGGGTGTCGTTCAGCTGGATCGCGACCTTGTCTGGCAGGATCTCCAGGTCGCCATGTTCGGCCAGGAACCGCGCCAGGATGTCCTGCAACGCGGCAGATGTCAGGAAATATTCCTGCTTCAGGCGCAGTTCCTTGCCTGACTCCGTGGTGTCGTCGGATAAAGAACGCGCGACAGCGTGCGGGCCAGCGCCTCGGGTTCGGCCGCGGCCGTGTGATCGCCCGCGTTGAAGCGCTTGAGGTCCAGCAGCGTCGTCGGATGCGCCCCCCACAGCCGCAGCGTGTTGGCCCAGTCCCCGCCCCAGCCGATGACCGGCGTGTCATAGGCACGCGCCACGACGCTTTCGCCCGGATGCCAGACGGCATGGCCGTCGACCGTGTCGACATGGCCCTTGAACCCGATCTCGTAGCTGTAGTTGATGCGCACGAATTCCCACGGATGCGGCTGGTTCAGCCAATCCTCGGGGGTCTCGACCTGCTGGCCGCCCTCGAAGCGCTGGCGGAACAGGCCGTGCTCATAGCGGATGCCATAGCCGAAGGCCGGGCAGGACAGCGACGACAGCGATTCCATGAAACACGCCGCCAGACGCCCCAACCCGCCGTTGCCCAGGGCCGCGTCGGGTTCGTCGTCCAGGATCACCTGCTCGTCCAGACCCAGCAGGGTCAGCGCCTCGCCCATGGCGGGCTCCAGGTTCAGGTTGATGATCGCATCGCCCAGGATGCGGCCGATCAGGAATTCCATCGACAGGTAATAGACCCGCTTGGCGCCCTGGTCGCGGGCGGCACGGATGGCGCCGACCCAGGGGCCGACCATCAGGTCGCGCACCGTATAGCTGACGGCAAGGCGCCAATCGAAAACGGTTGCGAATTCCGGGCCGCGGCCCTGGGTGTGGGTCAGGTGATGCAGGATCTGATCGCGCAGATCCTGTGCCGACAGGGATTGGGTCACATTCCGCCTCTTGCGCAGGGAAAAATCAGGACAACCAGACGCGGCCATAGGGTGGCAATGCCAGCATGTCGTCATGCAGCGTCACCGTCGCGTCCGACAGAATGTCGCGCATGTCCGTCACGCCTTGAAAGCGCAACCAGTCGCCGCTGACCTGTTGCCAGCTTTCCGTGAAGTTGAAAAGACACAGAATGCCGCCCTGGGGCGCGCGGCGTGCGAATGCCAGCAGCGCGGCGTTGCCGCAGTCCAGAATTTCGGTCAGATGCCCGCCATGCAGGCGGTCGCAGGACCGGCGCGCGGCCAGGATGGCGCGGGTGCCGTGCAGGACGCGGCCCTCGGGCGTGGCGGGGTCGGCGCTTGCGCGGGCGGCGCGGTCCCAGTCCATGGCGGGGCGGTTGATCCAGCGGCTGTCATGCGCATGCTCGGGCACGTCCAGATAGCCGTGGTCGTTCACCATCGCCAGTTCGTCCCCCATGTAGATCAGGGGGATGCCGCCAAAGGACGCGATCAGCGCATGGCCCAGCAGGATCCGGTCCACGGCCCGGTCGACCACCAGCGGATCGCCCGCGGCCAGACCGGCCTCCAGCCCAGCCAGTGCGGCAAAGCTGCCGGCAATGCGCTTGTCGCCGGTCTCGGGGTTCTCCTGGAACAGCACGCCGCGGGCGAAGCTGCCCGGATAGCTGCCGTCATAGAAATCCGACAGGAAGGCGCGATGCGCCGCCCCCGACAGGCCCAGGGCGCCCGCATCCTCATCCGTGATCGCCCATCCGATGTCGTCATGACAGCGGATGTATGTTGCATAGGTCGCGTTCGTCAGCACGGGCGGAAAATGCGTGCGCAGCACATGCGTCATCAGCCGCGTGTCGCGCGTGGCCAAGGCCGACCAGTACTGGACCATCAGGCTGTTGTGATAGCACAGGTTCCCCTCGCGCCCGTCATGTTCGCCGCGCCCGAAATAGGTCAGCATCTCGGCCGGGCCGACGATGGCCTCCTCCAGATGGATCACCGCGCTGGCCGCGATCCGGGTACAGGCGCGCAAAGCGCGCAGGATCAGGTGGACTTCGGGCTGGGACTGGCAGGTGGTGCCCATGCGCTTCCACATGAAGGCTACCGCGTCCAGGCGCAGCACGTCGACGCCCTTGTTGGCCAGGTTCAGCATGATCCGCACAATCTCCAGGAACACCCGCGGATTGGCCCAGTTCAGGTCCCATTGATGGGCGTTGAACGTGGTCCAGACCCATTTGCCGAATTCGGGGTGATGGGTGAAGCTGCCCGGCGCGGTCTCGGGAAATATCTCGATCAGCGACGCCTCATAGGCGCGGGGCAGCGTGTCGTCGTCGAACATCAGGTACATGTCCTGGTATTCCGGATCGCCCGCCGCCGCGCGCCGCGCCCATTCGTGTTCCTGCGCGGTGTGGTTCAGCACCAGATCCACACACAGCGACATGCACCGTTCGCGCAGGCTGCTCGCCAGTCGCGTCAGGTCGGCCATGCGCCCGAAGGCCGGGTCGATCTGGCGATAGTCCATCACCGAATAGCCGCCATCGCTGTCGCCCGGCCGCGGCATCAGGCAGGGCATCAGGTGGACATAGCTGATGCCCAGATCGCGCAGGTAATCCAGCCGGCCATGCACCCCGGACAGCGTCCCCGCAAAGCGGTCGATGTAGAAGACATAGCCCGCCATGCCAGACCGCTGGAACCAGTCGGGCTCCAGGTCGCGCATCAGGTCCAGGCGCTTCAGGTCGGCGGGACGCGCGGCCCAGCCCTCGCGCAGCGCGGCCTCCAGCTCGGCGCAGAAGGCGTCGTAATCGGGGCGATCGCCGTACAGGCGTTCCAGCATGGGCCACAGGTCGGGCGCGCTGCGCGCGAGGCGCATGTCGAAGATCGAGGGGGCTTGGGTCATGATACGCTCGGGGTGGTCAGCACGAAGGCCGCGACGCTGTCGGCGGCGATGGGTTCAAGGTCATGGGCGGGCAGGTCGGTGTCGTCGTCCCGCGCGCTGTCCAGGCGGCGGCGCCAGCGGCCCTCGGGCGCGTCGGGCAGGCGGACCTGCGCCTCGGGGCCGTTGTTGAAGACCAGGAAGACCGCTCCCGGCAGGGCCGCATAGGCGGGCGTGCCGGATGCCATGCGCATCTCTGCCGCCAGCAGGCGGCGGTCGGGGTCGTTCCAGTCGTCGGGCGTCATCGGCGCGCCGTCGGCCCGGCGCCAGAACAGGTCGGGTAGACCGTCCTGTTCGCGCGGCTGGCTGTGCAGGAAACGCTTCTGCCGCAGGATCGGATGCGCGCGCCGGAACGCGATGACGCGGCGCACGAAGTCAAGGAAGGCCGGGTCCGCGCCGTCCCAATCGACCCAGCCCGTCGGGTTGTCCTGGGCATAGGCGTTGTTGTTGCCGCCCTGGCTGTTTCCCAGCTCGTCGCCGGCCAGCAGCATGGGCGTGCCTTGGGACAGCATCAGCGTGGCGATCAGGTTGCGGCGGCGGCGGTCGCGCGCGGCGGTGATCGCGGGATCGTCGGTCGGGCCTTCGACGCCCATGTTGTCGGACAGGTTGTGGTTGTGGCCGTCGCGGTTCTCCTCGCCGTTGGCCTCGTTGTGCTTGTCGTTGAAGCTGACCGTGTCCATCAGCGTGAAGCCGTCATGGGCGGCCACGAAATTCACCGAACTGGTCGCGGGGCGACCGTCATGGTCGAACCGCGCGGCCGATCCCGCGACCCGCTTGGCCAGCTTGCCGATCAGGCCCGGATCGCCCCGCCAGAACCCGCGGATCTGATCGCGATAGCGGTCGTTCCATTCCGCGAAGGGCGCCGGATAGGCGCCCAGCTGGTATCCGCCCGGCCCGATGTCCCAAGGTTCTGCGATCAGCTTGACGCGGTTCAGGACCGGGTCCTGGCGGATGGCGCGAAACAGCGGCGCGTCGCGGTCGAACACGCCGCGCGTGCGCCCCAGCACGGATGCCAGGTCGAAGCGGAACCCGTCCACATGCATCACCTCGACCCAGTATCGCAGCGAATCCATGACCAGCCGCAGCGTGAAGGGGCTGTCCAGGTTCAGCACGTTGCCGGTGCCCGCCTCGTTCACATAGAACCGCCGATCCTCGGCCAAGCGGTAATAGGACGCGTTGTCCAGCCCGCGGAACGACAGGGTCGGGCCCAGTTCGTTGCCTTCGGCCGTGTGGTTGTAGACCACGTCCAGGATCACCTCGATCCCGGCCTTGTGGAACCGTGCGACCATCTGCTGGAATTCGGCGATGTCGCCCGTCAGCATGTAGCGCGGTTCCGGCGCGAAGAACCCATAGGACATGTAGCCCCAGAAATTCGTCAGCTTCCTGTCGGTCAGAAAGCGGTCGTCGGCAAAGGCATGGACGGGCAGCAGCTCGATCGCGGTGACGCCAAGCCGCGTCAGGTGATCCAGCACGGGTTCGGACGCCATCGCCAGATAGCTGCCGCGATGCCCGATATCGGTGCGCCCCGCGGTCAGTCCCTTGACATGCGCCTCATAGATCACCGTTTCGGACAGGGGCCGGTGCAGGGCACGGTCGTCGCCCCAGGCGAAGCTGGGGTCCACGACCACCGACTTCGGCATGTGCTGCGCGCTGTCGCGGCGGTCGAATGACAGGTCGGCATCGTGATGCCCGACCCGGTATCCCATCAGCGCGTCATGTGCGGCGGGCCGTCCCGTCAGCCGCTTGGCATAGGGGTCGATCAACAGCTTGCGCGCGTTGAAGCGATGCCCTTCGTGGGGGCGATAGGGGCCGTGCATCCGAAAGCCGTATTTCTGGCCGGGGCGCAGCCCCTCGACATGGCCGTGCCAGACATGGCCCTCGCGTTCTGGCAGATCGACCCGCGTCTCTCGGTTGCGTTCGTCGAACAGGCACAGCACGGCGCGTTCGGCATGCTGAGAGAACACCGCAAAGTTCACCCCCGCGCCGTCGAAGGTCGCACCCAGGGGCGTGGGGCGCCCTGCGGTCATCGCGATGGTCTGGGTCATGACGGACGGGTCAGCCTTGCATAAAGATCGGCATAGGCACGGGCCGACTGCCCCCACCCGACGGGATGGGCCATGGCGTTGGCCTGCATCCGGGACCAGGTATCCCGGTCCGCGTAAAGGGTCGCCAACCGCATCAGCGCCCCGCGCAGCGCCACCGCCGTGACGGGCGCGAACTGGATGCCCGTGGCGACGCCGCGCGCCAGCCCCGCGGGCGAGGCGTTGATGACCGTGTCTGCCAGCCCGCCGGTCAGCGCGACGACCGGGATGGTGCCATAGCGCAGTCCGTACATCTGCGTCAGCCCGCAGGGTTCGAACCGCGACGGCACCAGGATCGCGTCCCCCCCGGCGATCAGCCGATGAGAGAACGCCTCGTCATAGCCGATGCGCACGGCCACGTTGGGGTCCGCCGCCGCCTGCCGGAACGCCTGTTCCAGGCCCGGATCGCCCGACCCCAGGACCGCCAGCTGACCGCCCGCCGCCATCAGCGCGGGCAGCGTCTCCAGCACCAGGTCCAGTCCTTTCTGATGGGTCATCCGCGACACGATCACGCAAAGCGGCCCCTCCGCCTGCGGCAGGCCCAGCTCCGCCTGCAACGCGGCCTTGGCGGCGGCCTTGCCCGCCGGGTTGGCGAAAGGAACGATGGCCGGGTCGGTCGCCGGGTCCCAGGCCTGTTCGTCGATGCCGTTCAGGATGCCGGTCAGGGCGGCCTGCCGGTGGCGCATGACCCCGTCCAGCCCCATGCCGAATTCGGGCGTCATCAATTCGTCCGCATAGCTGGGCGACACGGTGGTCAGCGCGTCCGCGCCCATCAGCCCGGCCTTCAGCGCCGAGATGCCGCCCCAGAATTCGTACCCCTCGCTGTAGAACCGCGCGGGGTCCAGGCGCAGCGAATGCAGCCGCCCCGGATCGGTCGACCCGGTAAAGGCGATGTTGTGGATGGTCAGCACCGTCCGCACATCGGCCCCGCCCATGCGCGGCAGGTATTCGGTCATGAAACCCGCCTGCCAGTCGTGACCGTGCAGCACCTGGGGGCCCCATCCGGCCGCGCCATGGGCCGCGACATGCGCGCCCACCCAGGACAGCGCGGCAAAGCGTTCCGGGTTATCCGGCCAGTCGCGCCCGTCGGGGCCCAGATAGGGGTTGCCGGGACGGCCATACAGATGGGGTGCGTCGATCACCAGCAGGTCCAGCCCCGCGCCCCGCCCCTGCAGCAGGACCGCGGGCCCGCCGAACAGGTCGTCGAAGGCATGGACGGCCTCGGCTTCCTGCAGCGCGGCCATCACCGCCGGATAGCCGGGGACCAGGCTGCGCATGTGGACGCCCACGCCCGCCAGGGCGGCGGGCAGCGCGCCCGCGACGTCGGCAAGCCCCCCGGTCTTGACCAGGGGGGCGATCTCGGAGGCGACCGACAGCACCCGCATCACAGGGATGCCGCCCGCCGGTCCAGCATGTCCTGGGTGATCAGGGTCACGCCGCCCTCGCTGACGCGGAACCAGCGGGCATCGGCATCGGGGTCCTCTCCGACGATCAAGCCCTCGGGGATGACCACGCGGCTGTCGATCACGACGTTGCGCAGCCGGGCATGGCGGTTCACCGTCACGTAGGGCAGCACCACCGCGTGATCCAGGACCGCATAGCTGTTCGTGTGCACCTCGGTGAACAGCAGCGAATTGCGCACCTCGGTCCCCGAGATGATGCAGCCCCCGGACACCATCGACGACACGGCAAGGCCGCGGCGGTCGGTTTCGTCATGGATGAACTTGGCGGGCGGCACGCTTTCGGAATAGGTCCAGATCGGCCAGTCGCGGTCCCACAGGTTCAGGTCCGGGGTAAAGTCGGTCAGCGCGATGTTGGCCTGCCAGAAGGCGTCGACCGTGCCCACGTCCTTCCAATAGGCCGGCGCATGCGCCTCGCGCACGCAGGACGTGTCGAACCGATGCGCCATCGCCTTGCCGTTCTTGACGATGTCGGGGATCAGGTCGGTGCCGAAATCGTGGCTGGAATTGGGGTCCTGCGCATCGCGCAGCAGCAGGTCGCGCAGGAAGGCCCAGTTGAAGACATAGATGCCCATCGACGCCAGCGCCTTGTCCGGCTCGCCCGGCATGGCGGGCGGATCGGCGGGCTTCTCCAGGAAGGACACGATCCGGCCCGTGGCGTCCACGTCCATCACGCCAAAGGCCGTGGCCTCCATCCGGGGCACGGTCAGGCAGCCCACGGTGACGTCCGCGCCGCTTTCGACATGCTCGCGCAGCATGATCTCGTAGTCCATCTTGTAGATGTGGTCGCCCGCCAGGATGACGATGTAATCGACGTCGTAATCGTCCACGATGTCGATGTTCTGGGTCACCGCATCGGCCGTGCCGCGGTACCAGTGATCCTCGGACGTGCGCTGGCTGGCGGGCAGGATGTCCAGGAACTCGTTGCGTTCGGCCCGAAAGAAGTTCCAGCCGCGCTGGCAATGCCGGATCAGGCTGTGGGCCTTGTACTGCGTGGCGATGGCGATCTTGCGGATGCCGGAATTCATCGCGTTCGACAGGGCAAAGTCGATGATGCGGGTCTTGCCGCCGAAATAGACGGCGGGCTTGACGCGCCGGTCGGTCAGCTCCTTCAGGCGACTGCCCCGGCCCCCCGCCAGCACGAATGCCATCGCCCGGCGCGTCAGCCGTTGCGTTTCCACCATGGTCTTCTCCTCCCTTATGATTTCAGCCTGCCGCCACGAAGATCACCACGGACAAGGGCGGCAGGGTCACAGCCATCGAAGCCGGCTGACCGTCCTGCGGTTCCCCGTCCGCCACGACGCCGCCCAGATTGCCCATGCCGCTGCCGCCATAGGCGGTGGCATCGGTGTTCAACGCCTCGCGCCAGCGCCCCGCCTGCGGCACGCCGATGCGGAAACCGGGGCGCGGCACGGGGGTGAAGTTGCAGACCACCACCACCGGCGGATCGCCCGCATCGCCACGCCGGATCCAGGAATAGGTCGACTGCGCGGGATCGGTCGCGATCCACTGGAACCCCTCTGGCTCGGCATCCTTGACGTGCAGGGCGGGGGTGTCGCGATAGAGCGCGTTCAGGTCGCGCACCAGCGCCTGCACGCCCTGGTGCATCGGCTGCCCGGCGGCATGCCAGTTCAGCTCTCCGTTGTGGTTCCACTCCTCGGGCTGGCCGAACTCGCAGCCCATGAACAGCAGCTTTTTCCCCGGATGCCCCCACATGAAGCCGTAATAGGCGCGCAGGTTGGCGAACTGCTGCCATTCGTCGCCGGGCATCTTGTGCAGCAGGCTGCCCTTGCCGTGGACGACCTCGTCATGGCTGATCGGCAGGATGAAGTTCTCGCTGAAGGCGTACATCAGCCCAAAGCTCATCAGGTCGTGGTGATAGCGGCGGTGGACCGGATCGCGGCTCATGTAGCGCAGGGTGTCGTTCATCCAGCCCATGTTCCACTTGAAGCCAAAGCCCAGCCCCCCCGCATCGACCGGGGCCGACACCTTGGGGAATGACGTGCTCTCCTCGGCCACGGTCATGATGCCGGGCTGTTCGCCGTAAGCCTCGATGTTCATGTTCTGAAGGAAGGCGATCGCCTCGTAGTTCTCGCGCCCGCCATCCTTGTTCGGAACCCATTCGCCGGCCTTGCGGGAATAGTCGCGGTACAGCATCGACGCCACCGCATCCACGCGCAGCCCGTCGATATGGTATTCGTCCAGCCAGTAGACCGCATTGGCGGTCAGGAAGTTCTGCACCTCGGTCCGGCCATAGTTGTAGATCAGCGTGTTCCAGTCCTGGTGGAACCCCTCGCGCGTGTCGGCATGTTCGTAAAGCTCGGTCCCGTCGAAGCGGGCCAGGCCATGCGCGTCGGTCGGGAAATGCCCCGGCACCCAGTCCAGCAGCACCCCCAGCCCCGCCTGGTGCGCCGCATCGACCAGGTCGCGGAACTCATGCGGCGGGCCGAACCGGATCGTCGGCGCATAAAGGCCCACCGGCTGATAGCCCCATGACCCGTCAAAGGGAAATTCGCTGACCGGCATCAGCTCCAGATGGGTGAAGCCCATGTCCTTGGCATAGGCCACCAGATCCCGCGCCATCTCCTGATAGGAGAGCGGCCGCCCGCCATCGTCATACTTGCGGCGCCAGCTGCCCGGATGGACCTCATAGATGCTGATGGGCGCGCGGCGATCCTGCGCCCGCGCGCGCCGCGCCATCCATTCGGCGTCCTTCCAGCCATAGCCGGTGATGTCGCGCACCACGCTGGCCTTTTCTGGCGGATGCTGGCTGCCGAAACCCACCGGGTCGGCCTTCAGCATGACCCCGCCATGGGCGTCCAGAACCTCGTACTTGTAGAGGGTGCCCTCGCCCAGGTCAGGCAGGAAGATCTCCCAGAACCCCTGGCCCACGCGGCGCATCGGATGGCGCCGGCCGTCCCACCCGTTGAACTGGCCCACGACCGACACCCGCCCCGCATTGGGCGCCCAGACCGCAAAGCGGGTCCCTGCGACGCCCTGATGGGTGGTCACATGCGCGCCCAGCACCTGCCACAGCCGCTTGTGCGTGCCTTCGGCCAGCAGGTGCAGGTCCATCTCGCCCAGCACGGGCGCGAACCGATAGGGGTCGTCGAAGGTCCATTCGACGCCGCCGCCCGACCGGGCCTTCAGCCGATAGGGACCGGCCGGGATCGGGCCGGCGAACAGATCGCCCGCCACGCGCGGCAGATCCACCTCTCCATCGGGCCCCACGGCCGACAACGCGGCCAGGTCGGGGTGATAGACGGTCAGCCACTGACCGTCGCCGAACGGGCGCGGTCCCAGAATTGAAAACGGTTGCGAACATCGCCCCTGGGCCAGCAGGGCCTGATCTTCGGGGCTAACATGCGGAGGATTCTTGCTTTTGTCCATGCGGCCCACCTTAGCCCGATCACAGATTCGGGCAATCGTCTGGTTAACGCTAACACCTCCTTTTTCATCCCGCTATAGTCATCCGCGACGACAGGATTTTCCGGAAAGGTATCGATGATGGCGGAATGGTGGCGCGACGCGGTGATCTATCAGATCTATCCCCGCAGTTTTCAGGACAGTGACGGCGACGGCATCGGCGACCTGCCGGGCATCACGCGCCGGCTGGACCATGTGGCGGGCCTTGGTGTGGATGCGATCTGGCTGTCGCCCTTCTTCACCTCGCCGCAGAAGGACATGGGCTATGACGTGTCCGACTATACCGGTGTCGACCCGCTGTTCGGCAGCATGGCCGATTTCGACGCCATGGTCGCCCGCGCGCACGCCCTGGGCCTGAAGGTCATCATCGACCAGGTCATCAGCCATTCCAGCGACAAGCATCCCTGGTTCGAGGAGAGCCGCCGCGACCGCACCAACCCCAAGGCCGACTGGTATGTCTGGGCCGACCCCAAGCCCGACGGCACACCCCCCACGAACTGGCCCTCCGTCTTCGGCGGGCCGGCATGGGAATGGGAGCCGCGCCGGCGCCAGTACTACCTGCACAACTTCCTGATCGAGCAGCCCGACCTGAACATGTGGAACCCCGCGGTCCAGGACGCCCTGCTGGACACGATGCGATTCTGGCTGGATCGCGGCGTCGACGGGTTCCGGCTGGACACGGTCAACTACTACTTCCACGACGCCAAGCTGCGCGACAACCCGCCCAATCCCGACCACAAGGGCCCCGAGACCTACGGCTTTCAGCGTCACGTCTATTCCAAGAACCAGCCTGAGAACATCGCCTTCCTGGAACGCATGCGCGCGCTGACCGACGAATACGACGCCCGCATGATGGTCGGAGAGGTCGGCGACGGCGGCCAGACCGCCATCGACATCATGGGCGATTACACTCAGGGCGATGACCGCCTGCACATGTGCTACAGTTTCGAGATGCTCAGCCCCGACTTCACCGCGCGCCATTTCCGGCACACGATCGAGGGCGTGCACGATCATGCCCCCGACAGCCATTCCTGCTGGTCCTTCTCGAACCACGACGTGATCCGGCACGTGTCCCGTTGGGCCGACCATGCGCAATCCCCCGAGGCGCTGGCACGGCAGGCGGCGGCGATGCTGCTGTCCTTTCCCGGCACGATCTGCCTCTATCAGGGAGAGGAGCTGGGCCAGACCGAGACGACCCTGGTCTATGAGGAGCTGACCGACCCCCCCGCCCTGCGCTTCTGGCCCGAGGTCAAGGGCCGCGACGGCTGCCGCACGCCGATGGTCTGGGATCAGAGCGAACCGCATGCGGGGTTCTCGGACGCGGCGCCCTGGCTGCCGGTCAAGGACGACCAGGCGGTCCGCGCTGTGGCGCATCAGCAGAACGGCAACGACAGCGTGCTGGCCGCCTATCGCGGCACGATCGCCTTTCGCAAGGCGTCCGATGCGCTGCGCTTCGGCAAGACCGCCTTCCTGGACATGCCCGAACCGATCCTGGCCTTCCGCCGCGACCATGACGGGCAGGCGCTGACGGCGGTGTTCAACCTGTCGCGCACGCCCCTGTCGGTGGCGGTCGCGGGCGATACTGACCTCAGCGGCCCGGTCAACGCCACACTGGAGGGCGGCACGCTGCACCTGCCGGCGAACGGCTTCGCCTGGCTGACGGGTGCACCGGTGCTGACCGCCTAAGATACGGGTGGCCGGGGCCTCAGGGCTCCGGCCGCCGCCACACGAACAGGGCCAGCCCCAGATAGATCCCCGCGGCCCCGAACAGCATGGCCCAGGCAGGGCTGCCCGACCACAGCTCCACCCCCGCCCAGATCAGCGGCAGGATCACGCAGATCACCCGCACCCACAGCGGGCGAAAGAACGGCGCATCGGGATCGACCAGCTTCATGGAACACCTTCCAGGGGCTTGGGGGGGCGGGGGGTCCGGGGGGCTGGCCCCCCGGCCGTCGCGGGACGCACCAGCCCGCGCTGCCATGGCGGGTCCTCGGCAAAGGCCGCCGCGATGTGATCGACAAAGGCCCGCGTCTTGCGGGGCAGCGGCCGGATCGGCGGCCAGACTACGCTGATCGGCAGCGGGTCCTGCGCCAGGTCCGGCAGCACCTGCACCAGCCGCCCGTCGCGCAGCGCGTCATGGACGATGAACAGCGGCAGCAGCGCCAGGCCCAACCCGCCGATGGCCAGATCGCGCATCGCCTCGCCGTTGTTGGCCGACACCCGGCTCTGCCGGGGCGGCGCGACCTGGTCGCCAAAGGGCCAGATCTCGGCCAGCCGTGCGTTCAGGTATCCGATGACCTCGTGCCCCGCCAGATCGCCGGGCGCCCCGACCGCGCCGTGCTGCGCCAGGTAATCGGGGCTGGCCACCAGGGCGCGCGGGTCCTCGCACAGGCGGCGCGCCATCAGGCTGCTGTCCTTCAGATGCCCGATGCGCAGCCCCAGATCGAACCCCGCCCGCCCCAGGTCCATGTGCCGGTCATCGTAATCCAGCACGATCTCCAGCCCCGGATGGGCGCGCGCGAAACCCGCGATCACCGGGCCCAGGTGGCGGATGCCGAAACTCATCGGCGCCGCGATGGCCAGCCGCCCGCGCAGCGCGGCCTCGGGCGCGGCGGCGCTTTCGGTGGCGGCGACCAGTTCGGCCAGCGCCGGGCGCAACCGTTCGGCCAGGGACAGCGCGCTGTCGGTGGGCGCGATGCGCCCGGCATGCCGGGTGAACAGCGCGACGCCCAACGCGGCCTCGAAATCGGTGATCCGCTTGCTGACCACGGATTTCGACAGGTCCGACCGCGCCGCGGCACCCGAGATGCTGCCCGCATCCAGCACCGACAGAAAGGTTCGGATATCCGTGATCGTCCAGGTCATGGCGAACCCTAGCACGTCGCCGGTCGTTCGCAAGAACCGAACGCGGCGTTGCCGCGCGCATGGGTGCCGCGAACGCCCCGCCTGCGCCATATTCCCTTCAAGCAAGGAAAGGAGCCTGCCATGCAGCTGACCGGAATCCATCACCTGACGGCGATCACCGCCAATGCGCGGGGCAACAACCAGTTCTATACCCAGACCCTTGGCCTGCGCCGGGTCAAGAAGACCGTGAACCAGGACGACACCTCGGCCTATCACCTGTTCTTCGCGGACGGGGCGGGCAGCCCCGGCACCGACATCACCTTCTTCGACTGGCCCGCCGCGCCCGAACGCCGCGGCACGAACGCGATCACCCGGACGGGGCTGCGCGTGGGCGCGGACAGCCTGGACTACTGGGCCGACCGCCTGTCGGGCCTGGCCGGCAAGATCACCACGCTGGACGGCCGCCCGACCCTGGATGTCGAGGACCCCGAGGGTCAGCGCCTGCGCCTGATCGCCGCCCCCACCCCGGCGGGCCAGCCCTGGGATCGCAGCGACGTGCCCGCCGAACACCAGATCCACGGGCTGGGGCCGATCACCATCTCGGTTCCCGAACTGGCCCCGACCCAAGCCGTGCTGACCCAGGTCATGAACATGCGCCTGGTGCGCGACTATGCCAGCCCCGATGGCCAGGGCCAGGTCCATGTCTTCGAGATGGGCGAGGGTGGTGCCGCGGCCGAACTGCATGTCGCGGTCCAGCCCGGCCTGCCGCAGGCGCGCCAGGGCGCGGGCGGGGTGCATCACGTGGCCTTCCGCGTGCCCGATACCGCTGCCCTGACCGCCTGGACCGACCGCGTGGCCCGGTTCCGCGTGCCCAGCAGCGGCGAGGTCGAGCGGTTCTATTTCCGGTCGTTGTATTTCCGCGAACCCGGCGGCAATCTGTTCGAACTGGCGACCGACGGGCCGGGCTTCGACGTGGACGAACCCTTCGAGACGATGGGCGAGGGCCTGTCCCTGCCCCCCTTCCTGGAGGGCAAGCGCCAGCAGATCGAGGCCGGGCTGAAACCCCTGGCCTGAACGCAAGGAGAGACGCGATGACCACGATCCTGGGACTTTCCGGCAGCCTGCGTCGGGCATCGCTGAATTCCGGCCTGCTTCGGGCGGCGGCGGATGCCGCCCCCGAGGGTGTGACGATCACCATCGGCGACATCGCGCAGGTGCCGCTCTATGACGGCGACCTGGAGGCCGCGTCGGGCATTCCCGCCGCGGTCACGACCCTGACCGACCAGCTGGCGGCCGCGGACGGGCTGCTGCTGGTCAGCCCGGAATACAACAACGGCGTGCCGGGCGTGCTGAAGAACGTCATCGACTGGATGTCGCGCGGCCAGGGCATGGCCGTCTTCAAGGGCAAGCCCGTGGCCGTCATCGGCGCCTCTCCGGGCAATTTCGGAACCGCGCATGCGCAGTCGCACTGGCTGCCGGTGCTGCGGATGCTGGCCACCCGCCCTTGGTGGGAAGGACGGCTGATGGTGTCGCGCGCGGGCGATCTGTTCGACGACCAGGGCAACCTGACGGACGACAAGACCGCGAAAGGCTGGCCGAATTCGTGGCGGGTTTTGCCGGCTCGATCGGCGGCGGCCGGTCATGACCGGCATCGCCCATGTCGCGCTGACCGTGCGCGACCTGCCCGGCATGGCGCGGTTCTATCAGACCGCGCTTGGGCTGGAGCCGATGGGCGGGGACGGGGCAGAGCGCGATCTGGGCGCGGGCGGGCAGGTGCTGATGCGCCTGTCGGGCGATCCCGCCGCCATCCCGCGCGATCCGCGTGACGCGGGCCTGTTCCACACCGCCTTCCTGCTGCCCGACCGCGCGGCCCTGGGCCGCTGGCTGCGCCACGCCGCCGATACGGGCGTGCGGCTGACCGGCGCATCGGATCACGATGTCAGCGAGGCGCTGTATCTGGACGACCCCGAAGGCAACGGGATCGAGATCTATCGCGACCGGCCTGCCTCGGACTGGACCCGCGACGGCGACCGCGTGCGGATGGTCACCGAACGGCTGGACCTGAACGATCTTGCGGCCGCAGCGGACGGGCCCTGGCAGGACGCGCCCGCCGGGACCCAAATCGGCCATGTCCACCTGCAGGTCGGGGCGATGGACGCGGCCGATGACTTCATGCAGGGCACGCTTGGCCTGACGCGCACCCATGATGCGCCGGGCGGGGGGTGGTACGGCTGGAACGGCTATCACCACCATCTGGCCGCGAATGTCTGGAACAGCCGGGGCGCCGGTCCCCGCCCCGACAGCCGGACCGGGCTGGATCACGTCGCCTTGACCGGATTTCCGGAAAAATCCGCCGCCGTGGCGGACCCGTTCGGGAACCGGTTCGAATTTGTCTGAGTTATAGCGCCGTACACAGTCTGACCAGTGCGCCCCGCCTCCGGCCAAGACCGGAGGCGGGGCTTTTTCATGCCCCGGGGCTGGCCATCCAGGCGCTGGCCGTGGCCAGGTCCTCGGGGGCGATCTCGTGTCCCGCCGCGATCGTGCGGGCGTCCAGATCGGCCCCGCTTGCGGCCAGCCAGTCGTTCAGCGCCGGGGCGTAATGCCCATAGGGGTCACGCGCCCCCTGCAACGTCAGAACCCGGACCCCCGACAGGTCGGCCCGTGGCACCGGGTCCAGCACCAGCATCGGCCGGATCAGGATCGCCCGCGCGATCAGCCCCGGATGCAGCGCCATCATCGCCCCCGCAAAGTTTGCGCCGTTCGAATAGCCCAGCACCGTGAGCCGCGCGGGGTCGAGGCCATAGGCCGCCATCGCACCCTCCCAGAAGCCGGCAAAGGCCGCGGCTTCGGACCGGATGTCGTCCTGGTCAAAGCTGGCCATGGACAGGCGCCGGAAGAACCGGGCGACGCCCTCCTCGGTCGACCGGCCGCGCAGGCCCAGCAGGGTGGCGCGCGGCGCGATGCGATGCGCCAGCGGCATCAGGTCGGATTCCGATCCGCCGGTGCCGTGCAGCAGCAGGATCACCGACCCGTCTGCATCGTCGGGGGTGTGGATGCGGTGGATGAAGGGCAGATCGCGCATGGGGGTCCTTTCCTCGCCCGGGCGGGCGAATTGCGGCAGGCGCAGCCGCAGGTCGGTGTCGTCGGTCATGTGCGGCGGGACCTTCAGGGTCCGGCCAAGGTCGTCCTCGTCCACGGCCATGCCGGGACCGTCGGTCGCCAGTTCGATCAGGATGCCCGCAGGATCGCGGACATAGAGAGAGATGAAGTACAGCCGGTCATGGACCGTCACATCCGTCAGCGCGGCCCGGTGCGCGTCGATCGCCGCGACATCGGGCACGCGCAGGGCGACATGGTCGATCACCCCGGTTCCCGGAATGCCCGGTACGAACCCCGCCGCATCGCGGATGTCGATCGCGTCGCGGTCCGATGCCAGGCGCGTCACGCCCCCTTCGATGCCCTGGGGGGCATAGCCGAAGCGCGCCAGGAACGCCGCCGTGGCTGGGGCGTCCTGCGACCACAGGGTCACGCCCTGCAGGCGGGCGGGGGCCGCGGGCCAGCCGGTATCGGGGCTGTCCCCGCCCACCAGCTTGACGATGATCCCGTCCGGGTCGCGCAGGCGCAGGACCGGCGCGCCGAATTCGCGGACCGGCCCCTCGACGCGCAGGCCGCGCTGCATGGCGCGGGTCAGCCAGTCGCCGATCCGCGCGCGGGGGATGGCCAAGGCGATCTCGGCCACCTGTCCGTGTCCCACGCGACCGGGCGCGCCGTCCTGCCAGACCAGAAAGCTGACCAGCGACCCGGGCGCGCCCGTGGCATCGCCATAGAACAGATGCAGCTGTTCGGCATCCTCGAACCCCGCGGTCTGCTTGACCAGCGACAGGCCCAGAAAGCCCATCCAGAAATCGACATTGGCCTGCACGTCGCGCGTGATGGCCGTCACGTGATGAAGTCCCGTCATGGCGACCTCCTTTCAGGATCCAACATGCCCGTGGCGGTCGTTCGGCGCCACGGGGGTCGTGCACAACCCGGCGTTCGCACAGGCCGAACGCCTGCACGCTTGCCCGATGGCCCGCAAACCCCCACCCTTGGGAACAGCACAGGAGAGAACGCCATGAGCTGGAACCCCGCCCTGACCCCCGGATGCCCCGACGCCGTCGGCGCCGATGCCATCGAGACGCTGATCATCCCCCGCGCCCGCGACCTGGGCGGGTTCGAGGTGCGCCGCGCCCTGCCCGCCCCCAAACGCCAGATGGTCGGGCCGTTCATCTTCTTCGACCAGATGGGCCCGGCGGAATTCCTGACCGACCAGGGCATCGACGTGCGCCCGCACCCCCATATCGGGCTGGGCACGGTCACCTATCTGTATCGCGGCAGCTTTCAGCATCAAGACAGCACCGGCGCCGACCAGATCATCACGCCGGGCGCGCTGAACTGGATGGTGGCGGGGCGCGGCGTGACCCATTCCGAACGCAGCCCCGACGCCGTGCGCGCCGGGCCCAGCAGCCTGCTGGGCATCCAGACCTGGATCGCCCTGCCGGAAACGCATGAGGACATCGCCCCCAGCTTCGAACATCACGCGGCGGACGCCCTGCCCGAGATCCGCGACCAGGGGATCGAGGCGCGGCTGATCCTGGGCCGCGCCTATGGCGAGACAGCCCCCGCGACGATGCATTCCGACACGTTTTATCTGGATGTGACGCTTGCCGCCCGCGCCCGCTTTCCCCTGCCCGTCGATCACGAGGATCGGGGGATCTACATCACCGAGGGCAGCGTCAGCATCGCCGGGCAGGAGTTCCAGGCCGGCCAGATGATGGTGTTCCGCCCCGGCGACGCGATCACGGTGGCGGCGGGCGACCGGGGCGCACGGCTGATGGCGCTTGGCGGTGCCACGCTGAACGGGCCGCGCCACATCTGGTGGAACTTCGTCGCGTCGTCGCGCGAACGGATCGAGGCCGCGAAACAGGAATGGCGCGAGGCGCGTTGGGGGCAAGGACGGTTCGACCTGCCGCCGGGCGACCGCGACGAACACATCCCCTTGCCGTGACGGAGAGACACATGCCCAAGACCCCCCACGAGGTGCTGGAGTTCTGGTTTTCGGACCAGATGCGCCCCTATTGGTTCGCCAAGTCGGACGACATCGACCGCGACATCGCCGCCCGTTTCAGCGACACCTACGAGGCCGCGCATGCCGGGCGGCTGGACGACTGGATGGACGCGCCCGACAGCGCGCTGGCGCTGGTGATCGTGCTGGACCAGTTCCCGCGCAACATCTATCGCGGCGGGCCGCGCAGCTTCGAATCGAACGACCTGGCGCTGCGCCACGCGCGGACCGCGCTGGACATGGGCCATGACGTGGGTCAGGCCCCCGACCGGCGGCAGTTCTTCTATCTGCCGTTCATGCACAGCGAGGATCTGGCCGACCAGACCCGGTCGGTGGCGCTGTACGAAGAGCTGGGCAACGACAATTCGCTGCATTTCGCGCGCGAGCATCGCGACATCGTCAAACGCTTCGGCCGCTTTCCGCATCGCAACGCGATCCTGGGCCGCGACAGCACCCCCGAGGAGGCGGAGTTCCTGAAGACGCATAGCGGCTTCTGATCTTGCCGATGCGGCGCGGGCGTCCTAGCCTGCGCCGCATGGACAGCCTGCCCTGCTTTTACGCACCCGACACCGCCGCCCACGATCCCCGGTTCTGGATGCTGCGCGGGGTGCCGATGGCGAACAAGGAAACCGCCGAACGCGCCGAACGCCTGCTGGCGGGCATCGCCGCCGCGGGATTGACCGCGACCGATCCGCCGGTGGCCGACCGCGCCCCGATGCACGCGGTTCACACGGCGCGCTATCTGCACTTTCTGGAAACCGCATGGGACGAATGGCAGACGGCCCCCGGCGCGGGGGCCGAGGTCGTGGCCAACCTGCATCCGCAGAAGGCCGACCAGACCTATCCGTCCGGGATCACCGGGCGGGCGGGCTGGCACATGGCTGATACCGGCTGTCCGCTTGGGCCGCACACCTACGCGGCGGCGCTGCGTGGGGTGGACGCCGCGCTGGCGGCCAGCCGCGCGGTGCTGGACGGGGCGGGCGCGGCCTATGCGCTGTGCCGTCCGCCGGGGCACCATGCCGATGCAGACACCGCGGCGGGGCACTGTTTCCTGAACAATTCCGCCATCGCCGCGCAGGCCCTGCGTGCGGCGCATGACCGGGTCGCCATCCTGGACATCGATGTCCATCACGGCAACGGCACGCAGCAGATCTTTTTTGACCGTGCCGACGTGCTGACCGTGTCGGTTCATGCCGATCCGGACGCGTTCTATCCCTTCTATCTGGGCCATGCGCATGAGGTGGGGCCGGCCGGCACAAACCTGAACCTGCCGCTGCCCTTGGGATCGGACGATTCCGTCTGGCTGGACGCCATCGACCGCGCGCTGGACCGCATCGCGGGTTTCGCGCCGGGCGCCCTGGTCCTGGCCCTGGGGCTGGACGCGCACGAGAACGACCCGTTTCGCGGGCTGCGTGTCACCACCCCGGGTTTCGCCCGCGCCGCCGCCCGCATCCGCGCCGCGGGCCTGCCCACCGTCATCGTCCAGGAGGGCGGTTATCTGTCCGAGGATCTGACGCACAACCTTGCCAGCTTTCTGCAGGGCTGGATCGGCACCGCCTGAGCGTTCTATAGCGGTCCGGGAACGGGGGACCCTCATGCGCATCTGCATCATCAACACGGGCGGCACGATCAGCAGCACGGGCCAGCCGCTGGCCCCCATGGCGGCGGACCGCTTTGCCTGCGCCGCGAACGATCTGCTGGGGCCGGCGCTGGCGGCGGCCCTGCCGGGGGACGCGCTGCATTTCGACACGGGACTGCGGTTTTCGGATGACGGGCCCGGAACGCTGGACAGCACCGACCTGCGCCCGTCCGACTGGTGCCGGATCGCGCGGCGGGTGCTGGACCTCTATGCCGACCACGACGCCTTCGTGATCCTGCACGGCACCGACACGATGGATTACACCGGCGCGGCGCTGCCCCTGCTGCTGAACGTCTTCGACGATCTGGGGCTGGCCCGCGCGGCGCTGTCCAAGCCGGTGATCCTGACGGGCGCACAGCTGCCGCTGTTCACCGACACCCCCGCCGGGCTGGTCCTGAACGCGGGCAGCGATGCGCTGGCCAACCTGACCGGCGCACTGTCCTGCGCCCGCCTGCGCCTGCCCGAGGTCGCGATCTTCTTCGACGGGCGCCTGCTGCGCGGGTGCCGCGCACTCAAGGTGTCGACGACACGCTTCGCGGCCTTTGACAGCCCGCATCTGGCGCCCCTGGCGGAACGCGGCATCGGCATCCGCCGGGGCACGGTCGCGCCCCTGCCCGGCCCCGCCGCGCCCGACCTGGCGCTGGACGGACCCGCGGCCCATGCGCGGGCGATGGCCCAGCTGGACGCGGTGCAGGCCCGCATCGACGATCAGCGCGTGGTGCAGATCACGGCCGTGCCCGCCGATCACCGCGCCGCCGCCCCGATGCTGGCGCAGCAGGTGCGCGCGGCGCTGGACCAGGGCGCGACCGGCCTGCTGCTGGAGGGGTTCGGCCCCGGCAATGTCCCCGCAGGAGATGGCGCGATGGCGCAGGTGCTGGCGGATGCGGACGTGCCCGTGCTGATCGCCAGCCGGGTGATCGGCGGGCAGGTCGGCGCGTTCGATTATGCCGCCGGGGCCTGGATCGCGGCGACCGGGGCCGTCGCGGGGGGCGACATGACGCCCGTCGCGGCGCTGGCCAAGATGGTGGTCCTGACCGCGGCCGCGCCCCATCACGGGTGGGACGGCGCCACGCTGGCCGCCCTGCTGGCGCGCGGGCTGACCGGGGACTGTGCGCCCACCGACCGGATGGACGGCCCGCTGTGGCCCGGACAGGTGCTGACCTGCGGCCCCGTGCGGCTGGAGAACGACCCCGATGCCGGGCCGCGGCTGATGCGGGGCGGCGCCGTCCTGTGGCAAGCGCCGGGGCCCGGCGTGCTGCGGATGCAGGGCGACCGGCTGGCGCTGATCGGTCACGACGGGGCGGTGCAGTGGTCCGGCCCCCCGCCCCCGGCGCGGTGGCGATCCTGTCGGACGATCCTCCGGCGCTGCGCATGATCGACCCCGCCCATCGCGCCGCCCCCGTCACCGCGCTTGCGGGCTGACACCCGCCCGCGCTAGCAAGCCCCAGCAAGGAGACCCCGATGCCGCTGATCCATGTCCTGAACGGTCCGAACCTGAACCTGCTGGGCCAGCGCCAGCCCGAGGTCTATGGCCACGAGACGCTGGCCGATCTCGAGGCGCTGTGCCGCAACGCCGCCGCCCCGCATGACATCCGCTTCCTGCAGTCGAACTGGGAAGGCCAGATCGTCGACTGGATCCACGAA
Source organism: Paracoccus sp. NBH48 (assembly GCF_015390265.1). NCBI lineage: Bacteria > Pseudomonadati > Pseudomonadota > Alphaproteobacteria > Rhodobacterales > Paracoccaceae > Paracoccus > Paracoccus sp. NBH48. The sequence goes on along the minus strand of NZ_VUOJ01000004.1, from coordinate 501,513 downwards.
GCCCGGCTGGAGGCCGCTGCCATCGTCATCAACCCGGCGGCACTGACCCATACCTCGGTCGCGGTGCTGGATGCGCTGAACGCCTTCGACGGCCCGGTGATCGAGGTCCATATCAGCCAGGTCCACAAGCGCGAGGCGTTCCGCCACCATTCGTTCGTGTCAAAGCGCGCCGACGGGGTGATCGCGGGGCTGGGGCTGAACGGCTATGCCGCAGCCCTGCGCCACGTGGCGGGCCTGATCGGCTGAGACGAAAAGACCGCCGGACCTGGCCGCAGGGAGGAGGGGGGCGGCAGGACCGGCGGCTTTCCGAAGTGTCCGTGGCCGGACCGGGAGGAGGACGCCACGAAGCATCTGCTTCATAGGTCCACCATGCGCCGGACCTGCGCCCCTGTCACCGCAGGCCGCGCCGCTTGGTCAACCGGGACGTGCGCTGCCACGGGACCGGGCGCAATTTGAGGGTATTGCCCGATCCTTGGGCACACCCCGCGCGAATCACCGCGCCGTCAGCGCCTCCAGATAGGTGCGCGACCACCAGGCGACATCGTGGTCCACCACACCTTCCAGCAGGGCGGCATGGCGGTCGCGGCGTACGGCTTGCGACATCCGCATCGCCTGTGCCATCGCGACGGCCAGATCATGCGGGTCGTGGGGGTTGATGATCAGCGCCTCGGCCATGGTCTCTGCGGCCCCGGCAAAGCGCGACAGGATCAGCACGCCCGGATCGTCGGGGTTCTGGGCGGCGACGTATTCCTTGGCGACCAGGTTCATCCCGTCGGCCAGCGGCGTGACCAACCCGATGCGCGCCTGCCGGTACAGCCCCGCCAGCACGGGACGCGGGAACGGCCGATGGATGAACCGGATCGGCGTCCAGTTCAACGTCGCGAACTGGCCGTTGATGCGTCCGGCCAAGTGTTCGGTCTCCTCCCGGATGTCCTGATAGGCTTCGACCTCGCCGCGCGTCGGGGGCGCGATCTGCAGGAACGAGATCTTCTCATGCAGGTCGGGGATCTTTTCCAGCAGCAGCTGATAGGCCCTGAACCGCTGCGGGATGCCCTTGGAGTAATCCAGCCGGTCGACGCCGATCATCATCTTGGCCCCGGTCAGCAGGCGCATGCGGTCGCTGTCGGGGGCGTCTGCCGCCTCGGTGATGAAGGCCGCGGCGTCGATGCCGATCGGAAAGACCTGCGTGCGGACCGAGCGTCCCGACAGCCGGAAGCGGTCCGGCGCGACCTGATCGCCGTCTGCCAGCTGGCGCGCGCTTTCGGCAAAGGCACCAAGGTCGCGTTCGGCCTGGAATCCCAGCAGATCGTAATGGGACAGCCAGTCGAACAGCTGCGCGGGGTTGGGCAGGGCCGCGCAATCGGCCGGACCCGGAAAGGGGATGTGCAGGAAATGGCCGATCGGGTTTTCCACCCCCAAGGCGCGCAGTTCGGCGGCCAGCGGGAACAGGTGATAATCCTGCACCCAGATCCGGTCATCGGGCCGCAGGACCGGCAGCAGCATTCGGGCGATGCGCTGGTTCACCCGTGCATATCCATCCAGGTATTCGGGCCTGATGCGCATCAGGTTGGGGCGCCCATGACACAGCGGCCACAGGATGGAGTTGGAATAGCCCAGATAGTATTCGTCATGCTCTTGCGGGGTCAGGTCAAAGGACAGCCGTTGGAACGCCGCGCCCGGATGGTCCTGCAGGTCGGGCGCGGGATCGTCCGTCACCTCGCCCGAGAAACCCACCCACACCCCGCCGGAACTGCGCAGCGCATCCTCCAGCGCCACCACCAGCCCCCCCGAGGGGTCGTCCCCCAGCGGCAGGCGGTTCGAGACGACGATCAGGCGCGGTTCGGTGGACATGGGCATTCCTCAGTTCAGCGATGCGTCAAGCCAGGCGGCCAGCGCGGCAGGGTCGGACAATCGGTGATGCGCGGCGGTGGGACCGTCGCCGATCTTGATGGCAAAGCCGCCGCGGGCCTGCGCCTCGGCCATGGCGGGTTCGTCGGTGGTATCGTCGCCCGCAAAGACCGGCACGCGCCCGACAAAGGGCTCAAGCGTCATCAGATGGGCCAGCGCGCTGTCCTTGCCGACGCCACCGGGGCGCAGTTCAACCGCCATCTTGGCGGGCTGCAGCACCAGATGCGGGTTCCGGTCGGCCAGATCCTGCATCACCCCCTCGACAAAGGTGCGAAGATCGGGGGCGTCCCGATAATGCAGTGCGACGCCGTGGGGCTTTTCCTCGACCAACAGGGCGGGATGGGGCGCGGCGGCGGCATGGGCCGCGGCATGAAGGGGGCCCGCGTCGAAATCGACCCGGTGCAGGGTCTGGATGCGGCCGGGGCGCAGCGACAGCTCGGCGCCGTGGCTGCCCGCGACGATCCCCTCGAACCCGTCCATATGTCCGCGCAGGTCGGCCACGTCGCGCCCCGAGATCAGCGCCACTGCGCCCCCCTGCCGCCGGTACAGCGCCGCCAGCCGGTCGCGCAGCGCCTGCGTGACAACGACCGCATCGGGCCGGGGGGCGATGTCGACCAGGCAGCCGTCGAAATCCAGGAACAGGGCGGCGTCGGGGGCAAGTGGGGGTGGGGTCACGTCAGGCGGGCTCCGGCGATTGGGATACACCAAAGGGAACCCATGACTCCCCCCGAGGGTTCACCGCCGCGTGAGGTTTTTTGACCGCCAACCCGCGCGCGTCAGTATTCGACCCCGGCCTGCGCCTTGATCCCAGACCGGAACGGATGCTTGACCTGGGTCATCTCGGTCACCAGGTCGGCGGCCTCGATCAGCGCGTCGGGGGCGCCGCGCCCGGTCAGCACCACATGGGTCATGGCGGGCTTTTCCGCCTGCAGAAAGGCCACCACCTCGGCCGCGTCCAGATAACCATAGCGCAGCGCGATGTTGATCTCGTCCAGCAGGACCATGCGGATGGCCGGGTCACGGATCAGGTCCTGCGCGCGCGCCCATCCGGCCTGCGCCATGGCGATGTCGCGGGACTTGTCCTGCGTCTCCCAGGTAAAGCCCTCGCCCATGGCGTGGAACTGGCAGATGCCGGTGAAATGCGTGGTCAGCAGCGTGCGTTCGCCCGTGTCCCACGCGCCCTTGATGAACTGCACAACGGCGCAGGGCATCCCGTGCGCGATGGAGCGCATGATCATGCCGAACCCCGACGACGACTTGCCCTTGCCCGGCCCGGTATGGACGATGATCAGGCCCTTTTCGCCGGTCTTGGTCTCCATCATGCGGTCGCGGGCGGCCTTTTTCCTGGCCATCTTGGCGGCGTGGCGGTCCTGATCCTCGGCGGAAATCGGGTCGGTCTGCGTCATCGGGTCGCTCCTTGCGGTTGACAAACGGCGGGTGCGGGGGTTTGGGTGAGGGCGTGTTGGTTCCTGTCTATGACAGGCGAAGAGGGAATGCGACAAGGCCCCGGGTCATCAGACCCGCGACCCCAAGCGCAGCCGCCCCCGCGACCGTGACCGGAGAGGTCGCCCGATCCACTGGCCCCGATTGGGGCTGGGAAGGTGGGACGACCGTCGGGGCATCCGCCCCTGAATCCGCAAGCCGGGAGACCTGCCAGCACCTGACGATGACGGGCGAACGGGGTGTTTCGCGACCGGCAGGTGATGGCCGGATGCCCCGTGCCGCCTCCTCTCGGACGCCCCTTGCCGCAACAAGGAAGGGGCCGCGATGCGCGCCGTTCTGCATGTCTGCACCACCTGTCGCGGCACCGTGCCCGACCCGGTTCCCGATGCCGCAGGGACCGATGCCGCAAGGACGGATGCCCTTGGCCCGGACGCGCCGCGCCTTGGCGCCCGGCTGCACGACCTGCTGTCCCGCACCGCCCCAGACGGCGTCGAGATCCGCCCCGTCGAATGCCTTTCCGCCTGTTCGCAGGGCTGTTCCGTCGCGCTGTCCGCGCCGGGCAAGTGGTCCTATGTCTATGGCCGCCTGACGCTGGACGACGCCGCCGACATCCTGTCGGGCGCGCGCGCCTATGCCGGGACCGCCGACGGCATCGTGCCGTGGCGCGAACGCCCCGCCGTCTTCCGCAAGCAGAGCCTTGCCCGCATCCCCCCGCATACCCTGTCGCAGGAGTGACCATGAACGACCTCGTGAAGACCCCCGTCACCGTGATCACCGGCTTTCTGGGGTCGGGCAAGACGACCCTGGTGCGCCATCTGATGGCCAACCCCCAGGGGCTGCGCCTTGCGGTGATCGTGAACGAATTCGGCACGATGGGTGTCGATGGAGAGATCCTCAAGGGTTGCGCCGACGCCGCCTGCCCGGCCGAGAATATCGTCGAGCTGTCGAACGGCTGCATCTGCTGCACCGTCGCCGACGATTTCATCCCCACGCTGGAGGCGCTGATGGCGCTGCCCGCCCGCCCGGACCACATCCTGATCGAGACGTCCGGGCTGGCGCTGCCCAAGCCTCTGCTGAAGGCATTCGATTGGCCCGCGATCCGGTCGCGGATCACCGTGGACGGCGTGATCGCCCTGGCCGATGCCGAGGCCGTGGCGGCCGGTCGCTTCGCCCCCGACGTGGCGGCGGTGGACGCGCAGCGCGCCGCCGACCCTGGCCTGGACCACGAGACGCCCCTGTCCGAGGTCTTCGAGGATCAGATCGCCTGCGCCGACGTGATCCTGCTGACCAAGGCCGATCTGGCCGGGCCGGAAGGCGTCGCCGCCGCCCGCGCCGCGATCGAGGCCGAGTTGCCCCGCCCCCTGCCCATTCTGACCGTGACCGAGGGCGCGGTCGATCCGCGCCTGATCCTGGGTCTGGGCAAGGCCGCCGAGGACGACCTGGACGCCCGCCCCAGCCATCACGACGGCGCCGACGACCACGAGCATGAGGATTTCGACACCGTCGTGATCGAGCTGCCCGAGATCACCGATCCCGCCGATCTGGCGGCCCGCATCGCCCGTCTGGCCGCCGAGCAGAACGTGCTGCGCGTCAAGGGCCATGTCGCCGTCGCGGGCAAGCCCATGCGCCTTCTGGTGCAGGCCGTGGGCTCGCGGGTGCGCCATCAGTACGACCGCCCGTGGGGCCAGACCCCGCGCCGGTCGCGCCTTGTGGTGATCGCGGAGCATGACGACGTGAACCCCGACGCGATCCGCGCCGTGCTGGAGGGTGTTCCCGCCTGATGCATGTCATCTTCCGCGAACAGGTCGGGCTTGAACAGTCCGACGCCCCCTATGATCCCGGTCAGACCCCCGGCGATCTGGTGGTCCTGTCCTTTTCGGACAGCGACCTGGGGGCGTTTGCGGAAGGCTGGCGGCGCGCGGCGGGGGGGCTACCCTCGACCCGGCTCTGCAACCTGGTGGCGCTGCGGCACCCGGTTTCGGTCGACACCTATGTCGAGAACACCCTGTCGGGCGCGCGCGGCATCCTGATCCGGTTGATCGGCGGAGAGGCCTATTGGCCCTATGGCCTGGCCTCGGTCCAGGACCTGGCGCGCAGGCGCGGCATCGCGCTGGCCGTGCTGCCCGCGGACGGCCGCGACGATCCGCGGTTGGAGGAGATCTCGACCGTTCCCCCCTCGGTCCTGCGCGTGCTGCGGCGGCATTGCGACCAGGGCGGCGCGGTCGCGGCGCAGGCGGCGCTGGCGCAGATGGCCATCGCATCGGGCCTGCAGGCCGCGCCCGTGCCGGGGGTCAAGACCCTACCCGCGATGGGCTTCTACGACCCCGACCGGGGGGTGGTCGCCGACCCGGGCCCGGTCGCGGCGCTGGTCACCTTCTATCGCAGCTGGCTGGCAGCGGCGGATGTGGCGCCCATCGATGCGCTGATCCGGGCGTTGCGGGCGCGGGGCATCGTGGCGATGGGCGTCTTTGCCCCGTCGCTGAAGGCGCCGGGCCTGGGCGACTGGCTGGCCGATGCCCTGCCGGGCGGGCCTGCGCTGGTCGTGAACGCGACCGGGTTTTCCGGGGGGAATGCGGGTCCGTTCGACGGCTGGTCCTGCCCGGTGTTCCAAGTGGCCCTGTCCACCAACCGCCGCCGCGACTGGCTGGCGGCCGAACGCGGGCTGTCGCCGTCGGACCTGGCGATGAATGTCGTCCTGCCCGAGGTCGACGGACGCATCTTCGCGGGCCTCATCAGCTTCAAGGCGGTCAGCCCGCGCGATCCGGACCTGCAGTATTCGCGCTTCGTGCACCGGCCCGATGCGCCGATGCTGGCCCGGGCCGTCGACCGCATCGCCGCCTGGCACGCGATGGCGCAAGGGGCGGGTCGCGTGGCGATGGTGCTCTCCACCTATCCGGGGCGCGACTGGCAACAGGCCCATGCCGTGGGACTGGACGCGCCGGCATCCGCGCAGGCGGTGGGGGCGATGCTGGGCACGGACCTGCCCGCGCTGCCGGACGGCACCCTGGCTTGGCCGCTGGACGATTACCGCGCGGCGCTGGCCCGCCTGCCGCAGGCGCTGCAGGAGGACCTGCACGCGGCCTGGGGGCCGCCCGAGACCGATCCCGATTGCCGGGACGGCGCCTTCCACCTGCACGCCAGCCTGCACGGCCCGGTGATCCTGGCGCTGCAGCCCGAACGCAGCCACCGCGCCGGGCGCGAGGACAGCTATCATGACCTGACCCGCGTGCCGCGCCATGCCTACGTTGCCTTCTATCTGTGGCTCGCGCAGCAGGGCGCGCGGGCGCTGATCCACATGGGCGCGCATGGCACGCTGGAATGGCTGCCGGGCAAGGCGGTCGCGCTGTCGGGCGACTGCTGGCCGCAGGTGCTGCTGGGGTCGCTGCCGGTGATCTATCCCTTCATCGTCAACGATCCGGGAGAGGCCGCGCAGGCGAAACGCCGCATCGGGGCGGTGACCCTGGGCCATATGCCGCCCCCCATGCGGGACGCGGCCCTGCCCCCCGGCATGGCCGGGCTGGAACGGTCCCTGGACGAATATTCCACCGCCGACGGGCTGGACCCCGCGCGTCGCGACCGCCTGATCGCCGCAATCCGGGACGAGGCGCGCGCCCTGGGGGTCGAGGCCGATCTGGGCATCCCCCCCGACGCCAGCGCCGCCGAGGCGATCACCCGAATCGACCGCTTCGTCTGCGACATCAAGGAAAGCCAGTACGGAGAGGGGCTGCATGTCTGGGGCAGCGGCGTCTGCGGTCAGGCCGAACGCGACGGGCTGATGGCCGCGCTGGCCGGGCGGTTCGTTGCGCCGGGGCCGTCGGGTTCGCCCAATCGGGGGCGGTCGGACGTGATGCCCACCGGGCGCAACCTCTACAGCGTGGACCCGCGCGCCGTGCCCACCCCCTCGGCCCATGCGCAGGGGGTGAAGCTGGCCGAGGAGCTGCTGCGCCGCCACCTGCAGGATCACGGCGACTGGCCGCGCGGGCTGGTCGTGGACCTCTGGGGCAGCGCGACGATGCGCACCGCCGGAGAGGAGTTCGCCATGGCCCTGCATCTGGCCGGGCTGAAGCCGATCTGGGATGCCGGGTCCGGCCGGGTCTCGGGGGTCGAGGTCCTGCCGCTGGCCCTGCTGGGCCGCCCGCGCGTCGACGTGACGCTGCGCGTGTCGGGCCTCTTCCGCGATGTGTTCCCGGTGCTGGCGCAGCTGTTTCAGACCGGGGCCGCTGCCTTGGCCGCGCGGGACGAGGCGGCGGATCAGAACCCCTATGCCGGGGGCGCACGGGTCTTCGGCCCGCAGCCGGGACAATACGGGCTGGGCATGGGCACCGCGCCCACGGAATTTACCGATGCCGCGCGTCAGGCCGCGGGCGAGGCCTGGATCGCGGCCTCCAGCTGGGCCATCGGTGCGGATGGCGCCAGCCATGAGGCCCGCGACGCGCTGGAGGCGCGGCTGACCCGCGCCGACAGCTTTGTCCACGCGCAGGACCTGCCCGAGACGGATCTGCTGCTGGCCGCCGACTATGCCGCGCATGAAGGGGGCTTTGCCGCCGCCATGGCGCGGATCGGCGGCCGGGCCAGCCTGTACCATCTGGACGCCACGCAACCCGACCGCCCCGCGCCCGGACCCTGACCGAGGAGATCGCCCGCACCACCCGCTCGCGTGCCGCCGATCCGGCCTGGGCCGATGCGATGACCGCACATGGATACCGGGGCGCGGCCGAGATCGCGGCGACGCTGGACCACATGGCGGCCTTTGCCCATCTGGCGGGCGCGGTGCCCGCGCATCTGTTCGACCTTTATCATCAGGCGACCTTGGGCCGCCCCGAGATCGTGGATTTCATGGAACAGGCCAACCCCGCCGCCCTGGCCGCGATGCGCGATCTGTTCCAGCGGCTGCACGATGCCGGTCTGTGGGTCACGCGGCGAAACTCGATCATGGCGGGGCTGTCATGATCCGCGGCTGGTGCCCCGGCGCGCTGCAGCCGATGGAGTCCGGCGACGGGTGGGTGGTACGTATCCGCCCCCCCGGCGGGCGTCTTGACGCGGCCCAGGCCCAGGCCATCGCCGATGCCGCCCAGACCCATGGCAACGGCGTGATCGAACTGACCGGCCGCGCCAACCTGCAGCTGCGCGGGGTCAGGCCCGCGACCCATGCGCCGCTGATCGCGGCGCTGCGCCCGCACGGCCTGATCGACCCCGACATCGCCACCGAGACGCGCCGCAACATCCTGGTCACGCCCTTCGCGGATGCCGTGGCCGATGCGCTGGCCGCCGATCTGGCGGCGGCGCTGGCGGCCAGCGACCTGGCCCTGCCCGCCAAGTTCGGTTTTGCGGTCGATACCGGTCCCGCGCCGGTGCTGACCCGAGACCCCGCCGATATCCGCATCGAGGCAGGCCCGACGCTCCGCGCCGACGGCATGGACCGCGCCGCACCCTATCACGGGCCGCAGGACGCGCTGGCACTGGCCGGCTGGTTCCTGGACCGGGGCGGCGCGCCCGACGGGCGGGGCCGCATGGCCGCATTGACCGCGCGGGTGCAGCCCCCCGGCGCCACCCTGCCCGCCCCCCGGCCCGCCGCGCCGCCGCAGCCGGGGCCGCATCCGCAAGGCCTGCTGATCGCGCTGGAATTCGGCCAGATCGCCCCCGATACGCTGCGTCGCCTTGGGCGCCTGGCACTGCTGCGCCTGACGCCGTGGCGGATGCTGCTGGTCGAGGGGGTCCGCCACCTTCCCGCGCTGGAAGGGCTGATCCTGGACCCCCGCGATCCGCGCAACCGTCTGCGCGCCTGTCCCGGCGCGCCCGCCTGCCCGCAGGGACAGGCCGCGACGCGCCCCCTGGCGCGGGCGCTGGCGCCGCTGATCCCGCCGGATGCCGTGCTGCATGTCAGCGGCTGCGCCAAGGGCTGCGGCTGGCCGCGCGCCGCCGACCTCACGCTGACCGCGACGCCCGAGGGGTTCGACCTGATCCGCCATGGCCGCGCCCATGACCCCGCCGCCCTGCGCGGCCTGCACCCCGATCAACTGCCGAAGGTTCTGTGATGCCCCATGACTACGAAAGGGACGGCGCCGCCATCTATCGCCAGTCCTTCGCCACCATCCGGGCCGAGGCCGATCTGGTGCGTTTCGACGCGGATGAGGAACCCGTCGTCGTCCGCATGATCCATGCAGCGGGCCTGGTGGGGCTGGAACGCGACGTGGCCTTCACCCCCGGCATGGCGACCGCCGCCCGCGCGGCGCTGGCCGCCGGTGCGCCAATCCTCTGCGACGCGCATATGGTCAGCGAGGGCGTCACCCGCGCCCGCCTGCCTGCGGACAACGCGGTGATCTGCACCCTGCGCGACCCGCGTGTGCCGGACATGGCGCGCGACCTGGGCAACACCCGCAGCGCCGCCGCGCTGGAGCTGTGGCGGCCGCATCTGGCGGGCGCGGTCGTGGCCATCGGCAATGCGCCCACCGCGCTGTTTCACCTGCTGAACATGCTGGAGGACCCCGCCTGCCCCCGCCCCGCCGCGATCATCGGCTGCCCCGTGGGCTTCGTCGGCGCGGCGGAGTCGAAGGACGCGCTGATGGCCGCGCCGCCCGCACCGTCTGTCGTGGTGCGCGGCAGGCTGGGCGGGTCGGCCATCACCGTCGCCGCGATCAACGCGCTGGCCAGCCGGAGGGAATGATGGGACGCATCATCTGCGCAGGTCTGGGGCCGGGTGATCCAGACCTGATCTCGGTCCGGGCCGACCGGGCGGTGCGCGCCGCGCGCCACGTCGCCTATTTCCGCAAACCCGGCCGCCCCGGTCAGGCGCGGCGCATCGTGCAGGGGATGCTGGCCCCGGATGCGGTCGAATATCCGATGGAATACCCGGTCACGACCGAGATCCCCTTCGATCATCCCGATTACAACGACGCGCTGGCGGGGTTCTATGATCTCTGGGCCGCGCGTCTGGCGCAGCTGGCCCAGACCGAGGATGTGGTGGTCCTGTGCGAGGGCGATCCGTTCCTCTACGGCAGCTTCATGCATCTGCAGGTGCGGCTGACCGGACTGGCCCAGGTTGAGGTGATCCCCGGCATTCCCGGCATGGTCGGCTGCTGGAACGCGGTGGGTCAGCCCATGACCTGGGGCGACGACGTGCTGACCGTGCTGATGGGCACCCTGCCCGAGGCGGACCTGATCCGCCACATGCAAGGCAGCGACGCGCTGGTGGTGATGAAGACGGGCCGCAACCTGCCCAAGCTGCGCCGCGCGCTGGCGGCGTCCGGACGTCTGGCCGACGCTTGGCTGATCGAACGCGGCACCATGCCCGGCCAGCGCATCGTGGCGCTGCGCGAGGTGGCCGATGACGACTGCCCCTATTTCGCGATCCTGCTGGTCCATGGCCATGGACGGCGCCCCATGGCGCGGGTGGCGGAATGAGCGGCTGGATCACCGTCGCGGGGCTGGGGCCGGGGTCGGACGCCATGGTGACCCCCGAGGTCGCCGCCGCGCTGGACCAGGCGACCGACGTGATCGGCTACATCCCCTATGTCGCGCGGGTGGCGGCGCGGCCCGGCCTGACGCTGCATGCCAGCGACAACCGGGTGGAGCTGGACCGCGCCCGCCACGCGCTGTCGCTTGCCGAAGGCGGTGCGCGGGTGGTGATCGTGTCGTCCGGCGATCCGGGCGTCTTCGCCATGGCCTCCGCCCTGTTCGAGGCGCTGGAGGGCGCGGGCACCGACCCCGACATCCGCATCCTGCCCGGCATCACCGCAATGCTGGCGGCGGCGGCGCGGGCCGGCGCGCCTTTGGGCCATGATTTCTGCGCCATCAACCTGTCGGACAACCTCAAGCCCATGGCGCTGATCGAACACCGTCTGCGCCATGCTGCGCGGGGCGATTTCGCGATGGCCTTCTACAACCCGCGCTCGGCCAGCCGCCCCGCAGGCTTCGCCCGCGTGCTGGAGGTGCTGCACGAGGAATGCGAACCCGAACGCCTGATGATCTTTGCCCGCGCCGTCACCACGCCGGACGAGGCGCTGCGCGTGGTCACGCTGGCCGAGGCCACGCCCGACATGGCCGACATGCGCACCGTCGTGCTGGTCGGCAACCGCGCCACACGGCGCGTGGGCCGGTGGGTCTATACCCCGCGGGGGGCGGTCTGATGCAGCCAGTCCAGCGCCTGTTCCGGTGTGGCGACCTGCGGCCGGTCCGGCGCGGCCGGTCGGTCGATCAACACGACCCGCACGCCCAGATCACGCGCCGCGTCCAACTTTGCGCTGGCCCCCGCACCGCCGCTGTTCTTGGCGACCAGATGGGTGATGCCATGCGCCTGCATCAGCGCCCGGTCGCCCGCGACCGTGAAGGGGCCGCGGGCCAGCACCACCTGCGCGCCGGGCAAGGGGGGCGCATCGGGCGCATCGACCAGCCGCAACAGCCAGCGATGCGGCAGGGCGGCAAAGGGCGCCAAGGTCTGCTTGCCGATGGCCAGAAAGACGCCGGTCGGCGCGCAAGGCAGCGCCGCGACCGCGCCCGCGATGTCGGGGACGCGCTGCCAACCGGGATCGACCGGCCAAGGCGGGCGGCGCAGCATCAGCATCGGCACCCCCGCCGCGCGGCAGGCGGCATCCGCGTTGCGGCTGATCTGGGCTGCGAAGGGATGGGTCGCATCGACCACCGCGCCGATGTCGTGATCACGCAGGTATCGCGCCATCCCCTCGGCCCCACCGAAGCCGCCGATCCGGGTGGGCAGGGGCTGGGCGATGGGCGCCTCCGTCCGTCCGGCATAGGAGAAGACCGCCGCGACACCGGCGCGGGCCAGCAGGGCGGCCAGGCGGCTGGCCTCACTTGTGCCGCCCAGCAGCAGGATGCGTCGCATGTCTGACCCTTGGCTGACGATCATCGGGATCACCGAAGATGGACCGGACGGCCTGCCCGGCGCAAGCCTGCGCGCGCTGGAGGCGGCCGAGGTCATCTTTGGCGGCCCGCGCCACCTGGCGCTGGCGGGGGTGGGCGCGCGGGGGCGGGCCTGGCCGGTGCCCTTCGACCTGGCGCCGCTTCTGGCGCTGCGGGGGCGGCGGGTGGCGGCGCTGGTCTCGGGCGATCCCTTCTGGTGCGGCGCGGGGGGCAGCATCGCCGCCGTGCTGGAGCCCCACGAATGGCACGCCCTGCCCGCGCCGGGGGTGCTGTCTCTGGCCACCGCGCGCCTTGGCTGGCGGCTGGAGGAGGTGGTGACCCTGGGCCTGCATGCTGCGCCCTTCGCGCGGCTGCGCCCGCATCTGGCGCGCGGTTGCCAAATCATCGCGACGCTGCGCGATGGCGACGCGCCCGCCGCGCTGGCCGATTGGCTGGTCGCCGCAGGCGCGGGAGCGGCGCGGCTGACGGTGCTGGAGCGTCTTGGCGGGCCGTCTGAACGGGTGCGCACCACCCGCGCCGATGGGTTCGCGCTGACCTGCGCCGCACCGGTGGCGGTGGCCATCGACGGGGCGGACCTGCCTCGCGGCTTCGGCCTGCCCGCGGTGCCGGGCCGGGCTGATGCGCTGTTCACCCATGACGGGCAGATCACCAAATCGCCCATCCGCGCGCTGACGCTGGCCGCGCTGGCCCCGCGCCCGGGAGAGGTTCTGTGGGACATTGGCGGCGGCTCGGGCTCGGTCGCAGTGGAATGGGCTCTGGCCGGGGGCCGCGCCGTGACGGTCGAGCCGCGCGCGGATCGCATCGCCACCATCCGCGCCAATCTGGACGCCTTCGGTCTGGGCGGGCGGGTCACGGTGATCGAAGGGTCGGCCCCCGAGGCGCTGCCGCCCGGCACCCCCGATGCGGTCTTTGTCGGCGGCGGCGCGTCGCAGGCGCTGCTGGAGGCGCTGTGGGCCCGCCTGCCCTCCGGCGCGCGACTGGTCGCCAATGCCGTGACGCTGGAGACGGAGTCGCTGCTGACCCGCTGCCACGCGGATCACGGCGGTCGCCTGCTGCGCATCGACATCGCCGAGGCCACCCCCTTGGGGGGGATGCGCGGCTGGACCCCCGCCCGCCCGATCGTGCAATGGAGCGTCACATGCGCATCGCCGGAATAGGCTGCCGCCCCGGCACGCCCCTGCCCGCCCTGCTGGCCGCGCTGGAGGCCGCGGGCGGTGCCGACGCGCTGGCCACCATCCCGGAACGCGCGACCGAACTGCGCCCGCTGGCCCATACGCGCGACCTGCCGCTGCATCTGGTCGCCGTGGCGGGCATCGCCACGCCCACGCAATCGCCCCGAATCCTGGCCGCCTTCGGCACCGGATCGGTGGCCGAGGCCGCCGTCATTGGGGCGGGCGGCCGCCTGACCCATCCGCGCAGGACCTTCGGTCCCGTCACCATCGCCATCGCAGAGGTTCCATGACCGTCCATTTCATCGGCGCAGGCCCCGGCGCGCCCGACCTGATCACGCTCCGCGGCCGCGACCTGATCGCGGCCTGCCCGGTCTGCCTCTATGCCGGGTCGCTGGTGCCTGCCGCGCTGCTCTCCCATTGCCCGCCCGGTGCGCGGATCGTGAACACCGCGCCCCTGTCGCTGGACCAAATCATGGAGGAGATCGCCACCGCCCATGCCGCGGGCCAGGACGTGGCGCGGCTGCATTCGGGCGATCTGTCGGTCTGGTCCGCGATGGGCGAACAGATCCGCCGCCTGCGGGCGCTGGACATCCCCTTCGACGTGACGCCCGGCGTGCCGTCATTCGCCGCCGCCGCCGCCGCGCTGCAGGCCGAGCTGACCCTGCCGGGCCTGGCGCAATCCGTGGTGCTGACCCGCACGCCGGGCCGCGCCTCGACCATGCCCGCGGGCGAGACGCTGGCGGCCTTTGCCGCGACCGGGGCGACGCTGGCGATCCACCTGTCGATCCACGCGCTGGACCGGGTGGTGGCCGATCTGACCCCGCATTATGGGCCGGACTGCCCGGTGGCGGTGGTCTGGCGGGCCAGTTGGCCGGAGCAGCGGGTGATCCGCGCGACGCTGGCCACCGTGGACGCGCAGGGCATCGACCGCACCGCGCTGATCCTGGTCGGGCCCGCGCTGGCGGGCGAGGGGTTCGAGGACAGCCGTCTTTACGCCGCGGATTACGACCGCCGCTATCGGCCCGTGGGTGACGCGCCGAGGTTTCCGGAATGACGCGCCCCTTGACCCCGGGCCTGATGATCTCGGCCCCCGCATCCGGGACCGGCAAGACGATGCTGATGCTGGGCCTGCTGACCGCGCTGCGCAGGCGCGGGCTGGTGGTGCAGCCCTTCAAGTCGGGGCCCGACTACATCGATCCGGGGTTCCACCTGGCGGCCTCGGGGCGGGCCAGCTTCAACCTGGATGCCTGGGCGATGGAGCCGGGGCGGCTGATCGCCCATGCGACCGGCCAGCCGAACGCTGATCTGGTCCTGGCCGAGGGGTCGATGGGCCTGTTCGACGGGGTCGCGACGAAGGGGGAAACCGGCATCGGCTCCAGCGCCGAGATCGCCCAGATGATGGGCTGGCCGGTGGTGCTGATCCTGGATGTCAGCGGGCAGGCGCAATCGGCGGCGGCGACGGCGCGGGGCTTTGCCACGCTGCGCCCGGATCTGCCCTTTGCGGGGGTGGTGCTGAACCGCGTGGCCTCGCCGCGCCATGACCGGCTGATCCGCGAGGGGATGGATCAGGCGGGCATCCGCGTCCTGGGCAGCCTGCCGCGTCAGGGCACCATCACCCTACCCGAGCGTCATCTGGGCCTGATCCAGGCCGAGGAGACGGCGGGCCTGCAAGCCATCCTGGACCATGCGGGCGATTTCATCGCGGCGCATTGCGACCTGGAGGCGATCATCGCCGCCGCCGCCCATCGCGCCCTGCCCGAGGCCCCCCGCGCCGCGTCCGCTGACGCCGCCCGGCGGGCGGATCGCGCTGGCCCGCGACGCGGCCTTCAGCTTCGTCTATCCGCATGTGCTGGAGGCGTGGCGGCGCGCGGGGGCCACGATCCTGCCGTTCTCGCCACTGGCGGATCAGGGGCCGGATGACAGCGCCGATTGCTGCTGGCTGCCGGGGGGCTACCCGGAGCTGCACGCGCCCCGGCTGGCCGCCTGCGACGGGTTCCGCGCGGCCATGCACCGCTTTGCGGGCACGCGGCCGGTGCATGGAGAATGCGGGGGATACATGGCGCTTGGGGCAGGCCTGGTGGATGCCGATGGAAAACGACACCAGATGTTGGGGCTGCTGGGGTTGGAGACCAGCTATGCTAAACGCCGGATGCATCTGGGGTACCGCCGCGCCGATCCGCTGACCGCCCTGCCGGGACTGGGTCGCACGGCGCTGCGGGGGCATGAATTCCACTATGCCTCGATCCTGTCCCAGCCCGATGCGCCCCTGGCGCGCGTGACCGACGCGACCGGCGCCGCGGTGGAGGAAACCGGCAGTCACCGGACGATGTCCGGGAGCGGGCATGTGTCCGGCACGTTCTTTCACCTGATCGCCCCGGCCGCGACTTGACGCAGGCCCTGCGATCCCGTCTATCTGACCGTCTGAATGGTGCCCGTCAGGCGTGAAACGCCGGGCTTCATCGGGAACGGGGAAGGGTGGACCCAATCGCGGCACCCGAAGCCCCGGCCGCCCCCGCGACTGTATGCGGAGAGCGCGCGTCACCCATGCCACTGGAGCGATCCGGGAAGGCCGACGCCGCGCCCGGACCCGCAAGCCAGGAAACCGGCCATGTCAGGCAACCCCATGCCGTCGGGTGGACGGCCACAGGAGGATGACATGCATATCGAAGAGGGCGTCGTCACCGGCGCCAAGCTGATACTGGGCTATGCCACGGCCGCCACGGCCGGGCTTTACGCGCTGAGGCTGGCGGCCCAGGCCCTGCGCGCGCAGGGCGGGGCGTCGCTGGCGGCGCGCGGGGCGCTGGCGACGGCCGCGACCTTCGTGTTCTTCCAGGTCCTGCCCACCGCGCCCGTAGGCGTGTCCGAGGTGCACCTGATCCTGGGATCGACGCTGTTCCTGATCCTGGGCGCGGCGCCGGCGGCGATCGGGCTGGCCCTGGGCCTGCTGATCCAGGGACTGTTCTTCGCGCCGTTCGATCTGCCGCAATACGGGATGAACGTGACCACGCTGCTGGT
Source organism: Paracoccus sp. NBH48 (assembly GCF_015390265.1). Lineage (NCBI taxonomy): Bacteria > Pseudomonadati > Pseudomonadota > Alphaproteobacteria > Rhodobacterales > Paracoccaceae > Paracoccus > Paracoccus sp. NBH48. Next base: position 485,098 of record NZ_VUOJ01000004.1, on the reverse strand, counting down.
GCCGCTGTTCGTGGTCGCGGCGGTGGCGCGGCGGGTGATTGCGCCGGACACCGCCTATGTGGACCTGCGCTATGGCCAGGCGCTGGCGCTGTCGGCGGCCTATCAGGGGGGCATCGTGGCCTGGGTCGCGTTCTGGGCGTTCTATGGTCAGGGCGCCGGTGCGACGGCGGGGGTCCTGTCCTTCGGCGCGGCCTATCTGCTGGTCATCGTGGTCGAGCCGCTGGTCGATCTGGCCGTGCTGGCGGGCGCCAAGGCGGCGCGCGGCCTGCGCGGCAGCGGGCTGGTGACGCCACGGCTCTACGCATGATCGATCTGGTGCTGATCGGGGCCGGCACGGGCCATCCCGACCACCTGACCCTGCAGGGCGTCCGCGCCCTGCAGGAGGCCGATCTGGTCCTGATCCCCCGCAAGGGCGCCGGGAAGGAGGATCTGGCCCATCTGCGCCGCGCGATGGTGGACCGCCACCGCCCCGGCGGCGCCGTGGCCGAGATCGACCTGCCGGTGCGCGATGCAAACCGGCCCTATCTGGAGGCCGTCGACCGATGGCATGATGCCATCGCGCAAGTCTGGGCGGGGGCCGTCGCGGCGGCGCTGCCGCAGGGCGGGGCGGTGGCGATGCTGGTCTGGGGCGACCCGTCGCTCTATGACAGCAGCCTGCGCATTGCCGCGCGTCTGGACTGGCGCGCACGGGTGATCCCGGGAATCACCGCGATCCAGGCCCTGTGCGCTGCCCATGCCATTCCACTGAACGCCCTGGGATCCGAGGTGCGGATCACCACCGGACGGCGGCTTCGCGACAAGGGCTTTCCCAATGACGTCGACCGGGTCGTGGTGATGCTGGACGGCACCTGCGCCTTTGCGACGCTGCCCCCTCAGGGCCTGCAGATCTGGTGGGGCGCCTACCTGGGCATGCCCGAACAACTGCTGGAGGCGGGCCCCTTGACCGAGGCCGGACCACGGATCGAGGCGGCACGCGCCGCCGCCCGGGCGGCGCATGGCTGGATCATGGATTGCTATCTGCTGGCCCGCGACGATGCAGCGTGACCGGCCCGCGGGACGTCAGGATGTCAGGCGGGTCGCGTCGTTGATCGTGCAGTCCCATGTCAGCCCGCCGTTCCGACCGGATGCGGGAAGCCCATGCCCCTCCAGCCACTTGACCTGACCGTCAGGCAGGCGGATGCGCCAGCGATGGTGCCAGGGGATCATCCCGGCGGCAGAGTTTCCGAACGATGCGCGGGCCAGCGGGTAATCCTCGACCATGCAGAAGGCGAAGACATCGCCGAACCGCGCCATGTATTCGGCGGCCGGGATGCCCCAGATTTGCTCCGTCTCCGCAGTCGCGGCGTCGATCGTCTCGGTCCCGTCGGGGGCGTGGTGATAGGTCAGGACCGCGCTGGTCGGCTGTGGCAGGGCCGAGGCGCCGCCCGGTTCCTGACCGATGGCGGTCCGCATCCGTTCGGACAGGACCATCGTCTTGATCTGGGTCGAGACACCTTCCGCAAAGGCCTGCAGCACCTCGACATTGGCCGACGTCCAGTCCCGCGGCCTGCTTTCGGCCACGCAGAGGGCGGCGATGGCCCTCCCCGTCTCGTCCTTGACCGGCACGCCCAGATAGGCGACCACGCCGAACCTGCCGATGGCAAGATGCCCGCTGAACCGCGGATCGATCCGGGCATCCGCGATGACCAGCGGCGCGGAATTCGCGACGACGATCCGGCAGAAGGAATAGGCAAGCGACGTGACGCGATCCTCGTCCGCGGTCAGCATCAGGCCCGCCTCGGCCTTGAAGAACTGGCGGTCGTTCGCCTCGTCGATGATCGTCAGCAGGCTGGCCTGGCATGAGAAGATTCGCCGCGCCTGCTCGACGACGCGGTCGAAGACGGGCGTCCGCGTCGGACGCAGCACGCCGTTTTCGTAAAGACGGATCAGGCCCGAATCAGTTGGCGGAACGTCCATGCCGGACATGTCCCGTCGCGGGGTGCCATCTGCGGCGGCGGACCCGGCGCCAGGGTCACCCGCACGTTTCCAGTTCAAGGTCATGACCGAATTCTTTCGATACCCGGACTGAGACGGCAATGACCGCCGCGGCCAGGGGTAAGGCATGGGTCCGCAGGACGATCCGCGGATATGGGGAATTTGCGCAAAATCAAGGTTACACACTGGAAGGTTTAGTTTGACACGAAATCACTGTGCCCGATACTTCTTAATACACCTTTAAGATGTGCTTTTTGCTTAGTCTGCAAAACTTCGGATCGGCGTTCTCGAATTTTGGAGCATATGAACCATCATGACACAGGAAATTTTTCCGACGATCTTGGCCGTGATCGCCTTTTCGGCGACGGCGCCCCTGGCGCAGACGGTGACGACGGACAGCTTCGACGTCCGGATCACCATCGTCGCCGAATGCGAGATCACCTCGACCGAGACGCTGGATTTCGGGACCCAGGGCGTGCTTGGCACGGATGTCGATGCCACGGCCACGATGGAGGTCACCTGCACCGACACCACCCCCTATGACATCGGCCTGAACGAAGGGCTGGGCGCAGGGGCCACGACCAGCGTACGCCAGATGACATCGGGCGGAGAGACGATCGCCTATGCCCTGTTCCAGGATGCCGGGCGGGTGACGAACTGGGGCAATGCCGTGGGCGCGGACACCCAGCCGGCGACGGGGACGGGCGACGCGCAATCCTTCACGGTCTTCGGCCGGGTCCTGGCACAGGCGACGCCTGCCCCCGGAACCTATACCGATACCGTCACGGTGACCGTCACTTACTGAAAGGCCAGACCATGCGTGGATTTCTTGCAGGCGGCCTTCTGGCCGTGTCGATGTCGCTTGGCCTGGCGGTGGGGGCCACGGCGCAGGGGTTGAGGGTCTCTCCGGTGCTGCTGGAGGTTCCGGCGCCCGGGGCGGCGACCACCCTGACCCTGCGCAACGACGGCAGCCGGCCGATCACCGTCCAGTCGCGCGTCTTCCGCTGGCTGCAGCCCGGCGCCCAGGACAGCCTGGAACGCAGCGCGGATGTCGTGGTCAGCCCGCCCGCGATCCAGCTTGCGCCCGGTGCGACGCAGACGATCCGCGTCGTCCGCGTCGCGCGCACCCCGGTCAGCGGAGAAGAGGCCTATCGCGTCGTCCTGAACGAGATCCCCGACCAGTCGCGCAGACAGGCGGGCGCCGTGGCCTTTGCCACCGAACTGCGCATCCCGGTGTTCTTTGCCGATGCCGGGGTACGATCCGCCGATGTCCGCTGGTCGCTGCGCCGATCGGGGGGCGCGACCCATCTGGTGGCCCAGAACACCGGCGACAGCCGCCTGCGCATCGCCGACGTCACACTGAGCGCGCCGAATGGCGCCACGGTGCGCCATCCCGGCCTGCTGGGATACGTGCTGGGCGGATCGTCGATGGAATGGCCGATCGTGCCGGCGGGGCAGTTGGGCGGTTCGGCGCGGCTGTCGGCCGCGACGAACATGGGGGCGCTGGACGTCGATGTCCCCATGCGCTGAGCGCATCGGCCGAGGGTGGCTGGCCATGACCGTCCTTGCGTCGCTGTGCTGCGGACCGGCGGGGGCCCAGGACATCCCGCCACCCGAGGCGGGGCAGGACCTGTACCTGGAGGTGTTCGTGAACGGCCAGCCCAGGAACCTGATCGCCCGCTTCACCGACGTGGGCGACGGCGTCCTCAGCGCGGATGCCGAGGACCTGCGCACCAGCGGCATCCTGGCCGGTGATGCCGTGACCGGAGAGGTCAGGCTGGACCAGATCCCCGGCCTTGGCTGGCGCCTGGTCGCGCCCGACCAGACGATCCGCTTCATCGTCCCGCCCGACATCGCAGCGCCCCACGAACTTGACGCCGGTACCCCGGCAGAGGACACCCCGCCCGGCGAAGATGCCGGACCCGCGGTCGATCAGGGCTATGGCGTGGTGCTGAACTATGGGCTGAACGTCGAGACCTGGCGCGGCGATGCGGGAGCCGGCGGCCAGCTGGTCTCGGGCAGCGTCGACGGGCGGCTGTTCATGCCCCTGGGGGTGCTGAACCACGCATTCGTCGTCGCGCCGGACGGGGACGGATCGCACCGGTACCGGCGGCTGGAGACGAGCTGGCGCAGTTCGTTCCCCGGGCGCGCGATGCAGGTCCAGGTCGGGGACATCGCGTCACGCGGTCCCTCCTGGGCCAGGCCGGTCCGCATGGGCGGCGCGATGGTCGAGCGCAATTTCGGCCTGCAGCCCGATCTGATCACGATCCCGCTGGCCGGGTTCGAGGGCAGCGCCGCCCTGCCCTCGACGGTCGAGGTCTTCTCGGATTCGATCAGGGCCTATTCCGCCGAGGTGCCCGCCGGCCCGTTCAGCATCCGCGACCTGCCCTTGAGCGGGGGGTCGGGGGTGGCGCACGTCGTCGTGCGCGACGTGACGGGCCGCGAGACGCAGGTCGATCTGCCCTTCCTGATGTCGGACCTGCTGCTGAAACCGGGGCTTGCCGATTTCGCGCTGTCCGTGGGGCGGCCCAGGCTGGGCATCGGCACGCCAGGCGATCGCTATGGCGACGACATCTTCGGCGTGGGCACGCTGCGCTATGGCATGACCGACGCGCTGACCCTGTCGGCCCATGCCGAAGGGGGGCGCGGCCTGCAGATGGCGGGGGCGGGGGCGGTGGTCCGGATCGGCCATCTGGGCACGGCCAGCCTTGGCCTGGCCGGCAGCCGGTCCGACAGGGGCAGCGGCGCGCTGCTGGATCTGTCGACCAGCCTGTCGATCGGCTCTGCCGCCCTGTCAGGCCGCCTGATGCGGACCCAAGGGCGGTTCGATGACGTCGCCGCCGTGTCGGCCACCCCACGGGGCGCGCGCACCGACCGATACGATTTTCCCCGCCAGATCGCCCAGGTTAGCCTGGCGATGCCGCTGGACAGCCGGATCGGCAGCGGCGCCAGCCTGTTTCTTTCCGACATCCGTGCGCCCGGCCCGGTCGCACGCGAAACCGCCCTGGGCCTGTCCTTCAGCCGGAGGCTGTGGGGCGACAGCAGCGTGACGCTGAGCGCGACATCGCTGCGCGGATCGCGGCGCGACACGACCGCGGGGGTCCAGCTGCAGATCCCCCTGGGAACCCGGCACTATGCCGGGATGCAGTCCGAACGCCGCCAGGGCGGATGGCGTCACTATGCGCAGATCAGCGGTCAAAGCGCGGGCGACATCCCGCGCTGGAACTGGCGGGTGCAGGCGGACCAGGGGGACGGGCGCTCGATCCGGGCCGATGCGGGATACGAGAACCAGCTGGGTCGGGTCGAGGTCGCGGCGCGCAGCCAGTCGGGCGCCCAGGCCGTGGGCCTGCGGGTCGACGGTGCCATCGTCGCGTCGGGCGGTGGCGTCTTTCTGTCGCGCCCGGTCCAGGACGCCTTTGCCGTCGTCGATGCCGGCGCCCCCGGGGTCGAGGTCAGCGCCGAGAACCGCACCGTCGGCCGCACCGGGCGGTCGGGCCGCATCCTGGTCCCCGACCTGCGCGCCTACGAGGGCAACGCGATCTCCATCGACCCGCTTGGGCTGCCGCTGGATGCGGCCGCCGATGCCACGCAGCGGGTCGTCCGCCCGGCCCACCGGTCGGGGGCGACGGTCACCTTCGGCGTGCAGACCAGCACGCGCGAGGCGCTGATCGGGCTGGTCGACGGCCAGGGCCAGCCGCTGGAGGTCGGGGGACGGGTGGTGCTGAACGATGACGGCGGTGACAACCTGGTCGGATTTGACGGAGAGACGTTCCTGTCCGGCATGCAGGAGATCAACGTGATCGCGGTGTCCTATCCAGACGGGCGGCGCTGCCGCGCCGAGGTCGCCTATGTCGACGAACCCGGTGTGCTGACCCATCTGCAGAAGGTGCCATGCCTATGACCACTGCCCCCTTCCCGCGTGCTATCCTGCTGTTCCTGATCGCAGGTCTGCTGACCCTTGGGTTGGCCGCGCCGGCCCGGGCGCAAAGCTGCACCTTCTCGGCCAGCAACATCGTGCTGGGGCCCGTCGACGTCCTGGGCAGCAGCCCGACCACCGCCACGGGCAACATCGCGGTCAACTGCTCGACCTTCCTGGGGCTGCTGAATTCGATCACGGTGACGATCGAACTGGGCGACGGTTCGGCTGGCCTGTTCGGCAGCCTGCGCCGCCTTGGGGGGCCGTCGGGCAGCAGCCTGGCCTATGACCTGTACCAGAACCCGACCCACACGACGATCTTCGGAGGAAGTCAGGGAACGCATGGCGGGCAGCCCGTGGTCCTGACGGGCAGTTCGGTCCTGTCGCTGCTGACGACGACAGGCATGAACGTGCCGGTCTATGCCCGCGTCCCCGGCGCGCAGAACGCGGCCGTGCCGGGTGCTTACAGCGCGACCTTTTCGCGTCAGCCGCTGGATGTCCGCGCCACGACCGAGACGTGCCGGCCGCCGCTTCTGGGGGGATGCACCACGCGCGTCACCGGGTTCACCTTCATGGTGCAGGCCCAGGTCCGCCCGAACTGCCGCGTCGTCGCCGACGATCTGGACTTTGGCCAGCATGGCCTGCTGGACCGGCCGGTCGATGCGACCAGCCAGGTCCGCGTGACCTGCACCGCGGGAACCAGCTACAGCCTGGGGCTGGGTCACGGGTTGCAGGCGGCGGGGATCGGCGGCCGGCAGATGCGCGATCTGGCAGGCCATCGCGTGGGCTATCAGCTGTATCGCGACGCGGCCCGGACGCAGCCATGGGGGCTGATCGCGGACGGCCTGGCCACGACGGATGCGGGGACCGGGGTCTCGCGCGCCGTGACGGTCCATGGCCGCGTGCCCCCGCAGCCGACGCCCCCGCCCGGTGCCTATTCCGATACCGTCGTGGTCACGGTCACCTATTGATCTGTCCAAGGATCGGGCAGCGGCGAAAATCGGCTGATCTGGGCTGGCATGATGCAACCAAAGGATGAACGATGTAGTTTACCTGCGCCGACCGACAGTGCCCAGCCTTTGCGAAGACGGACATGCCATGCCCCGAATGATCCTGACCGATCCCGACACGCTGCAACCGCGGGCCATCGATTTCGACCGCGACACGGACTTTGAAACGCACGAAACGGTGGGTGGCCTGACCTCGCTCACGGTGCTGCATCGCAACCGCGCGACCACCTATCGGGTGGTCGAGACGGTCACGCAGATCCAGTTGCTGCGCAACGTCGCACTGCGCTGACGCCCGTGAGCCGCGGCCGCCGCGACGCTAGTGGCGCGGCATTCCGGCGGGACGGGCGGCGCGTTTCTGCGCGGCGATGCGGAACGGGGCATTGGGCGCGCCATAGCCCGCATAGTTGCCCTGCCGCTGGACGATCTCAAGGAAAAAGCCGTCGGCGCGCGGTTCGCTGTACAACTGGAAGAACTGTCCGTCCTCATCCTCGTCATACATGATCGATGCCGCCTGCATCCGGTCGACGAAGCCCTGATCCAGCCCGAACCGGGCCTGGATGTCGTCATAGTAGTTGGCGCCGATCCGCAGCGTGGCGAAACCGCGTTCCGCCAAGGCGGCGGCAGTGGCGAACAGGTCGTCGCTTGCAAAGGCCACATGCTGGACCGAGGCGCCGAAGCTGTCCTCGATGAAGCGGCCGGCCAGGGTGTGGCGCGCATCGGCCCCGTTCAGCGTCACCCGCAGCCCGCCCGACCGGACCGCCCGGCTGCGCACCAGCCCGTCGGGGTCCACGACATCGACCATGGGCGCCTTCTGCGCGTCGAAGATCGACGTATAGAACAGCGACCAGCTGAGCATCTCGTCATAGGCCATGGTCTGGCCGATATGATCGATCCCGGTGATCCCGGCCCCGGCCTGCGCGGGCGTCGCGCGGAAATCGACCTGCCAGATGCCCGCCAGGTCCGACGTGGCATCCAGCAGGCGGATCACGTTGCCGCTGACGCCCCGGATCGCGGGAATCGCCAGCTGTCCCGGCGGCGTCTCCTGGACCAGCGGCCGCGCCAGAAGCGCGGTCGCGCGCTGATACGCGGCGCGGGCATCGGGGACCATCAGCGCAATTTCCGACACGGTCGTCCCGTGGGTCACGTACGCGCTGTGGGCAAAGCCCGAGGGGTCGGAATTGACCAGCACGTTCACGCCGCCCTGACGCCAGACCGTCACCGGCTTGGAGACATGGCGCCCCCCTGCCGCAAAGCCAAGGCTGGACAGCAGCGTCTCCAGCCCGGGGGCCTCGGCCGCGCTGGTGGCGAATTCGATGTATTCGATCCGCTCGACCGGGGCCGGGGCGGGAAAGCGCGGCAGGTCGGGGGCGGCCGCCGGTTCGACACGCCGCACCTGATCCATCAGCGCGATCAGGCTGCGATGCCCGTCCTTGGCCACCATGCGCGGCAGGCCCGACCGGAACTGGTCGTTGAAGATCTCAAGGCTCAGCGGTCCGGCATAGCCCGTCGCCGCGACCGCCTGCATGAAGCTGGTCACGTCCAGATCACCCTCGCCCGGCATGTTGCGATAATGCCGCGACCAGTACAGCAGGTCCATGTCGATGGCCGGCGCATCGGCCAGCTGCACGAAGAAGATCCGGTCACCCGGAATGGCCCGGATGGAGGCCGGGTCGATCCGGCGCGCCAGCGTGTGGAAACTGTCCAGGATCAGGCCGACATTCGGGTGGTCGGCGCGGCGCACCACCTCCCAGGCGTCGCGGTGGTCGTTCACGAAGCGGCCCCAGCACAGCGCCTCGAAGCCCACGCGGATGCCGTGGCGGGCCGCCAGATCGCCCAGGTCGCGGAAATCGCGCGCCATGCGGTCGATGCCGCCGATGGCCGCCGGATGGACGGTCGAGCAGACCAGCATCAGGTCGGTGCCCAGCTGGTTCATCAGGTCGAACTTGCGTTCGGCCCGGGCCAGTGCGCGGCTGCGATGCGGTTCGGGCAGGCCCTCGAAGTCGCGGAAAGGCTGGAACAGTGTGATCTCCAGCCCGTGATCGCGGACCATGCGCCCGACCTCGGCCGGGGTGAAGTCCGAGGCCAAGAAATCCTGCTCGAAGATCTCGATGCCGTCGAACCCGGCCTCGGCGATGGCGGCCAGCTTGGCAGTCAGACTGCCCGACAGCGACACGGTGGCGATCGAGGTCTTCATGGCGCGTCCCGCCCGGCCGCAAGATCGTCGCGCAGGCGCGCCTCGTCCAAGGGCAGGCCGGTGAAGATGGCCCAGGCATCCACGCCCTGCCCCACGAACAGCTCGTATCCCGAGATGACGTCCAGACCCGCCGCCCCCGCATCGCGCAGGAACGGCGTGTCGACCGGGGTATAGACCGCGTCGAAGACCCATTCCGCCCCCGCCATCAGATCGGCGGGCAAGGGCGTGCCGCCATATCCGACCATGCCGACGGGGGTGCAGTTGATCAGCCCCTGCGCGCCGGGCGCCAGCGCCGCCGCATCGGTGCCGGTCCGCACGACCAGCCCCGGCGCGGCGCGGCGCAGCGCATCGGCCAGGCCGTCGGCCTTGGCCGCGTCGCGATCGGCCAGCCGGATCTCGGCCGCGCCAAGCGCGATCAGGCCGAAGGCCACCGCGCGCCCCACACCGCCCGCGCCGATCATCAGCACGGCCCCCGGCGCCCGTTCGCCCCGCACCCGCCGATAGGCCGCGACAAAGCCGGAATAGTCGGTGTTGAAGCCGCGCGGCCCCTCCGGGTTGAACAGCACCGTGTTGCAGGCCCCGATCGCCCTGACCAGCGGATCGTCGATGCGCAGCCGGCCCGCCACGACCTCCTTGTAGGGATAGGTGACGTTGATGCCGCGATAGCCCCCCGCCGCGCAACGGGCGAACAGGGCGTCGAAGTCCAGCCCCTCGACCGCGGGGATCAGGCTGTCATAGCGCACCCTGCGCCCGTTCTGCAGGCCTGCCAGACGGTGCAGGCGGGGCGACTGCGAGGCCGCGATGTTGTCGCCGATCAGGCCCAGCAGGATCGTGTCGGTCATGGTCAGGTCTTTCATTGCTCAGGCCTTGCGGGCGCGCCGCCGGGCCCACCACGGCGTGTTGGTGACAAGGATCATCACGACCGCAAGGAACAGGCACAGCGACAGCGGGCTGGTGAAGATGCCCATCATCATCGCGCCGAAATCCTCGCGCTCGCTGATGATGGCCCGGCGCCAGTTGTCGTCCAGAAGCCGCGACAGGATTACCCCCAGGATGATGGGCGCCAGCGGATAGCCGTAAAGCCGCATGAAATAGCCCAGCACGCCGAAGCCCAGCATCCAGTAGACATCCGTCAGGCTGTTGTTGACCGCATAGGCGCCGACGATCGACAGCACCATGATGACCGGCAGCAGGACCGTACGCGGCAGTTCGACGATGCGCACGAACAGGCGGATCCCGGTCAGGCCGAAGATCAGCATGAACACGTTGGCCAGCGCCAGCGAGCTGACGATGAACCAGAACATGTCGGGCTGTTCGATCATCAGCATCGGGCCGGGGTTCAGGCCGTGGATGAACAGCGCGCCGATCATGATCGCGGTGACCGCGTCGCCCGGAATGCCAAGCGTCAGCATGGGGATGAACGCCCCGCCCACGGCGGCGTTGTTGGCGGTCTCGGGGGCGACCAGCCCTTCGATGGCGCCCTTGCCGAAGGGGGTCTCGGGGTTGCGGGTGACGCGCTTGGCATGGTCATAGGCCATCAGCGCGGCGATGTCGCCGCCGGTGCCCGGCAGGGCCCCCACGACCGTGCCGATGGTCGAGGTCTGCAGGCCAAGCGGCAGGTGCCGACGCACCTTGGACCAGCTGGGGATGATGCCGGTGATCTTCTGACGCACGGCCGGGGTGTGGATGCTGTGCAGCTGGATCAGCGCCTCGGACACGCCGAAAAGGCCGATCATCACCGCCACGAACGAGATCCCTCCCCGCAGTTCCGAGATGCCGAAGACGAACCGGTCCTGGATGGTCAGCGGGTCCATGCCCACCGCGCCCACGCCGATGCCCAGGGCGCCCGCGAAGATGCCCTTGACCAGGCTGTCGCCCGACAGCGATCCGACCAGCAGGATGCCCATGATCGCCAGCAGCATGAAGTCGCGCGGCTGGAACCCGATGGCGAAATCCGACAGCAGCGGGGCAAAGGCGCCCAGGGCGAAGATGCCGATGAAGCCGCCGATGAACGAGACCACGGTCACGATGCCGATCGCCTCTCCGGCGCGGCCCTGCTGGGCCATGGGAAATCCGTCCAGCGCGGTGGCGATGGCCGATGGTGCGCCTGGGATGTTCAGCAGGATCGCGGTGCGCGACCCGCCGTAGACGCCGCCCATGTAGATGCCGATCATCAGCGCCAGCGCCGGATAGACCTCCCATGAAAAGGTGAACGAGATCAGGATCGACACAGCCATCGTCACCGACAGGCCGGGGATCGCGCCGACATAGATGCCCGCGAAGGTCCCCACGGCGATCAGCATCAGCAGGTCAAGATTGACGATCGGGATCAGCAGGTTCGACAGGATGTCCATGATGCGCCCTCAGAACAGCGACGTGATGGCAGAGACGATGCGTCCCTCGGGGATGATGCCCTGGGGCATCAGGACGGCGAAGATCAGGCGGAAGATGATCCAGATCACGAAGACGGTGCCCACCGACACCGCCAGGCAGAAACCCCATCCGCGCCGCGACAGAAAGCGGATCATCACCAGCAGGAACAGCACCGAGGTCGGCAGGAAACCAAGCGGCCGCAGCAGCACCGCATAGGCGGCGATCATCGCGATGGTCACGATCACGATCAGCGGCAGGATGTCGGCGGCCATGGTCTGCCCGCCGCCCGTGCCCTTGCGCAGCGTCTGGACCAGGATGATGATCGCGCAGACCGCCATGATCGCGGTGGTGGCCATCGGCACCGCGCCGGGGGCCGAAAGCGCCTCGAAGCCCGAGATGCCGTAGGCGGAATAGAGCAGGCCGAAGCTGGCCAGCATGACCGCGATGTTGAAGACAAGTTCGCCCGGACGACGTTTGGGGGTCGGTTCCATGGATGGGTCCCTCCGTCGGACCTGTGACTTGCGCGGACCTTGGGATGCCGCCCCGGTCGAACGGGGCGGCGGATGATCGGGCCGGATCAGGGACGGCTGATGCCGAAATCCTCGGGCGAGTTCTTGGCGATCTCGGCGTCGTACAGGATCCAGGCGGTCTGGCTCTGCCAGCCGTCCAGGAACTCCTGGGCTTCGGCGCCGGTCAGCGACAGCATGCGGAAGCCGCGTCCCTCCATCATCGACAGGAAGTCGGCGTTCTGCGTGGCCTGGCCATAGGCGTCGGTCAGCTTGGCCACGATGTCGTCGGGGGTGCCCGCCTTGACGAAGATGCCGAAGAACGGACCCCAGGGCAGCAGGTCGGCGAATTCCGGGTTCGTGTCGGTGATCGCCGGGACGTCGGGCAGCTGCGGCACGCCCTCGGTGTCGAAGATCGCGATGGCCTTGAGGTTGCCGGCCCGCACCGGCTCCAGCGCGGCGCCCAGCACGGCGGGCATCACGTCGATCGCCCCGCCCTGCAGCGCGGTCAGCGCCGGGCCGTCGCCGTCATAGGGCACGGCGGTCACCTCGATCGGGGTCTTGTCATTGATCATCGCCGTGACCACAGACGGCAGGCCGCCCGGCCCGGTCGAACCGAAACGGATCTCTCCCGGGTTCTCGTTGATATAGGCGATCATCTCGGGGAAGGTGTCGAAGGGCGCATCGGGCTGGGCGACCAGGATGGGGATGCCACGCGCGATGACGTTGATCGGCACGAAGTCCGAATAGTCCTTCTCTCCCAGGCCCATGACCTTGTAGAGCAGCGGGTTCTCGGCCCCGAACAGCAGGGTATAGCCGTCGGCATCTGCGCGGTCGGCCTGGTTCAGGCCGATGGCCCCGACCCCGCCGGTCACGTTCTGCAGGATCACCTTGGCGCCCAGGATCTCCTCGGCATGCGGCGTCACAGAACGGCTGACCGTGTCGGTCGACCCGCCGGCACCCCACTGGATGATGCCCTGGATGTCGCGTTCGGGGTATTCGGCCATCGCAGGCATCGCCAGACCCAGCACCACGGCCGCGCCGTAAACAAAATGTCGCATCGTTCCTCCCTCAGATCAGCGCCCATCCTCCTGGGCCGACGCCCATGCATCTCAGATCGCAGGGCTAACCGCAAATACCGATTGAACGCGGAACGTAACCTGACGTTAATCGGCGGGCTGGTCCCACCTCTCGCGTGCCCGCGCCCGGCCCAGTTCGCGGCGGAACAGGGTCACGGTCTGTTCGGCAAAGCTGGACAGCTGGCGCCCCCGTTTCTGTACCGACCAGGCGGTGATCGTCGCGGGTTCGACAAGCGGCCGGCGGACCAGCCCGGCCATGTACACCTCGGCCACCGAGAATTCGTCGATGACCGCGACACCCAGGCCGTGGCGCACCAGGCTGACGATGGTCTGGGCGAACCGCCCGCGCATCGCGTGACGCGGGGTCAGGCCGGCATCGTCGAAGGGCCGCGCCAGGGTCTGGCCATAGGGGTCGGACGGATCTACGCCGATGAACGGATACTGGACCAGATCGTGGATCGACACGGCCAGCTTCTGCGCCAGCACGTGCCCTTCGGGCATGATGGCCACGATCCGGCCCTCGCCGATGGGGGTGCACTGGATGCCGGGATTGTCCAGATGCGACGACATGATCACCACCTCGCCCTTTTCCAGCAGCAGATAGTCCAGCGTCTCCTCGATCTTGAGGATGTCCAGGTCGATGTCCAGATCGGGGAACCGCTGTCGTAGTCCGCGGATGACCCGCGCCGCGATGAACTGCGCGATCGAGGGCGCGGATGCGAAGGAGAGCGTGAACTGGTGCCCCTTCTGAAGCGCGCTGACCGCAACGTTCAGGTTGTCCATCTGCCGGTGGACCTGCTCCAGCATGGCAAAGATCGCATGCGCCTCGGTCGCGGGTACGAAGATCCCGGCCTTGCGTTCGAACAGCCGGATGCCAAGGCCGCTTTCGGTATGCTTGATCAGCCGGCTGATCCCAGGTGCGGACACGTTTAGCAGATCGGCGGCACCCTGGATCGTGCCGGCGATCATGACGGCGCGCACGACCTCGACCTGGCGCAGGGTAAGCTCTCTCATCGCTTATGCTTCGGGCGGAAAGGCGCGCATTGCAAGGTTCCGATCGCGCCCCGCGCCGGTCGCCCTCACGGCTGCAGCGACACGCTGATGGTGCCGTCGGCCTCCAGGATGACGAAGCGGACCTCGGCGATGTCGCGCGCCCCGGCCGACCGGACGACGCCCATGATCTCGTCCTCGGTCAGCCGCTGCTGGGTCATCGTGGCGCTGCAGAACCGGCCGTCGCGGGCCAGCAGGCTCGGCTCGGACCGGATCAGCCGGGCGAAGGTGGCGGAATGGACCGACCCATAGGTGACGATGAACTGCAGCAGCAGAAGAAGGCCGATCGCCGTGGCCCCTTCGGCCAGCGCGATGGATTCCTGCAGCAGGATGCTGGCCAGGATCGAGCCCAGGGCGACCGTCACCACAAAGTCAAAGGCGTTCAGCTTGGCAAGGCTGCGCTTGCCGGCGATGCGCAGAAAAGCCACCAGCACGACATAGGCCAAGGTGCCGACAAGCAGCGTGCGCACGATGCCTTCCCAGCCCTGAAAGAACATTGCGCCCCAATCCATCCGATCCCCTCCGTCATCACGTTGCAGGGTCCAACGTGGCGGGAACGGATCGGTTCGCCTTGGGCCCATGCCCATCGGACATCGGCCAGGGCCATGTGAACCCGGCCGGCCGGTCGGGGCGTTGTCCCGATGTCCCGTCCGAAACCCAAAGGCAGCATCCCCATGACCCGTCATTCGCCCGCGCAGGACCCCGAAAGCCTCGATCGGTTTGTCGCCGCGCAGGACCGCGCCTATGCCGTCGCGCTTTCCGAACTGGAGCGGGGCCGCAAGGAAAGCCATTGGATGTGGTTCATCTTTCCGCAGCTGCGCGGATTGGGACAGTCGGCGATGTCCCACCTGTACGGCATAGCGGACCGCGACGAGGCGCGGCGGTACGTGGCGCACCCGCTGCTTGGTCCGCGCCTGGTCGCCTGCGCGCAGGCCGTTCTGGCCCATGACGACCGGTCGGCCGAGGCGATCTTCGGCACCGTCGACGCGGGCAAGCTGCGGTCCTCGGCCACGCTGTTCGCCGCCGATGGCCCTGCGGTCTTCACGACGATTCTTGACACCTTCTTCGACGGTCGGCCCTGCCCCGTGACGGCGCGCCGCCTGCACGCCTAGTCACACGACCGCCTGACCCGACGGGCGCAGCAGGTGCAGGATGAAGACGCGCATGTTGGTGCGGGCGGCCTCGATGTCGGACGATCCGGGGTTCCAGCGGGCCAGATCGCCCAACAGCATCTTGCTGGCCACCCCATAGGCGAAGGTGTGCGCGACAGAAACGAAGGTCACCAGGTCCTGATCCCGCGCGATCAGGCCGGATGCCTGCGCCCGCTGCAGCAGCCTGATCATCAATTCGTGGATCGAGGCCTCATAGCGCATCAGGCGTTCGTTGCCCTCGAAATTGCCGGCGGGCATCGATCCGACGATCCGGAACTCGCGGGGATGGCGATGCGCCCATTCGACATAGCCGTTCGCGATGGCCAGGAACTGCGCGACCGGATCGTCGCGGCGGGCGGCCGCGACACAGTCGATCAGCGTCTGGTTCAGCACCATCATCGCGCTTTCTGCCATCGCGACCAGCAGGTGCTGGATGCTGGGGAAACAGCTGGTCGATCCGGTCCCGGCACACGCCCATGTGGTCGGCGATCTCCTGGATCGACGGCACCGCGCCGTTGCGCGCCGCAAGCTCTGTCAGCGCCTCGATGGCGTTCGCATAGACGTTGCCACGCAGGGTCGTCCCGGTCATCGCAGCCTCTGTGTCCTGTCCGTCATCGCAGCATCGCGAACCGCATTTGGTCTGCGCAACTGCAAGCAGAGTTGGCCGCATTTCGCAAGAGGCGGCAGCGGCATTCGCGACACCTGACCACCCGCCACCGACAGGACATCGACCCGCGACGGGCGTCCGTCAAGCGCCGACGAATTCGCGCACGAAGGCGGTGGCAGGGCGGGTGCGGATGTCCTGGGGCTTTCCGATCTGCTCGATCCGGCCCATGGACATGACGACGACCAGATCGGCCAGCGCCATCGCCTCGTCCTGGTCATGCGTGACGAAGACGGTGGTCAACCCGGTCTCGTCATGGATGTCGCGCAGGCCCTGGCGCAGCTCCTTGCGGACCTTGGCGTCCAGCGCGCCGAACGGCTCGTCCAAAAGCAGCATGCGCGGCTCGATCGCCAGGGCGCGGGCCAGGGCCACACGCTGGCGCTGCCCGCCCGACAGCTGCGTCGGATAGCGGTCGGCGATCTGGGGCAGCTGGATCAGGTCCAGCAGCTTCAGCACCCGCCGCTCGATCTCGCCCTTGGGGGGGCGACTGGCGCGGGGTCGGGCGCGCAGGCCATAGGCGATGTTCTCGAACACCGTCATGTGGCGGAACAGGGCATAGGACTGGAACACGAAGCCCGCGCGTCGGTCCTGGACGGTCATGCCGGTGGCGTCCTGGCCGTTGAACAGCACCCGCCCCGAGGTCGGGAACTCCAGCCCGCCCAGGATGCGCAAGAGCGTCGTCTTGCCCGAACCCGATGGCCCCAGAAGCGCCACCAGCGCCCCCGAGGGGATGGACAGCGACACCGGATGCAACGCGGTGGTGGTCCCGAATTCCTTGGCGATCTCGTCGATCTGGATATGCATGGGTTGTCCTTCCCTAATGGCGGCGGGTGGCCGACAACGCGTCGGCATGGCGCAGTTCCAGCGCGGTCTTGAGCATCAGCGTCAGCAGCGCGAACCCCGTCAGCAGCGCCGCCATGGAAAAGGCCGCGACCGACAGGTATTCGTTGTAGAACATCTCGATGGTGATCGGCATGGTCGCGGTCTGGCCGCGGATCTTGCCTGACACGACCGCGACCGCACCGAATTCGCCCATCGCGCGGGCGGTGCACAAAAGCGTACCATAGAGGAGCGCCCACCGGATGTTGGGCAGCGTCACCGTGCGGAACACCCGCCAGCCCGATGCGCCAAGCGTCAGCGCGGCCTCCTCCTCGGCACGGCCCTGCTCGATCATTACGGGGATCAGCTCGCGCGCGACAAAGGGGAAGGTCACGAAGACCGTGGCCAGCACGATCCCCGGAACGGCAAAGACGATCAGGTATCCGCTGGCCACCAGCCAGCCGCCGATGGCCGAATTGGCCCCGAACAGCAGCACGATGCACAGGCCCGCCACGACCGGGCTGACGCTGAAGGGCAGGTCGATGAGGGTGATCAGGAAGGCCTTGCCGCGAAAGTCGAACTTGGTGACGAACCAGGCGGCGGCGATGCCGAAGACCGCGTTCAGCGGCACGGCGATGGCGGTGATCAGCAGGGTCAGGCGGATCGCGGATTGCGCGTCGCGGCTGGCCAGGCTTGCGACCGCGGCGGCCCAGCCCCGCGACAGGGCCTCGGCAAAGACGATGACCAGCGGGGCGCCGACAAGCAGGGCCAGGCCCCCCACCGCGACGGCGATCAGTGCCCACCGGGCGGCGGGCGATTCCTCGGTCGCGCGGCGGAAGGGGTGGGTGGCGTCAGACATGACCGATCCTCCGGCGTGACCAGATCTGGATGAGGTTGATCGCCAGCAGCATGGCGAAGCTGATGGCCAGCATCGCCAGGCCAATGGCGGCGGCGGCACCGTAATTGTACTCCTCCAACTGGATCACGATCAGCAGGGGGGCGATCTCGGTGCGCAGCGGGATGTTGCCCGCGATGAAGATGACCGACCCGTATTCGCCGACCGCACGCGCCAGCGACAGTGCGAACCCGGTCAGGGCGGCGGGCATCAGCATCGGCGCGATCACGTGGCGCAGGGTGTGCCAACGCGACGCGCCGAGCGTGGCGGAGGCCTCCTCCACCTCAGTCTCGATCTCCTCGATCACCGGCTGGACGGTGCGCGTCACGAAGGGCAGGCCCACGAAGACCAAGGCAAGCCAGATCCCCCATTGCGTATAGGCGATGCGCCAGCCCAGATCACCGGCCAGGCTGCCCAGCACCCCGTTCGGCGCATAAAGCGCGGTCAGCGCGATGCCCGCCACCGCGGTGGGCAGTGCGAAGGGCAGATCCACCGCCGCATCGATGATGCGCCGCCCCGGAAAGCGACAGCGCACCAGAACCCAGGCCAGGATCACCCCGAAGATCAGGTTGAAGCAGGCCGCCAGGAAGGACAGCCGGAAGGACAGCCACAGCGCCGCCCAGACCCGCTCGCGGTTAATCGTGTCCCACACGGCCGCCGGGCCGAAGGCCGCACCCTGCCAGAGCAGCGCGCCGATGGGCAGGAACACCACCAGCGTCAGCATGAACAGGGTGATCCCAGCCGACAGGCCGAGACCGGGCATCGCCGTGCGGCTGACGAGGGGTCGGCCGCTCATTTCGCCACGTAGATCTGGTCGAAGATGCCGCCGTCGCCGAAATGCTCGGGCTGTAGCTTGGCCCAACCACCCATCTCGTCGATGGTGACCAGCTCCAGCTTGGGGAAGCGGGCGACATCCGCGGGGTCGGCGGCGCTGGCGTCCCACGCGCGGTAATAGTGCTTGAAGGCCAAGGCCTGCCCTTCCGGGGTGTAAAGATAATCCAGATAGGCGCTGGCCAGGTCACGCTGCGCGTCGTCCGCGATGTTGCCATCGACCAAGGCCACCGGCGGTTCGGCCAGGATCGACAGGCTGGGCACGACGATGTCGAACTGATCCTCGCCCAGTTCGGCCAGCGCCAGATAGGCCTCGTTCTCCCAGGCCAGCAGCACGTCGCCGATGCCGCGCTGTGCAAAGGTCGTGGTCGCGCCCCGCGCGCCCGTGTCCAGGACCGGCACGTTGGCAAAGATCTGGCCCAGGAACTCGGCCGGGTCGCGGCCGTTCTTCTGGGCCCATGCCCAGGCCGCCAGATAGTTCCAGCGCGCACCGCCTGATGTCTTGGGGTTGGGCGTGATCACCTCGACCCCCTCGGCGGTCAGGTCGCCCCAATCCTGGATGCCCTTGGGATTGCCGTCGCGCACCAGGAACACGATGGTCGAGGTATAGGGGCTGGAATTGTGCGGCAGCCGCGACTGCCAGTCGGCCGGCAGCTTTCCGGCGGCGGCGATCTGGTCGATGTCGGAGGCCAGCGCCAACGTCACCACCTGCGCGTTCAGGCCGTCGATCACGGATCGTGCCTGCGCGCCCGACCCGCCGTGGCTGGTCTCGATGGTCGGGGCATCATGGCCCTGGGCCTGCCAATGGGCGGCAAAGGCCTGATTGACGTCGCGATAGAGCTCGCGCGTGGGGTCATAGCTGACGTTCAGCAGATCCTGCGCTTGGGCGGCGGGGGCCAGCAGCAGCAGCGACAGGATGGCGGGGCGGATGAACATGATGGTCCTCGTGATGGGATGGGTCAGATGCCGGTGGGCGTCAGGCGGCCGGTCGGCCACCAGCCCGGCGCGGAGCGCCGGGTCTGGGGGGCCGTGGCCGCGTCCGGGCCGGCGGTCTGCGCGGGGATGCTGACTGCGATCGGGGTCATGGGCCGTCCTGTCCGGGTCAGCGGGCGCTGGCGGGCAGCGGCTGGATGCGGGCATCCCACAGCCGGGCGTCGCGCCCGGCCAGCAGTTCGGCCGCGGCGCCGTGGGGGTCGCGGCTCAGCGCGACCAGGGCTGCGCCGTTCACGCGGTGCGGGCGGCCGGTGCGGCGGTCGATCAGCGTCACGGCGCACAGCGCCGGGCGGCCATGGGTCAGGGGGTGGGTCGAGGTCATCGGGTCATCCCTTTCGGTTCGGGCCAAGTGCGGCGCTACGATACCTTAATAACGACAGGGATACTCGTGTTTAGCAAAGGAAGAATCACGCCTAATTCGGTCGTGAAAAGAGATGATTATTCTCCGAAACCGCCGGATCGCGGTCGGCTCAGGCGGTCGCGCCGTCCTGCAGCACCGCCTGCGCCACGTCGGGCGTGCCCAACATGTCGGCCAGGCTGAGGGATTCGATCAGGATGAGATAGGACCAGAACACCTCCGAGAACACGCGACGCAGGCGGCAGCTGGCCTCGTCGGTGCAGTCCTCGCACCGCTGATAGGCACGCCGCGACAGGCACGGCAGGGGCGCGATCGGCCCGTCGATCAGCCGCAGCAGCTCCGAGATCGACACGTCCTCGGGGCGCTTGATCAGCGTGTACCCCCCCGACCGTCCACGGATCGAGGCCACGACACCGGCATTGCGCACCTCCAGCAGGATCTGCTCCAGGAACCGCTTGGGGGTGCCCGACCGCCTGGCAATGACTTCGATCGTCAGCGGCTCGGGACGCGGGCTGCGCGCCTCGTCGCCCAGAACTAGCAGGGCCTTCAGCGCGTATTTCATCTTTTGCGTGATCATGACCCTGCCCCGGATTGCGTT
Organism: Paracoccus sp. NBH48; assembly: GCF_015390265.1. Lineage (NCBI taxonomy): Bacteria > Pseudomonadati > Pseudomonadota > Alphaproteobacteria > Rhodobacterales > Paracoccaceae > Paracoccus > Paracoccus sp. NBH48. The sequence goes on along the minus strand of NZ_VUOJ01000004.1, from coordinate 464,687 downwards.
GCTGTCCACTGGATATAAGGCGGATCGCGCCCTGCGAAAAGAAAAGACGACCCAGCGGCGTGGTTTTTATTGGGCATGTCTGCGCCGGGATCATCCAGTCATGGCTAATAACGACAATCACGCTAGACTTTATATTCTATTGCGGCATGCTGGCGACGAAAGGAATCGCACGATGACCCAGATCCCGCCCCTGGACCTGATCGACCGCAAGATCGTCGCCACGCTGATGGCAGACGCCACCACCCCCATCGCGCAGATTGCCGACAGGGTGGGCCTGTCCCAGACCCCTTGCTGGAAGCGCATTCAGAAGCTGGAGGCGAACGGCGTGCTGACCGGGCGCGTGGCGCTGGCCGATCCGGCGATGCTGGGATTCGGCCTGACCGTCTTCGTCGGCATCGAGGCGCCAGACCAAGGCACGCAATGGCGCGCCGCCTTTGCCCGCGCCATCGACGCCCTGCCCGAGGTCATGGAAGCTTGGCGGATGGCCGGTGACATCGACTATCTACTGCGCGTGGCGGTGCCGGACATGGCCGCCTATGACCGCTTCTACAGGGCGCTGACCGACGCCGTGGCGATCAAGAACGTCACATCGCAATTCGCGATGGAACGGCTGCGCTACACCACCGCCTATCCCGTCAACACCCGCGACCGATAGAACCCTGTTCCCTTTTCGGGGGTGATCTTTGGAATCGCAATACACGACCATCCTTGTAGTCTTATGAGAGATAAAAGGAGAAATCCGATGACCAAGACCCTGATCGTCCCCGGCCTCGACGGCTCTCCTGCGCCGCACTGGCAGGACTGGTGGGCGCGCACCGACCCCAATGCGATGCTGCTGGACATGGGTGACACGGGCCGTCCCGTCCGCGAAGTCTGGGAGGCCACGCTGGCCGTCCACATCATGGCCCATCCCGACAGCATCCTGGTCGGCCATTCGCTTGGCGCGGTGACCATCGCGCATCTGCTGGCCCGCTGGCCGGGGCTGCGGGTGCGGGCCGCGCTGCTGGTCGCGCCTGCCGATCCGGCCACCTCGGACCGCACCCGCGGTTTCGGTGCCCTGCCGCGCGAACGGTTCGACGTGCCCGCGACGCTGGTGGCAAGCCGCAACGACCCGTGGATGGCTTTCGACCACAGCCGACAGCTGGCGGCGCATTGGGGCGCGGACCTGCACGACATCGGCCATGCGGGCCATGTCAATGCGGCATCGGGCTTTGGCCCCTGGCCCGCGGGCAAGGCGCTGCGCGACGACCTGCTGGCGCGCACCGCGCGACCCGGGGTCCTGCGGCGCCTGTTCGGCGCGCGCCCCGCCCCCCTGTCCCTGCCCGCCCGACGGCTGGCCTGACCCCCATCACCGGACCCGAGGTTGCCATGTTCGACATCCAGACCGAGGCCTATCTGCGCCGCACCCATCCCCGCGACACCGACCGTCCCGACCGCATCGTCCCCACGCTGGTCGGTGCCAGCCTGGTCCTGTGGGCGGGGCTGCTGATCGCCGCCCTCTAGGACCGCCCCCGCACCCAAGCGAAGGAGCCCGCCATGAAGACCATCCCCCTGGCCGACACGTCTGCGCCCCATGCGGCCCATCTGCCCCATGTCGTCATCATCGGTGGCGGCGCCAGCGGTGTCCTGTTGGCCGCCCATGTGCTGCGCGACCCGGCCACGCCCCTGCGTGTCACCGTGATCGAGGGGCGGCACATGCTGGGCTGCGGCGTGGCCTATTCGACCAGCGATCCGGGCCATCTGCTGAACACCCGCGTCGCCAACATGAGCGCCTTTCCCGACGATCCCGACCATTTCCGCCGCTGGCTGGCCGCGCGCGGAGACGGCGCGACGGGCGCCTGCTTCGTGGGCCGCGCGACCTATGGCGCCTACATGACCGATCTGCTGGCGCCGCTGTCGGCCGACGGGCGGCTGCGCTGTCTGCGCGCGACATGCATCCGGCTGGTCACCACGCGGGCCGGGGCCGCGGCGCATCTGGACGACGGCCAGGTCGTTCCCGCCGACCGGGCCGTGCTGGCCACCGGCCATGCCCTGCCCGGACCGGACCCGACAGGCCTGGTCCACGGCGCCTGGCAGCAGGCCGACCCCCCGCCCCAGGGCGGGCGCGTGGTCATCATCGGGTCCGGCCTGTCGATGGTGGACCAGGCCATCAGCCTGCTGTCCCACGGCCACCGCGGGGAAATCGTGGCCCTGTCACGTCGCGCCCAACTGCCGCGTGTGCATGCCACGGGCGCGCCCCTGTCGATCACCCGGGCCGAGGTGCCTTTGGGCGCCCCGGTCAGCTTTGTCCTGTCCTGGCTGCGCGATCTTGCCGCCAGGGCCGAGGCGCAGGGCGGCACCTGGCGCGACGCGGTCGACGGCGTCCGCCCGCACCTGTCGGCCCTGTGGCGTGCCATGTCCGTGGCGGACCGCGCCCGCTTCCTGCGCCACGCCGCCCCCTGGTGGGAGGTGCACCGCCACCGCCTGCCCCCGGAAAGCGCGGCCATCCTGCATCGCGCGCTGGACAGCGGCCAGATGCGGCAGCTGGCGGGCCGCTTCGACGGGGCCAGCCGGGACGGCGCGATCCTGCGCGCGCATTGGCGCCCGCGCGGGGCCAATCGTATCCGGACGCTGGATGCGGCGCGGATCGTCGACTGCCGCGGCATCCGCCGCGACCCGCGGGCCAACGCGACGCCGCTGGTCGCCGACCTGCTGGCCACCGGCCGCGCCCGCATCGATCCCGTGCGGATCGGTCTGGATGTCGCGGCCGACTGCGCCCTGATCGGCGCCGACGGCCGCCCGGACCCCCGCATCCGCGTCATCGGCCCGGCATCGCGCGCAGCGTTCTGGGAGATCACCGCCATCCCCGACATCCGCGACCAGGCCCAAACGCTGGCCGTTGCGCTGATCCGCGACGTGGCCCCGCACCAGCAAGCGGCCACAGCGGCACCCTGAAACCGATGGCAGAGCCGGTCGCCCTGCGGCATCGACTGCTCAGGGGGTAGGCCCTCGTATCGGACCTATCGTTTGTGGGTCTGCAAGGGCGAACCTGTCGGCAGGTGACTGGCCGTTTTGCACGGCATGGACAAAGGCAGATCGTGGTGCCGTACCGCCAAGTCACGACAGACAAAGCCACAAGATGCTTGGCTTGAGGAAGCGTCCGAACCGCCAGTTGTGCCGTGCTCCGCGATAGACGGGGAAAAGCGGGCTCGATCGCGCAGCGTACCAGATGACGGTGCAGCCAAAGGCATTGCGTGCCGCGATGACAGCACCGAACCTTGCAACAGACAGTGTAAAGACCGCCGGTGGACCGCAATCGCGGTAGCAGCATCCCCGAACACTTCCGCGCGCGGGGCTGTCAATGAGTTCCAGGCTTGCAGGCCGACGCGGGTCGCCGTCGGCCATGTCCATTGTCACCGCAGTATTGCACCAGCATGCACCATCGCGACCGTCGCTGATCCTGCTTTAGGTCCGCGTCCCGTCTGTCGCCAGGCGCGTCAGCACGTCCAGCATCGCATTGTCCGGCCCGACCTGCCGGCGCGTCAGGCCGACCGCGCCGGTCAGGAACCCTGCATCGGTCGGCCACTGGATCAGCGCGCCTCGGTCCAGCTCGTCCCCGACCACGCCTTGCGAGATGAACCACAGCGCGTCCGATGCCGCAAGGATGCCCCGACCCACCGCCAGCGCCGCGGTCTCGAACGCGGGATGCAGCCCGGCCAGGTTGCGGGCCTGCAAGTAGTCGTCGACCGCCCGGCGGATCAGCGCGTCCTGCGGCGGCAGGATCACCGGACAGGCCGACAGGACGTCACGCACCGGCTGCCCCCAGCACGGATGCCCGGCGCGGGACACCAGCGCGACCTGATCCTCGTAGAGGTGATCGAAGCGCAGGCCCGCCATGTCGGCGGCGGCCGGCATGCGCCCGATCATCAGGTCGATCCCGCCCTCGCGCAGCAGGCGGATCAGATGCGGATGCGGCCCCGTCTCGACCGACAGGGTCACATGCGGATGCATCTCGCGAAAGCGCAGCGCCACGCGCGGGAACAGCCGCGTGGCCGCCGTGGGCAGGATGCCCACCCGCAATCGGTCCGTCCCCGCGACCGGATGCAGCGCGGCGACCCCGCTCTCCAGCATCTGCAGCGCAGCGGCGGCATGGGTGCGCAGCAGCGTGCCCGCATCGGTCAGCACCAGCCGCCGCCGCTCGCGCCGGAACAGCGGCACCTGCAGCAGGGCCTCCAGCTCTGCCAGGGTGCGGCTCAGCGCGGGCTGGGTGATGCCCTGCGCCCGCGCCGCCGCGGTCAGGCTGCCGCGGGCCGCGATGTCCAGAAAGACCCGCAGATGGCGCAGCTTGATGCCGGGATGCATAATCATATGGGCATCCTTTGCTGCCGATTTTGAATTATCGGCGATCCTGCCCCCATGTTACGTTATGGACAGGAGGAGTATCCATGCAAATCTTGTCCCGCCCCTATGGCGCGCTGCACTATCGGCTGGACGGGCCAACGGGCGCGCCGGTGGTGCTGATGGCCAATTCGCTTGGCACGGATCTGCGCCTGTGGGAGGCGGTCCTGCCGCTGCTGCCGCAGGGGCTGCGCTATCTGCGCTATGACAAGCAGGGGCACGGGCTGTCCGATCTGGGCGCCGCAGACCGCATCGCCGACCACGCCGCCGACGCAGCCGCGCTGATCGAGGCCGTGGCCCCCGGCCCGGTGGTCGTGCTGGGCCTGTCCATCGGCGGACTGATCGCGCAGCGCCTGGCGGCCGACCGGCCCGATCTGGTCCGCGCGCTGATCCTGTCCAACACCGCCGCGCGTCTTGGCACGCCCGACAGCTGGCAGACCCGGATCGAGGCGGTGGAACGGGACGGCATGGCCGGTATCGCGGATGCGGTGATGGAACGCTGGTTCGCGCCCGCCTTCCGCGCGACGCCCGCGCTGGCACCCTGGCGCAACATGCTGGCCCGCACGCCTGCCGCGGGCTATGTCGCCGCCTGCCGGGCGCTGGCCGGGGCCGATCAACGGCAGGCCAGCGCGGCACTGCGCCTGCCCACGATGGTGATCGCGGGCGAGGCCGACGGCGCATCGCCCCCCGACATGGTGCGCGCCACCGCCGACCTGATCCCCGGCGCGACCTTCCACCTGATCCCCGGCGCCGGCCACCTGCCCTGCGTCGAGACGCCCGACGGCCACGCCGCGCTGATGACCCCCTTTCTGGAAAGACATGCCGCATGACCGAATTGTCAGACACCGGCCTTGCCACCCGCAGACGCGTGCTGGGACCGGCCCATGTCGCCCGCGCGCAGGCCGCGCAGACGCCCTTCGACGCACCGTTCCAGGCGCTGATCACCGATGCGGCCTGGGGCCATGTCTGGTCGCGCGGCACGATTCCGCTGCGCGAGCGGTCGATGATGACCATCGCCCTGCTGGCGGGCCTCGGCAACGACGGCGAACTGGCCCTGCACCTGCGGTCCATCCCGAACACCGGCACCAGCCGCGACGACGTGATGGAGGCGCTGCTGCACGTCGCCATCTATGCCGGCGTCCCGCGCGCCAATCACGCCATCGCCCTGGCCCGCCGCATCTTTGCCGAAGCCGATGCCGAAGGAGGACAGGCATGACGCTCTATCAACGCGACCGCACCTGGCATCCGCCCGCGCTGGCCCCCGACTACAAGACCTCGGTCGCGCGGTCGCCGCGACAGGCGATGCTGTCGATCGAGGGCACCGTGTCGGAACTGACCGGCCCCCGCTTCGGTCACGGGGCCATCACCCCGCTGGATGGCGACTTGATCGCGAACTATGCCAAGGACGGCGATCCGGTGGGCGAACGCATCATCGTCCACGGACGCGTCCTGGACGAGAACGGCCGCCCCGTCCCCCGCACCCTGGTCGAGATCTGGCAGGCCAATGCCGGCGGCCGATACCGCCACAAGAAGGATGGCTACCTGGCCCCGATCGACCCGAATTTCGGCGGCTGCGGGCGGGTTCTGACCGACGATCAGGGCCATTACGCCTTTCGGACCATCAAGCCCGGCGCCTATCCGTGGCGCAACTGGGTCAACAACTGGCGGCCCGCGCATATCCACCTGTCGGTCTTCGGCACGGCCTTTGCGCAGCGCCTGATCACCCAGATGTATTTCGAGGGCGACCCGTTGATCGCGCATTGCCCGATCGTGCAGGCGATCCCCGATCCCCGCGCCATCGACGCGCTGATCGCCCCGCTGGACCTGAACCAGGCGGTGCCGCTGGACTGTCTGGCCTATCGGTTCGACATCGTGCTGCGCGGGCGGCGGTCGACCTTCTTCGAGAACCGGCCGGAGGGAAACTGACATGCCGCAGCCGTTGAACTACCTCAAGGAGACCCCGTCCCAGACCGCCGGACCCTATGTCCATATCGGGCTGGCCCCGCGGGCGGCAGGATTCGACATCTATGACACCGAACTGGGCTTTGACCCCATGCCCGACGACGTGCCCGGCCCGCGCATCCGCGTCACCGGCTGCGTCTTCGACGGCATGGGCGCACCGGTCCGGGACGTGCTGATCGAGGTCTGGCAGGCCGACGCGGCCGGGTTGTACCCCGATCAGCCGGGGGCCGCAGCGGGGTTCCGGCACTGGGCGCGCGTGGTGCCCGATTTCGACACCGGGCAGTTCACGCTGGACACCGTCCTGCCCGGCGCGGTGCCGGGGCCGCGGGGCCGCATGCAGGCGCCGCACCTGTCGCTGTGGCTGGTCGCGCGGGGCATCAACACCGGACTGCAGACGCGGATGTATTTCGCCGATCAGGACAACGCCGCCGACCCGGTGCTGTCCCTGATCGAACAGCCGCATCGCCGCGACACCCTGATCGCCCGTGGCGCCGACGGCCACTATCACTTCGACATTCACCTGCAAGGTGACAAGGAAACGGTATTTCTCGATGTCTGACCCCTGCATCATCTGCGTGGCCATCACCGGCAGCCTTCCGACCAAGGCCGACAACCCGGCCGTTCCCGTGACCATCGCCGAACAGGTGGAATCGACCCACGAGGCCTTCGAGGCGGGCGCCGCCATCGTTCACGCCCATGTCCGCGACGACGAGGGCAAGCCCACCAGCGATCCCGACCGCTTTGCCCGCCTGCTGGAGGGGGTCCGCCGGCATTGCCCCGGCATGATCGTGCAGTTGTCCACCGGCGGGCGGTCGGGCGCGGGCCGCGACCGGGGCGGCATGCTGCCGCTGCGGCCGGACATGGCCAGCCTGTCGGTCGGGTCGAACAACTTTCCGACCCGCGTCTATGAAAACAGCCCCGACCTGGTGGACTGGCTGGCATCGCAGATGGCCACCCACGGCGTCATGCCCGAAATCGAGGCCTTCGATCTGTCCCACATCCTGCAGGCCCATGCGATGTGGCAGGACGGACGACTGACCACCCGGCCCTATGTGCAGTTCGTGATGGGCGTCAAGAATGCCATGCCGGTCGACCGCAACGTGTTCGACTACTACATCGCCACGGTCCGGCGGCTGTTCGGCACGAATGCGCCCTGGTGCGCGGCGGGGATCGGCCCGAACCAGATCGTCCTGAACGAATGGGCCGTGGCATCGGGCGGTCACGCCCGCACGGGCCTGGAGGACAACGTGCGCCTGGACCGCACGCGCCTGGCACCGTCCAACGCGGCGCTGGTGCGGCGGGTGGTGGACCTGTGCGACCGCTATCGCCGACCGGTGGCGACATGGCAGCAGGCCCGCGCGATTTTGAACCTGCCCGAGACCGTTTCATGACACAGGTACATGTCACGACGGGGCGTAAGTCGCCCCTGCCACCGCCGACCCACGGCCCGCACCGCCAGGCGGTGCGCAGCCCCGCCGCGGTCGGGCCATGACCGCGGCCGGAAACCCCCTCTATGCCATGCTGTTCGGCGACCCGGACACCCAGGCGCTGTTCACGGCCAAGGCCGAACTGGACGCGATGATCCGGGTCGAAGTCGCGCTGGCCCGGGTTCAGGCGCAGCTTGGGGTCATCCCCCCCGATGCCGGTCCGGCCATCGCCGCGGCCAGCCGTGGCCTGCTGATCGATCCGGCATCCCTGGCCCAGGCCACCGCCCGCAACGGCGTCCCCGTCCCCGCCCTGGTCCAGGAGATGCGGCGGCAGATGGCCGGCGATCCCGCGGCCGCGCATCTGCACTGGGGCGCCACCAGCCAGGACATCATGGACAGCGCGCTGGCCCTGCGCCTGCGCCCCATGCTGGACCTGTGGGGCGCCCGCCTGGATGCCGTTTTGACCCAGCTGGCCGCGCTGGCGGATCGGCACGCCACCCTGCCCATGGCCGCGCGGACCTATGGCCAGACGGCGACACCCACCAGCTTTGGCGCGGTCGCGGCCAGCTGGGGATGGCCGCTGCTGGATCACGCACAGGATCTGGCACAGGTTCGCGACGCGGTGCTGCGCGTTTCGTTGTCCGGGGCGGCGGGCACGCTGTCGGCGATGGGGCCGCAGGGCGCGGCCGTGCGGGCGGGCCTTGCGCAGGCGCTGGACCTGTCGGATCCCGGCCACGGTTGGCATTCCGACCGTTCGGGGCTGGGCCGGCTGGCGGACTGGGCCGCGGCGGTGGCCGTCGCCCTGGCCAAGCTGGCCGAGGACCTGCTGCTGATGACGCAGTCGGGTCTGGCCCTGGTGCGGATCGAGGGCGGGGGGGCATCCTCGACCATGCCGCAGAAGCAGAACCCGGTCGGCCCTTCGGCGCTGGCGGCCCTGGCGCGGCAGGTGATCGGGTTGGCATCGGTCTTCGGAGCGGCGGGAGTGCATCGACAGAACCGCGACGGCGCGGCGTGGTTCACCGAATGGCTGACCCTGCCGCAGATCTGCGTCAGCCTTGGCGCGATGCTGCGGCTGACGCAGGATGTCCTGGACCGGCTGACCCCTGACCCACAGGCGATGGAGCGCGACCTGGGTGGCGGGTCCGGCACCATCCATGCCGAGTCGCTGACATTCGCGGTCGTGGCCGAACTGGGCCTGGACCGGGCCTCTGTCGCAGGCAGGGTCGGTCGGCTTTGCGCAACCGCCCTGGCGGAGGGCCGCGACCTGCTGGACCTGGCCCAGAAGGAATGGCCGGACCGGGACTGGGCCGCGCTGGTCCGCGCCAACGGTCTCGGCCTGGCCCCGCAGGAGGCCCGCGCCTTTGCCGACCGTCAGCAGACCCGTATGCCCTAGGCGTCGGCCTGTCGGTCTGGCGGCAAGGTGAACAGCAGGCGCACGACCAGCGGTCGTCGCAAGGCCCGCCGTGGCTGGCGTTTCCGACGCGACCCAATCGCGGCGGGCGCCCTTCCCTGTTGAGATGGTCATGCATCATCCCATGCCTGGACAAACCCCGGCTGCCAGAGGTCATGCCGGGGTTCGGCAGCCGGCGCCCTAAACCAACCTGCGCGCTGCCAACGTCCCCGTCATCGCGTCGCTATGGCGAGGGTCCGACTTACGATCAGTGAGGGGTCTGCAAGCAGCTGACCATGCCCCGATGAGGGAACGGAAACGCCCCTGGCAACGGCTCAGGCGACGCGCATGCTCTACCAAGCCCAGACCGTCCGCCCTGTGCCGCGGCTGTCAGCCCCCCATCGCCCGGGCCGCGGATGCTGCGACACCGTGCGTCAGGAAATACTTCACGGCCCTGAAAACATTCCGCCCGCTGCGCGTTACCTGCCCTGAACGACCAAGACCAATCACACCCGGAAAGCGGAAACGATGAACCAGAACACGCTCTTTCAGCCCTATGACCTTGGCCCCCTGCGCCTGGCGAACCGCATCGTCATGGCACCGCTGACCCGCAACCGCGCCGCGGAGGGCCTGGTGCCCGGACCCCATGCGGCCGAATATTACGCGCAGCGCGCGACCGCGGGGCTGATCATCGCCGAGGCGACGCAGATCTCGGCGCAGGCGCAGGGCTATCAGGACACGCCCGGCGTCTATACGCCCGAACAGATCGCCGGATGGCGCAAGGTCACCGATGCGGTCCATGCCAAGGGCGGGCGCATCTTCCTGCAGCTGTGGCATGTGGGTCGGGTGTCGCATGTCGACGTGCAGCCGGGCCGCGCGGCCCCCGTGGCCCCCTCGGCGATCGCGGCAGAAACCAAGACCTTCGTGAACGGCGGATTTGTCGAGACCTCGACCCCGCGCGCCCTGCGCCTGGACGAAATCCCGGGCATCGTCGACGATTTCCGCCAGGCTGCGGCCAACGCCATCGAGGCGGGCTTCGACGGGGTCGAGATCCATGGGGCCAACGGTTATCTGCTGGACCAGTTCGCCAAGGATGGCGCCAACAAGCGCACCGACGCCTATGGCGGCTCGGTCGAGAACCGCGCCCGGCTGATGCTGGAGGTGGCCCAGGCGGTCGTGGCCGAGATCGGCGCGGACCGCACGGGCATCCGCCTGTCTCCGGTCTCTCCGGCCGGCGGGGTGTCCTGCAGCGATCCGCAGCCGCAGTTCGATCATATCGTGGACGGGGTGGAGGCGCTTGGCCTGGTCTACATCCACATTGTAGAGGGCGCGACCGGCGGCCCGCGCGACGTGGCGCCGTTCGATTTCGACAGCCTGCGCCAGCGGTTCTCGCGCACCTATATCGCCAATAACGGCTATGACCTGGACCTGGCGACGAAGCGCCTGGAAGAGGGTAAGGCGGACCTGTTCGCCTTTGGCCGCCCCTACATCGCGAACCCCGACCTGGTCGCGCGGATGAGGGCCGGCGCCCCCCTGGCCAAGCCCGACGAGTCCACGATGTATGGCGGCGGTGCCGAAGGCTATGTGGACTATCCCCCGATGGACGCGACGGCCGATCAGGCCTGAGTCCCCTCCGCGGCGCCCCATGACAGGGCGTCGCGTCGCACCCGATGGACCGGCCCGATACAGGGCTGGTCCCTGTCATGCGACGCAGTTCATTGGATGGCGGGACAGCAGGATGGCAGCTTAACCACTTCGCAACGTCCCCCTATCTAAGATGAGTTGGCCCGATCACGGCGGTGAGCATGCCCCGCCAGTTGGCCTCCACTGACCATAGATAGTCGATACCGCCTGGGTGGGGGGGCGCATCCGACTGAAACCATAATGGGGCGTCCGGGCCAGCGCAGCCCCTGATTCCACGGCCTATCAGCGGCCCGGTGTTGCAACTGTCATGACCTGAGGGATGGCCCCGGCCATTCGATGACCGGCCTTTTGGAAGACGCCCGGCGATCGACGATGCAGTTCGGCGCATCCAAGCTCTCGACTGCACGCTTCCTGCAAGCCTCGCGTGGCATAGCTGTCCTGCAACGACGAGGCGGATGACGGGACAGACGGTTTGGCTTGGGATCGGGTTTCTGGGGCAGGCGCTGTTCAGCGCCCGTTTCGTCATCCAGTGGCTGGCCAGCGAACGGATGCGACGCAGTGTCGTCCCGCACGCGTTCTGGTGGTTCTCGCTGGCGGGCGGGGTCACGCTCCTGGCCTATGCGCTGTGGCGTGGCGACCCAGTCTTCGTGCTGGGCCAGGGGCTGGGGCTGTTCGTCTATCTGCGCAACCTGATGCTGATCCGCAAGCATCGCCGGACGGCCGCGGCATGAGGATGCGGCCCGTCCTGTCCGCCACGCTGCTGTTCGGGCTGACCGCGCTGACGCTGATCCTGCTGCGTCCGCTGATGCCCGTGGACGAGACGCGATATGTCGCCGCCGCGTGGGAGATGCATGTCGGCGAGTCGCCCTGGGTTCCGCATCTGAACGGGGCGATCTACGGGCACAAGCCGCCGCTGCTGTTCTGGCTGATCAACCTGGTCTGGGCGGTCGTGGGCGTCGATGCCTTCGCGGCCCGGCTGGTCGGGCCGGCCTTCGCGACGGCCTGCGTGGCGATGACCGGGCTGCTGGCCTTGCGGCTGTGGCCGGACAGGCCGGCGCGTGGCGGGGCCGCGGCGCTGATCCTGGCGGTATCGCCGGTCTGGCTGCTGTTCGGATCGACCACCATGTTCGACGCGATGCTGACCGCGGCCACGCTGCTGGCGATGATGGCGCTGTGGTCCGCGGCCCGCAGGCCGCGGCGCGGGACTTGGGTCGCCTTGGGGATGGCCGTGGCCCTGGGCGTCTATGCCAAGGGGCCGGTGATCCTGATCCACGTGCTGCCCGTGGCGCTGTCGATGCCGCTCTGGGCAGGGCCGGACCGCCCGTCGGCGCGACAATGGGCGGACGGGCTGGCGCAGGCGCTGGCCGTCGCGCTGGTGGCGGTCGGCCTGTGGCTGGTGCCCGCGCTGATCCTGGGCGGGCCCGAATACCGCACCGAGGTCCTGTGGCGGCAAAGCGGCGGGCGCATGGTGGCATCCTTTGCCCATCGCAAGCCCTGGTGGTTCTATGCCGCCCTGCTGCCCGCGATGATCTGGCCCTTCGGCTGGACCGGGGCGGGGTTTGGTGACCTGCGGCCAAGGCGGCTGTGGGCCGATCCCGGTACGCGGCTGGCAGCGGTCTGGGCCATGGGAGCGTTCGTCGCATTCTCTGTGATCAGTGGAAAGCAGGCGCATTACCTGCTGCCGGAACTGCCCGCGCTGGCGCTGCTGCTGTCGGGCGGCCTGCCCGCGCGGCGGTGGACGCGGCGCGACCTGTGGCTGGCCGCGCCCGTGATCGGGCTGATCCTGGCCTCTCTGGCGGCGGGCGCAGGGTTCATTCCGGCGCTGGCACGGCTTGGCGATCCGCTGCCGTTGTGGTCGCTGGCCTTGGGCGGGCTCTGCGCGCTGACAGGGCTGGCGGCGTTCCTGCGGCTGCGGGCGCCGGTCATGGCGCTGGCCGCGCTGCCGCTGGCGCTGGCGCTGATGATCGGGCTGCATCTCGGGCTGAGCCCGCTGCTGTTCGCCCGCTATGACATGACCGATCTGGGCCGGGCCGTGGCGCCCCATGATACCGCAGGCATCGCCGTCACCGACGGCACCTATCATGCGCAGCTAAACTTTGCCGGACGGCTGCTGAACCCGGTCGCCCACCTGTCCGACGACGCCGTTGCGGGGTGGCTGCGCGACCATCCGGGCGGCGTGCTTTTGGACCAGACGGACCGGCCCTTCCCTGGCATGACCCCTGTCCTGCGGCTGCCGTTCCGCGACAGGACCTATACCCTTCACCGCTCACAGGAGGTCGCGCCATGACGCCCGACATTTCCGTCGTCCTGCCCGCCCGCGACGGGGCCGGCAACATCACCTCCCTGCTGACCGGCATCGCCGCCACCCTGCAGGACCGCGCGCATGAGATCATCGTCGTCGACGACGCCTCGCGCGATGGAACGCGAGCGGAACTGGCCGCGCTGCAGACGCGGCTGCCGCAGCTGCGGGTGATCTGCCACGACCGGTCCTGCGGGCAGTCCGCCGCGATCCGCAGCGGGGTCTGGGCCGCGCGCGGGGCGCTGATCGTGACGCTGGATGCGGACGGTCAGAACCCGCCCGACAACATTCCTGCCCTGCTGGCGCCCTTTGCCGGGGGCGACACGGCCTTGGGCCTGGTCCAGGGCCAGCGGGTGGACCGCCGCGACCGCCCGTCGCGGCGGCTGGCCTCGGCCGCGGCGAACCGCATCCGCAACGCTCTGCTGCGCGACGGCGTGCGCGACAGCGGCTGCGGGCTGAAGGCCTTTCCGCGGATGGTTTATCTGGCCCTGCCCTATTTCGATCACATCCACCGCTTCATGCCCGCCATGGTCGCGCGCGAGGGGTTGCGGGTGCAGACCGTGCCCGTGACCCACGCCCCCCGCGCCTTCGGCCGGTCCAAATACGGCAATTTGCGGCGCGCGGCGGTGGGCATCGTCGAACCTGCTGGGCACGGCCTGGCTGATCCGCCGCCGTCGCCTGCCCCGCACGCGCGAACTGGCCCGGTCCGGAGCCACCGACCTGAGGGGCGCAGCATGAGCCTCATGATCACCGGCTCTGCAGTGTCCATCGGCATCACGGCCATCCAAAGGCCCTCTGCGATGCCCATGCCATTCGCCTGAACGTGCTTGGCGGAGAGGTCCGCATCACTACCGGCCGCCAGATACAAGAGCGCGGCTAGCCCGCGGGGTAGGATTGAATGGTGGTGATGCTGGACAGGGGCTGCGCTGCTGGATGCTGAGTTGTTGGTAGAAACCGGGCTGCGGATTGGGCGCGCTGGTAATCCTCCCCATCGTTAAGGGGGTTTATTCGTAGAATTTTCTCGTAGCGTGAGCTGAGGAGATTCGAATGAGAAAGACCCGATTTACCGAGCCGCAGATCATGGCTGTGCTGCGCCAGGCCGAAGGCGGTGTTGCGGTGCCGGAGCTGTGCCGAGAGCATGGGATCAGCAGCGCGAGCTTTTACAAATGGCGGGCGAAGTATGGCGGTATGGATGCGTCCATGATGAGCCAGATGAAGGCGCTGGAGGATGAAAACCGGCGGCTGAAGCGCATGTTCGCGGACCTGAGCATGCAGGCCGACCTGCTCAAGGAAGCTTTGGGAAAAAAGTGACGCGGCCAGCTCAACGCCGCGAGTTGGCCGCGAGGGCGGTGGCAACGAAGGGGGTCAGCATTGCGCTGGCCTGCCGCACATTTGGGGTCAGCGAGACGTGCTTTCGTTACAGCCCGAAGCGCTGTGCCGAGAACGAGACCATCGCGGATCTTCTTGAGGGCCTGACCAAGGCGCACAGAACCTGGGGCTTCGGCCTATGCTTCCTGTATCTGCGCAATGTCCGTGGCCATGCCTGGAACCACAAGCGCGTTCGCCGGATCTACTGCGAACTGGAACTGAACCTGCGGATCAAGCCAAGGCGGCGCATCAAGCGGCACAAGCCGGACGTGCTCTCGGTTCCAGACGCGCCGAACCTCGTGTGGTCCATGGACTTCATGGCCGACCGTCTGGCCGATGGTCGCCAATTCCGGCTGCTGAACGTGCTCGACGACTTCAACCGCGAGGGTCTGGGCATTGAGGTCGACTTTTCGCTTCCGGCCGAGCGCGTGGTTCGGGCGCTGAACCAGATCATCGAGTGGCGCGGCAAGCCCATGGCCATCAGGGTCGACAACGGCCCGGAATACATCAGCGCAACCTTGGCAATCTGGGCCGCAAAGCAGGGCATTGTCCTGACCCACATCCAGCCCGGCAAACCGCAGCAGAACGCTTACGTCGAGCGCTACAACCGCACCGTCCGCCATGAATGGCTCGACCTCTACATTTTTGAAACCATCGCGGAGGCACAGAGTATCGCAACCGACTGGCTCTGGACTTACAACAACGAGCGACCCAACATGGGCATCGGCGGCATAACACCCGCACAGAAACTGAAAATGGCTGCGTGAGTTCTACGACCAAACCCCGTTAAAACGGGGAGGATTACCCGACGAGGCTGTTCTGAGGATACAACAGTCTGAATTTGGCTCGATTTTTTCTCAAGGCACACAAAAAACACTCACCACGGGAAAAAAATTGGGTTCTCAAAGTCGCGCCTCCTTCGAGAAGGTCGCGCGCATCGCATCAGCAGACGATGCAGCCGTCAATCGGACGATCTGCCGAGCTTTGGTTGAATCGGGCTTAATATCAAGCTTTGATGTCGAAGTAGCGTTACCCGGCAAATATGCCGTCCGGTCTGACATTTTGGCTCAAACCGAGGGCGGGCCAATACGCATTGAGATGATGTGGCGAACAAGGACAGGTCGCGCGGACATTGCCAACTACACACTCAAGAAGCTGGAGGTATATGGAAAAGCTATTGGTCTTCTTGATTAAACGTGCCGTTCGCCGGGTAGGGATGCCCCTGCCCGGCAGTTAACTTCAAGCCTGCAGCGACCTCACGCCGACTTCCCCTTCCTCCCGGGACTTGATCGCTGCCACGGCGGCGATGCTGCCTGCGGCCGTGGTGAAATAGGGGATCTTGTCGTAAAGGGCGACGGCGCGGATGTCGCGGCTGTCGGCGATGGCCTGGACGCCTTCGGTCGTATTCAGGACCATCGCGATTTCGTCGTTCTTGAGGCGGTCGACGATGTTCGGGCGGCCTTCATAGACCTTGTTCACGCGGGTAGATGCCACGCCCTGCGCATCGAGGAAATCGGCGGTGCCCGAGGTCGCGACCAGATCGAAGCCCATCGTCACCAGGTCGCGGGCGGCCTGCGCCAGGGCGGGCGTCTTGTCGGCATCCTTGACGGACAGGAAGACGCGGCCGGTGGTCGGCAGGTCGGTGCCCGCACCCATCTGCGCCTTGAGGAAGGCGCGCGCAAAGTTGCGGTCCCAGCCCATGACTTCGCCGGTCGAACGCATTTCCGGGCCAGCAGCGTGTCGACGCCGGGGAAGCGGGCGAAGGGCAGCACGGCCTCCTTGACCGAGAACCAGGGCGTGATCGGGTCGGCCAGCGTCATCGGGTCGGCAAAGGGCAGGTCGGTTTCCGGGCCCACGCCCTCTGGGTAGGGGGCGCGCGCGGGGAAGTTCGACATCGGCTCGCCCGCCATCAGCCGCGCGGCGATCGAGGCAATGGCGCTGTCCGTGGCCTTGGCGACGAAGGGCACGGTGCGGCTGGCGCGCGGATTGACCTCCAGCACGAAGATCTCTCCGTCCTTCAGGGCGAACTGTACGTTCATCAGGCCCTTGACCTTAAGCGCACGGGCCATGGCCGTGGTCTGGACCTTGAGTTCCGCGACGGTCGCCGCATCCAGCGTGTGGGGCGGCAGCGAACAGGCACTGTCGCCCGAATGGACGCCGGCCTCCTCGATATGCTCCATGATGCCCGCGACATGGACGGTCTCGCCGTCGCACAGGGCGTCGACGTCGACCTCGATCGCACCGGACAGATAGCTGTCCAGCAGGACCGGGCTTTTCCCGCTGACCGTCACGGCCTCGGTGATGTAGCGGCGCAGGTGGTCCATGTCGCGCACGATCTCCATCGCGCGGCCGCCCAAAACATAGGACGGGCGGATGACCAGCGGAAAGCCGATGCGCTCGGCGATCTCGATGGCTTGGGCGTCGCTGCTGGCGATGCCGTTGATCGGCTGCTTGAGGCCCAGATCCTGCAGCAGGCGCTGGAACCGCTCGCGGTCCTCGGCCAGGTCGATGGCGTCGGGGGTCGTGCCCAGGATGGGGATACCTTCGTCCTGCAGCGCATTGGCCAGCTTCAGCGGCGTCTGGCCACCGAACTGGACGATGACGCCGTGCAGGGTACCGTTCTGCTGTTCGGTATGCAGGATCTCCAGCACGTGTTCGAAGGTCAGCGGTTCGAAATACAACCGGTCCGAGGTGTCGTAATCGGTGCTGACCGTTTCCGGATTGCAGTTGATCATGATCGTCTCGTAGCCCGCCTTGGTCAGCGCATAGCAGGCGTGGCAGCAGCAATAGTCGAACTCGATCCCCTGGCCGATGCGGTTCGGACCGCCGCCCAGGATGACGACCTTCTTGGCGTCGGTGGGGCGGGATTCGCATTCCACGTCGCCCATCGCGGGCGCCTCATAGGTGGAATACATGTAGGGGGTCTGGGCCTCGAACTCGGCCGCGCAGGTGTCGATGCGCTTGAACACCGGGCGGATGTCCAGGTTGCGCCGGGCGCGGCGCGCCGTGGTCTCGTCGGTCTTGGTCAGATGGGCCAGGCGGGCATCGGTGAAGCCCATCATCTTGATGCGGCGCATCCCGTCGGCATCGGTCGGCAGGCCGTTCTCGCGGATCTGATGCTCGACATCGATGATCTCGCGGATGCGGGCTAGGAACCACGGGTCAAAGCTGGTGACGCGGTGGATCTCGTCATCGGACAGGCCGAACCGCATCGCCTCGGCGATGACGCGGATGCGGTCGGGGGTGGCCTTGGACAGGGCAGCGATGACGGCGGGCTTGCCCTGCTCGGACGCGCCCTCGATGGCAATCTCGTCCAGGCCGGTCAGGCCGTTCTCCATCGAGGCCAGCGCCTTCTGCAGCGATTCGTGGAAGCTGCGGCCGATCGCCATGACCTCGCCCACGGACTTCATCGCGGTGGTCAGGTCGGGCTTGCTGCCCGGAAACTTCTCGAACGCAAAGCGCGGGATCTTGGTCACGACATAGTCGATGCTCGGCTCAAAGCTGGCGGGCGTGACGCGGGTGATGTCGTTGTCCAGTTCGTCCAACGTGTATCCCACCGCCAGCTTCGCGGCGATCTTGGCGATCGGGAAGCCGGTGGCCTTGGAGGCCAGCGCGGACGACCGCGACACGCGGGGGTTCATCTCGATCACGACCATGCGGCCGTCGGCGGGGTTCACTGCCCATTGCACGTTGGAACCGCCAGTCTCGACGCCGATCTCGCGCAGGACCGCGATGCTGGCCGTGCGCATGATCTGGTATTCGCGATCGGTCAGGGTCAGGGCCGGGGCGACGGTCATGCTGTCGCCGGTATGCACGCCCATCGGGTCGATGTTCTCGATCGCGCAGACGATGATGGCGTTGTCGTTGCGATCCCGCACGACCTCCATCTCGTACTCCTTCCAGCCCAGCAGGCTTTCGTCGATCAGAACCTGCGCCATGGGCGAGGCGTCTAGGCCCGACCGGACAATGCGTTCGTAATCGTCGCGGTTATAGGCCACGCCGCCGCCGGTGCCGCCCAGGGTGAAGGCCGGGCGGATGATCGCGGGCAGGCCGATCTCCTCCAGCGCGTCCATCGCCTGGCTGACGCCGGCATTGATGTCGTATTTGCCCGATGCCAGCTTGGGGGCGGCGATGATCGTGGCCTTGGGATTCTCCAGGCCGATGCGGTCCATCGCCTCGCGGAACAGCTTGCGGTCCTCGGCCATCTCGATGGCGCTGCGCTGCGCGCCGATCAGTTCGACCCCATAGCGGTTCAACGCGCCGCTGTCGGCCAGGGCCAGCGCGGTGTTCAGCCCGGTCTGACCGCCCATCGTCGGCAGCAAGGCGTCGGGGCGCTCCTTGGCAATGATCTTTTCGACGATCTCGGGGGTGATCGGCTCGATATAGGTGGCATCGGCCATTTCCGGGTCGGTCATGATCGTCGCCGGGTTCGAGTTCACCAGGATGACCCGGTAACCTTCCTCGCGCAGCGCCTTGCAGGCCTGAGCCCCGGAATAGTCGAACTCGCAGGCCTGCCCGATGACGATGGGCCCTGCCCCGATGATCAGGATCGACTTGATATCGGTACGTTTCGGCATGGTTCTGGCCCCCGGGCTGGTCGTGCATCGATCGCGGCAAATCGTCCGGGGTTATAGCCAGCCACGCCTTGGGCGCAAGGTGCGGCGGGCCGCTGGCGCGTGGAAATCAGGCTTTGCCTGCCGCCAGGGTGACGCAAGGTCAGAAGTTCTGCAACAGGGTCAGCGCCGCGCTGTAGCGATTGGCCGTGGGCGACGTGGTCAACTGCGATCGCGCCATGAAGGTCTGGATCAGCTTCTCCACGTTCTCGGGCTTGGAAATGTCCTTGAAGCTTGAACTGCCCAGCAGCCTCTCCGAGGCCTTGGTGTATTCCTCCAGCTGGCGGTCGATCGGCAGTCGGGCATAGTTGTCGCCGAACCCGAATGCACCTTGAAAGACCTTGCGCAGCGGGGCGTTGCCGATGACCTCGAACCACAGGGTCCGGTCGGTCGAGGTGCGGCCTGCCAGCTCCTGCACCTCGCGCCGGGCATTCAGGCTAAGACGCAGGTTGTCGTCGCTTTCACCGATGCGCCGTTCGAATTCACGCTGCACAAAGGCGGTGCTGATGGTGTCGGCCAGATCCTTGGCGGGCTTCGTCGACCCAAAGCCCATCGCCTCGTTCATGCGCAGATAGCGCTTGTCGGCCAGACGGTTGACCAGCGACGACTTGTCCGCGGGATCGCTTTCCAGAACCTTCTGGATGAAGGCCTTGTTGGGCAGGTCCGCCTCCAGCCCGAAGGCCGAAAGCGTCGTGCTCAAAAGGCGGTAATCCTTGACCAACTCCTCGGCCTTGGTGGTGGCCGCGATCTTGTCACGGAAGTAGGTCGTGCTGCGCTGGACCACAGGGTCGCGGGCAACGGATTCGATCTGCCGGGCCTCGGTTCGCTGGACGATCTTCCAGCCCAGCAGGCCCGTGGCGCCGACAGAGATGGTCATGATACCCTCACGTCCGGGCGGCGGCGAACAGCCGCGCCTCTCGAGGCAGCAGATCGCGCAGCTTGCGCAACGCCTGATAGGCGTTCGCATCGACCGCGGCGGCACTGGCCTCGGCCAACAGCAGGCGGCTGTCGCGATCGTCGAACACCTGGCTCAATTGTTCGATGGCGATCAGCAATTGCCGGCGGCCCTCGGACGGTTCGGCATCGCCGGACAGGATCATCTGCGCGACATACATGGCGCGCGACACCGGTGTCTGGGCGCTGTCGGGATGGATCGCATCGCGCAGGCGCAGGACGTTCACATTGGGCGTCTTGATCGCGATCTTGGTGCGGCGGTCGCCGTTCTCGATCACCGCGCCGTTGATCAGGACGCGTTCGTTCGGTGCCAGCTTGAGGACAAGGCCGCTCATGGTGCGCCCTCTCCGCGCAGACCGCGCATGACGGTCATGTTGATGTCGATCAGCGGATCGGTCTGGGCGCTGCCCGCCATCACGGCCTGACCGTGGCGGATGGCAAATCCCGCCAGCGAGATCAGGCCGGCTTTGACCTGATCGGGCAGCCCGTTGCCGGGGTCGGCAAGGTCGGTTGCCAGGATCGTCCACAGTTCGGAATTCTTGTGCACCGCCTGGATGGTATCGGTGTTGTCGGCCTTTCGCGGGGCCTGCCGCAGCATGCGCGTGACGCGCGAGAAGATGTCGTATTCCGCATCGCGCGGAGAGCGGATGGCGGATGTCCTGTAGCCATGGTCGGTCAGTGGCGTTACCGCGTTCAAGATCGTGCTTCCCATTCTGGAGTGTGATCAGGGGCTGAATGATATTCAGAGGGTGGCGGGCGCCCTTGGGGCGCCCGCCGGTCTTATCAGCGGAACAGCGACATGACGGCCGACGGCCCCTGGTTGGCGATCGACAGCGCCTGGATGCCCAGCTGCTGCTGCGTCTGCAGGGCCTGAAGGCGAGCCGACGACTCCTCCATGTCGGCGTCGACCAGCGAGCCGATGCCGGTTTTCAGCGAGTCCGACAGCTTGCCCACGAAGCTGGACTGGTCAGAGATCCGCTTGCCGGCCGAACCCAGATCGGCGGCACCCTGAACAGCGACGTCGATCAGGGCCTCGATCTCGCCGATCGCGGTTTCGGCCGAGGCACGGTCGGTGACCGCGGTCAGACCGGCGACATCCAGGCCTGCCTCGAAGTCGACCGAGTCGACCTCGATGTTGGCAGCACCGGTGGCCACGGTGCCGTTGGTGCGGTCCAGCGAACCCAGAACCGTGAAGGCGGTGTTGGTGCCGGTCGGGTTCGTCTTCAGCAGGTTGACGCCGTTCAGCTGCGTCCCCTCGATGATCGCCGTGATCTGCTCGACCTTCTTCGCCATATCCGTCTGGATCTTGCCGAAGTCAGCAGCGTCGTTGGCACCGCCGATCGCCAGGTTCTTCATCTCCTTCAGCAGATCGGTGATCTGCTCGGCGCCAGCGCGGGCGGTTCCCACCACGGCGTCGGCCACGTTCAGGTTCGACTGGATCGTCTTGAATGCCGACTGGTCGGTTTCCATGACTTTCGAGATCGCCCAGACGGCAGCGTTGTCCTTGGCGTTCGCGACGGTCTTGCCGGTCGCGATGTCGGACTGGGTTTTACCCAGCTGCGAGTTGATGCTTTTCAGGGTCTGCAGCGCGACCATGGCGCTGTTGTTGGTCAGAATGCTGGACATGGTGTCCTCCGATATAAGGTGCTTTGCACCCAGGTTGCATCTTGTGGCCTTCTGACCTGTCGGGCGGTTGCCCTTGCCATTTCCCTGGCATGTCCCCGGTTTAGCGGCCGGTTATTGACAACTAGTGAATATCGGCCCTCCTCTCAAACAAACCTTCCGACGCATTTTATCAAAACCTTTGCGGTGCATTCGCGCGGGTTTCACTCACATGGCGCTGACCCAGGGAATCATAGGTCTGCAGGCTGCGTGCGGCCTGGACGATGGCGCGCACCTGTTCGGCCGCCTGCTGCGCGCCCTTGAGCGAGGCCTGTGCCAGCGCGCGCAGGTCGGCCAAGGCGGGCTCCAGCAGATCACGGGTGGGGGTGTCGATGCCCTTGCGCGCGGCGATGCGGGTCAGTTCGTCCAATCCTGCCAGCGCTGCCTGGGCATTTCCGGCCATCAGCGCGCCGCGGATCTGGGCCACCTGGCGGGTCAGGGCGCGGCTCATGCGCGGCCCTCCAGCATGGCGGCAAAGCCCAGGTCCAGGCGTTCCGCCAACAGCCCCGCATGTTCGCGCGTCAGGAAGCTGGAGAACTGCTCCTCTCCGGCGCCGCCGGAAAAGGCGCCTTCGGACGGGCCGGGGCCGCAATATTTCAGCATCTCCTCCAGAAATGCCTGTTCAAGTTGATTCGCGACAGCCACGGACGAGGGCTTTTGAGCCGTCGTGGGAATAATCGGTTCGATCTGCATTCAGTCCCCGCTGCATATGACGATGGGATTCAAAATATCGGGGCGTCGTAAATAATTGGTAAGGAATAAGGACTAATCAGGAAAAAACCCAAAGAGGCTTTTTCATGGCTGACATCCCAGATCATATCGCCCATGCCCGCCCGCGCCGATGCCTTCGTCGATGCGGCGACGCCTGTTGCCATCACGGGCGAATCGGGTTTCGATCTCTGGTCGGCAGGCGCGATGGTACCAGCCGCCCCCACGGCCGCGGTGCCAGCACCACCGCAGGACCCGCTTGCGGCATGGCTAGAGCAGCAGATGGGCTTCAGCGGAGAGTTCAGCGCACCGCCCGGCACCGATCCCGCGATCGAGGCGCTGGCCGCAGGCCTTCCGCAGCTGCCAGCGCCCGAGATTGACGAATCAGCCGACATTCAGGGCGGCGATCCTTTGGCCAGCCTGCTGCCCGTGGACGCACGGACATCCCGATGCGAGCCTGATCGGCGATGCGGTTCCAACGGCACCGCAATCGACCGACCCGACGACCCCTGCTGCGACTGATCCCGCGGACGCGCCGGCTGTGCAGACCGCAGTCGCGCCGACCACGACCCCCATCGTCGCTGCAGGCGTCACGCAGCAGGCCGCCAACCCGGCCCCCACCCTGCCTGGGGCAAACGCCGCACAGGTGGCCCCGGTCCATGGCGGCGGCCAGCCTGTCGCGCCGGCGCGCCCGGGCCGTCCGATCACGGCGACCGAGAGCGCCGCGACCGCCCGTCCCGTCGATGCCAGCCCGAGCAACGCCGCCCCGCCCCCGGTCGACCGGGCGGCACCGGACCGTCCGGCGCCAACGGTGGCCCGCGACCCGATCACTGCCGCTCGGTCCGAGATCGCCCTGCCCGCAGGCCTTGCGGAGACCTTGGCCGAATTGCCGTTCGGCACCGATTCGCACACCCCCGCCGCCGCACGGGCCACTGCCGCTGCCGGGTCCGGCTGGCAGGCTGCGTCGCACGATCCGCGCCCCGTGCTGCAGCAGGTCACCGACGCGCTGGTCAGCACCCGTGGCGACCGGACCGAGATCGCCCTGTCCCCCGAGGAGCTGGGCCGCATCCGCCTGGTCATGTCGGGCCCAGATCGCGGCCAGATCACCATCTGGGCCGAGCGCCCCGAGACGCTGGACCTGGTGCGCCGCAACGCGGACCTGCTGACGCAGCAGCTAGCCGATGCGGGCGTGTCCGCGGGCAGTCTGGATTTCCGCCGCGACGACCGCAGCGACAGCCAGCCTGCGCAGGGCCGTGCCAGCGATGACGACGACATTCCCTTTTCGGCCGCCCCCCTTGCGGGTCCGCATGTCGCCCACCGCGTTGAGCGACCGCCGCCTGGACATCAGATTATAGGAGCCTTTCATGGTTGACGCGATCACCAGCCCGACAGTGACCATTCCCGCGGCCACCCCCTCTGCGGCAGGCGCGGGCGGGTTCGCAGGCGCCGGCGCGGGAGGGGACTTTCAGACGTTCCTGACCATGCTGACCGCGCAGCTGCAGAACCAGGATCCCCTGAACCCTATGGAAAGCACAGACTTTGCGATCCAGCTGGCGACGTTCGCCGGGTCGAACAGGCGGCGCTGAGCAACAAGTTCCTGGAGCAGATGGCCGGGCAGGCGGGTGGTGCGGGCATCGCGGGCTGGATCGGCAAGGAGGGGCGGACCACCGCCCCGATCTGGTTCGGCGACGACGCCATCACCCTGGACGTGGTGCCGCATTCCCTGGCCGACAGCGTGCAGCTGGTCACCCGCGACGCGCAAGGCCGCGAGGTGACGCGCGAGGAGATCGGCCCCGGAGAGGGCCAGATCGACTGGCTGGGCCGCAGCGCCGACGACACCAAGCTGCCTGACGGGCTGTACAGCTTTACGTTGGAGAGCCGGCGCGGCGGCGAGATGATCCTGGAGAGCAAGGTCGGCGCCTACGCCCGCATCGTCGAGGCGCAGTTCGACGCCAGCGGTGGGCGGGTCGTGTTCGAAGGCGGCGCCTCTGCCCCGGCGGGAGAGGTCACGGCCCTGCGCGACGCCGGCTGACGGATCAGCGTTAAGAGGCGGTGTCGGTGGATTAGGGGAACGGCCCGCCATAGCGGCCGGCCGTTCGTATTTGCCCGGGCGACGGCCGCACGACAACACGACCCGGAACCGGCAAGATCAGCCGCGCCCCTCCAGACGCGGCAGGAAGCTGCCGCCAAGACCCGCGATGGCCGCGCGGATGCGTTCGGTGGCCGGACTGGGCGCGCGGTCGGCGCGGTGCAGCAGGTACCAGCTGCGCTGGATGGGCAGGCCGATGGCCTGCAGCGCAACCAGGCGGCCGGTGCGCAATTCCTCCGTGCAGGTATGCTGAGAGATCAGCGCGATCCCCAGGCCCGCGATCACCGCCTGCTTAATCGTCTCATTCGTGCCCATCTCGGTCGCGCGCCAGGGCGTACCTTCGCCGATGCGGTCCAGAAAGCGGGTCATCAGGATGCGGGTGCCGGACCCCTCCTCGCGCGACAGGAAGGTCTGGGACAAGAGGTCCATCGGCATCACCGGGTCCTGGGCCGCCAGCGGATGGTCGGGTGCCGCGATGATGATGTGCGGATGCGGCCCGACGGGGGCGGCGATCACGGCGGGTTCGCGCGGCGGGCGGCCCATGATCGCCAGGTCCAGCTCATCCGCGGCCAGCGCGGCCAGGATCGCGTCGCGGTTGCCGATCCGCAGCGTCACCTCGATCCGCGGCAGGGCGCGTTGCAGCGTGGCGACCAGGAACGGCGCGAAATACTTGCCGGTGGACACCACCCCCAGGACCACGTTGCCGCTGTGCCCCTGGGCCAGGGACGCGACCTCGCGCCCAGCGCGGGCCAGTGCGGTGGCGATCTGGGCCTCTGCCATCAGCAGGGCACGACCCTGTGCGGTGGCGCGAAACGCCCCGTGCTCGGCGCGCTGCAGCAACGGCGCCCCAGCCAGATCCTCCAGCGATTTCAGCTGACTGTGAATGGCGGGCGGGCTGAGGCCCAGCTGCGCCGCGGCCAGGGTCAGGCTGCCGCTGTCGGCGACCGCGCGCAGGGCGCGCAATTGGCGCAGGGTGACGGCATCATGGCGCATCTTAAGTTTTCCTGAATGCGTCTTTCACCTTATTAAATTTTCCGAAACGTGGGCGCCTGTCAATGTCCCCTGGCAGCACTCGTGCCGGGGAGGGGACGATGACCGAAGCGACCATCGACACGGACCTGATCCCGGCCGATCTGCACGCCTGCCTGGATGATCTGGCGCGCCACCTGGCCACCGGGGCTGCGCTGCGAGGCAGGGGGCTGCGCTGGATCAGCCGGGCGGATCAGGCCACGCCCGAAGGGGGCGATCCGCGGGGCGCGCTGGCCTTGGCCATCGCGCATTCGCCGCCCGACCAGCCTGATGCCAATGCCCCCACGGGCACCCTGTTTGCGATCTTCGACGCGGCGGCCACGGCCGAGGACAGCTTTCTGCGCCCTGCGCGGCAGATGCGGGCAGCGGGATACGTGATGCACGGACCGCGCTGCCTGATGGTGCTGACCTGCGGCGACGGCGTGCAGGTGCAGGCGCTGGACGGGTGGGCCTTCGCCATCGAACGGGCGCGGGCCACCCTGCCCGACACCGTGCGCGACCTGGCCATCGACATGTCGCAGTACCGCCACTGGCCGCGCCCCGTGCGGGCCTATGTCGACGACTGCCTGGCCGGCGTTCAGGGCCCGCGCGGACGGACCATCGACCTGCGCTGGACCCCGTCGCTGGTGGCCGAGGCGCATCGGATCCTGATGCGCGGCGGCATCTACCTGGCGCCCGCTGATGCGCGGTCGGGGCATGCGCGGGGCAGCCTGTCGATGCTGCATCAGGCGGCGCCCATCGCGTTCCTGATCGAACAGGCCGGGGGACGGGCGACGGACGGCGCGCTGCCGATCCTGGACGCGGTGATCACCGGGTTCGACAGCCGCACGCCGCTGGTCTTCGGCTGCGTCGACAAGGTCGACCGCGTCGCCGCCTATCACGATCTGCCCGAGGCCGAGGTGTCGGCCCTGTTCGGCCATCGCGGCCTGTTCCGCACCTGAGGACCCCATGAGCCAGAAGCATCCCATCATCTCGGTCACCGGCAGTTCGGGCGCGGGCACCACCACGGTCAAGTCGACCTTCGACCAGATCTTTCGCCGCGAGGGCATCACCGCCGTCAGCATCGAGGGCGATGCCTTTCACCGCTATGACCGCGCCGCGATGAAGGCCGAACTGGCCGCGCGGCTGGCCGCGGGCGACGCGACCTTCAGCCATTTCAGCTTTGACGCCAACGAACTGCAGGCGCTGGAGGAGATCTTTCGCGTCTATGGCGAAACGGGGCGCGGCCAGACCCGCCATTACGTCCATGACGACCGCGAGGCGGAACGCTGGGGCACCCCGCCCGGCACCTTCACGGACTGGGCACCCTTTCCCGACGGCAGCGACCTACTGTTCTATGAGGGGCTGCACGGGGCGGTGGCCAACGACACCGTCAACCTGGCCGCGCTGGCCGACCTGAAGATCGGCGTTGTGCCGGTGATCAATCTGGAATGGATCCAGAAGATCCACCGCGACAGCGCCCAGCGCGGCTATTCGACCGAGGCCGTGACCGACACCATCCTGCGGCGCATGCACGCCTATGTGCACTGCATCTGTCCCCAGTTCACCCAGACCGACATCAATTTCCAGCGGGTGCCGGTCGTCGACACGTCGAACCCGTTCATCGCGCGCTGGATCCCCACTGCCGACGAAAGCCTGGTGGTGATCCGGTTCCGCAACCCGAGGGGCATCGATTTTCCTTATCTGACCCAGATGATCGACGGATCCTGGATGAGCCGCGCCAACTCGATCGTCGTGCCCGGCCCCAAGATGGACCTGGCGATGCAGCTGATCCTGACGCCGATGATCCTGCGCCTGACCCATGACGCCAAGCGCGCCTGACCCTTTCACGGAGGACTGACCATGAACGAGATGCCAGCCAAGTTGGACGCGAAAAAGCGGTACTCTGCCGGGGTGCTGAAATACGCGCAGATGGGATACTGGGAGCCGGACTATACCCCCAAGGACACCGACATCATCGCGCTGTTCCGCATCACGCCGCAGGACGGGGTGGACGCGGTCGAGGCCGCGGCGGCGGTGGCGGGTGAAAGCAGCACCGCGACCTGGACCGTGGTCTGGACCGACCGGCTGACCGCCTGCGACAAGTACCGCGCCAAGGCCTATCGCGTGGACCCCGTCCCAAACGGCCCCGGAGAGTTCTTTGCCTATATCGCCTATGACCTTGACCTGTTCGAGGGGGCAGCATCGCCAACCTGACCGCGTCGATCATCGGCAACGTCTTCGGCTTCAAGCCGCTGAAGGCCCTGCGGCTGGAGGACATGCGCCTGCCCGTGGCCTATGTGAAGACGTTCCAGGGTCCCGCCACCGGCATCGTGGTCGAGCGCGAGCGCCTGAACTGCTATGGCCGCCCGCTGCTGGGTGCCACGGTCAAGCCCAAGCTGGGTCTGTCGGGCCGGAACTATGGCCGCGTCGTCTATGAGGCGCTGAAGGGCGGTCTGGACTTCACCAAGGACGACGAGAACATCAACAGCCAGCCCTTCATGCATTGGCGGGACCGGTTCCTGTACTGCATGGAGGCGGTGAACCGCGCCAGCGCCGCGACCGGAGAGGTCAAAGGAACGTACCTGAACGTCACCGCCGGCACGATGGAGGAGATGTACGCACGGGCCGAGTTCGCGAAATCACTTGGGTCGGTGATCGTGATGATCGACCTGGTGATCGGGTACACCGCGATCCAGTCGATGGCCAAATGGGCGCGCGACAACGACATGATCCTGCACCTGCACCGGGCCGGGCATTCGACCTATACCCGCCAGCGCAGCCACGGCGTCAGCTTTCGCGTGATCGCGAAATGGATGCGCCTGGCCGGCGTCGATCACCTGCACGCAGGCACCGTCGTGGGCAAGCTGGAGGGTGATCCGGCGACCACCAGGGGATATTACGACATCTTCCGCGAGGAGCGGAATCCCATGGCGCTGGAGAACGGGATCTTCTTCGACCAGGAATGGGCCAGCCTGAACAAGATGATGCCGGTGGCGTCGGGCGGCATCCATGCCGGCCAGATGCACCAGCTGCTGCATTACCTGGGCGAGGATGTCGTGCTGCAGTTCGGCGGCGGCACGATCGGCCACCCCCACGGCATCGCCGCCGGCGCGCAGGCCAACCGCGTCGCGCTGGAGGCGATGGTGTTCGCGCGCAATTCGGGCCGCGACATCTGGAACGAGGGCGAGGACATCCTGCGCGACGCCGCACGCACCTGCACGCCGCTGAAGCAGGCCCTGGATGTCTGGAAGGACGTCAGCTTCGACTATGCCTCGACCGATGCGCCCGATTTCGCGCCCACCCCCGAAGTGTCCCTTTGAGGAGCCAGAGCCATGAAGATGACCCAAGGCCAGTTCAGCTTTCTGCCCGACCTGTCGGATGACGACATCCGCGTGCAGGCCCAGTACGCCATCGACAGGGGCTGGGCGGTATCGGTCGAATACACCGACGATCCGCATCCCCGGAACACGTACTGGGAGATGTGGGGCCACCCGATGTTCGACAATCCCGACGCCGCGGCGGTGGTGTTCGAGGTCAACGAATGCCGCAAGGTGCATGGCGGCGTCTATATCCGCGTCATCGCCTTCGATGCCTCGCCCGGATGGGAATCGATCCGCATGGCGATGATCGTGAACCGCCCGGCGGTGGAACCGGGCTTTCGGCTGGTGCGCCAGGAGGGCGAGGGCCGGACGGTCCGATACAGCATCGAGAGTTACGCCATGCGCGAGCCCGAGGGCGCACGCTATCCCTGAGAGGTTGCTCCTCCGCAGGGCCAGGTCCGGGCGGTGTCCTCCCATCGCCCGGACGCATTCCACGAAAGAGGTGCATGATGACCGAAGATGTCCCGACCCATGTCGACCTTGCCCGGGACTTTGCCGACAGCGGCGTGGCCGAGGTCCTGGCCGAACTGGACCGGGAGCTGGTGGGCCTGGCCCCCGTCAAGGCGCGCATCCGCGAGACGGCGGCGCTGCTGCTGGTCGACCGGGCGCGGCGGCGACTGGGCCTGGCGACCGAGACGCCGACCCTGCACATGAGCTTCACCGGCAATCCCGGCACGGGCAAGACGACCGTCGCGCTGAAGATGGCCACGCTGCTGCACAGGCTGGGCTATGTCCGCAAGGGACACCTTGTGACGGTCACGCGCGACGACCTGGTGGGCCAGTATATCGGCCATACCGCGCCCAAGACCAAGGAGGTGCTGAAGAAGGCGATGGGGGGCGTGCTGTTCATCGACGAGGCGTATTACCTCTACCGGGCCGAGAACGAGCGCGACTATGGGCAGGAGGCGATCGAGATCCTGCTGCAGGTGATGGAGAACAACCGCGACGACCTGGTGGTGATCCTGGCGGGCTATGGCGACAGGATGGACCGGTTCTTTGCCTCGAACCCCGGGTTCCGGTCGCGGATCGCCCACCACATCGAGTTTCCCGACTACAGCGACGACGAGCTGCTGCACATCTGCGAAGGCATGCTGGCGCGGCAGAGCTATCGCCTGGACGACGCGGCCCGCACCGCGATGGGCCAGTACATCGCCGCGCGGCGCACGCAGCCGCATTTCGCGAACGCCCGGTCGATCCGGAACGCGCTGGACCGCGCCCGGCTGCGGCAGGCGAACCGTCTGTTCACCGAGGCGCAGGGGCCGCTGGACGCCGCCGCCCTGTCCACGCTGAGCGCGCCGGACATCCGCGCCAGCCGGGTCTTCGACGGCGGTCTTGACGTGGACCGCGCCAGCAGGCAGGCCGCAGCGGAGTGAACCCCGCCCGAACAGACTGGAGAGCGCCATGGATTTCGACCGCACGATCAAGATCGCCCCATCAATCCTGTCCGCCGATTTCGCCAATTTCGGGGCCGAAATTCGCGCCATCGAGGCGCAGGGCGCCGACTGGGTGCATGTCGACGTGATGGACGGGCATTTCGTGCCGAACCTGACCTTCGGCCCCCCGGCGGTCAAGGCGTTCCGCCCGCATGTCAAGACGGTCATGGACGTGCATCTGATGATCGCGCCGGTCGACGCCTATATCGAGGCCTATGCCGAGGCGGGCGCCGACATGATCACCGCCCATGTCGAGGCCGGGCCGCATCCGCACCGCACCCTGCAGGCGATCCGTGCGACGGGCAAAAAGGCCGGGATCGCGCTGAACCCCGGCACCCCGGTCGAGGCGGTCGAATACCTGCTGGACCTGTGCGACATGGTGCTGGTGATGACGGTGAACCCCGGTTTCGGCGGGCAGAAGTTCATCCACAGCCAGGTCGACAAGATCGCCCGCCTGCGCGGGATGATCGGCGATCGGCCGATCCATATCCAGGTGGATGGCGGGGTGGACCCGGCGACGGCGCCGCTGGTGGCACAGGCCGGGGCCGACGTGCTGGTCGCGGGATCGGCGGTCTTCAAGGGCGGGTCGGTGGACCGGCCCGACGTCTATGGCACGAACATGCGCGCGATCCGCAAGGCCATCGCGGAGTGAGCATGGGGCAAGGGCGGGGCCGTCGAGGCCCCTTCCTTGCCGCGGGGCTGCGCCCCGCGGCGCATCGCCGCCGTCATCGCGTTTGACAATGCCGCCCCGCCCGCGTTTCCTGCGCGTCGAACGCAGAGGGAGAACACGATGGATCTGGGGATCAAGGGCAAACGGGCGCTGGTCTGTGCGGCGTCCAAGGGGTTGGGGCGCGGCTGCGCCGAGGCGCTGGCCGAGGCCGGCGTGAACCTGGTCATCAACGCCCGCACCGAGGCCGAGATCACCCGGACCGCCCGCGAGATCGCCGAACGGCATGGCGTCGAGGTCACCCCGGTCGCCGCCGACATCACGACCGAGGAGGGCCGCGCCCGCGTGCTGGCCGCCGTGGGCCATGCCGACATCCTGGTCACCAATGCGGGCGGCCCTCCGCCGGGCGACTGGCAGGACTGGACTCGCGACGATTTCATCCGTGCCATCGACGCCAACATGCTGTCGGCCATCGCCCTGATGCAGGCGCTGGTGCCGGGCATGATGGACCGCGGCTGGGGCCGGGTCGTGAACATCACCTCGGCATCGGTGCGGTCGCCGATCTCGGTGCTGGGGCTGTCCAACACGGCGCGCACCGGGCTGACCGGGTTCGTGGCCGGCATGTCGCGCCAGGTCGCCGGCAAGGGCGTCTGCGTGAACAACCTGCTGCCCGGCATCCACGCGACCGACCGCGCCGACAGCCTGGATGGCGGCGTGGCGTCCGCGCAGGGCATCACCGTCGATCAGGCCCGCGCACAGCGGCAGGCGACCATCCCCACCGGCACCTATGGCACGGCTGCCGATTTCGGCGCGACCTGCGCGTTCCTGTGCAGCCAGCAGGCGCGGTTCATCGTCGGGCAGAACGTGCTGCTGGACGGCGGCGCGTTGAACGTCACGGTCTGAGGCCCTGTTGCGAGGCGGGGGCGCGCCTGATACGCAACCCCGACCAAAACGCCAAGGATCGCCCGTGACCGTGCCCCCCCGCCTGGAAGTTCAGGGACTGACCCGCCGATTCGACGGGCAGGCGGTGGTGGACGATGTCAGCTTCCAGGTCGAGGCGGGCCAGGTGGCCTGCCTGCTGGGCCCGTCGGGCTGCGGCAAATCGACCACGCTGCGCATCGTGGCAGGCGTCGACATGCAGGACCGGGGGCGGATCTTCGTCGACGGCCAGCTGGTCTGCGACACCCAGTTCCGCATCCCGCCCGAACGCCGCGCGATCGGGCTGATGTTCCAGGACTTCGCGCTGTTCCCGCATCTGCCCGTGCGCGAGAACGTGGCATTCGGCCTGGCCGGCGGCTGGAAGTCCAACCGCGACCGCGTGGCCGAGCTGCTGGACCGCGTGCGCATGACCGCCCATATCGACAGCTATCCGCATGAGCTGTCCGGCGGAGAGCAGCAGCGCGTGGCCCTGGCGCGCGCCCTGGCCCCGCGGCCGCGCGTCCTGTTGATGGACGAGCCGTTCAGCGGCCTGGACGAGCGCCTGCGCGACGGCATCCGCGACGAGACGCTGGCCCTGCTGAAGGATGAGGGCACCGCCGTCCTGCTGGTCACCCACGAGCCGCACGAGGCGATGCGGATGGCCGACCAGATCCTGCTGATGCGGGGGGGCCGGATCGTGCAGCAGGGTGCGCCCTACAACCTCTACAACGCACCGGTGGACCGGCTGGCGGCGGGGTTCTTCAGCGACATCAACGTGCTGACGGGACGGGTGCAGGGCGCGCTGACCGACACGCCCTTCGGCCAGTTCCTGACGCCCGGCCTGCCCGAGGGGGCAGAGGTCGACATCGTCATCCGGCCCCAGCACCTGAAGATGGATTTCGACCGCGCCGGACAGGGCCCCGCCCCCACCGCCGAAAACGGCAGCGCCGCGCTGGCGCGGGTCACGCGGGCCCGCTATCTGGGTCGCGAATCGCTGGTCGAGTTCGCGACCGATGCGGGCGGCATCGCACTGAACGCGACGGTGCCGGGGGTGTTCCTGCCGCCTGCCGGGACGCCGATGTGGCTGATGCTGCGCCGCGACCGGGTCTTCGTCTTTCCGCGCCGCTAGTCCTGGCCCGTGGCGCGGCGGTAATCGGCAAGCACCTGTGCCAGATGCAGCCTGCGCCCGGCTGGATCGGCCAGGGCATGGCACAGCCTGCGCGCCTTGCGCGACATCTGCCGGCAGGCGTCCGGGTTTGCGCGGGCCCAGGCCAGCCGGTCAGGCAGGTCGGACCCGTCCTGCGCCATCGGAATGACGTGGACCCAAGGCCGGAACAGCCGCCCCGCAAAGCTTTCCCAGCCGTCATCCTGGCGGATCACCACCGCGTGGCTGTTGACCAGGGGCAGGAGGTCGGCATCCCCCTCGGAGCCGGACAGGCACAGGGCGTGGCGCGGCGGCCGGGGCGACGCCTGCGGCGCAGGCGGGCGCAAGCCGCCGCGGTCCAGCGCCCGCGCGACCCGCGCATCGGGGATCAGCGCCAGGTCGACGCCGTCGCGTCCTGCATGGTCGGTCAGGAACCGCCAGCGCGACATCCGCGGCAAGGCATCGACCGCCTGTGCGAAGGCGTCGGAGCCCGGCGCGTTGGTCAGCAGGGCGGTGATCGCGCCCTCCGCCGTCAGGCGGTCGTGATGGCCGGACAACGTTCCGCGCCACCCCGCCACGTCGGCGCGGTCCTGCCATGCGGGGTCATCGCCCGCGGGTGCGCCTGGAAAGCCGTCATTGCCGATGCGGTGCAGCCAAGGCGCGGGCCACAGGAACACGTTGCGCGCCCCCGTGCGGCGCAGGCTGGCGATCAGCGGTCCGTCGGCGGGATCGTCCGGTCCGCTGCCCGCGAAGGTCGCGGGGCGCATGTCCAGCCAGTACCGCCCCCGATCTGTCAACGCGGCGATGTCATTGGCCACTGCCGCCGCCCGCAGCAGGCCGGGGCGCTGTGCGGCCAGATAGAACCGCCCGTCCGGCCCGCGATGCAGCGGCAGGTCGGCCCCGTCGGCCGTGCGCAGGCGGCCCTGATCCATGTCCAAGCACAGCGCCTGCGCATGGGGCGGGCGGTCGACCGTACCTTTCTGCCGCAGGCGGGCGGGCGCGGCCAGCCGGGCCAGGCGCGCCGCCAGCCGGGCGCGACGGTCGGGGTCGATGTCGATGCCGGGAACCCCCGTCTGCATCATCGCCAGCACCCGCGGCAGGTTCGCGCGCCGGGCCTGGCGCACCCCCGTGCCCGGCAGGGCGGGCAGGTGCGGCAGGTCGTACCAGGGCGACAGGGCGCGGCGGTAATCCTCGGGGGCGGCCTGGTCGATGTCGATGTCGATGAAGGTGGGGCGGCCCGCGAAATGCGCCCGCACGGCGGACAGGTGGTCGGCCCAGTCCCGCGCCCAGATGTCGCCCAGATCGCCCAGGGGAACGCCCAGATTGGCCGCGATGCTGCGGGCATAGGCGCCGCCCCGGTGCAGATAGCGACTGGCGATCCAGTCCTCGACCCGGCGGGTGTTCAGCAGGAAGACCGAACCGGGATAGTGACGATCCAGCAGGGCGAAGTCGCGGAACCCCTCGATCACCGGCATGTTCAGGAAGCGCACCGATTCCATGTCGGTGAAGGCCGTGACGCTGTCCGCCCATCGCGCCAGCGGCCGGGCACCGGTCAGCTTGGCATAAGCGATGTCATCGGCCAGCGCGCCTTCCAGCCAGTGTGCAGCCGGGATGCTGTTCAGGTCGAACAGGCGCGCGATGAAGGTCGTGCCGCATTTGTTGAAGCCGATCTGGAAGAACTTGGGCGGCATGGGCGACCTGTCCGGGGGCAAGCCGCGACGATGCGCATGGGGGCGGGGCCTGTCAACGTTTGCCCGGCCCTTGGGCGGAAAGCGCCGCTTTGACGCACGGCTGCGACAAAGGTCTTGCCTTGCCGCAAGGGGGCGGCTAGCACCGAGGGCAGGAATTCGGGAGACACCGGCGCTGCGCCGGGGCCGAAGGAGAAGCCGCCCCGGCAAGCTCTCAGGCAAAAGGACCGTCTTCCCCAAGAACTCTGGAGAGTGGCCGAGAGGCCCGCCGAAGGGATAACGATCTCAGGCGCCCAAGTCCCGACAGGGGCACCGGCACGGACAGAGGGGGCATCGACGCACGGGGGCATTCCCCGTCCAACCGATGCCGGCTGCCCGGCAGACACGCAGGAGGCCAGATGGCCGAGACGAGCCGCCGGACCGGTCTTTACGACCTTCATGTCGAACAGGGTGCCCGCATGGTGCCCTTTGCGGGCTGGGACATGCCCGTGCAGTACCCGATGGGGGTGATGGCCGAACATCTGCACACCCGCGCGCGGGCCGGGCTGTTCGACGTCAGCCACATGGGACAGGTGCTGGTCACCCCTGATGATGGCGACATGGCCACCGCCGCCGCGGCGCTGGAGACGCTGATCCCCGCAGATGTCGCGAGCCTGGCGCCCGGGCGGCAGCGTTACGGCCTGTTCACCAACGATGCGGGCGGGGTCCTGGACGACCTGAATGTTCGCCAACCGGGGCGATCATTACCTGCTGGTCGTGAATGCGGCCTGTGCGGAACAGGACATCGCGCATCTGCGCGGTCTGGCGGGCGTGACGGTGACGCCGGTGACCGATCGCGGGCTGGTGGCGCTGCAGGGGCCGCAGGCGGAGGCGGCGCTGGCCCGGCTGGTGCCGGGGATAGCGGCGATGCGGTTCATGGACAGCACCGCGCTGGACTGGGATGGGGCGACGCTTTGGGTATCGCGGTCGGGCTATACCGGAGAGGACGGGTTCGAGATCTCGGTCCCCGAGGCCCGGCTGGAGGATTTCGCGCGGGCGCTGCTGGCAGAGCCCGAGGTGGCGCCCATCGGTCTGGGGGCGCGCGACAGCCTGCGGCTGGAGGCGGGGATGCCGCTTTACGGTCATGACATGGACGGGGGCGTGACGCCCGCGCAGGCGGCGCTTGGCTGGTCGATCCCCAAGGTGCGCCGCGCGGGCGGCGCGCGGGCGGGCGGGTTTCCCGGCGCCGACGCGGTGCTGGCCGAACTGGGATCGCCCGCCGTCACCCGCCGCGGGCTGCGCCCCGATGGCCGCGCACCGATCCGCGAGGGGGTCGCGCTGTTCGCCGATGACGGGACGCCCATCGGGACGGTCGGTTCGGGCGGCTTCGGGCCGTCTGTGGGCGGCCCGATCGCCATGGCCCGCATTCCCGCCGACATCCCCGAGGGTGCCACGATCCAGGCGGAGCTGCGCGGCAAGCGCATGCCCCTGACGGTCTGCGCCCTGCCCTTCGTCACCCCATCCTATAAACGCTGAAGGACCTGATCATGTTGAAATACACCCAAGACCACGAATGGCTGCGCGCCGAGGGCGACGAGATCGTCGTGGGCATCACCAAGCATGCCAGCGAACAGCTGGGCGACGTGGTGTTCATCGAGCTGCCCGAGGAGGGGCGCGAGGTGTCCGCCGGCGACGAGATCGTGGTGATCGAGAGCGTCAAGGCCGCGTCCGACATCACGGCCCCGGTGGCGGGCACGATCACCGCGGTGAACGAGGCGCTGTCGGACAGCCCCGGCGACGTGAACGGCGATCCGATGGCCGCCTGGTTCTTCCGGATCAAGCCCACGGATGCCGGTGCCTTGGACGAGTTCATGGACGAGGCCGCCTACAAGGCGCTGGTCGACTGAAGATCGACCGCCGGCCGGGGGTTTCACCCCCGGACCCCCAAGGTATTTGAACAAAGAAGAAGGGCCGCCGCCGCGCGTGCCCGGCAAGGAGGCCAGGATGAGCCGCTGGACGCCCACCGACTATAACCCCGACGATTTCGCGAACCGCCGGCATATCGGCCCGTCCCCGGTCGAGATGGCCGAAATGCTGAAGGCGGTTGGGGCCGACAGCCTGGACCAGCTGATCGAACAGACCGTGCCCGCGGCGATCCGCCAGTCGGATGCGCTGGACTGGCCGGCGCTGTCCGAGGCCGGGCTGCTGGCACGCATGCGTGAGGTGGCGGACAAGAACCGGGTGATGACCAGCCTGATCGGCCAAGGTTACTATGGCACCGTCACGCCCCCTGCGATCCAGCGCAACATCCTGGAGAACCCGGCCTGGTACACGGCCTATACGCCGTATCAGCCCGAGATCGCGCAGGGGCGGCTGGAGGCGCTGCTGAACTTCCAGACCATGGTCGCGGATCTGACCGGGCTGCCGGTGGCGAACGCATCGCTGCTGGACGAGGCGACCGCGGCGGCGGAGGCGATGGCCATGGCGCGGCGGCAGTCGAAGTCCAAGGCGGACGCATTCTTCGTGGCCCATGACCTGCACCCGCAGACCATCGCGGTGATCGAGACGCGGGCGGCGCCTTTGGGCATTCGCATCATCAAGGGCTCGGTTGACGATCTGGTGGCGGATCAGGTCTTTGCCGCGGTGTTCCAGTATCCCGGCACCTATGGCCATGTCCGCGACCTGACCCCCGAGATCGAGGCGCTGCATGCCGCGGGCGCGCTTGCCATCGTCGCGACCGACCTTCTGGCGCTGTGCGTGCTGAAGGAGCCGGGCGCGATGGGTGCCGACATCGCCGTCGGATCGTCGCAGCGCTTTGGCGTGCCGATGGGCTATGGCGGGCCGCATGCCGCCTTCATGTCCTGCCGCGACGCGCTGAAGCGGGCGATGCCGGGGCGCATCGTCGGAGTCAGCATCGACAGTTCGGGCAACCAGGCGCTGCGCCTGTCGCTGCAGACGCGCGAGCAGCATATCCGCCGCGAGAAGGCCACCAGCAATGTCTGCACCGCGCAGGCGCTGCTGGCGGTGATGGCGGGATTCTATGCGGTGTTCCACGGGCCCGTGGGCCTGCGTGCCATCGCGCAGCGGGTGCATCTGCACGCGGTCACGGTCGCCGATGCCCTGCGTGCTGCGGGGGCCGAGGTCGCGCCGGAGGCGTTCTTTGACACCATCACCGTCAAGGTGGGCGTGGGACAGCAGGGCATCATGGCCGCCGCGCGTCATCGCGGCATCAACCTGCGCAAGGTGGGCCGCGACCGCGTGGGCATCAGCGTGGACGAGACGACCGATGCGGGCGTGATCATTCGCTTGCTGGACGCGTTCGGGATCACCGATGCGGCACCGGCGGCGACCGCACCCGCGATCCCGGAGGCGCTGCTGCGCGAGAGCGAGTACCTGACCCATCCGGTCTTTCACATGAACCGCGCCGAATCCGAGATGATGCGCTATATGCGCCGCCTGTCGGACCGGGATCTGGCGCTGGACCGGGCGATGATTCCGCTTGGCAGCTGCACCATGAAGCTGAACGCCGCGGCCGAGATGATGCCGATCACCTGGCCCGAGTTCGGCGCGCTGCATCCCTTTGCGCCTGCCGATCAGGCGGCGGGGTATCATGAGGCGATCGCGGACCTGACCCAGAAGCTGTGCGTGATCACCGGATACGACGCCTTCTCCATGCAGCCGAACAGCGGCGCGCAGGGGGAATATGCCGGGCTGCTGACCATCCAGGCCTATCACAAGGCGCGGGGCGAGGAGCGTGACATCTGCCTGATCCCGGTGTCGGCGCATGGGACGAACCCGGCATCGGCGCAGATGTGCGGGATGCAGGTCGTGGTGGTGAAATCCGCCCCGAACGGCGACATCGACCTGGAGGATTTCGCCGACAAGGCGGCTAAGGCGGGCGACCGGCTGGCGGCGGTGATGATCACCTACCCCTCGACCCACGGCGTCTTCGAGGACACCGTGCGACAGGTCTGCGACATCACGCATGACCATGGCGGGCAGGTCTATATCGACGGCGCGAACATGAACGCGCTGGTGGGTCTGGTGAAGCCCGGAGAGATCGGCGGCGATGTCAGCCACCTGAACCTGCACAAGACCTTTGCCATCCCGCATGGCGGCGGCGGCCCCGGCATGGGGCCGATCGGGGTCAAGGCGCATCTGGCGTCCTTCCTGCCAGGCGATCCGCAGGGCGGCGAAGGCGCGGTCAGTGCGGCGCCCTATGGGTCGGCGTCGATCCTGCTGATCAGCTGGGCCTATTGCCTGATGATGGGCGGCGAGGGCCTGACCCAAGCCACCCGCGTGGCGATCCTGAACGCGAACTATATCGCGGCGCGGCTGGCCGGGGCCTATCCGATCCTGTTCATGGGCAATCGCGGCCGGGTGGCGCATGAATGCATCATCGACACGCGGCCCTTTGCCGAACATGGCGTGACGGTGGACGACATCGCCAAGCGTCTGATCGACAACGGCTTTCACGCCCCCACGATGAGCTGGCCGGTCAGCGGCACGCTGATGGTCGAGCCGACCGAGAGCGAGACCAAGGCCGAGATCGACCGCTTCATCACCGCGCTGCTGGCAATCCGCGACGAGATCACCGACGTGGCCGAGGGTCGCATTGCCGCGGATCAAAGCCCGTTGCGCCACGCGCCGCATACGGTCGAGGATTTGGTCCGCGATTGGGACCGCCCCTATTCGCGCGAACAGGGCTGTTTCCCGGCGGGTGCATTCCGCGTGGACAAGTACTGGCCGCCGGTCGGGCGCGTGGACAACGCCCATGGCGACCGCAACCTGATCTGCACCTGCCCGCCGCTGGAAGCCTATGCCGAGGCTGCCAAATAGGCGATGCCAGCCCCCAGGGCCCGAAATCCGGGCCTTGGGGGGAACCCTGCCCCGCCCCGGGCATTGCCCTTGCATGTCACGATCTGACACGGCCCCGTGATCGCGCCGGTCAGACCCCATGCCAGAGGTCCCGATGCCCGACACCCTGCCCCCCGCCCACCGCGCCCGAGAGGAGCTGGTCGCCAATCTGATGGCGGTCCCTGCCGTGATCGGCCTGGTTCTGGCTATCCTGGCCTTCTTCCAGCGCGGATCGGGCATCACCGGAACTGCCGGCGCCGGGCTGGCCATCCTTGGCATGGTCGCACTGACCGTGGCCGCGCTGCTGGTCGGGCGTCTGTCGCCGGGCCGGTTCCGCACCTTCGTCGCGGTGATGATCCTGATCGGGGGGCTGCTGACGCTGATCTGCGCGTGGTTCCTGATGCAGGGCTGGCTGATGCTGGCCATCGCGCTGACGCTGGCCCTGTGGCTGATCTTCATCCTGGTCGCGAGGTAAAAGCCATGATCCGCATCCTTCCCGCCCTGATCCTGCTGGCCCCCGCCGCCCATGCGCAACAGACCGAATGGACCGGTTTCCACGGCAACGGCATGGCGCAGAAATACAGCGCCTCCACCCAGATTACCCCCGAGAACGTCGGCGATCTTGAAATGGCGTGGGAGATCCACACCGGGGATGTCTCCGACGGGTCGGGCGACATTCCGGGCACGGTGTGGTCTGCGACGCCGATCCTGGCCAACGACCTGCTGTATGTCGGCACGCCCTTCTATCGCATCCTGGCCGTCCATCCCGACACCGGAGAGATCGCCTGGACGTATGAGCCCGACGACACCACGCTGGAGCCCCTGTCCCAGCCCGAACTGAAGAACCGCGGCGTGACCTATTGGGAGGGAGAGGGCGACGGACCCTGCGCCCGGCGGGTCTATATCGGCACGATGGACGCCGAACTGCATGCGGTGGATGCCGATACCGGGGAACTGTGCGCCGATTTCGGCGAGGGCGGCATTTTGGACGTGAACCAGTGGAACAAGCCCGACGCGAACTTTCCGCTGTCGCAGCTGCAGCCCCCCACCGTCTTTCGCGACAAGCTGTTGCTGGGTTGGGCGGGCAAGGACTGGCACGACGCAGCGAACCCCCTGGGGTCGGTCTTTGCCGTCGACGCGCGCACCGGCGAACTGGACTGGACCTTCCATTCGATCCCCGACGATTACGACGGCGTGACCGGCACGTCGAACGTCTGGACCGCCATGTCGGTCGACGAGGAGAACGGTCTGGCCTTCCTGCCCGTCTCCAGCCCCAGCGCGGATTTCTATGGCGGGACGCGCACCGACCCGATCCCCCTGGCGACCTCGGTCACCGCAGTGAATGGCGACACCGGAGAGGTCGTGTGGTCGCGCCAATTGGTAAACCACGACATCTGGGATTACGATACCGTCGCGGCACCAACCCTTGTGGATATCCCCGGTGAGGGGGGCAGCACCCCCGCCTTGGTCCAGCCCACCAAGATGGGCTATGCCTTCGTTCTGAACCGCCTGACCGGAGAGCCGATCTTTCCGATCGAGGACACCCCCGTCCCCGCAACGGATGTCGAAGGAGAGGTCTCGTCCCCGACGCAGCCCATTCCGACCCTACCGAAATCGCCGATCGGCGATGATTGGGGCGGCGTGTTCGGCTTGGCCGACATCGCGTCCTTCGGCTATTGCTCGCGCAAGTTCGACGAGCTGCGCTATGAGGGCCGTTACACCCCGCCCAGCCTGGAAGGGACGCTGGCCTATCCGGCCACAGCGGGCGGCTTTCAATGGGGCGGCGGCGCGGTCGATCCGGAAAGCGGCATCCTTTATATCAACAGCTCTCGCGTGGCGCAGATCTATCAACTGATCGAGCGCGAGGATTACGACACCATGACCAGCGGCGGCAGCGAGGCCGAGGGCGGCCTGTTCCCGATGACCGGCACGCCCTACGGTTTCAGCCTGACCAACTTCCTGAACCCGATCGGCATGCCCTGCTGGAAGCCACCCTATGGTCTGATGTCCGCCATCGACCTGAAATCGGGTGAAACGCTGTGGGAGCGTCCCTTTGGACAGACGCAGCAATGGGGCTTCTACATGCCGGAAAGCTGGGGTTCGCCCACCATCGGCGGGCCGGTCGTGACGGCGTCCGGGCTGATCTTCATCGGCGCGTCGATGGACGCCCGGGTGCGCGCGCTGGACGCCGCCACCGGCGACGTGTTGTGGAAGGCTCAGGTCGACGCCCCGGCCGTGTCGATCCCCGCGGTCTATGATTATGATGGCCAGCAATACGTGGTCTTTGCCGTCGGTGGCAATTCCATCATCAAGCCGCAGGTGGCCGATCAGCTGATCGCCTTCACCCTGCCCAAGTGATGAACAGGGCGGCGCGGCCCACTTGACAAACCGCGCCGCCCACGCGATCAAAACAGCGTTGGGGTCGTAGCTCAGTTGGTAGAGCGCGTCGTTCGCAATGACGAGGTCAGGGGTTCGATTCCCCTCGGCTCCACCAGATCCGGATCATCCGTCTACAGAATGAAATCTGCCTCGGTCAGCGACAGCTGGCCTGACAGGCGGATCATCCCGTCCACGCGGCCATCTCCGTTCGCGTCCATCATCACACGCGTCACGTTGGTCTGCGGGACATACTGCACCATCAATTGTGCACCCTGCCCGGGCTCGAAGCTGTCGGTCATGTGGAACGCCTGGTTTCCGGGGGTCCGCCAGTCCGCATCGATGCCGGACAGGTCGATTCGATCGCTGCCGCGCCGGAAATCAAGGATCAGGTCGGTCTGGGCGCTCTGGCTGTCGGCCATCGACCCGAAGACGAACGTATCCGCCCCGACGCCCCCGGTCAGCAGATCCGCCCCCTGTCCGCCGATCAGGGTGTCGTTGCCCGCTCCGCCCGCCAGCCGATCCGCCCCCTGCCCGCCAT
The DNA here is from genome assembly GCF_015390265.1 of Paracoccus sp. NBH48. Lineage (NCBI taxonomy): Bacteria > Pseudomonadati > Pseudomonadota > Alphaproteobacteria > Rhodobacterales > Paracoccaceae > Paracoccus > Paracoccus sp. NBH48. The sequence goes on along the minus strand of NZ_VUOJ01000004.1, from coordinate 422,200 downwards.
GCAGACGGTCATTGCCGAACCCGCCCTCCAGCGTGTCGTTGCCCGCGCGCCCTTCCAGCCGATCATTGCCCGCGTTGCCACGCATCAGGTTTCCCTGCCCGTTGCCCAGCAGCACGTCATGGCCGGCGCCGCCTTCGGCATTCTCGACCCCGCGGATGATGTCCAGGCCATGGCGGGTGTCCTGCCGCCCGGTCACCGCCAGGTCGATGTGGCCACCCGTGGCGCCCTGCAGGACGACCGTATCGACGCCCGAACCGCCGTCGATGACGTCATTGCCCGCATCCATCAGCACCCGGTCCAGGCCGGCGCCGCCATACAGCGCGTCATGGCCGATCCCGCCGCCAAGGATGTCGTTGCCGCCATTGCCGTACAGCGTATCGTCGCCCGCCATCCCGAAGGCGCGGTCGTCTTCGAAGCTTAGGGTGAAGACGTCGTTGCCAGACAGCATCCGTTCGATGATCCGCTGATCATCGACACGCGAGAATGTCATGGACGCGTTGTAGATATCTGCCAGCGGCACCCTCAGCTGGTCGATCTGCCATTGATCGTAGTAATGTCCGCCAATATTGGCGGCCCCGCCGATCAGAGTGACGGTTCCACCCGTAATGTCACCACCGGTCACACGAAAGCCGCTGCCGCCGAAGATCGTCGCAAAATCGTAGCCGCCGCTGTAATAATCCACCAGCAGGACGTCCTCGAACTGCTGTCCGTCATAATTGAAATAAAGATTGTCAAAGAATTCGACATTGAACGCATCGTAATACAACACGCTGAGATCAAAGTTCGTGATGTCGAAACCGGAATACGCCTGCACGCGCGCCATCGTTAACCCCTTGCAAAATAACCATGAAAATGGGCTCTGTCCCGTTCATGTGCGGGGACAGAATGGCATTCATTAACGACGTCGCACGACAGGCGTCAAAACCTATCGCGCAACGTCGTTAACGTTTCCGCAAGGATGGCGTGGCGCGTCAGAGGCTGGTGCCCTCGGGCAGGCCCAGCATGATGTTCATGTTCTGGACCGCGGCGCCCGATGCGCCCTTGCCCAGGTTGTCCAGCACCGCGACGATCGTGGCGCATCCGGTCTCATCGTCGCCATGCACGCTGATGCGCAGCACGTTGCTGCCGTTCAGCGCGGTCGGGTCGATGCGGGCGCCGATCTGGTCGGCGGGCACGACCTGCACGAAGGCCTCGTTCGCGTAATGATCGGCCAGCGCCTGGTGCAGGGCCGCGACGCTGCGGTCGTCATCCAGCTGCAGCGGCAGCTGGACCGCCATGCCTTGGGCAAAATTCCCGACCGATGGCGCGAAGACCGGCTGCAGCAGCAGGCCGCCATGGGTCATGATTTCGGGGATGTGCTTGTGGCGCTGGTCCAGGCCATAGATGAAATGCACGGGCGCGGTGCCCGCCTCGAAATCCGCGACCATTGCCTTGCCGCCGCCGGTATAGCCGCTGACGGCGTTGATCGACAGCGCCTCGGTCTCGTCGATCAGGCCGGCAGCGACCAGCGGGGCCACGATGGCGATCGCGCCGGTCGAATAGCAGCCCGGATTGCTGACCAGCCGCGCGGCGGCGATGCGCTCGCGCATCTCGGGGGCCAGTTCGGGAAAGCCGAAGACCCAGTCCGGATCGATCCGGTGCGCGGTCGAGGCGTCGATCAGGCGCACGTCCATGTCGGCCGTCAGGGTCACGGCCTCGCGCGCGGCGGCGTCCGGCAGGCACAGGATGGCGACATCGGCCTGCGCAAAGCAATCGGCGCGGGCCTGCGGGTCCTTGCGCATCGCGGGGTCCAGCTGAACCAGGCGGATGTCGTCGCGTCCCAGCAGGCGGTCGCGGATCTGCAGGCCGGTGGTGCCGGCCTCGCCATCGATGAAGACGCTGTGGGTCATGGGGCAAGCCTTTCGCAGGTGTCGCCCGTGTCTAGCGCAGCGCGGCCTTGGTCACAACGCTGCTTGGCGCTAGATGCTGCACATCTCTGACCGGGTCAGGAACCGCTTCTCGCGACCGTTGTCCAGACTGAACATGCCGCCCCGCCCCGGCACCACGTCGATGATCAGGTCGGTATGGGCCCACGCCTCGGCCTGGCTGGCCGAGATGTAGAAGGGCGCACCGCCGATCTCTCCCAGCTGCACGTCGCGTTCGCCCACGCGGAAATCGCCTTGGGGATAGCACATCGGCGACGACCCGTCGCAGCAGCCGCCCGACTGGTGGAACAGGACCGGGCCGTGATCGGCCACGATCTCGGCGATCAGTTCCAGCGCGGCGGGGGTGGCGGTGACGGTGCTCATGTCTTCAGCCTTTTCTTGAGGAACCGCAGGACCTGCGTCTCTTCGGGGCGCAGGTCGGTCTGGGTCAGGGTGTCGTCGATCGTGTCCGCCAGCTCCAGCCGCAACTCGTCGGCCAGATAGGCGTCGATGATTTGGGGGTGCACATAGCACTGGCGGCAGATGGTGGGCGTGTTGCCAAGCCGCGCAGCAACCGATTCGATGGCGTCGCGCACATTGCGCTTGGCAGCTGCCTCGCTGTCGGCCTTCTCGTATTCGGCCAATGCCAGGGCAGCCAGGACCGTGCCGGTCCAGGTTCGGAAATCCTTGGCGGTGACCTGCCGCCCGGTGATCTGGCGCAGATAGTCGTTCACCTCGGTCGAGGTGACCTGGCGGCGGGTGCCGTCGTCGTCGACATACTGGAACAGATGCTGGCCCGGGATCTCCTGCACGGCACGGATGATGCGGGCAACGCGGCGGTCGCGCAGGCCCAGGTTCCATTCCTTGCCCGACTTGCCCTTGAACTTGAAGCGGACCTGATTGCCGTCCAGCGTGACATGCCGCATCCGCAGCGTGGTCAGCCCGTGCGACTTGTTCTCGCGCGCATAGCGGGTGTTGCCCACGCGGATCATGGTGTTCTCCAACAGGAACACGATGGTCGCCAGAACCTTCTCCACCGGCAGGCCGCGGCGCGACATGTCGGCATCGACCTGCGCGCGCAGCTGCGGCAGGCCGCGCGCGAAATCCAGCATGCGGTCATACTTGCTGCTGTCGCGCAGCTCGCGGAATTCGGGGTGATAGCGGTACTGCTTGCGGCCCTTGGCGTCGCGCCCGGTCGCCTGGATGTGGCCGCGCGGATCGGGACAGATCCAGACGTCGACATAGGCGGGCGGAATGGCCAACGATGCCAGCCGCTTGCGTTCCGCCTTGTCGGTGATGGTGCGCCCGTCCGGTCCCTTGTACGAGAACCCCTTGCCCGACCGCTGGCGCGTGATGCCCGGCATGTCGTCGTTCACATAGGTCAGGCCCGCGCTGATCGCGGCGTCCTCGGGGTCGATGATGCTGTCCTTGGGCATGGCGCGCTCCGCAGGTGGCGTCTGGCCCAACGCCGCGGGATCGGTGCGGGTTGCGGGCGACCCGAAGGCCGCCCGCATCGCGTTAGAAGAAGCCCAGCTTCTTGGGGCTGTAGCTGACCAGCATATTCTTGGTCTGCTGATAGTGGTCCAGCATCATGCGGTGGTTTTCACGCCCGATGCCCGACTGCTTGTAGCCGCCGAAGGCCGCGTGGGCCGGATAGGCGTGATAGCAGTTGGTCCAGACCCGGCCTGCCTGGATCGCGCGGCCGAAGCGGTAGCAGGTGTTCGCGTCCCGCGACCATAGGCCGGCGCCCAGACCGTACAGCGTGTCGTTGGCGATCGACAGCGCCTCGTCCTGGTCCTTGAAGGTGGTCACGGACACGACCGGGCCAAAGATCTCCTCCTGGAAGACCCGCATCTTGTTGTGGCCCTTGAAGACCGTTGGCTTGATGTAGAAGCCGCCCGACAACTCTCCGCCGTGATCCGCGGCCTCGCCGCCGATCAGCACCTCGGCGCCTTCCTTACGACCGATGTCGAAATAGCTGAGGATCTTCTCCTTCTGCTCGCTCGAGGCCTGCGCGCCGATCATCGTCGCGCTGTCACGCGGGTCGCCCTGCACGATGGCCTCGACGCGCTTCAACGCGCGTTCCATGAACTGGTCATAGATCTTCTCGTGGATCAGGGCGCGCGACGGGCAGGTGCAGACCTCGCCCTGGTTCAGCGCGAACATCACGAAACCCTCGATCGCCTTGTCGAAGAAATCGTCGTCCTCGCGGCAGACATCCTCCATGAAGATGTTGGGCGACTTGCCACCCAGTTCCAGCGTGACCGGGATCAGGTTCTCGGACGCGTACTGCATGATCAGGCGGCCGGTGGTCGTCTCGCCGGTGAAGGCGATCTTGGAGATGCGCGGGTTCGAGGCCAGCGGCTTGCCCGCCTCCAGGCCGAAACCGTTGACGATGTTCAGGACGCCCGGCGGCAGGATGTCTGCGATCAGCTCGGCAAAGACCATGATCGTGGCCGGGGTCTGCTCTGCGGGCTTCAGCACCACGCAGTTGCCGGCGGCCAGTGCGGGCGCCAGCTTCCAGCAGGCCATCAGCAGCGGAAAGTTCCACGGGATGATCTGACCCACCACGCCCAGGGGCTCGTGGAAGTGATACGCGATCGTGTCGTTGTCGATCTCGCTGATGCCGCCCTCTTGCGCGCGCAGGACGCCCGCGAAGTAGCGGAAATGGTCGATGGCCAGCGGCAGGTCGGCGGCCATCGTCTCGCGGATGGGCTTGCCGTTGTCCCAGGTCTCGGCGGTGGCCAGCAGCTCCAGGTTCGCCTCCATCCGGTCGGCGATCTTCAGCAGCGCGTTGGACCGATCGGTGGTCGAGGTGCGGCCCCAGGCCCCCTTGGCCTTGTGCGCCGCGTCCAGCGCGGCCTCGATGTCGTCGGCATTGGACCGGGCGATCTCGCCGATCTCGGCCCCGGTGATGGGCGTGGTGTTGGTGAAGTAGCGGCCCGACTTGGGCGCCGTCCATTCGCCACCAATGAAGTTGTCATAGCGGCGGGCAAAGGGCATCACGCCCACGCCCTTGAATTCGTGCGTCTGGTCGTTCGGCATCGGTTCCTCCTCCTCGGGATGTCAGCCCCCGGATCTCCCGGTCCGGGTATGCGCAAAGCGTCGGACAGCGCGTGATTCGTCGCAACCGCCGATCCACGCCGCAGCGCAGAAGCTGTCTCACATGTGAGACAGTCCCCCGTGATTTTCACCAAGCCCAAGGCGCGCCATGCGCCGGTACATCGTCGCCCGCCCGATCCCAAGCGCGCGTGCGGCCGCCGACACGTTGCCCTGCGCGCGGGCCAGGGCGCGCATCACGGCGGCGCGTTCAGCCCGGTCGAACCCGGTCAGGTCGTCCTGGCGCCCCAGCAGGTCGGCGGCCGGGCGCGGGCGGATCGCACCCTCGCGCTCCAGCCCCAGGGCGCGGCGGGCAGCGCGGGTGGCGCCGATGGCCAGGTCATCCTTGTCCACCGCCAGCAGCACCGCCTGTTCGCCCTGATCGTCCGAGGCCACGACGATGCGCGCGTCGGGAAACGACATCCGGAAGAACAGCGATTCGATCGCCCGCGCGGTCTGCGCCACCTGCGCCGAGATCAGCCGGTTGTAGCGTTCGGTCTGGTCCGCCCGCGCCGAACTGACGTCCAGCGCCGCCAGCAGCCGCCCGTCCGGTCCCCAGATCGGCGCGTCCATGCAGGACATCGCGGTGTTCAGGGTGCGGAAATGTTCGTCACGGTGGATGGTCACCTGCCGACCCTCGGCCAGGCAAGTGCCGATGCCGTTGGTGCCCTGCGCGGCCTCGGACCAGTCGGCGCCCTGCCACAGGCCCCAGTCGCGGAACTGCTGGGCGTCGGCATCCGACACCCGCTGGTCCAGCACGATGCCATGCGCATCGGTCAGCAGCACGTTGCAGCCCGACAGGCCGACCAGGTTGTACAGCTGGTCCAGCTGCGGTCCGGCGACGTTCAGGAAGGCCTGCATCGCCTGATGGCGGTCGGCCAGTTCGCTGTCTGACAGGCGATCCGGGCGGCGGCGGTCGGCGGGGTCCAGCCCGTGCTTCAGCATGGACCGCCGCCAGGATGCGGCCAGCGCCGAGGTGGCGCTGGGTGACTGCGACTGCGCGGCCACAAGCTCCGCGTGGTTGCGTTCGGTCATGGTCTCCCCCTCAGGATGGGGAAAGTATAGCACGGTTTGCGGGGCGCGATCTGCGACTTTGGTCGCGCCCCCCGGGGGTCAGCGTACCGGGCCCTCGGGGATGACCATCCCGTCCATTGCCCGGTCCGGACCGCGATCCGACTGCGCGGGCGTGCCGCCCATGCTGCCCGAGGGCGCGGCCATGCGCGGCTGATAGGGCGGCAGGCGGTCGGCGCCGTCCCGGTACAGCAGCGACTGTCCCTTGTGGAACAGGTGCAGCGCATGGGGATCGGCGGTCAGCCGGACCCGCTTGCCCTTCAGGTCCGGGTGGATGCCCGGCAGTTTGGCGGTGATCGGCGCGGTCTCGGCCCCGGTGCCGAAGTACAGCAGCGTGACCTCCCCCAAGGCCTCGGTCAGATCGACGGTTCCCTCGAAGACCGGGGTGCCGTCGGTCTCGCGCATGTCCTCGGGGCGGACGCCCAGGTTGACGACCATGCCCTCGTCGCCGGCGCGGGTCGGGATGGCGACCTGCGCCTCCAGGCCCACGTCCAGCGCGACGGTGGTCATCGCGCCCACGGTCTTGACCCGCCCGGGCAGCAGGTTCATCGCCGGGCTGCCGATGAACTGGGCCACGAATTCGGTCATCGGACGCTCGTACAGCTCCAGCGGCGCGCCGACCTGGGCGATGCCGCCGCCGGCCAGCACCACGATGCGGTCGGCCAGGGTCATCGCCTCGGTCTGGTCGTGGGTGACATAGATCATCGTGCGGTCGGGCATCGAGGCCTTCAGCTGCGCGATCTCGATCCGGGTGGCGACGCGCAGGGCGGCGTCCAAGTTCGACAGCGGTTCGTCGAACAGATAGACCTTGGGGTCGCGCACGATGGCCCGCCCGATGGCCACGCGCTGACGCTGGCCGCCCGACAGCGCCTTGGGCAGGCGGTCCAGATAGGGCGTCAGCTGCAGCATCTTGCCGGCGCGGTCGGTGGCGGCCTGGATCTGCTCCTTGGACTGGCCCGCGATCTTCAGCGCGAAGGCCATGTTGTCGCGGACCGTCATGTGCGGGTACAGCGCATAGGACTGGAACACCATCGCGATGCCGCGCTGGCTGGGCGGGATGTCGTTCATCACCTGCCCGCCGATCTTCAGCTCTCCTCCGGTGATCTGCTCCAGGCCCGCGATCATGCGCAAGAGCGTGGATTTCCCGCAGCCGGACGGCCCGACAAAGACGATGAACTCTCCCGAACGGATGTCCAGGTCGATGTCCCTCAGCACCTGCACGTCGCCATAGGACTTGGCGACGTCCGTCAGTTTCAGATCGGCCATTTGCGGTCTTCCTCCCCTACCCTTCGATGATCTGGACCTGCCACGGCATCAGCCCGCCCGCATCGTCGTCGGACAAGTTGGCGCGGATCAGCAGGGTCTGCTTGTCGTCACGGCGGCGGAAGGACAGCACCGGCCCCTCGGCCTTGATGTCTGTCATGTTTCCGCAGCGCAATGCGCTGTGCTTGCGGCGCAGGCCGACCGCCCAGCGATAATGGTGCAGCATGGACTGGGCGTCGGCCTCCTGGCTGACGACGGTGCGCTGCAGATGCGTGTGCGGCACCGGCAGCCAGGGCTGGCTGGTCGAGAAACCGCCGTTCACGCCCATGTCCCAGACCATCGGCGTCCGGCAACCGTCGCGGCCCTTGAACTCGGGCCAGAACTCTATGCCATAGGGATCGCGCAGATCCTCGAAGCGCAGCTCGGCCTCGGGCAGGCCCAGCTCCTCTCCCTGGTACAGGCAGACCGACCCGCGCAGGCACAACAGCACCGTCGCATAGGCCTTGGCCGCCTGGTCCGGCAGGTTCCAGCGCGTGACGTGGCGCACCACGTCATGGTTCGACATGGCCCAGCAGGGCCAGGCGTTGGGCGCGATGTCGTGCAGCTTATCGAACACCTCGACCACGCGCGCGGCGGGCAGGTCGTCACCCGACAGGAAGTCGAAGACATAGGACATCTGCACCCGGCCCGGCACGCCGGTATACTCCTCCAGCAGTTCCAGCCCGCGCTCGCTGTCGCCGATCTCGCCCACGACGGCGGCGCCGTAAGGCACCAGCGCCTGGTGGAACCGTTCAAGGAAGGCCAGGTTCTCGGGCTGCGATTTGCTGAAGCGGTGGCTCTGGTGGTTGTAGGGGTTCACGGCGGGGGCCGTGTCCGACTTGCGCAGTTCCGGCGCCAGGGGCGGGTTGTCGCGCAGCTGGGCGTCGTGGAAATAGAAGTTGATCGTGTCCAGCCGGAAGCCGTCGACGCCCTTGTCCAGCCAGAACCGCGCCATCTCGATCAGGGCATCCTGGACGGCGGGGTTGTGAAAGTTCAGGTCCGGCTGCGACGACAGGAAGTTGTGCAGGAAATACTGTTCGCGCCGGGCATCCCACTGCCACGCGCTGCCGCCGAAGATCGACAGCCAGTTGTTGGGCGGCGTGCCGTCCGGGCGCGGGTCCGACCAGACATACCAGTCCGATTTCGGGTTGTCGCGGCTGGCGCGGCTTTCCTTGAACCAGGGATGCTGGTCCGAGGTATGCGACATCACCAGGTCGATCATGACCTTCAGCCCCAGCTCATGCGCGCTTTGGACCAGCCAGTCGAAATCCTCCATCGTGCCGAAGATCGGGTCGATGCCGCAGTAATCGCTGACGTCGTAGCCGAAATCCTTCATCGGAGAGGTGAAGAACGGAGAGATCCAGACCGCATCGACCCCCAGGGACGCCACATAGGGCAGGCGCTGGGCGATGCCCGCCAGATCGCCCGTGCCGCTGCCGGTCGTGTCCTGAAAGCTGCGCGGGTAGATCTGATAGATGATCCCGCCTTTCCACCAATCCGTCGTCTGTTCAGTCAAGTTCATCCACCTTTCACGGAGCCGGCCAGCAATCCGCGGACCAGATATTTCTGCATGGCAAAGAACACCAGCAGCGGCACCGCTATCGAGATAAAGGCCGAAGTTGCAAGGATCTCCCATTCACCTCCGCGCGATCCCATCAGCTCTCGCAGCAGGCCCGTCATGACCAGCTGTTCGCGCGTGTTGCCCAGGAAGACCGTGGCCACCAGCAGGTCGTTCCAGACCCACAGGAACTGGAAGATCGCGAAACTGGCCAGGGCCGGGAAGGACAGCGGCAGAATGATCCGGCGGAAGATCTGGAATTCGGTCGCGCCGTCGACGCGGGCGCTCTCGATGACCTCTCGTGGCAGGCCGACCATGTAGTTTCGCAGCAGATAGACCGCCAGCGGCAGGCCGAACCCGGTATGGGCCAGCCAGATGCCCAGGTATCCCTTGCCGATCCCCAGTTCGTTGTGCAGCCGCAGCAATGGGATCAGCGCCACCTGCAGCGGCACGACCAGAAGCCCCACCACGCACGCCGTCAGCAGGGCCCGGCCCGGAAACTGCATCCAGGCCAGCGCATAGGCCGCGAAGGCCGCGATCAGGATCGGGATGACGGTGGCGGGGATCGTCACCGTCATGGTGTTCATGAAGGCGCGCCCCAGCCCGCCCGCGGTCAGAACCCGGGAATAGTTGTCGGTCGTGAAGGCCGGCGGCGACAGGGTGGTGGTGAAGATCCGTTCACCCCGCCGCATCTCGAAGGGCTGGGCCGAGGTCATGCGATAGCTGCCGTCCTCGGCCACGGTCAGATCGATCCCCGGCTCCAGCTCGACGGTGTCGCCGGGGGCGTTGGCATCGGGCTGACGCGCGCTGGTGCCCCAGGCGGTCAACTCCTGCGTACCCTCCAGGGCGCTGCCCTGGATCACATAGAGATCGCCCTCCTGCACCTGGTCCTCCGCCGTGCCCGAACGCACGAAACCGGTCTGCACCGACCCCGAGAACGACTGCCACCACCCCGAGGTCGAGATCTGGTCGCGGTCGCGGAACGACGACACGAACAGGCCCAGCGTCGGGATCGTCCACAGCAGCACCAGCAGGAAGGCCGCGATGTTGACCGCCCAGGCCAGCGACGACTTCTGTCCAGCCATCCCCTCCATCAGCGGACCTCCTTGCGTGCGTTGTAGATATTCCAGACCATGATCGGGGTGACCAGGATCATCAGGACGATGGCGATGGCCGACCCGCGCCCGTAATCGGGCGTGCCGCGGAACATCCAGTCGTACATCAGGTTCGCCAGCACCTGCGTGCCCCATTGCCCGTTGGTCATGACGAAGACGATGTCGAAGACCTTCAGCACGACGATGGTGATGGTGGTCCAGACCACCGCGATGGTGCCCATGATCTGCGGCACCTTGATCTTGAAGAAGACCTGCAGGGGCGATGCGCCGTCCAGGATGGCGGCCTCGATCGTCTCCTCGGGGATGCCGCGCAGGGCGGCCGACAGGATGACCATTGCGAAGCCTGTCTGAATCCAGACCAGCACCACCATCAGCAGAAGGTTGTTCCACACCGGCAGGGTCAGCCAGATCTGCGGCTCTCCACCCAGCTGGGTCACGATCCAGTTCAGAAGGCCGATCTGCGTCTCGCCCGAGGCGCGGTATTCATAGATGAACTTCCAGATCACGCCCGCGCCGACAAAGCTGATGGCCATGGGCATGAAGATCAGCGACTTGCCGATGTTGCCCCATTTCAGCCGGTCGGTCAGCTGCGCGGCCAGCAGGCCGAACAGCGTGGACAGGGCCGGCACGACCAGCAGCCAGGCCATGTTGTTCAGCATGGATTCCCGGAACTTGCCGTCGTTCACCAGCCAGACATAGTTGTCCAGGCCGACGAACTGCGATCCGTTAGAATTGAACAGCGACCGCCAGAAGCTGTCCAGCACCGGATAGACCAGATAGGTCGTCAGGAACAGGATCGCGGGCCCCAGGAACAGCCAGGGGCGGATCTGGTTCGCCCGCCGGATGTTGTCGCCCGCCTGCGCCCCGCGCGGCGGATAGATGCGGTCCAGCAGCCAGTTCGACCCCCAGAACCAGGCCACGCAGCCAAAGACCCCGATCGCGATCGTGCTGACCGCCAACCACAGTAATTCCATTCCCGGTCTCCCCCCTGGATCATGGGGCGCGGCGGCGTCGCGACCGCCGCGCCGGTCGTCGTCAGTTCAGCGAAGCCCAGCTGGCCTGGATCTTGTCCGCGACGTCCTGTGCCGAGGCGCCGCCGACGAAATCGATCATCCCGGTCCAGAACGCCCCCGCGCCGATCGCGCCGGGCATCAGGTCCGACCCGTCGAACCGGAAGACCGTCGCGTCCAGCAGGATCTGCCCCATGCGGCGGACGGTCGGATCGTCATAGGCCTCGACATTGGCGCCGGTATAGGGCGTGACGAAGCCCTGCTGCGCCATCCAGATCTCGTGCGCGACGGGGGTCTTCAGGAACTCGACGAAGGCCATCGCGGCGGGGTTGTCCGACAGGACCGCGAACATGGTGCCGCCGCCCAGGACGGGCTGGCCCAGGTCACCCGATGCGGGCGCGGGCATGTAGAAGAAGTCGGCATCCTCGCCCACGACCGTGCCCTCCGGGAAGAAGGTCGTGATGAAGCTGGCCTGTCGGTGCAGGTAGCAGGCGGGCGGGCTGTCGAACAGCCCGGCGGGGCTTTCGCGGAAATCGGTCGCGCTGACCGATCCGACGCCGCCCGCGACGAAATCGGGGTTCTTGGCGAACCAGCCGAACTCGTCGATCGCGGCCACGACCTTGGGGTCGTTGAACGGCATCGCATTGGTCGTCCAGGCGTCGTAATCCTCGGGCGTGGCAGTGCGCAGCATCAGGTCCTCGACCCAGTCGGTCGCGGGCCAGCCGGTGGCGCCGCCCGAACCCAGGCCGATGCACCAGGGGGTCTCTCCCTCCTCGGCGATCTGCTCGGTCAGGGCCTTCAGGTCCTCGTAGGTCTCGGGGATCTCATAGCCGGCATCCTCGAAGTTCTCGGGGACGTACCAGACCAGCGACTTGACGTCGGCCTTGTAGGGGAAGGCATACAGTGCCTCGGTCCCGTCGGGGCCCGCATAGGTGCCCAGCGCCGCCCAGCTTTCGCCCGCGGCATAGTTGTCGGTCAGCCATTGCGCCGTCTCCTCGCCAAGGGGGCGCAGGAAGCCCTTCTCGGCCAGGTCCGAGGCCAGGCCCGGCTGCGGGAAGACCGCGACATCGGGGGGAGATCCGGCCTCGCTGTCGATGACGATCTGCTGCTCGAAGCTGTCGGAACCGGAATAGTTCGCCTGCGCGCCGGTCGCCTCGTTGAAATAGGCGATGACCGACTGGAACAGCTCCTGGTCGCCGCCCAGCCAGGGGCCCAGGATGTTGAAGCTCTGCCCCTCAAGGTCGGAATGCGCGGCCTTGAACTCGTCCAGGCTGGCCCAGTTGATGCGGTCGTCGCTGCCCGGTTCAATCACCAGCTGCGCCTGCGCGCTGCCCGCGGTCAGCGCGATGATCGCGGCGGTCGTGTACAATGCGGTTTTCAAGTCTTCCTCCCTGAAAGTCCCCGGACCTGTTTCGCCCGGCTGTTAACGCGAACATTTGCCAGTTCTGGCGAACCTGTCAAACGCTTCTCATTCCCATTCCAGTTCCTTGTAGGCCGCGGTTGCGTTCCGCGCCACCGTCTCTGGATAGGAATTCCATGAATTCTGCATCGGCTGCAATGCATTGGCGATGGCGGGCACGGCCTGCGACAGGGGCAACCCGTCCTGAATGGCCCGGCGCGTCGCGGTCGCAAGCGCTTTCAATAATGCGGTCTGGGGTGCCGATGCGTCGGCCCATGATTCGCTGGCCGGTCCATGTCCCGGCACGATCAAGCCTGCGCCGCGCGCCGGGTCGCTGTCCAGCCATTCCAGCCATCCCAGCAGCGATCCGTCCACCACCGGCGTCAGGTCCCGGAACAGCAGATCGCCGGTGAACAGCGTGTTCGTCCTGCGGTCTAGCACGGTCAGGTCGCTGTCGGTATGGGCCGCGGGCCATGCCCGCAGCAGCAGGGACCGATCGCCCAGGTCGATCTGGCGGCGGTCATCGACCAGGTCGTCGGGCATGACCACCTGCGTGCCGATCCAATCCGGGGCCGGGTAAAGACCAACCAGCGCGTCAAGATACCCCGCCGCCCGCGCCTGAAGCGCCTGCGGCAGGGCGTGATGCGCGGTGATGCGGGCCCCGGCCTCGGACAGCACCTGCGCGCCCAGCACGTGGTCGGGATGCATGTGCGTCAGGATCAGGTGCCGCATCGGAAGGTCGGTGATCCTCCGGATCGCCACATAGTGGTCCTGCGCCTGCGCCCGCGACACCCCCGCGTCGATCACCGCGACCGCATCGCGGCCGATGATCACCCCCAGGTTGGCGATGCGCCCGTCCGGGGTCTCCTCCATCTGGTGAGAATCGCCGAAATGGACATGAACGCCCGGCGCGACCTGCTGCAGGTCCAGCGCCGGAAGATCGGCATTGGCGCGGCATTCCGGCGCACTGCCGGTCAGTTCGGGCCGCGCGGCCAGCCACGCATCCGCGACCTGCGCGGCCTGCGTTCGGCACCCCTGGGCCGTCGCCGAATCGCCCTGGGGCAGCAGAACCTGGCCGCATTGATCGGCGGCCATCGCCAGACAGACGCCCAGAACCAGGTGAAACATCGTCCTTCCGTCCCCTTTTGCGGCCCGTCTTCACGAAATGGTCACGACCTTGCGACCTTTGTCGTGTTGATTCATCCTGTCTGTATACTAGATTTGAATCCAGTCGCCTTCTGTAGCGGCGCCACCGGCATGTAGGAGGAGCACAACATGGCCTGGACCAAACCTATCCTGACCGAGATCGCTTGCGGCATGGAGATCAACATGTACGCACCCGCCGAGGACGAGCCCGTCCTGTTCTAAGCCTGTACCGCAGGCAGGAATGCGGCCCCGTCCGAACTCGTTCGGGCGGGGCTTTCTTATCGTAAGGCACGACACCCGATGCGGATCATCATCCTTGGGGCGGCGGCGGGCGGTGGCCTGCCGCAATGGAACTGCGGCTGCGGCAATTGCGACGCGGCCCGCGCGGGACGTATCCCGTCGATGACCCAAAGCTCGGTCGCGGTCAGTGCCGATGGGCGCGACTGGGCCATCCTGAACGCATCGCCCGACATCCGGGCGCAACTGGCAGCGACGCCGGCGTTGCACCCGTCCGGCCCGCGGACCATGCCGCTGCGGTCGGTCCTGGTGACGAATGGCGACATCGATCACGTGGCCGGGCTGCTGACGCTGCGCGAAAGCCATCCCTTCGATCTGTTCGCGACGCAGGCGATCCATGATGCGCTGGCGGCCAACCCGATGATGGCTGCGGTGAACCCCGACTTTGTCCCACGCCGGACCGTCGCGCTGGACCAGACGATCCCGCTGACCCCCGGCCTGACCGCGACGCTGTTCGCCGTGCCGGGAAAGGTGCCACTGTATCAGGAGGGCGCCACGGTCGAGACCGGCCTGATCGGAGAGACCACCGTGGGCGTCGAGCTGCGCAGCGCGGACCGGCGCGCGTTCTACATTCCCGGATGCGCGGACATGCCCGACTGGCTGCGCGACCGCGTCGCGGGGGCGGATGCGCTGTTCTTCGACGGCACCCTGTGGGACGACGACGAGATGATCCGCATGGGTCTGGGCCGCAAGACCGGTCGCCGCATGGGGCACATGGCGGTGACCGACACGATACCCGCCCTGGCCGACACGCTAATTGGCCAGCGCATCTTCGTGCACATGAACAATTCGAACCCGCTGACCGACCCGGACAGCCCGCAGGCGGCCCAGGCCGCGGCACAGGGCTGGCAGGTCGCCCGCGACGGAATGGAGATCACGCTGTGAAGGACGTCCAAGCCACCGCCCAGTCCCGTGAGGATTTCGAGGCCCGCCTGCGCGCCATCGGCGCCGCGCGCTATCACGACCGTCACCCGTTCCACGCCCGGCTGCATGGCGGGCAGTGCACCCCGGACGAGGTGCGGGCCTGGGTCATCAACCGCTGGATGTACCAGTCGCGCATCCCCATGAAGGACGCGGCCTTCATGAGCCGGGTCGAGGATCCCGACCTGCGCCGCGCTTGGCGCAAGCGGATCGAGGATCACGACGGCGGTCAGACCGAGGGCGGCGGCATCCGCCGCTGGCTGGCCTTGGCGCAGGCGGTGGGGCTTGACCCGGACTATGTCGCATCGGGCGTGGGCATCATGCCGGCGACACGGTTCGCGGTCGATGCCTATGTCCGCTTCGTGCGCGACATGCCGCTGCTGGACGCGGTGGCGGCCAGCCTGACCGAACTGTTCGCGCCCCGCATCCATGCCCAGCGGATCGAGGGTCTGCTGCAGCATTACGATTTCGCCGATGACAGCAGCCTGTCCTATTTCAAGAAGCGCCTGACCGAGGCGCCCGAGGACGTCAAGTTCGGCCTGGACTATGTCCTGACCCATGCCGACACGCTGGAAAAGCAGGACGCCGCGGCCGCCGCGCTGACCTTCAAGACCGACGTGCTGTGGGCCCAACTGGACGCGCTGTGGCACGGCTATGTCGAGGGGCGCACGCCCCCCGGGGCTTGGCGGCCCGGAGAGGGGATGCGCGCATGACCGCATTGATCGGACCCGACGACATCCCCTATCTGCCGCGCGGCGTGCGGCTGCAGGGCGATCGCGTGCGCGGCATCCGCGTGCTGCAGGCCCCGGAACGCGCCATGCAGCTGGACCAGATCGGAGAGGCGATCCTGTCCGAACTGGACGGCGCCCGCAGCCTGGACCGGATCGTGCGCGACCTGGCCGCGCGCTATGACGCGCCGGTGGACCAGATCGGCGGCGACGTGCGCGATTTCCTGACCGGGCTGATCGAACGGCGCATGGTCTTTGTCAGGGACAGCGCATGAAGGACCAGCAGCACCAGCCCCGCGACCTGGACGGCAACCCCGTCACCCCCGGCCTGCCCATGGCGATGCTAGCCGAGGTCACGCATCGCTGCCCGCTGGCCTGTCCCTATTGCTCGAACCCGGTCGATCTGGTCCGCGCGTCGCGCGAGATCGGCGCCGACGACTGGGGCCGGGTGTTCCGGCAGGCTGCCGATCTGGGCGTGCTGCAGGTGCACATCTCGGGCGGTGAACCCGGTGCGCGGCGCGATCTGGCGCAGATCGTGGGCCATGCGCGCGACGCGGGGCTGTACGTGAACCTGATCACCTCTGGCATCGGCATCACCCGTGACCGGCTGATCGAACTGGACCGCGCGGGCGTCGATCATGTCCAGCTGTCGCTGCAGGGCATCCGCCCCGACATGGCCGACCGGATCAGCGGCCATCCGGGGTCCTGGGACAAGAAGATGGCCTTCAGCGACTGGGTCACCGAGATCGGCTTTCCGCTGACCATCAATGCCGTCGTCCACCGCCAGAACATGGACCGCCTGCCCGACATGATCGATCTGGCCGAACGTCTTGGCGCCCGGCGGATCGAGGTGGCGACTGTCCAGTTCCACGGATGGGCCGACCGCAACCGCGGCGCGCTGATGCCCACCCGCGAACAGGCCGAATTCGCGCGACAGGTGGTCAACGCCGCCCGCGTCCGGCTGCGCGGACGGATGGTCATCGATTACGTTCCCGCCGATCACCATGCGGTCTATCCCAAGGCCTGCATGGGGGGCTGGGGCTCGACCGGGCTGAACGTCGGACCTGATGGGACCGTGCTGCCCTGCCACGCCGCCCAGACCATCGACTGGATGCGCTTCGAGAACGTGCAGGAGCGGTCGCTGTCCGACATTTGGCACCTGTCCGACAGCTTCAACGCCTTCCGCGGCACGGCGTGGATGCCGGAACCATGCCGCGGCTGCGACCGCAAGTCCGTCGATTTCGGCGGCTGCCGCTGCCAGGCGATGGCGCTGGCCGGCGACGCGCGGGCGACGGACCCGGTCTGTTCGAAATCTCCGCTGCATGCAGGGGTCGTGGCACGCGCCGAGGAGGACGCCGTCGCCACGACCACCGAATTCATCTATCGGAGGATGTCCAAGGGAGGATGAGGCAATGAGACTGTGGCTGACCCTGACGGCGGCGCTGCTGGCCGCGCCCGCGATGGCGCAGGACAACGCGCTGCAACCATCGCCCACCTGGGAGGATCTGCGCGGGGCGGTGATGGACCTGGACAGCGATCCGCCGCAGGACGCGACGGTACTGGACCTGGACGCACCGACCCGCGCCCATGACGCGGCCATCGTGCCCATCCGGCTGACGCAGGCGGCCGACGCCCCCGCCATCGACGCCCTGACCCTGGTCATCGACGAGAACCCTGCCCCCGTCGCCGCCGAATACGCCTTTGGTCCCGCGCTGATGCCCTTGGATTTCGAGGTGCGCGTCCGGGTCGACAGCTATTCCGACGTCCGCGCCATCGCGACCCAGGCCGACGGCATGCAGGTCATGGCCGGGCGTTTCGTCAAGGCCGCGGGCGGCTGTTCGGCGCCAGCGGGCAAGGACATGGCCGCGACCAAGGCGACCATGGGCCAGATGCGCTGGCGCAGCGAGGTTCAGGACGGAGCGGAGATCGGCACGCTGATGATCCGGCATCCGAATTTTTCGGGCCTTCAGCGCGACCAAGTGACGCTGCTGAACATCCCTGCCCATTTCATCGACCGCCTGGACGTACGCCAGGGTGACGCACTGCTGTTCTCGATGGCGGCGGGGATCTCGGTCAGCGAGGATCCGGTGTTCCGCTTTCGCTATCAACCGGATGGCCAGCCGATCAACATCCGGGTCGAGGATACGGACGGCAATGTCTGGACCGAAAGCTTTCCGCCGGGCGAACGAACGGTCAACAAAAGCTAGATCGCCATCCGACTTTCGTCGCAGCATGGCGCTTGCTTTATGTGCACCCTGCCCTAGACTGCGGTCACGGCGGCACCCTTGAGGAGGGGTTGCAGCCGGCAGAACCCAGGGAGGAATGCCATGACAGCAGCCGCCATGCAGGCGCGTCCCGTGCCGTCAGCGCGACCCACCGCCGACCAGGTCCGCGAGATCCTGATCGTCGACGACCACCCGCTGATGTGCGATGCGCTGGCACTGACGCTGAAGATCAGCTTTGGCCTGAAGAATGTCCGCACCGCACGCAGCCTTGGCGCCGCGGTGGAACAGATCCGCGTGCAGGGTGCGCCCGACGCCGTGATCCTTGACCTGAACCTGCCCGACGCGCGCGGCGCCGAGGGCATCGTGACCCTGCGCCGCCAGCTTCCGGGCGTGCCGATCACCATGATCTCGGCCGATCTGGAGGGGGCGATGATCTCGACCGCGATGGCGGCCGGGGCACAGGGCTATATCAGCAAGTCGCTGTCGCGCGAGGCGCTGGTCGACAGCCTGCGCCGCATGTGGGAGGGCGAGCACGTCACCCCCGACGGATACCAACCCGATCAAGACAGCGCGGACGACGACGCGAAGGCCGAACTGGCGCGGCGCTTTTCGTCACTGACGCCGCAGCAGATGAAGATCCTGCGGCTGATCTGCAAAGGCAAGGCCAACAAGGAGATCAGCTACGAGCTGTCGATCGCCGAGGCCACGGTCAAGACCCACATCACGGCGATCATGTCCAAGATCAACGCCCGCCGCCGCACGCAGGCCGTGCTGCTGGCCAACTCGATCCGGCTGTTCGAGGCCGGCTGATGAACACCGACCCGGCTGCGATGGAGGGCGCATCCGGGCCGGTCGCTGTGCAGGCCGACCGCGGCGGGACCGACATGGTCCCGACCTTGCTGGACGGCCTGCGCGGCACCAATCCCGCCTTGGTCCTGCTGTTCGGCGCGCAGGCGGACGACCTGGCCGCGCTGCAGTCCGGGCTGGCCCCCCACCTGCCGCCCGATTGCGTGATCGCCGGATGCTCGTCCGCCGGAGAGATCGGGCCGCAGGGCTATGCCAGCGACAGCGTGGTGGCGATCGGGTTTCCCGCGCGCCATTTCCGCGCCGCGTCCCTGCTGCTGCCGGACCTTGCCGCGCTGCCGGTGTCGGAATGGATGGCGCAGCTGCGCCAGATGGCGCGCGATTTCGGCCCCGACCCGGCGCGGCACCTGTTCGGCCTTCTGCTGACCGATGGCCTGGCCGGACAGGAGGACGCGCTGGTCGCCACGCTGGACGCGGCCCTGCCCTCGGTCCCGGTGCTGGGGGGGTCGGCTGGCGACGGTCTGGATTTCCGCCGCACCTCGCTGCTTGCGCAGGGCGCCGTGCGGTCGGGCGTCGCGGTCTTCCTGCTGGTCGAGACCGACCTGACCATCCGCGAGGTCACGTTCGCCCATTTCAGCCCCACCCCCACGCGCGCGGTGGTCACCGCCGCCATTCCCGAAAAACGCCGCATCCTGGAGCTAAACGCCGAACCCGCGGCGCAGGAATATGCCCGCCTGACCGGGTTGCGCCGCGCCGACCTGACGCCCAGCGAATTTGCCCGCCACCCCCTGCTGCTGCGCATGGGCGGGCGCCATCACGTGCGCGCCATCAGCGCCATCACAGACGACGACGGCCTGTCGCTGATGTCGTCCATCGACACCGGCACCGTCCTGACCCTTGGCCGGTCCGAGGATCTGATCCAGGGGTTTTCCGACCTGCTGGAGGCGCTGCCCACGCCGCCGCTGATGGTGCTGGCCTTTGACTGCATCCTGCGCCGGCTGGCGCTGGAACGCGCGGGGCTGACCGACCGGATGTCGGACCTGTACCGCCGTCACCGCGTTGCGGGGTTCAACACCTATGGCGAACAGCACAGCGGCATGCATGTGAACCAGACATTCGTGGGCCTGGCCTTCATGAGGTCCGATGATGTTGCGTGACGACGATCCGCCCGACCGGCAGATCGCCAAGCTGACCCGTATCAACGCCGTCCTGATCGACCGGATCGACCGGCTGGAAGAATCACGCGGGTCCGCATGGTCGATGTTCCAGGCCGCCGTCGCGCTGGAGCAGGAGGTGCTGGCCCGCACGCGTGACCTGGAACGCGCGATGGCCGACCTGTCGCAAAGAAACCGCGAACTGGCCGTGGCCCGCGCCCTGGCCGAGGAGGCGAACCGGTCCAAGACCCGTTTCCTGCGCGCAGCCAGCCACGACCTGCTGCAGCCCCTGTCGGCGGCGCGGCTGTTCCTGTCAGCGCTGACCGACACGCCGATGGACCCGCACCAGACCGAACTGACCGACCGGCTTGGCAGTGCCTTCGAATCGGTCGAACAGCTGATGCATGCGGTGCTGGACATCTCGCGGCTGGACAGCCAGCGGATCGAGTTCAACCGACAGCCCGTGCCGCTGGACGACCTGTTCCGCAGGCTGGCGGCCGAATTCGCGCCCGTGGCGCAGGCCAAGGGGTTGCGGCTGCGGTTCATGCCCACGACCGCGGTCGTGGACAGCGACCCGATCTTCCTGCGCCGCATCGCGCAGAACCTGGTGTCGAACGCGATCAAGTACACCCATCGCGGCGGCGTCGCGGTGGGTGCGCGGCGCAAGGGGGCGATGTGCTGGCTGTCGGTCTATGACACCGGGATGGGCATTCCGGCCGTGGACCGCAACCGCATCTTCGACGAGTTCCAGCGCCTGACCCATGACAGCGCGACGCCCGGCATGGGGCTGGGCCTGTCCATCGTGCGCCGGGCCTGCGCCAAGCTGGGCCATCCGATCAGCCTGTCGTCCGAGGCGATGCGCGGCACGGTGTTCCGCGTCGGCCTGCCCCTGGTGCAGGCGCTGTCGGACACGCCGCGCCTCGCCGTCGCGCCGCTGCCCGCGCTGCGCGGCCGCGTGGCCTTGGTGGTCGAGAACGACCCCGAGATGCGCCGTGCCTATCAGATGATCCTGCGCAACCGGCTTGGCATGGTGCCCCGCATCGCGGGCGACACGGCCGAGGCGCTGGCCACGATGGGGGACGAACCCCCCGACGTGATCCTGGCCGATTACCACCTGGAGAACGGCGACACCGGGTTTGCCGCGATCGAGGCGCTGCGCGCCGCATCCGACCGGCCGGTGCCCGCGGTGATGGTGACGGCGCATCGCGATCCGGCGATTTCGCGGCGCTGCGCCGCCATGGGGATCCACCTGCTGGAAAAGCCCGTCAGTCCGCCAGACCTGGCCGAGATTTTGGGGCGTCTTCTGGCCTAAGACCAAGGGGGGATGCGGCCGCCGCCGGGGCTTGCGCCGCCGCCCGTCCCGCGCCCATCATGCCCCAACGTTTGGGAGGACGACCATGACCCGCGCCTTTGCACTTGCCCTGATGCTGGGGCTTGCCCCCCTGCCCCTGATCGCGGCCGAGGCCGGCGACGCGGTCTTTGCCGAACGGGGCCCCTGGGATCTGGGCGACAGGACGCTGGAATGGCAGATGACCGTCACGGGCCCGATGGCCGAAGGGTTCCGCCCGACCGAGGACGGCCGCATCACCCTGTCCCAGGACATCGACCCCAGCGATCAGCAGCCGATCCTGGAGCTGACCCAGAAGGCCGGGCCGATCGACCGCACGATCGGGCCGTTCCCGATCTCTTCGGGTGATCCGGTCCTGACCTTCTTTCTGGAACAGACAACCCGCGACATGGCCGCGCTGACCGGCGGCAGCCCTTTCTATATCCGCAACCGCATGAAGGAGGCGCTTTTCCGGGGCGGAGAGGTCACGACCACCGACGGCGGCATCACGGCCAGCTTTCAGCCCTTCATCGCGGACAAGAATGCAGAACGCATGCACGGCTTCCAGACTCTGACGCTGACCTTCGTGATGGCCGCGCCGGACGAGCCCATCCGCGAGCTGCGCGCCGAAACCGATGCCGCGGCGGGTTATCGCAACGAACTGGTGCTGCAATGATCCGCGCGGGCGCCTGTGCGCTGGCGCTGGCCCTGGCCCTGACGGCGGCCCCCGCGTCGGCGCAGGCGGTGAACGATTATCCGACCAATGCGCGGGTCGAATACGCCTTTGCCTGCATGGCGACCAACGGGCAGACGCGCGACATGCTGGACCGCTGCTCCTGCGCGATCGACCGCATCGCCGAGGTGCTGCCCTATGCCGATTACGTCGGCGCGGAAACCATCCTGCGGATGCGCCAGACCACCGGAGAGCGGTCCGGCATGTTCCGCGGCATGGCCGCCCTGACCGAGACCGTGGCCACCCTGCGCCGCGCCGAGGCCGAGGCCGAGATCATCTGTTTCTGACCGCCGCGCCCTACAGCGACAGGCCGATCCCCGCCCCCGCCGCCAGCGCCAAGATCGCGACCAGCAGCAGCGTCCCGGAACTGCGCGGCTGGATCAGGGTCAGGCGCGCCTCCTCGGGGTGGGCGCGTTCCCACAGGGCCTGCTCGATCATCCGTGGCAGCAGCGGGCCGTACCGGCCCACGGTCTGCGCGATATGGGTCAGGTCGCTGATCGCGGCCTTGGGGCCGACGCTGGCCTTGATGTAATCGGACACCACCGGCTTGGCCGCGTCCCAGATGTTCAGCTGCGGGTCCAGCGACCGGGCCACGCCCTCGACCACGACCATGGTGCGCTGCAGCAGGATCAGCTCGGTCCGCGTGGGCATGCCGAAGCGTTCCGTCACCTCGAACAGATAGGACAGCAGGTTGCCCATGCTGATGCGGCTGGCATCGGCACCGAAGATCGGCTCGCCCACGGCACGCAGGGCGCGGGCAAAGGCGGCCTCGTCGCGGTCGCGGGGGACGTATCCGGCCTCGAAATGCACGCGGGCGACCAGGCGGTAATCGCGCTGGATGAACCCGTACAGGATCTGGGCATAGACCCGGCGGGTGTATTCGTCGATCTCTCCCATGATGCCGAAGTCATAGGCGATGATGTCGCCGTTCGCCGCCACCTTGAGGTTGCCGTGATGCATGTCGGCATGGAAGAACCCGTCGCGCAGCGCATGCGAGAGGAACAGCTGGATCACCCGGCGCGCCAGTTCGGTCGTGTCGTGACCGGCGGCGATCAGCGCGTCGCGGTCGCCCATCGGCAGCCCCTCGGCCCAGTCTGCGGTCAGCACGCGACGCGACGACAGCGCCCAATGCGGCATGGGGATCTGAAACCCCTCGTCCCGCGCCGTGTTTTCCGCGAATTCCGACGCGGCCGCGGCCTCCAGGCGCAGGTCCTGTTCGCCGGTGACCGTCTGTTCGAAATGGCGCACCACGTCGCGCGGCCGCAGGCGGCGGGTGCCGGGGGACAGAAGCTGGATCAGGTGGGCGCCGAAATGGAACGCGTCGATGTCGCGCTTGAACGCGGCCCCGATGCCGGGACGCACGACCTTGACGGCGACCTCGCGCCCCGTCTCGCGGACGCGGGCGCGGTGGACCTGCGCGATCGAGGCGGCGGCGACGGGTTCGGAAAATTCGCTGAACAGCTGGTCGACCGGGGCGCGCAGCTCGGCCTCGATGGCCTTCTTGGCCAGGTCGGTGGGAAAGGGCGGCAGGCGGTCCTGCAGCATGCGCAGCTGCCCGGCCATTTCGGGGCCCACGACATCGGCGCGCGTCGACAGGATCTGCCCGAACTTGATGTAGGCCGGCCCCAGCGCGGTGATCGCCCGGGTGATGGGCGGCAGGGTCGGATCGCCCTTGTAGCCCAGCCAGCGGAAGGGCCAGCCCATGACCCGCGCGGCCAGGCGCAGGCGGATCGGCGCATCGACCGCGTCCAGGACGGCGGCCATCGCACCGGTCCGTTCGAAGGTCGCACCTGTCCTGATCAGACGCAAGATGTTGTGGGGACCGCGCATATGCCTACAATTTCCAGCCGGAATGCAGGGCGGCGATGCCCATCGACAGGTTGCGCCACTGCACCCGGTCAAAGCCCGCGTCACGGATCAGGGCGGCAAAGCTGTCCTGGTCGGGAAACTTGCGGATCGACTCGACCAGGTATTGATAGCTGTCGCGATCGCCTGTCACCGCCTGCCCCATCGCCGGGATCACGTTGAAGCTGTAGCGGTCATAGGCCCATTGCATCGCCGGCACCGGGATCTGGCTGAACTCCAGCACCATCAGCCGGCCGCCGGGCTTCAGCACGCGGTACGCCTCGGCCAGCGCATCTGGAATGCGCGTCACGTTACGGATGCCGAAGCTGATCGTGTAGCGGTCAAAGCTGTTGTCGGCAAAGGGCAGCGCCATCGCGTCGCCCGTGACCCAGGCCAGCCGGTCCGCCTTGTCGACGGCATCGGCACGCTTGCGCCCCTCGACCAGCATGGATTCGGTCATGTCGCAGACGGTGACCCGCGCGCCCGGCGCCCGGTCCAGGAACCGGAACGCCACGTCGCCCGTGCCGCCCGCCACGTCCAGCAGGTGCTGTCCATCACGCGGCGCCAGCCAGTCCATCATCGCGGTCTTCCAGACGCGGTGGATGCCCACGCTCATCAGGTCGTTCATCACGTCGTATTTCGACGCGACCGAGGAGAAGACCTGATGGACCATGCCGGCCTTCTGATCCTCGTCCACGGTCTGAAAGCCGAAATGGGTCTGCCTGTTGTCCGTCATGCGCTTGCCGTTTGCCTGTTCCATTGCCAGATAGGTCCGGCGTGCCGCGCGCACAATGCGACGAAAGGAACCCGATTGCCAGAACTGCCGGAAGTCGAGACCGTTCGCCGCGGCCTGCTGCCCCATCTGGAAGGCGCGCGCATCGCCCGCGCCCAGATCAACCGCCCGGACCTGCGCTGGCCCCTGCCGGTGGACCTGATGCAGGTGCTGACGGGCGCCACCGTCACCGCGCTGCGGCGGCGGTCGAAATACCTACTGGCCGACCTGGAAGGGCGCGGCACGGTCCTGTGGCACCTGGGCATGTCCGGCCGCATGCTGGTCGAGGGTGCTGGCCTGGCGGGGTTCCACCGCGATCCGGGCATCCATGCGCGCCACGACCATGTCGTGCTGACCACGGATGCGGGCACGACCGTCACCTTCAACGACGCGCGACGGTTCGGCATGGTCGACCTGATCCGCGAGGGCGCGTCCCATCCCCTGCTGGACCATCTGGGCCCGGAACCCTTCGACCCGGTCTTCACGCCCGCCTATTTGCAGGCGGCCTTTGCCGGTCGGCGGGTGCCGGTGAAACAGGCGCTGCTGGATCAGCGCATCGTCGCGGGCCTAGGCAACATCTATGTCAGCGAATCGCTGTGGCGCGCAGGCATCGATCCGCGCCGGGCGGCGGGACGGATCGGGGCCGCACGCATTGCGGCGCTGGTAGGCCATGTCCGCGACGTGCTGACCGACGCGATCGCCGCGGGCGGGTCCAGCCTGCGCGATCACCGGCAGGCCAGCGGAGAGCTGGGCTATTTCCAGCACAGCTTCCGCGTCTATGACCGGGCGGGCCAGCCCTGCCTGCGGGACGGATGCGGCGGCACCATCGCGCGGATCGTGCAATCGGGGCGGTCGTCCTTCTACTGTCCCGCCTGCCAGAGGTGAACGATTGGACGACTGCGCGGGCCTCTGCTAGGACGGGGGCCACGCAATCTGCCAACGAGGTCCAAGCCTATGGCTTATGAAACCATCATCGTGGAGATCGAGGACGAGGTCGCCCTGATCCGGCTGAACCGCCCCGAGGCGCTGAACGCGCTGAACGCCACGCTTCTGGACGAGCTGTCGGCCGCACTGTCGGATGCCGACCGCAACGACAAGGTCCGCTGCATCGTCCTGACCGGCAGCGAAAAGGCCTTTGCCGCCGGTGCCGACATCAAGGAGATGTCGACCAAGACTTTCGTCGAGGTCTACGAATCCGACCTGTTCGGCGCCCAGATCGAGGCGATCACCCGGGTCCGCAAGCCGATCATCGCCGCCGTAAGCGGATACGCCCTGGGCGGCGGATGCGAACTGGCGATGGTCTGCGATTTCATCATCTGCGCCGAGAACGCCAAGTTCGGCCAGCCCGAGATCAACCTGGGCGTCGTCGCGGGCATCGGGGGCACGCAGCGCCTGACGCGGTTCGTGGGCAAGTCCAAGGCGATGGACATGAACCTGACCGGCCGCTTCATGGATGCCGCAGAGGCCGAGCGGTCCGGTCTGGTTAGCCGCGTCGTGCCCACCCCCAAGCTGATTCCCGAGGCGATGGCCGCCGCGCGCAAGATCGCCGAGAAGTCCCAGATCGCCACCAAGACCGTCAAGGAGGCCGTGAACCGCGCCTATGAGACGACGCTGCGCGAGGGTCTGTTGTTCGAGCGCCGGTCCTTCCATGCGCTGTTCGCGACCGAGGACCAGAAGGAGGGCATGGCCGCCTTCCTGGAAAAGCGCGAGGCGCAGTTCCGCGACAGATAAGGGTTTTCTTTTCGGCAAGGCTGGCCTATACGCCCCGACTTACATGCGTGTGGGCCCGCTTTGGCAAGAATCATGTCCGTCCCGAACCGGGACGGCGCCATGGGGCTTTTGCACGTTCGAAATTTAGACATGCAACCGACCCGATAGGAAGACACCCATGGCCAACACGCCCCAGTCCAAGAAACGCGCCCGCCAGATCGAACGTCGCACCGACGTCAACAAGGCCCGTCGTTCGCGCATCCGCACCTATATCCGCAAGGTCGAAGAGGCCATCGCCTCGGGCAATGCCGATGCGGCCGCGCTGGCGCTGAAGACCGCGCAGCCCGAACTGATGCGCGGCGTGACCAAGGGCGTCGTGCACAAGAACACCGCGTCGCGCAAGATCTCGCGCCTGGCGGCCCGCGTGAAGGCGCTGTCGGCCAACTGATCCACAGGCTCCACAGGGGCCTGAGACACGCGTTCCACGCCCTTCGGGGCACCGGAATACAGCATCGGGTGCAGGCGAAAGCCCTGCGCCCGATTTGCGTTTCTGCACCTGCGACATTTTGAAAAATCGAACGAATTCAAGCAATTCAGAAAATTGTTAATCGAGTCAAAGGCATCGCAGATTCGCTTGGACCAAGTTGCTGTCAAGCGCAGAGTTCGGTTGCAGCTATCCACAAGCTGGGGCTAGTTTCCTCCTTGCGATTCACGTCGCTTGGGGACGGGCCGAGCCTTGTGGACAGATCTTCGGATCCGTCCGGGACGACGGCCGGGCCGCGAAGAACACCTCTTCCGCCTTCGGGTTCACGACATCCGGCTGCCACCGGGTGTCCGGGGACCTGTGTCCAGGACCGAAAACGGGCTGATGCCCCTTGATCGACCGCGTTCGCGGTCGCGGGGGCAGCGTTTTTGCGTGCCACCCGGATGACGTGAATTCTGTCCCGTCGGATCAACCGGCGGGGATTGGGGACAGACGGGAAACGGGACGATGATGGACAAGATCTGGGGTCAGGCATGCGCCGAGCTGGAACAGAGCGTGGGGCCGAACAACTACAACCACTGGATCAAGCCGCTGCGCCTGATGGCGATCGACGACGGGGCCGCGCGATTCGTCAGCCCGACGCGCTTCATCTCTGACTGGGTCGGGCGTCACTTTGCCAAGGACATCATGGCGGTGCTGACCCGCCATGGCGCCCCGGTCGAGCGTCTGCGCTTTGACGTGGGCAGCGCCGCGGCGCGCCCCTCGGCCCAAGCCACGGCCCCCGCGGGCCAGCTGGCCGAGGCGCCGACCACCCGCGCCGCCCGCACCGATCTGGGCGCGCCGCTGGACAGCCGCTTCACCTTCGGGAACTTCATCGTCGGCAAGCCGAACGAGCTGGCCCATGCCGCCGCCCGCCGCGTCGCCGAGGGGGGGCCCGTCGGTTTCAACCCGCTGTTCCTCTATGGCGGCGTGGGCCTGGGCAAGACGCACCTGATGCACGCGATCGCGCATGACTATCAGGCGCGCCACCCGTCGGCGCAGGTCCTGTACCTGTCGGCCGAACAGTTCATGTACCGCTTCGTGCAGGCGCTGCGCGAAAGCTCGATCATGGACTTCAAGAGCATGTTCCGGAACGTGAACATGCTGATGGTCGACGACGTGCAGTTCATCGCCGGCAAGGACAGCACCCAAGAGGAATTCTTCCACACGTTCAACGCGCTGGTCGACCAGGGCAAGCAGATCGTGATCTCGGCCGACCGCGCGCCCGCCGAGATCAAGGGCCTTGAGGAACGCATCAAGTCGCGCCTGTCATGTGGCCTGATCGTGGACCTGCACCCGACGACGTATGAGCTGCGCCTGGGCATCCTGCAGTCCAAGACTCAGGCCTTCCGCGCCCAGCAGCCCGACCTGGAGATCGGCGCGGGCGTGCTGGAGTTCCTGGCGCATCGCATCACCACCAACGTCCGCGTCCTGGAAGGCGCGCTGCAGCGCCTGTTCGCGCATGCAAGCCTGCTGCGCCGCGAGATCACGCTGGAGGTGGCGCAGGAATGCCTGGCCGACATCCTGCGAACCAACGACCGCAAGATCAACATCGACGACATCCAGCGCAAGGTGGCCGAGCATTACAACATCCGCCTGGCCGACATGATGGGTCCGAAACGCGCCCGCAACGTCGCCCGGCCCCGCCAGATCGCGATGTACCTGTCCAAGCAGCTGACCAGCCGCTCCCTCCCCGAGATCGGCCGCCGCTTCGGCGGGCGCGACCACACCACGATCATGCACGGCGTGCGCAAGATCGAGGAGCTGCTGGTCGAGGACAGCGCCATGGTCGAGGACATCGCCGTGCTGAAGCGGATGCTGGAAGCCTGATCACGAAAATCTTGTGACTGCCCGCGCGGGCGGCTACACATCAGGTCCGGCAGGGGCCGCAGAGCCATGGGACAGGGGAAACTGATGAAATTCTCGATCGAGCGCGCCGTTCTGGTCAAGGCCGTGTCGCAGGCCCAGTCGGTCGTGGAACGCCGCAACACCATCCCGATCCTGGCCAACGTGCTGATCGAGGCCACCCCCGAAGGCGTCAGCTTCCGCGCCACCGACCTGGACACCGAGGTCGTGGACCGCGCCGTGGCCCAGGTCGAACGCCCCGGCGCCACCACCGTCAGCGCCGTGATGCTGAACGAGATCGCGCGCAAGCTGCCCGACGGCGCCCTGGTCCAGCTGGCCAGCGACGACGCCTCGGGGCGGCTGTCGGTCCAGGCCGGGCGCTCGTCCTTCAGCCTGGCGACCCTGCCGCGGGCCGATTTCCCGGTCATGGCCACCAGCGAATACAGCGCGAACTTCAAGGCGCCTGCATCGGTGCTGCGCCGGCTGTTCGACAAGTCGAAATTCGCGATCTCGACCGAGGAGACGCGGTACTATCTGAACGGCGTCTACATGCACGTGGCCCAGTCCGAGGACGGCCCCGTCCTGCGCTGCGTGGCGACCGACGGGCACCGCCTGGCCCGGATCGACGCGCCCCTGCCCGCGAACGCGGATGCGATGCCCGGCGTGATCGTGCCCCGCAAGACCGTCGGAGAGCTGCGCAAGCTTCTGGACGACGACGAGGCCGAGATCGCCGTGTCGGTCAGCGAGACCAAGGTCCGCTTTGCCACGCCCACGATCACGCTGACCTCCAAGGTCATCGATGGGACCTTCCCTGATTACAGCCGCGTGATCCCGCAGGGCAACGCCCGCAAGCTGGAGGTGGACGCCGCCGACTTTGCCCGCGCCGTCGACCGCGTGGCGACCGTCAGCAGCGAACGTTCACGCGCGGTCAAGCTGTCGCTGGACGCGGACCGGCTGGTCCTGTCGGTCAACGCCCCCGATGCCGGCGCCGCCGAGGAGGAGCTGATCGTGGCCTATGCCGACGAACCGCTGGAGATCGGCTTCAACGCCAAGTACCTGCAGGAGATCGCGGGCCAGGTCGATCGCGACAACGCGGTGTTCCTGTTCAACGGCTCGGGCGACGCCGCCCTGATCCGCGAGGGCAGCGATCTCAGCGCGGTCTATGTCGTCATGCCGATGCGCGTGTGACACTGACGGCGCTGCGGCTGTCCCAGTTCCGGTCCTGGCCGCGGCTGGACCTGTCGCTGGACGCCCGCCCCCTGGCGATCCACGGGCCGAACGGGTCCGGCAAGACGAACATCCTGGAAGCACTGTCCATGCTGGCGCCGGGCCGCGGACTGCGCGCGGTGGCCGCCCCCGATCAGGCGCGGATGGGCCCCGATGCGGGCTGGCGCCTCCGCGCCACGCTTGGCGATCACGCGGTCGAGACCGCGGCGCCCCCCGGCCAGCCCCGTCATGTCATCCTGGACGACAAGCCCGTGACCCAGACCGCGCTGGCCCGGCTGGTTCGGGTCATCTGGCTGGTGCCCGCAATGGACCGGTTGTGGTCGGACGCACCCGAAGGGCGGCGGCGGTTCCTGGACCGGGTGACCCTGTCCCTGATGCCCGACCACGCGGACCTGGCGCTGGCCTATGACAAGGCCATGCGTGAACGCAACCGCCTGCTGCGCGATCAGATCGGCGATCCCGGCTGGTACCGCGCATTGGAGACGCAGATGGCCGAGGCCGGCGCGGGCCTGACCCGCAACCGCCGGGCGGCCCTGTCCGCCATCATGGCCGCGCAGGACGGCGGCACGGATTTTCCGGCCGCCCGCCTGACCCTGCTGGCCCAGGACGGCTTTGCCGACGATGCCGACCCCGCCAGCATCGCCGCGCGCCTGGCCGCGACGCGCCACCGCGACATGGCCGCCGGGCGGACGCTGACCGGCGCGCATCGGGCCGATCTGGGCGCCAGTTGGGGGCCGCAGGACATGCCCGCTGCCCAATCCTCGACCGGAGAGCAGAAGGCATTGCTGCTGTCGCTGATCCTGGCCAATGCGCGGGCGCTTTCGGACCAGCCGGTCCTGCTGCTGCTGGACGAGGTCGCGGCGCATCTGGACGCCGACCGGCGCGCGGCGCTTTACGACCGCATCACCGACCTGCCCGCCCAGACCCTGCTGACCGGCACGGGGCCGGAACTGTTCGACGCGTTCGGCCCGCGCGCGCGCAGCCTGGGCGTGACCAAGACCGACGGCGCCTCAGCGGCATGCGAGGCCGCATGACGCTGAGCGTGCAGGCGATCTGGCTGTATGCGGGCGCGCTGGCGGCGATCTGGCTGACGCCCGGCCCGGTCTGGGTAGCGATCATGGCG
This sequence comes from Paracoccus sp. NBH48, assembly GCF_015390265.1. Lineage (NCBI taxonomy): Bacteria > Pseudomonadati > Pseudomonadota > Alphaproteobacteria > Rhodobacterales > Paracoccaceae > Paracoccus > Paracoccus sp. NBH48. The sequence continues at coordinate 391,362 of NZ_VUOJ01000004.1, read as the reverse complement.
CGGGGCCTGTCGTCCGGTTGGGCGGGGGTCTGGCCGCTGGCACTTGGGGTGGCGATCGGGGACATGATCTGGCCTCTGATCGCCATCTTCGGCCTGACGCTGCTGGTGGGCGATCAGGCGGCCCTGCTGTCTATCCTGCGCTGGATCGCGGTCGCGGTCTTTCTGGGCATGGGCATCGGGCTGCTGCGCCATGCCGGACAGGCCGTGGACAGCGACAGCCGGCTGACCCGGCGTGGTGGATGGGCGGGCTTCAGCGCGGGGCCTGCTGGCCATCGCGGGCAACCCCAAGGCGGCGCTGTTCTATGTCGGCGTGCTGCCCGGTTTTTTCGACGTGGCGCGGCTGACCGGGCGCGATGTTGCGGTGATCGTGGGGATGTCGGGGGCCATTCCGTTCCTGCTGAACCTGGGCATGGGCGCCACGCTGGCCGCGCTGCGCGCCCGTCTGGCGACCCCCGCGGGGCTGCGGCGGATGAACCTGGCATCGGGCTGGCTGCTGATTTTCGTGGGGCTGGTGCTGGGTGCGGGCCAGATCTGGGCAGGCCGGGCATAAAACCCGCCGACGGGGCCGAAAAACCCAGCCAAAGCCGTGACTTTGCCCCTGCGAAGGCCTATATCAAGACATGACGAACAGAAAGCCCGACGCATGACCGACACCGCCGCCCAACCCGCTTTGTACGACGCCGATTCCATCAAGGTTCTCAAGGGTTTGGACGCCGTGCGAAAGCGTCCCGGCATGTATATCGGCGATACCGACGACGGGTCCGGCCTGCACCACATGGTCTATGAGGTCGTGGACAACGGCATCGACGAGGTCCTGGCCGGCCATGCCGACTTCGTGCAGGTCAAGATCCATGCCGACAGCAGCGTCAGCGTGCGCGACAACGGGCGCGGCATCCCGGTCGACATGCATGCCGGAGAAGGCGTCAGCGCGGCCGAGGTCATCATGACCCAGCTGCATGCGGGCGGAAAGTTCGACCAGAACAGCTACAAGGTGTCGGGCGGCCTGCACGGCGTGGGCGTGTCGGTCGTGAACGCCCTGTCCGACTGGCTGGAGCTGCGCATCTGGCGCAACGACAAGGAGCATTTCGTCCGGTTCGAGCGCGGCGACACCGTCAAGTCGCTGGTCGTGGTGGGCGATGCGCCGGGTGAGAGCGGGACCGAGGTGCGCTTCATGGCCTCGGCCAAGACCGTGCATCCGGACGGGACCTTCAGCAACCTGGACTATAGCTTCAAGACGCTGGAGAACCGCCTGCGCGAGCTGGCCTTCCTGAACAGCGGCGTGCGCATCATCCTGGAGGACGAGCGTCATGCCGAGGTCCAGAAGACCGAGCTGTTCTACGAGGGCGGCGTCAAGGAATTCGTGAAATACCTGGACCGGTCCAAGACCGCCGTCATGCCCGAGCCGATCTTCATCACCGGGGAGAAGGGCGGCATCGGCGTCGAGGTCGCGATGTGGTGGAACGACAGCTATCACGAGACCGTCCTGCCCTTCACCAACAACATCCCGCAGCGGGACGGCGGGCACGCACATGGCCGGTTTCCGCGGCGCCCTGACCCGCGTGATCGGCAAATACGCGCAGGACAGCGGCATCGCAAAGAAGGAAAAGGTCGACTTCACCGGCGATGACGCGCGCGAGGGGCTGACCTGCGTGCTGTCCGTCAAGGTGCCCGATCCCAAATTCTCCAGCCAGACCAAGGACAAGCTTGTCTCCAGCGAGGTCCGTCCTGCGGTCGAGGGGCTGGTCGGCGAGAAGCTGGCCGAGTGGTTCGAGGAGAACCCGACCGAGGCCCGTCAGATCGTGGGCAAGATCATCGAGGCCGCCTTGGCCCGCGAGGCGGCGCGCAAGGCGCGCGAGCTGACGCGGCGCAAGACGGCGATGGATGTCGCCTCCCTGCCCGGCAAGCTGGCCGATTGCCAGGAGAAGGACCCGGCGCTGTCCGAGCTGTTCATCGTCGAGGGCGACTCGGCCGGCGGGTCCGCCAAACAGGGCCGCTCGCGCCAGAACCAGGCCGTGCTGCCGCTGCGCGGCAAGATCCTGAACGTGGAGCGCGCGCGCTTCGACCGGATGCTGTCCAGCGACCAGATCGGCACGCTGATCACCGCGCTCGGCACCGGGATCGGGCGCGACGAGTTCAGCCTGAAGAAGCTGCGCTACCACAAGATCGTCATCATGACGGATGCCGACGTCGACGGCGCGCATATCCGCACGCTGCTCTTGACCTTCTTCTTCCGGCAGATGCCGGAGCTGATCGAGGGCGGGCATCTCTATATCGCGCAGCCGCCGCTCTACAAGGTCGGGCGCGGCCGGTCCGAGGTCTATCTGAAGAACGAGGCCGCGCTGGAGGATTACCTGATCCAGCAGGGCGTCGAAGGGGCATCGCTGCGCCTGGCCTCGGGCGAGGAGATCACCGGCAACGACCTGGCCCGCGTGGTCGAGGAGGCGCGGATGGCACGCCGCGTCCTGCGCGCCTATCCGACCCACTACCCGCCCCACATCACCGAACAGGCCGCGATCGCCGGGGCACTGGTTCCCGGCCGCATCGACCAGGACGCCCAGGGCGTGGCCACCGACATCGCCGCCCGCCTGGACCAGATCGCCGAGGAGTACGAGCGCGGCTGGCAGGGACGCCCGACTCAGGATGCCGGCATCCGCCTGTCGCGCACCCTGCGCGGGGTCGAGGAGAACCGCACCCTGGACGGCCAGATGCTGCGCAGCGGCGAGAGCCGCAGGCTGGGCGAGATGACCCAGGCCCTGCAGGATATCTATGGCAAGCCTGCGCGCCTGATCCGCAAGGATCGCGACCAGCCGATCCACGGCCCCCTGGGCCTGCTGCAGGCGGTGTTCCTGGAGGGCGAGAAGGGCCTGTCCCTGCAGCGCTACAAGGGACTGGGAGAGATGAACCCCGAGCAGCTGTGGGAAACCACGCTGGACCCCGTCGCGCGCACCATGCTGCAGGTCCGCATCGAGGACGTGGCCGAGGCCGAGGACCTGTTCACCAAGCTGATGGGCGACGTCGTCGAACCGCGCCGCGAGTTCATCCAGCAGAACGCCCTGAACGTCGAGAACCTGGATACCTGAACGGCCCATGTTGCCCAAAGGTCACTGTCCATGCCCGTCACCGCGTGCAGGGACAGGGGCCAATGCGCGTTTTAATTGATCTTGGGCCGATTCTCTGCGCTGGATTGACCGGACATCATTTGCAGATCGGGCGCAGCCGGTGGGCGTGCCCCAGCTTTTCAGGAGTATCCCCCATGCGCCTCTTTGCTCTCTCCTCCGTCTCGGCCCTGATCCTGGGGGCAGGCGCTGCCCTTGCCGGGGGCGTGGTGTCGCCCGTCGTCGACGTGGCACCGGTGACGGTGACACCCGTGGCGCCGATCGCCTCGGCCTGGGGTGGCGCCTATGTGGGCGGGTCGCTCGGCTATATCTTCGACACCGAGGATCAGGTGGGTTTCTCCGAGGTCATCGACGGCGAGGATGTGGGCCTGATCGGCGGGCTGGGTGATGTCGGCATCTCCGGCGCAACCGCAGGCCTGCAGCTGGGCTATCGCTGGCAGCGCGGCAACTGGGTCTTCGGTCCTGAACTGGGCGTCGAGTTCGGCTCGGTCGACGAAAGCATCGACATCGGCGATCCGCTGCTGGGCCGCGTCGAGAGCGAGATGAAGAACATCGCCACCCTGGTCATCAAGACCGGCTATGCGGTCAATCCGCAGACGCTGGTCTATGGCACCCTGGGCGTCGCCCGCGGTGATTTCGACTATACGCTGAGCACGGGCGACTTCTCGCAGACGCGCGGCTTCACCGCGACGGGTGCCGCGGGCGGCTTGGGCGTGGAGCGCATGATCAACCCGCGCACGTCGATCTTCGCAGAATACCAGTACCGCGATTTCGGCAACGAGCGGGTGGAGTTCTCGGACGGGGTCGACACCCTCTCGACCCGCGCCAGCATGACCATGAGCAGCGTCAAAATCGGCGCGAACTTCCGATTCTGATCCGACCACTCAGGATGACGGGGCCGGCCGCAATGCGTGCCGGCCCTTTTTCATGCGCGGCGACGCATGCCCACCGGCACCGGCAGGGCGCGCGCGCCGCAGGCGATTGCCAGCCCCCTGCGGCACCAGCGCGGCCAGCGCCCGGTCCGTGACCTCCAGCCCCCCAGTATAGGCACCGAACGCGGGCAGGATCAGATGGTCGCGGCCGACCAGGAAACACCGCCGACGCTGGCCCGCCAGCCGGATGCAGGGGTGGTAATGGCCCGACACGTCGGGCCCCTGACCCGCCTCGTGGCGCAGGATCAGGCCGTCATGCAGCTCCGCCGCGGTATCGCCGGGCAGGCGGGGACAGATCGCCCCGGGGTCGTGGTTGCCGCTGACCCAGATCCAGCGCCGGCCCTGGGCCATCGTGCGCAGCCGGTCGCAGACATCGTCGGGCAGCGCGCGCCCCGCCGCGTCGTCGTCGAACCCATCCCCCAGGCTGACGACCACCGCAGGATCGGTCGCTGCGATCTCCGCCTGAAGACGGTCCAGCGTCTCCAGCGTCTCATAGGGGGGCAGCAGGGCACCCCCACGCCGCGCCATGCGTTCGGATTTGCCCAGATGCAGGTCGGCCACGATCAGCCATCGCCGTTCCGGCCAGAACAGCGCGCCGGTAGCCCGCGCCTGCAACGCCTGACCGTCGAAATCAAAAGGGTGAAACGTCACGAAAGCCCTGCCTCTGCCATCAATGCCGCAGCCTCCGCCTCTGCCATGCGCTCGCGTCCCTGTCCCGCGATGGGCACGCGGCCCAGTTCCAGCATCAGCGGCGCGGCCAGGGGGGACACGCGCTCCAGCGTGCGGTGGTCCAGGCGGTCGGTGCGGTCCAGCATTTCCTCGATCCGGCCGAAATCCACAAGCCCCCGGCTGGCCTCGGCCGTGGTGATGCGAAGCATCAGGTGGTCCGGGTCATACTTGCGCAGCGTGTCATAGAGGATGTCGCTGGAAAACGTCGCCTGCCGCCCCGACTTGCGCGCGCCCGGCAGGTTGCGCTGGATCAGCCCCGCGATGGTCGCCACGTTGCGAAAGCTGCGCTTCATCACCGCATTGCTGGCCAGCCAGTCGCCCAGACCCTCTCGCAGACCGTCGCGGTCCAGCAAAGGCGCGGGGTCGGTCACCGGGTCCAGCGACCAGATCAGCAGCGCGTAATCGGTAGCCAGGAACCCCAGGGGGCCCAGCCCCGCCTCCTCCATCAGCCGCGTCATCAGCAGGCCCAGGGTCTGCAGCGCATTGCGGCCCGCAAAGCCATAGACCGCCAGATGCCAGCGTCCCTGGTGGGGGAACGCCTCGGTCAGCAGGGTGCCGGGGCGCGGCAGCGTGCTCACCCGCGCCTGCAGCGCCAGCCAGTCGCGGGTGTCAGCGGGCAGGCCGGCATGGGCTGCCGGATCGCCGATCAGCGCCAGAACCCGATGGGATAGTTGCGTCGATGTGGCCAGCTTCATGCCCGAGAATGTGGCGATGCGGGGCTCCTTGGAGGGCTGTTTCGTGACCTCGACCACCATCTCGCGCAGCGCGTCGTATCGCACCGTTTGTCCGCCGATCAGGAAGGTGTCGCCCGGCGCCAGGGTCGCGGCAAAGCCCTCCTCGACCTCGCCCAAGGGTGCGCCGCCGCGTCCGCGAAAGCGGACCTTCAGCATCTCGGCCTCGACGATGGTGCCGATGTTCATGCGCAGGTTTCGCGCCGCGCGCGGGTCGCGCAGGCGCCACCGCCCGTCGCGTTCCATCAGCCGCTGCCAGCGGTCATAGGCCCGCAGCGCATAGCCGCCGGTGGCTGCGAACGCGACGCAGTCATCGAAATCGGCGCGGGTGAGGTCACGATAGGGCCCGGCAGTGCGGACCTCCGCGAACAGGGCGTCGGCATCAAAAGGCCCCGCGCAGGCGGTCAGCAGGATATGCTGGCACAGCACGTCCAACGGCCCCGGCCCCCGATCATCGCCGTCCAGATCGCGTTCGCGCACGGCCTGCAGGGCGGCCACGCATTCGATCACCTCGAACCGGTTGGCGGGCACGATCCGCGCCCGTGACGGCGCATTATAGCGGTGGTTCGCCCGCCCGATCCGCTGGACCAGCCGCTTGACGTTCCGGGGCGCGCCGACCTGGATCACCAAGTCCACCGCGCCCCAATCGATGCCCAGATCCAGGCTGCCGGTCGCCACCACGGCGCGCAATTCGCCTGCCGCCATCGCGGCCTCGGTCCGGGCGCGGGCCTCGCGCGACAAGCTGCCGTGATGCAGGCCGATGGGCAGGTTCGCGTCATTCGCGGCCCACAGCGCCTGAAAGAACAGCTCGGCCTGGGCGCGGGTGTTGATGAAGATGATCGTGGTCGTGGCCTGCGCCACGGCGGCCAGCACGTCGGGCACGGCGTAATGCCCGCCCGCGCCCGCCCAGGGCGGGGCCTTGGCGGTGGGCAGCATGGCGATGTCGGGGTCGGGGCCGGGGTCGGCGTGGATCACGGTTGCGCCGCCCATGAAGCGGGCCAGCCGCGACGGGTCCTCGACCGTGGCGGAGAGGCCCGTGACCTGCAGGTCGGGCGCCAGCGCGCGCAGCCGCGACAGGGCCAGCATCAGCTGATCGCCGCGCTTGTTCTCGGCCAAGGCATGCAGTTCGTCCAGCACCACCCGGCGCAGGCCCCCAAAGATCGCGGGCGCCTGTTCATAGGACAGCATCAAAGCCAGCGATTCCGGCGTGGTCAGCAGGATGTCGGGCGGGTCCATGCGCTGGCGCGCGCGCTGGCTGGCGCGGGTGTCGCCGGTGCGGTCCTCGATGCGGATGTCCAGGCCCAGATCGGCGACCGGGCGCGACAGGTTGCGCGCGATATCCGCCGTCAGCGCCTTCAAGGGCGAGACGTACAGCGTGTGCATCCCCTTATGCGGCGCGGTCAGTTCGACCAGCGACGGCAGGAACCCCGCCAGCGTCTTGCCGCCCCCGGTCGGCGCGATCAGCAGGCTGTCCTCCTTGGCCTCCAGCAGGGCCATCTGATGCGGATGCGGCTGCCAGCCCTGCCGGGCGAACCAGTCCTGGAACGCGGGGGGCAGCGTCACGGGATCATGTCCTTCAGCGTCTGCAGCCGGTCGGCCTCGGCGGCGGGCTTGTCCCATCGGATGCGGCTGATGCGGGGAAAGCGCATCGCGACCCCGGATTTGTGGCGCGGAGAGGCGTTCAGCCCCTCGAACGCGACCTCCAGCACCAGCTTGGGTGCGACGGAGCGCACGGGGCCGAAGCGTTCGGTGGTGTTGTTCCGAACGAACCGGTCCAACTCGCGCAGTTCTTCGTCGGTGAAGCCGAAATAGGCCTTGCCCACAGGCACCAGCGCCGTCCCGTCCCATAGGCCGAAGGTGAAATCGCTGTAGAAGCCCGACCGCTTGCCATGCCCGCGCTGCGCATAGAGCATCACCGCATCCACCACCATCGGGTCGCGTTTCCACTTGAACCAGGGCCCGCGCGGGCGGCCGCCGACGTAAGGACTGTCGCGGCGCTTGATCATCACGCCTTCGATCACGATCGAAGGCGGGTCGGCGCGCAGGGCGGCCAAGTCGTCCCAGGTCCGGAAGGGCAGCAATGGCGACAGGTCGATCCGGTCGCTGCCGAAATCGGCGCCCTCCAGCACCGCGCGCCGCTCCTGATGCGGCAGGTCGCGCAGGTCGCGCCCCTGCCAGATCATCGCGTCATAGACCCTGAGGCCCGCCGGATGGCTGTCCAGCATCGCGCGCCCCACGACCTTGCGGCCCAAGCGTTTCTGCAGATCGCCGAAGGGCGCCACGTCGGCGCCGCGCCGCACCAGCAGCTCGCCATCCAGCGCACCGTCGAAGTTCAGCGCCTCCAGCAGGTCGGGAAAGGCCGCGCCCACATCCTCTCCGGTCCGGGAATAGAGGCGCCGGGTGCCGCCGTCGTTGATCGCCTGAACGCGAATGCCGTCCCATTTCCATTCCGCGATGTAATCGGCGGGATCGAAGGCGCGCAGCTGATCCAGATCGACCGGCGTGGACAGCATCACGGGCCGGAAGGGCGCGCGGGCCGCGTGTTCCGGGCGCGCACCCCCCGCGATCCAGTCGAACAGCGGCTGATAGGGGGGCGTCAGGCCGTGCCAGATCTCCTCGATGTCCTTGACCTCGGGGGGGCCCATCTCGGCCAAGGCCATGCGCGCCATGCGGGCGGACAGGCCCACGCGCATGTTTCCCGTGGCCAGCTTCAGGAAGGCCAGTCGTTGAGACGGACCAAGCCGGTCCAGCATCGCGGTGATCGCCGCAGGCAGCCCCGCGCGGCCCGTATCGCGCAGGAGCGCCACTGCGTCCCGCAGGGGCACGTCCTGATCCTGGTCGGTGTCCCACAGCAGCGCGATGGTCTCGGCCAGATCGCCCACGAAATCATAGGACATGGCGAACAGCTGTTCGTCCACTCGGCCCGCCATCAGCCCGCGCAAGAGGCCCGGCGTCACCGCCCTGAGCTTCAGATCACCGGTCAGCGCGGCCAGCGCATAGCCGCGGTCGGGGTCGGGCGTAGCCTCCAGGTAATGGCGCAGCAGGCGCAGCTTGGCGTTGCGCGCAGCGGTGAAGGCCAACCGTTCCAGCAGATGGGCAAAAGCCTTCATTCCGGCTCATCCTCGTATCCGATCAGGCGCAGGGGGCGGGACGCGAGGCCCTGCAGCGCGCACCAGCGCATCAGCCCGTCCTCGGTCCCGTGGGTGATCCAGACCTCCTGGGGGGCCAGCTCAAGAATGGTCTGTGTGACCTGCGGCCAGTCGACATGGTCGCTGATGACCAGGGGCAGCTCCACCCCCCGCTGCCGCGCCCGCGCCCGCACCGTCATCCAGCCCGAGGCAAAGCCGATCACCGGGTCGCGGAAGCGCTGGACCCAGGCACTGGCAAAGGCCGAGGGCGGCGCGATGACCAGCTGGGCATCGACCTGTTTCGCGGTGGCCGGAACCAGCGGACCCAGGTCGATCCCTTGTTCCACGTGAAAATCGCACAGCCGCTGCAGCGCGCCGTGGATGGCGATGGGACCGTCGATCCCGGCCTGTCGGGCCAGCGCGATGACCCGCTGCGCCTTGCCCAGGGCATAGGCGCCGATCAGGTGCTGGCGTTCGGGAAACTCTGCCATGCTGGCGATCAGCTTGGTCATCTCGGTCAGCGGGTCGGGGTGGCGGAAGACCGGCAGGCCGAAGGTCGCCTCGGTCACGAAGATGTCGCAGGGCACCGGCTCATAGGGGGCGCAGACCGGGTTCGGGGCGCGGCAGTAGTCGCCGGACACGACGATCTTGGGGCCGCGGTCGGGCATCACCGCGATCTGGGCCGAGCCCAGGATATGGCCCGCGGGGTGAAAGCTGACCCGCACATCGCCGATGCGGGCCACCCCTTCCGCGGCCTGGCGGGTGCCGGTGAAATCCTCGCCATAACGGATCGCCATGATGTCCAGCGTCTGCTGTGTGGCCATGACGGCCCCATGACCCGCACGAGCGTGGTCGCCATGCCCGTGCGTGATCAGCGCGCGGGGCACCGGGCGGACCGGGTCGATGTAGAAATCGCCGGGCGGGCAATAGAGCCCGGCCTCGGTCGGGTGCAGGATCTGGTCGGGACGCATGGCACCATCATTGCAGGGGTTGGCGCGGGTTCAACGCCGCCGATGGCCGCAGGGGTCCGTCAGCTGGGCGGCGGACGCTTGACCGGGGGCGCCTTGGACAGCTGCACCGCCAGGATGCCGGCCATGATGACCGCGACGCCGATCACGTCGCCCGCGCCCAGATCCTCGCCCAGGAACAGGGCGGCGGTGGCCACGCCGAAGAAGGGTGTCAGAAAATGGAATGTCGCCGCGCGCACCGCGCCGATGCGCCCGACCAGCATGAACCAAACCCAGGTCGCCACCAGCCCCGGCACGATCACCGTATAAAGGAACGCCACGACCAGGCGCGGGGTATAGGTGACGTCCCAGATCTCGAACCAGGGCGCGATCAGGCCCAAGGTCACGGCGCCGACCAGCATCTGCAGGCCCACGATCATCATCACGTTGCCGCCCGAGCTGGCTCCCCGCACCGTCAGGGTCGCCACCGCCAGCGCCAGCGCCGCGACGAAGCACATGACGATGCCGGTCAGGTCGCTGCCGCCCTGCAGGCGCGCGCCCATGATGATCGCCACGCCCACCACGCCCAGAATCAGGCCGCCCACGCCCATCGGGCGCAGGCGCTCGCCCATCAGGCTCCAGCCCAGGGCGGCCACCATCAGGGGCATGGTCGCGGCGATGATCGAGGCCAAGCCCGCCTCGATCCATTGCATCGCGGTCCAGTTGAGGCCAAGGTACAGCGCGTTCTGGCACAGCCCCAGGATCAGCACGGCGCGCCACTGCGCCCGCGTCAGGGTGCGCCAGGTCTGCCCCATGGCCAGCGCGATCATCACGCCCACCACGCCCGACAGCGCAAAGCGCAGGGCCAGCGCCATCAGCGGCGGCGCCTCGGTCACGATCATCCGGGTCGAGGTGAAGGCCGAGGCCCACATCACCGCGAAGGCCAGACCCATCAGCAACGCGCGAAGATCCATGGACCAGGCCTTTCTTGCAGGTGATGCAAAACGGCTAGCAGAGCACCGCCGTGGGGTGAAGACATAAAGAAAAGGGGCCGTGCCCGATGGCACGACCCCGATCCGTCATCGCAGCATCTGCGGATCAGCTGTTGACGCTGTCCTTCAGAGCCTTGGCGATGGTGACCTTGACCTGCTTGTCGGCCGGCTTGGTCATCATTTCCTGGGTCTGCGGGTTGCGGACCTGACGCTCGGGACGGGCGCGGCAGGCGATCTTGCCGATGCCCGGCAGGGTCACCGCGCCGCCGCTTGCGACTTCGCGGGTCACGATCGCCACGATCGCGTCCAGAGCGGCCGAAGCGGATTTCTTGTCCGAGCCCATTTCTTCGGCGATCGTCGCCACCAGTTGGGTCTTGGTCATCGGTTTTGCAGCAGCCGTAGCCATGGTCCGTCTCCTCTTGCCCTGTTGCACCGGGCCCACAAATTGCGCCTTTTGCGGCATATCGCCTGCTACACACGGTTTTGACGGGCAGATCAAGCCTTTTTCGCCCCGCGCGCGAAAACCCGCGTTTGCTGGTGTTTTGCCGCCGCGCTACAGGAACGCCGTCTCGCTGAAGGACCGCAGCTTGCGCGAATGGATGCGTTCCAACGGCATGTCGCGCAGCTTCTCCATCGCGCGGATGCCGATCAGCAGATGGTTGGCGACCTGCGTGCGATAGAAGTCCGTCGCCATGCCCGGCAGCTTCAGCTCTCCATGCAGCGGCTTGTCGCTGACGCAGAGCAACGTGCCGTATGGGACGCGGAACCGAAACCCGTTCGCGGCGATCGTGGCGCTTTCCATGTCCAGCGCGACCGCGCGCGACAGCGACAGGCGGTGGACCGGGCCGGACTGGTCGCGCAGCTCCCAGTTGCGGTTGTCGATGGTGGCGACGGTGCCCGTGCGCATGATGCGCTTCAACTCGTACCCGTCCAGTTGGGTGACCTCGGCCACGGCCTCCTGCAGGGCGACCTGGACCTCGGCCAGGGCCGGGATCGGCACCCAGACGGGCAGGTCGTCGTCCAGCACGTGATCCTCGCGCAGATAGGCGTGGGCCAGGACGAAATCGCCCAGGGACTGGCTGTTCCTGAGGCCCGCGCAATGGCCTACCATCAGCCAGACATGCGGGCGCAGCACCGCGATGTGGTCGGTCGCGGTCTTGGCGTTGGACGGGCCGACGCCGATATTGACCAGCGTGATCCCCTGCCCGTTCGCGCGTTTCAGGTGATAGGTCGGCATCTGCGGCAGCTTGGACAGCGGCACGATCGTGTCATGGCCGTCGGTGATCTGCTGGTTTCCGGGGGCGACGAAGGCGGTATAGCCGCTGTCCGGGTCCGACAGGACGCGCCGGGCAAAGGCCTCGAACTCGTCGACATAGAACTGATAATTGGTGAACAGGACGAAGTTCTGGAAATGCTCGGGCGCGGTCGCCGTGTAATGGGCCAGGCGCGCCAGCGAATAATCCACACGCTGCGCGGTGAACGCCGCCAAGTGCTGGCTGCCGTCGGGCATGGCGCCGGCCACGCCGTTCACGATGTCGTCGTTCATGGTGTTGAGGTCCGGCACGTCAAAGACGTCGCGCAGGCTGAAATCCAGAACGCCCTCCTGCGGGACGGCCAGATCGCTCTGGGCGGCGACCGCGAAATGGACAGGCATGGGCGTGTCCGACAGGCCGATGGTCACGGGTACCCCGTGATTCTTGATCAGCAGGCCCAGCTGCTCGGTCAGGTAATGCTGGAACAGGTCGGGGCGCGTCACCGTGGCCGCATAGACGCCGGGCGCGACCACATGGCCGAAGGACAGGCGGCTGTCGATCTTGCCATGCGTCGGGACGATCAGCCGCACCTCGGGGTAGAAGGCGCGATAGCGCGCGACGGGGGACGTGCCTTCCAGGATGGCGGTGAAATGGCCCAGCAGAAAGCCGGTCGCCTGGTCGTACAGCGCACGCAGATGGGCCACGGCCGCGGCCGCATCGGTAAAGTCGCGGGGCGCCGCGGCGTCGGGGGTCTGGACCGGCAGAAAGCGGGCGTCTGTCGTCATCGGATCTGTCCTTCTTGCTGCGCCGACCCTGCCAGCGCGGCAGGCGGCAGGCAAGCGTCTGGCGCAGCCACGCGCGCGCCGTTACGGTGCCGTCATGAAGATGCTCGTTTTCGGTCACGGCTACAGCGCCGGCTTCCTGACACCCCTGTTGACCGCCCGCGGCTGGCAGGTCACCGGCACCACCCGCGACGACCCTGACCGCGTCGCGGCCGCAGGCGCCGTGCCCCTGCTGTGGCCGGGGTCCGAGGATGCGCTGCGCACGGCCATCGCGCAGGCCGACGCGATCCTGGTCAGCACCGCGCCCGGACCGGACGGCGATCCGGTTCTGGCCGCGTTCCGCGACGACTTGGCTCGCGCCCGGCTCCGGTGGCTAGGCTATCTGTCGACCACTGGCGTCTATGGCGACCGCGACGGGGGCTGGGTCGACGAGGATTCGGTCTTGGACGGGTCGGGGCCGCGCGGTCAGGCCCGCATTACCGCCGAAGCCGCGTGGCAGGACCTGGCCCGCGCCCATGACCTGCCGCTGCACATCTTTCGGCTGGCGGGGATCTATGGTCCCGGTCGCGGTCCGTTCCAGAAGGTCCGCGACGGCACCGCGCGGCGCATCATCAAACCCGGCCAGGTCTTCTCGCGCATCCATGTCGAGGATATCGCCCAGGTCCTGCTGGCCTCGATCGACGCGCCCGACCCGATCGGCATCTACAACGTCTGCGACGACGACCCGGCCGCGCCCCAGGACGTGATCGCCCATGCGGCGACCCTGCTGGGCCTGCCCTTGCCGCCCGCGGTGCCCTTCGATCAGGCCGACATGACCCCGATGGCGCGGTCCTTCTATGGCGACAGCAAGCGGGTCCGGAACGACCGGATCAAGCGCGACCTGGGCGTGACGCTGCACTATCCCGATTACCGGACCGGGCTGGCCGCCCTGCTGGCCCAGGGCGCGTGAGGCCGCGCGCCGCATTGCCTTTGCCCACGGCCCGTGCAAGCTGCGGGCCATGACACAGGATTTCGACATCGTGGTGGCCGGGGGCGGGCTGAACGGCCCGACCTTGGCGCTGGCGCTGGCCCAGGCCGGGCTGCGCGTGGCCGTGGTCGATCCGCGCCCCGCGCGGGCGCGGTCGGGGACGGGCTTTGACGGGCGGGCCTATTCGCTGGCCATCGCCTCGGTCCGGGTGCTGAAGGCGCTTGGCCTGTGGGACCGGCTGGCCCCCGACGCCCAGCCCATCCACCAGATCAAGGCGTCCCAAGGCCAGCCCGGAGAGGGCGCGGGCCATTTCTTCCTGCATTTCGACAGCGCCGAGCTGGGCGAAGGCCCGGTGGGCCATATGCTGGAGGACCGCTTCCTGCACGCCGCCCTGACCGATGCGATGGAGGGCACGGTCACCACCCTGCCCGGCCTGTCCGTCACCGGCCAGGAAGCCGGCCCGGCGGGCGTCACCGCGATCCTGTCCGACGGGCAGCGGTTGACGGCCCGGCTGCTGATCGGTGCGGACGGGCGCGGGGTCGGGCGTGGCCACGCGCGCGGGCATCCGGCGCCAGGGCTGGGATTACGGCCAGACTGCGCTGGTCGCGGCCATCGACCATGCCCTGCCCCATCAGGGCATCGCGCATCAGTATTTCATGGCGACCGGGCCGCTGGCGATCCTGCCCCTGCCCGGCAACCGCAGCAACATCGTCTGGTCGGAAACCACCGCGAACGCCGCGGCCATCGCCGCCCTGGACGACGCCGCCTTCCTGGCGGTCCTGCGGCCGCGCTTTGGCGATTTCCTGGGCGATCTGTCGCTGGCCGGGCCGCGGTTCAGCTATCCGCTGTCGCTATCCCTGGCCGAACGCTATGCCGCCGACCGCGTGGCGCTGGTGGGGGACGCGGCGCATGGGGTCCATCCCATCGCGGGCCAGGGCCTGAACCTGGGCCTGCGCGACGTCGCCGCCCTGGCGGAGGTGCTGGTCGATGCCGCCCGACGCGGCGAGGATATCGGCAGCACGCTGGTGCTGGAGCGGTATCAGGCGTGGCGCAGACCGGATGCGACGACGCTGGCACTGGGCATGGACGGAGTGAACCGACTGTTCGCGACCGACAATCCGGCCGTGGCCGGGCTGCGCGGCCGCGGGCATGGGCGTGGTCGATGCACTGCCAGGACTGCGGCGCGGCTTCATGCGGCAGGCGGCGGGGCTGTCCGTGTCGCCGATGCCGCGGATGCTGGCGGGTCAGGCGCTTTAACCTTCCCCGGGCGGCGGTTTCGCGCCATAGGCTCTGCGCAGCATCGGGGGACGCCATGACGCTTGAACGCTTTCTGCAGGACCTGGACCGCGACATCCGCAAGGCCGCCGATTGGGGCAAGGTCGCCGACTATATCCCCGAACTGGCCGGCGTCGCCCCCGATCAGTTCGGCATCGCCGTGGCCCTGGCGGACGGACAGGTGCTGACCGCCGGGCAGGCGGATCGGGGATTTTCCATCCAGTCGGTCAGCAAGGTGTTCGCGCTGGCCTGCGTGCTGGGCCGCATCGGCGAACAGTTGTGGCTGCGCGTAGGGCGCGAGCCGTCGGGCGACCGGTTCGATTCGATCCTGCTCTTGGAACAGGAGAAGGGCCGGCCCCGGAACCCGTTCATCAACGCGGGCGCCATCGTGGTCACCGACCAGCTGCTGACCGGACGCAGCCCCCAGCAGACCCTGGCCCGAGATCCTGGGCTTCGTGCGCGCGGCGGCCGAGGATGACGACATCCACATCGACAAGGCCGTCGCCCGGTCCGAGGCGCGGACCGGCTATCGTAACGCGGCCCTGGCGCATTACCTGCGCAGCTTTGGCAATCTGCGCAATCCGCCGGACCATGTCATCGGCACCTATGTCCACCAATGCGCGATCGAGATGTCCTGCATCCAGCTGGCCCGCGCGGGCCGGGTCATCGCCGGGCTGTCCTGCGCGCCCGCGCTGCTGGCCCCGGTGAAACAGCGGCGCATCAACGCGCTGATGATGACCTGCGGGCAATATGACGGGTCGGGCAATTTCGCCTTCCGCGTGGGCATGCCCGCGAAATCGGGCGTGGGGGGCGGGCTGCTGGTGATCGCGCCGGGCAAGGCCTCCATCGCGATCTGGTCGCCGGGGCTGGACGGATGGGGCAATTCGCAGATGGGCACGCTGGCCGCCGAGCGGCTGGCCGAATTCACCGGTTGGTCGGTCTTCGGCTGACGCCTCAGGCCACCATCTGCACGGCCTGCGCCAGATCGGCGCGCAGTTCGGCCAAGGCCGCAGGCGCGCGGTCGGGCGGCAGGCGCAGGATCAGGCTGGGATGCCAGGTGATCAGGACCGGGCCGCCGTCGCGCGCCGGTTCGACCAGACCGCGGCGCGGCGTCAGCGGCTTGCGGTTTGCCGGTCAGCGCGAATGCCGCCGTCGCCCCCAGGGCCACGGTCAGGCGCGGCGCGACCATGCGGCGTTCCAGGTCCAGCCACCAGCGACACTGATCGACATGGTCGCGGTCAGGCGTCTGGTGCAGGCGGCGCTTGCCGCGCGGGGTGAAACGGAAATGCTTGACCGCATTGGTCATCCACGCGCGGTCGGGGGCCAGCCCGGCCTCGGCCATGGTGCGGTGCAACAGCTGGCCCGCCGGGCCCACGAAGGGCAGGCCCGCCAGATCCTCCTGATCGCCCGGCGCTTCGCCCACCAGCATCAGGCGGGCGGCAGGATCACCCTGCCCCCAGACGGTCTGGGTGGCCGCATGACACAGCTCGCACCGGGTGCAGCGGGCAGCCTGGGACGCGGCCTGCTCCAGCGTGTCGGGGGTGCTGTCGTCGGGCTGCTGGCGCAGGCGGGCGGTGATCCTGGGCGCAAAGGCCGGCGCATCGGTCGCACCCGCGTCGCGCATCGCCTGAACCCGGCGCGGCGCATCGGCCAGCATGTCGGGGATCAGCCGGGTTTCGGGCAGGTTCTTCCAGTATTTCTTGGGCATCTCGGACCGCATCGCATTGGTCTTGATGCGCGCGGGGTTGAAGATGTTGGCGAAATAGGTCTGCCACAGGTCATGGCTGGCATCGTCGGGCAGATCGGGGCGCGGGGCCGGGTCGTCATAGGCGATGGTGTCGCCGTCGAACCGAGCGGTGCCTTCGGGCGTGGCGATCAGCCAGTCCATGTCGGCGAACCGCTTGGCAAAGAACGGCGTCCCGGCCTCCAGGATCGGGTGTTCGGGTTCGAACCACGCACCGAAGGCCCGGCGCGGCCCGTCCGAGGGCAGTTCGTGAAACCGGACAAAGGCGTGCATCTTGTGGATGTCGCGGCGCACCGATTTCGCCATGCGCGACAGGCGGTCCATCAATGGATCGGCGGGATTGGACAGAAAGCGCCGATCGCCCTGTGCCCGCATCAGCGCCCCGTACAGCAGCGACCAGCGTTCCGGGTCCAAATGGCTGGCGACCTGACGGGCCAGTTGCAGGAACTCCTGTGTGGCGATCACCGGATGATCGCCCGGCGGCGGGGCCGGGTCGGCGCCGAACAGGTCGGGGGGCGTGTCAGGGTCGGCCCAGGTCACGTCCTCCATCGGGACGCGTGCGCTGGCCAGATCGCGGGCGGTCTGACGCCAGGCGTCAAAGCGTCCGAACCGCGGCAGCGGGACCCGGATCATCCGAACAGGGACAGCTGTTCAGGCGGCGGCGCAAAGCGCGCCCGCAGGCCGGCGCTGTCGGTCAGTGCGCCCGGCGTCCAGTCGGGCAGCGTGACGAAGGGCTGGGCCTTGGACATGATTGCGCCCATGCGCAAAAGGTCCGCGTATCGCAGCACGCCGTTCCGGCGCGCGGTCAGGATGCGGCCCACGGTCTTGGTGCCGAAGCCCGGCACCCGCAGCAGCATCTCGCGCGGGGCGCGGGCGACATCGACGGGGAACTGCGCCCGGTTGGCCAGCGCCCAGGCCAGCTTGGGGTCGATCGCCAGGTCCAGGTTGCCGGACGGATGCGCCGACCCGATCTCTGTCGCGTCAAAGCCGTAAAAAGCGCATCAGCCAGTCGGCCTGATACAGGCGATGTTCGCGCATCAGCGGCGGTTTGATCAAGGGCAGCATGGCGGACGCGTCGGGGATCGGGCTGAAGGCCGAGTAATAGACACGCTTCAGCTGATACCCCGAATAGAGATTGGCCGACGTGTTCAGGATGTCGACGTCGGTGGCCTGATCCGCCCCGACGATCATCTGCGTGGACTGCCCGGCGGGGGCAAAGCGCGGCGGCCGCTTGCCGGTATGACTGCGGTCCTTGGCGGCCTCGCGGCCAAGGCGCACGTCGGCCATGGTGGCGCGGATCGTCTCGGGGCGCTTTTCTGGGGCAAGGTGGCGCAGACTGGCATCCTGGGGCAGTTCGACATTCACCGACAGGCGGTCCGCGAACAGCCCCGCCTGCGCCACCAGGTCGGGCGAGGCGTCGGGGATCGTCTTGAGGTGGATGTATCCCTTGAACCCGTGTTCGATCCGCAGCATCCGCGCGATGCGGACCATGTCGCCCATCGTCTGGTCCGGGCTGCGGATGATGCCCGACGACAGGAACAGCCCCTCGATCATGTTGCGGCGATAGAATTCCAATGTCAGCCGGACCACCTCCTCCGGAGAGAACCGGGCGCGTTCGACGTTGCTGCTGACGCGGTTGATGCAATAGGCGCAATCATAAATGCAGAAATTCGTCATCAGGATCTTCAGCAGGCTGATGCAGCGTCCGTCCGGCGTATAGGCATGACAGATCCCCGTGCCCCCGGCCGAGCCGATGCCCCCCGACCGCGAATCGCGTCGCGTCGTTCCGCTGGACGCACAGGAGGCGTCGTATTTCGCGGCGTCCGACAGGATCGCCAGCTTGTCCTGCAAGGTGCGCTGTGCCATGCCGGGAAAGATATGTTCCCCATGCGTTCTTCGCAAGGCGTCGGGCATGAAACAAATGATGCGGAACCGTCACGGACGCGCGATGGTTGGCTGCGCGTTCATCCGTCAGACGTGATGTGCATCGCAACAGCGAAAGGATATGATCGGGACCATGAACATACGCACCCTCGCCCTTGCGCCCGCCCTTCTTGTCGCCATGGCCTTTCCGGCCTTGGCCGAACGCATTCCGCTGTCCGAGATCTCGCGCTATCTCAACAGCCTGACCACGGTCACGTCCGAGTTCACGCAGATCAACCCGGACGGCACGGTATCGACGGGGACCGTCTATATCCAGCGTCCCGGCCGGGTGCGGTTCGAATACGACAACGACCCGACGCTGGTTCTGGCATCGGGCGGCAACGTGGCGATCTTCGACGGCAAGTCGAACGGCGGCCCGCAGCAGTATCCCTTGTCCCAGACGCCGCTGTCGATCATCCTGGATGCCAACGTGAACCTCGGCCGCCAGGGCATGGTCACCGGTCACAGCGAACAGAACAACGGCACCGTCGTCACCGCGCAGGACCCGCAGCGGCCGCAGAACGGCACCATCCAGATGGTGTTCACCGCGCCAACCGAGCTGCGCCAGTGGGTCGTGACAGACGATACCGGCCAGAAGACCACCGTGATCTTGGGAGAGATGTCAAAGGGCGGAACGATCCCTGCCTCGCGGTTCTCGATCCAGTCCGAGGTGCAGCGCCGCTGACCGGCGGCGATTGCATCCTGACAATTGCGTGATTGACGCGCCCCCATGCCGGGGGCAACGCTGCGGCCGACCCCATCCAAGGCTGCAGCCATGCCCCATTCCCGCATCCTGACACCCGTGCTGATCGGCGGATCGCTGATCCTGCTGATCAACTTTGCACTGCGCGCCAGCTTTGGCGTGTTCCAGATTCCCATCGCACAGGATTTCGGCTGGCCCGCGGGCCGAGTTCTCGCTGGCCATCGCGATCCAGAACCTGGCCTGGGGCATCGGCCAGCCGATCTTCGGCGCGATGGCGGAACGATGGGGCGACCGGTGGGCGATCATCGTCGGCGCGATCCTCTACAGCTCCGGCCTGATCCTGACCGCCTTCGCCACGACCCCGGCCAGCATCCAGCTGCTGGAGATCATCGTGGGCTTCGGCATCGCGGGCACCGGGTTCGGGGTGATCCTGGCCGTGGTCGGCCGGGCCGCCAGCGACGACAACCGCAGCCTGGCCCTGGGCATCGCCACCGCCGCCGGATCGGCGGGACAGGTCTTCGGCGCACCCCTGGCCGAAGGGCTGCTGGCCTTCTATCCGTGGCAGTCGGTCTTCATCATCTTCGGCGTGATCGTCCTGTCGACGATGCTGTTCCTGCCGATGCTGGGCGACGGCAGGCCCGCGACCCCGTCGCAGCTGGAGGACAGCATGGGCACCGTTCTGCGGCGCGCGTTCCGCGACCCGTCCTTCATGATGATCTTTGCGGGGTTCTTCTCCTGCGGCTATCAGCTGGGCTTCATCACCGCGCATTTCCCCGCGATGATCACCGAGATGTGCGGCCCCATCGACCCTGCCGGCATGCTGGCGGGCCTTGGCATCGCCACAACGTCGGCGCTTGGGGCGATCGCCATCTCGCTGATCGGGCTGGCGAATATCGGCGGTGCGATCCTGGCGGGATATCTGGGCAAGCGCTATACCAAAAAATACCTGCTGGCGGGCATCTACACGCTGCGCACCATCGCCGCCGCGGCCTTCATCCTGACGCCGATGACGCCTGCCACGGTGGTCGTGTTCTCGCTGGTCATGGGGGGGCTGTGGCTGGCCACGGTGCCGCTGACCTCGGGTCTGGTCGCCTATATCTATGGGTTGCGCTACATGGGGACGCTCTACGGGTTCGTGTTCCTGTCTCACCAGCTGGGATCGTTCATGGGGGTCTGGCTGGGGGGCAAGCTATACGACGCGTCGGGCGACTATTTCCTGGTCTGGTGGATCGGCGTGGGCATCGGGGCCTTCAGCGCCCTGATCCACCTGCCCGTCCGCGAGGCGCCCTATCGCATCCCCGCGCCCGCCATCTGACGCCGCGGCGCAGACCACCGGACCGTCATTTGACCCGGCGGCGCGCGCGGCATAGCTATGCTGCGCGCGACCAAAGGACAGATCATGCAGCCCACCCGCACGCCTCACGACCACGCCATCGCCGTCCGCTATCAGCAGGCCTCGGCCGAGGTGCGCGCCCTGCAGCGGCAATGCTATGCGCTGGCGACCCTGCGCCTGCGTGCCGCCGTTGACCAGGCAGGCGGCGGCGCCGGACTGGCGATCCTCAGCGACATCGACGAGACGATCCTGGACAACAGCGCCGTCATGGCGGCCGCAATGCACAACGAGGGGATGTTCCAGAACATCGACACCTGGCTGTTGTGGGAGCGCGAGGGCAACCCCCACCTGATCCCCGGCGCGGCCGAGTTCTTTGCGCTGGCCGACAGCCTGGGCGTCACGATCTTCTACGTCTCGGACCGATTCGAGGAGAACAAGCTGGCCACCATCGCGACCCTGTCGCGTCTCGGCCTGCCGCAGGTCTGCGCCGAACAGGTCCTGCTGTTCGGTCCGCCCAAGGCCGCCCGCCGCGCACAGGTCGAGGACGGGCACCGCATCGTGCTGCAACTGGGCGACACGCTGCACGATTTCCATGGCGCCTTCGCCGGGGCGGCGCTGGAGGATCAGCACCGCCTGACCGAAGACCACGCCGACCGCTTCGGCCAGGACTGGATCGTCTTTCCCAACGCCGCCCACGGCACCTGGATGGAGGCCGAGCTGCGCCCCTGGCAGCGCGACTAGGGCCGCAGCCGCCGCGCCACACGCGACACCGCACGCAGCGGCGCCGTCACGCGCCACGAGGTGCTGGCCAGCAGCTCTGCCTCGCGGGTCGCACCCCAGCGCTGCGCGGCATCGCGTTCTGCACGGGCCGTGGCCAGGTCCTCGCGCAGCCGCGCGCCTTCGATGGCCATGGCCTCGGCTTCGGCGTTCAGGCGGTCACGCTCCCTGCTGCGTTCGGCGGTGACACGTTCCACGCGTTCGGCAAGGTCGTCCAGCCGGTCCGCCATGGCGTTCGGGTCGTCCAGTGCGATGGCCAGCCGCAGGCGCTCCTGCATCTCGCGTTCGCGCTGTTCGGTCAGCTGTCGCAACTGGACCGACGCAACGTGCTGGCGCCGCTCCATGACCTCAAGACGCTCTGCCTGTTCGGCGATCTGGGCGTCACGGCGGTGGGCCTCCTGCCCTGCACGGCTCAGGTCCCGGCGCGCCTGGGTCAGGTCCGCCGTCAGGCTTTCGACCCGGCCCGACAGATGTGCCACCTGACGGGCACGATGCACGGTCCGCAGGGCCAATCCGTCGAACAGCGGCCCGCTGGCATCCAGCGCCGACCGCAGGCGGTCAAGGTGATCGTGATCCTGCGACGATTCTCCCTCATCGACCCATGCGCCCAGGATCTGCTGCAACTCTGCCACCACCGGAGGCAGGGGCTGTCCGTCGGGACCGGTCGCCGATGCGCCGCGGAAATGCTGCAGGTCACGGCTGAGGAAATCGTCCACCGCGGCGCCGGCCTGATCCGGGCCCCGCGGCCAGTCCAGGTCCAGCGCGTCGGCGATATGGCGGGCCACGGCGCGCCAGTCGTCCATCAGCGCCTCAAAGCTGGTGAAGCAGCGCGGCAGTGCGCGGCTGTCGGCCTCGGCGTCCAGGACGTGGCGCGACCACAGCACCAGCCCGAACTCGGGCTCGTACTCCGCCCACCGGGCCAGCGACGCGGCGACGTCCCACGCGGCACGGTGCGTGTGCACGATCCGGACCTGCGCGCCGAAGCGGTCCAGCGCGGCGATCCAGAAGGGCAGCAGGCGGCAGATCCGCGGGTCTTTCATGACGAACAGCGCCGCATCGCCGTAATCCGCCTGCAGCACCTCGACGGCCTCATCCAGCAGGGTGGCCGCCTCGGGGGTGTCGAACCATGCGGCGGGAAAGCGGCGCGGGTCCCACCAGGTGAAGCCAGCCTGCGCCAGCAGACGGTCGTTCAGCCCGGTGATGCGGTTCGATTCGAAGAACCCCTTGGCGTTCATGTCCGAGGGCGCCATCAGGTCCTGCGGCAGCGCCGCACCCAGATGCCCCAGCACACCCGCCAGCGCCGAGGTTCCCGACCTGTGCATGCCCAGCACGATCAGGGCGGTTCTGACCGGCGGCACGGTCAGGTCGGTCTGCGGGCTGGTCGAGGTCATCTGATGCGTCTCCGGTCGGGGTCAGAGGCAGCGCGCCCCTCCTCCCAAAGGGGGTCGGTCTGCCTGGCGGGCAGGGACCGACTGTCTGCGTGACGGTCTCCTGCCCATCGCAAATGCCTGCAAGGCGTTCAAGAGAAAGTTACTTCTCCTTGGCCTTGTGTGAAGCCTCAAGCGTCGCAACCCGGGCGCGCAGCGCTATCAGTTCATCATTCAGGCCGAAGACAAGACGCAAAAGATATTGGTCCATTGCCCAAGGCGTGGGATGCTCAACTGGCCGGGGAGGCGTAGTGAAGTCCAGTTCTGGCTGCCCGTTTCGTGCGAGATGCTCGTTCAAGGTTGCGATATCATCTCTGCGATCATCCAGAAGCGTCTTCAATGCATCCTGACTGGGAAACAACTTGTCGATGGTCGACAAAGGTTGTTCAGTCTCAGCATCACGCCGAAGAAGATTAGCCACCTTGTCGTACTCTGAGGGGCGCATTGAAATGGGATGCTTGCTGTTGAAAAACAGCCTGCGCCGCAATCTCTACTGCAGACGGAGACACGTTCTCATTAATAGGCCGTACCCCTGCGATTTGATTATTAACCAGAAAATGTTCGACAACATCGCCTATGGCGTCGAAGTTGAACACCTTCAACTTATCGGAAAAAGCATCGTGCCACGGCTTTATGTCGTCAGCAAACCGTATCGATCGTCCTCCGAAAACCGGCATCCAGCTCTCGAAATCACGGACCCTGCCATCGTATGACTTATGCTTTAGGCCCCACTGCGAATAGGCGCTGATCGCCCACTTGTCGTGACGGCGGACGTAGCATTGTATTTCGATCTCGTGCCCACTCTCGGCGATCTTCTGCAACGCCGGGAGCACCATCCCCGAGCGGGGTGCCAGCCACTCGTTGCTCCAAATCGCCTTGGTGACGCCGTCACGATCGCATTGTGACAGCGCCTCCGACAAAGCGGCGAACATCTCGCCGTTAGCGGTGAGAGGATCGCGGGCATTGGCGAAGAAGATGTCAGAGCCAGACCGCTTCTGCCAATCATGACGGTTCAACCCTCCACCATGCTCCAGCATGAGTCCAAGATAGGCTATTCCCTGATCAGCAAGAATATCGCGCCCTGAAAGAAGGGTCTCTTGGATGGAACTGGACCCAGTTTTGCCGTGACCAATATGAACGATCAGCTTGACCATGACGTCTCCTGCTTAAGTGTGGTCCAAGGCTTGTCCTCAGATCCCACACACATATTCGTTTGAACGAAGGCGCGGCGCCGGGTCAGACCCGCTCCTCATCATCCTTGTGCAGAAACACCGAATCCAGCCCCATCCGCGCGGCGATGGCGGGCCACAGGCGCTCGATCAGGTGGTACTCGGTGCCGTCGGTCGGGATCGGTTCATTGGGCCAGGGGTGGTCCTCTCCGAACAGGTCCAGCATCTGCCGGGCGACATCGGCTTTGGTCCAGAACATGTTGCCCACCGGGAACAGCAGCGGGTTCTGCGGCATCGGTCCCGGAAAGCGGTCCGCGATGCCCGCCAGCAGACGCCGCGAATCGTCCCAGGGCACGAAATGCGGCTCGAACGGCGCGACCAGGCCCACGTCGGGGTCGGCGATCCGACGGACGGCCCAGGACAGCATGTCCTGGTCGCCCAGCAGGATGCGATGCAGGAAACGCCGCCAGACATCGCCGTGCGAGGTCGTCTGGACCGACTTCTTCTGATGCAGGTGGCACCAGATGCGATCGTCGCCCGCCAGGCCGTCGCGCCCGAACAGCCGCAGGAAGGGCAGGATGTCCCGGCCCTGGTTGGGCACCAGCTGCGTCTGGATGGTCAGGCCGCGGTCGGCACCCATCTGGCGGATCCGGTCGGCCTTGGCCTCGGTATCGGTGGTCACGACGATGCGCGAGGCCCGTGCGAAGGCCGCCTGATCGCGCAGGTCGTCGTCCAGATCGTCGATGTAGAACGCATGGACGTGGATGGCAAAGTCCGCCACCCCGGCGTCGTCCGGCGCGATGGCCCGATACTCCTCCAGGCGCAGGCGGCGGTGCATCCAGTTGTCGGATGCGGCGACGGTCGTGCGCGCGTCGTCCACGTCGCGCCACAGCAACCGGCGGCCATAGCGGAACAGCTTCTCGCGTTCCTGCCGGCGCAGGGGGCGGTCGGCCTCGGACTTGGTGAACAGCAGCGGGATGTCGATCCGGCTTTCGCCGAGGACGAAGTTGCGCTGCTGCACCAGGCGGTCGTGCAAGGCGCTGCGCATGCGGTGGAACAGTCGCGGCCCGCCGTCATCGGCGGCGGGCTGGTCCTGGTCCGGCGTTCCCGTCTTGCGGGGCAGCGCCAGCAGGGCCCGGACCGCGGCGGCCGGGTCGGCATAGGGGGTGCGCGTGATCCGGTCGGATCCGCGATACCGGTCGTCGGCAAAGCCTGTGGCTCCGTCGAAGCAGACCATCGTCTGGCCGCGCCGCACCGCGTCGAAGACCACGTTCGGCAGCGGGTCCAGCCGCGAGGACAGGAACATCGAATCCGCGGCGTCCATCACGTCCAGATACAGCGGCCCCGCCGGCAGCATGAACAGGTTGCCGTCCGGCCGGTTCGCGCCGACCTGGCGGAGGTGATAGTCGAACCAGACGCCGAACCCCATGTCCTGGTGGTTCCGGCCGTCGCCGATCCAGACGAACACGGTGTCGGGGTCCGCATCGGCGCAGATCTGCGCCGCCTGCACGAAGATGTCGGTGCCCTTGCGCCACTGGACATGGCCCGCGCCGCAGACGATGCGCGCATCCGCCAGATCACGGCCCAGGGCCGCGGAAATCCTGCGCCGCGCCTCGACCCGGCGCCGTTCGGTGACCTGCCCGTCGATCAGCGGATGCTGGGGAATGATGGTGCTGTCAGTCGCGGTGTCGAAGTCGACATCCGCAAGGCGCCCCTGCCAGCTGTCGCGGACATGTTCGGAGGAGAAGATCAGCAGATCCGCAAAGGCCGCCATGTACAGGGACTTCCACGACGGGAACGTATAGTCCGAATATTCATGGATATAGGCTGCGAACGGCACCTGCTGTGCGACCAGCGGATGGATGAACGGCGCGCATTCGACGGAATTCAGGATCGCATGGTCGATCCGGCGGAACACGTCGGCGTTCAGGTAGGGCATCTCGCGCAGCGGGTTCTGGGTCACCAGCGCGCCGCAGCAGTGCGGCAGGAACTGGTCCAGCAGGTCCCCGCCGCGCAGGGCGGCGACCGCGACGTTGTGGGTCCGGCTTGCCTCGCGGACAAGATCGCGCCCGACGACGGGCGCGCCGGTGCGCGACATCTCGTGGACGCAGATCAGGACGGTGGGCAGTTCGGGCCGAAACACCTGCTGGCCCCGGTGCAGCCCCTTGCGCAGATCCGCAAGGGTGCGGCGCCCACCTTCGACCGATCCGAAGCGCAGATAATGCATCAACGGGTTCATCCCCGCCGCCTCGATGTCGGGATACCATTCCAGATAGGCCGACATCGAAAAGTCCGAGATGGCCGCATCGACCGGAGCGCCCAGCAGGATCGCCTCGAACGCCAAGTGCAGGGCATCGGGATGCCCGGCGTCGATCGCCGCGCGAATGCCCGGGTCCGTGACCAGCCTGTCCAGGGCACCGTCGATATGGGGCGCCTGTCGGCGCAGGAGACTGTAATATGTGCCGTTGCGGCCTTCGGCCTTTCCGCAGTCGACGAAATGGCGCAGCAGCGCGGCATCGTCACCGTCGATTTCGGGATAGGTGCGGGCGTAGAATGCCGGGTCGAAGCGAAAATCAGGGCGTCGGTCCGCGATCCCGGCGCGACCGGCAATGGCCGTCCAGATGTCGTTCAGTTGTGGCATTCAGGCTCCTGCAAAGGCGGCGGCAAGAAAGGCAAAGCGCCGGTCGTCCGACATCGACCGGCCACAGAGATCGCGTGACAGCGACATCAGCAGCGGACTGCTGGCGATGATCGGAGCAATGCGGAATGCGGTCACGGTTCCGTCCGCCTGCGCCGACCAGGCGACGGGGGCATCGCCGGAAAAGGCGGTCTGTTCGTCCTGCGGTTGACGATAGCGCAGGGCGCACAGATGTTCGGCAAGAAGCCGCTGACAGAGGCAGGCGCAGTCGGCCAACACCTGAAAGGCAGATGGCCGGGGGGTCAGGTGGGTAAAGCGCAGAACGGTCCCGCCGACCCGACCCGGCCCGGGGTGCAGCGCGGTGGCATCGAATGCTCCCACCGGCCCGGCAAGCACAAGGAAGTCGTTTTCTTTCAAAAGCTCGGCAGACAATGCCTGTGCCTGCTGGCTTGCCTTCGCGTGTAGGATCAACACTATGCCTGCTCCCTCGGGGTGACCTGTTCCGCCGACGCGGTGCTGTCCAAAGACCCGGATTGCGGTGACCGTACAGGGCTTATGGCCAGCCCTGCAGTTGTTTGCAATGCAGCATGTTTCCGGTATGGGTGATCGTGCCAAGGCCACGTTGCGCCGCGCATGTCAGTCACGATCAGCCCGCGTTTCGACGGAATACCGCGACAATAACGGATTATCATTCATGAACCGAACCCTAGTGATCGGCGGCTGCGGCTTCATCGGATCTCATATCGTCGACGCGCTTGTCGCCCGCGGACACAACGTCCGCGTGCTGGACATGAAACCCGAAGCCTTCCGCCCCCCCCTGCCCGGGGTGGAATACGTCAAGGGCAGCTTCTCATCCGAGGATGTCCTGAAGGTTGCTCTGCGCGATGTCGATTCAGTGATCCACAGCGCCAGCACGACGGTGCCCGCGACCTCCAACCTGAACCCGTGCGCCGACATCGAGGGCAACCTGATCGCGACCGTCCGGCTGCTGCACGCGATGCGGGCCCGCAACATTCACAAGCTGGTGTTCCTGTCGTCGGGCGGCACCGTCTATGGCGTGCCCCAGTGCGAGGAGGTGCCCGAAAGCCACCCCCTGCAGCCGATCAGCTCTTACGGAATCGTCAAGGTCGCCATCGAGAACTATCTGCACATGGAGCGCAAGCTGCATGGGCTGGATTTCGTCGCCTTGCGGGCCTCGAATCCCTATGGCCCGCGCCAGGGTCATGCAGGCCTGCAGGGCATCATCGGCACCTATCTGTGGAAGATCGCCCGCGGCGAACAGATCGAGGTATGGGGCGACGGCAGCGTCATTCGCGATTTCATCGACGTCCGCGACCTTGCGGCGCTGTCGGCGATCGCCCTGGAATCGCCGATCAACGGTTGCTTCAATGCCGGTTCGGGCGAAGGCGCATCGGTCAAGCGCATCGTCGAGCTGACGGCACAGATCACCGGGCGGGATCTGTCGCCGCTCTATCGACCCGGCCGCGGCTTCGACGTGCCCAGGATCATCCTGGACATCGCGCGCATTCGAAAGGCGGTCGGATGGAACCCCACCATCCCGCTGGAGCAGGGCATGCGCGACAGCTGGGACTGGATCTGTCAGCAGCAGCAGGTTTCAGCCGTCGCCTAGGCGGCGGCCTGTTGGCCTGCCCTTCCCGGCACGCTATAGCATCGGCCAAAGCATGACGGACTGTCGACCATGCGCAAAGGCGGGGCGGGGCAATGAGAATTCTTCTGGTGGGTGCGGGACTGTCCGGTGCCGTGATCGGGCGGGAGCTGGCCGAGGCCGGGCATGACTGCCGCATCATCGACGCGCGCCCCCATATCGCCGGCAATTGCCATACCGAACGCGATGCCGACACCGGCGTCATGATGCATGTCTATGGCCCGCACATCTTCCATACCGACGACGAGGGCGTGTGGGATTACGTCAACCGCTTCGCGCGCTTCATGCCGTTCCAGAACCGGGTCAAAACGACCGCGCAGGGCCGGGTCTATTCGCTGCCGGTGAACCTGCTGACGATCAACCAGTTCTTCGGCACCACCCTGCGCCCCGAGGAGGCGCGCGCCTTCATCGACTCCAAGGCCGACACGACCATTACCGATCCGCAGAGCTTCGAGGAGCAGGCCCTGCGGTTCGTGGGCCCGGAACTCTACGAGGCCTTCTTCAAGGGCTACACCGAAAAGCAGTGGGGCTGTTCGCCGACCGAACTGCCGGCGTCGATCCTCAAGCGGCTGCCGGTGCGGTTCAACTATGACGACAACTACTTCTTCCACCGTTTCCAGGGGATGCCGCAGGACGGCTATACCGCGATGGTCGCGGCCATCCTGGACCATCCGCGGATCACGGTCGAACTGGGCACGGAATACAGCGCCGAGATGGCGGCAGAGGCCGATCACGTCTTCTGGTCGGGGCCGCTGGACGGATACTTCGACTATCGCCTTGGCCGCCTTGGCTATCGGACGCTGGATTTCGAACGCTTCAGCCATGACGGCGACTATCAGGGCTGCGCGGTGATGAACTACGGCGACCGCGACGTGCCCTATACCCGCATCACCGAGCACAAGCATTTCAGTCCCTGGGAGAGCCACCAGGGTTCCGTCTGCTATCGCGAATACTCCCGCGCGGCAGAGCCGGGCGACACGCCATATTACCCGATCCGCCTGGTCGAGGAGAAATCCCTGCTGGAGCAGTATGTCGACCTGGCCCATGCCACCCCCGGCGTGACCTTCGTGGGCCGCCTCGGCACGTATCGCTATCTGGACATGGACGTGACGATCAGAGAGGCGCTGGAGACGGCAAATCAGTTCAACACGCATCAAGGCCAAGGCCGGCCAATGCCCGCAATGGTCGGATTCTGATCATATCGCAGGTCACTAGAGGCGCACCATGCATCGTATCAAGCTGAACCCGCGCATCCGACACTTTATGGACGATTCCAACATTCACCCCAATCTGGGGTGGGACAGCATCAAGGCAATCGCGTTTGACAACACGCTGCAGGTATCGGTGTGGTCGCGTCACTCAAAACCGGGACCGAACGTAGTCGCCCTGTCTTCCCTAGGATACATGAGTTACACGAACTCTCCTGCCGTACGCATTAGAACCGGTGCGTATTGCTCGATCGCGCCGGGATCGGCCGTCATGGGGGATGCCCACCCCATCGATCGCGTGACGACACACCCGCTAACTTATGGAAAATTCTATCAGGAAGCTGCCCGAAAGCTTGGTGCGGTATCCATGAACATGGTGTCACCCTTTCAAGGCAGACCGGCACCGGTGATACTTGGCAACGACGTGTGGATCGGTGGAAACGTCACCTTCGCTGGTGGGGTCAGGATCGGTACGGGCGCCGTTGTGGCAGCGAGAAGCGTGGTCACCAAGGATATACCGCCCTATGCCATCGCCGGCGGCGTGCCCGCGCGCATCCTGAGATACCGGTTCCCGGATGATGTAATCACAGCCCTGCAGGAAACGCGCTGGTGGAATTACCAGCTAAATGACATCGCGCAGTTCGATTTCAACGATCCTATGACGTTTTGCGCCACATTCATGGAAAAGCGGGACAGCATCACGCCGCGTCGGGACAAGTACGTAACGGCAGCGGAACTGCTTGCATTGGCCTGAGCGGTTCTAGGCCGCAGGTATTTCTAGGTTGGCTAGCCACTCACGCTCCGCCTCGGTCAACCGTGATCGACCGCCTATGGCACGCAGGCCAGCCAACGCAGCCCGCGCGGCTTCGAGTTCGGGCACGGGCCGCAGCAACGCCATGTCTTCCAGATCTGGATAAAAGCGATTAACACCTGATAACGTCGACAGGTCATCAGCGACGGGTCGGAACCGCTCGACCATCATGTCGCGCATAGTCTGACCGAACACCTCCACCTCCCTGTCCTCGACGTGGTCAACTTCCTCGCGCATCGCTATCAGCCAAGCAACCATAGACCGCGCCGATTCTTGCGGCAGTTGATGCAGCGCAAGCCGCGCGATCTCGGCGAAGGCCGAAGGCACGGACGGGTTCATCATTCCAGGCATGACCGCCATGTCAGGGATGGGAATTCCTGTTCGTGACATGAAATCGACTACGGATCCTCCACTTTTCTGGATATCCGAGAAATTGCGCAGTACGAGTTCGGCCCCTTCGAAGCCCCCTTCAAGCCAGCCGCGAACCAACTTTGCTTGTTGGAAATGCGCAGTCTCAAGATAGGCATTCAGCGCCCCGGCGCGCAGGGGAAGCATCTTCTCGCCGAATTTCAGCCGCTGGCGGTGCCACGATGACAGATAATCATCGGGTCGACGGAGGCTGCAGTACAATTTGACGTCATGGGACCGAAACCGGTTATGAATCCGTTTTACGCTTTTCCGCTCCTTGGTCATTCCTAGAAGGGCAAAGACCTCAGAGCACAGGACCATCGTCTCGGGCTGGATAGCATCCAACTGGTTCTTGATCATTTCGAACATCTGCAGGCCCGAAGGGGCATGCGGATAGTAGGGAGGGACGCCGTGGCCATCCTCCTCGTTCTTCAACCTCAGGGCCAGTGCATTATGAGGTTCGATCACGTTCAACGTCTGTCCGCGGAGGTCTTCGTCACGTCCGGTAAGGCTCAGACGAATTGCACGGGCTGCGGCCTGTGATTCGACACCGGGATAGAGAACACCCTTGCGCAGCAATGCAAGCCAGTTGCGGGCAAAGTAGTGCTGAATGGATGTCGATCCGGTCTTGAAATGACCGATGAACATAATGGTTTTCATCTGGAACTGCTTTTGCCAACAGAGGGTGTCATTCGAATGCCATCAAACGCGCTCGATGGCCGGGCGAAACCCCAAGCCTTTGATGATCGCGCCATAGATCTGGCGGCGCAGGGAGGAGGGCACGTCGCCGCGGCGCATCTGGCCGCGGACCCCATAGGCATAGGCCAGCACGCCCATCAGGCCCATCTCGCGCCGGCGCCATGAGGTTTCGTTGCGCGCCCCGTACTTGAACTTCCAGAGGCTCTTGTCGTCGACCAGGCCGAAGTTGACGCCCCGGTTGTCGGGCGTGTCGTGGACCACGACGCTTTCGGGCACGAAGATGCCCGGATAGCTGCGCGCGATGCGGCGGGTGTATTCGGCATCATCGAACCAGATGAAGTAATCCGCGATCGGCAGGCCGTGTTCGCTGACGGCCCAGCGCGGGATCATCACCGACACGAAGGACGCGCTGTCCACCAGCGCCCAGGCACTGCCCGGCCGCACGAAGCGTGCCCAGTCCCACACGGTACGCGGACAGTTCATCTCGCACAGCGATCCGTCGATCCACTCGACCCGCGAACAGGCAAAGCTGGGGCGCCAGCCGTTATCGGCCTGGAAACCCGTCAGGGCCCGATGCAGGGATTGCAGGGCGTCCGGTCGGGGATAGGCATCGTCGTCCGACACCCAGAAATACTGCGCGCCCATCTGGTAGGCTGCCTTGATCCCGGCATGAAACCCCCCGCCCCGCCGACATTCGCCGGCAGCCGCAGGTGGCGGATGGTCGGGTCGCCGTCGGCCCGCGCCTGCACCAGCGCCGCGGTGTCGTCGGTCGAGGCATTGTCCACGACCAGCACGATGTCGGGGCGCAGGGTCTGCGCCGCCAGCGCGTCCAGCACCGCCATCAGCTTGCCCGAGCGGTTGAAGGTGACGATGACCGCAGCCGTCTTGTTCAGGACGCTCATGCCGCGTCCCCCTGGGCCAGACGGCGATAGACGGGCATCAGCACCTCCTCGGCGGTCGGATCGGCGGTCAGACGCGTCCACGCAGCCTGCAGGGCGTCCTTGTGTCGCGCCAGGGTGCCTGCATCGCGCCACATCGCGTCGACTGCGGCCACGGTGCCCGCCACGGCCGCACGCGGCGCCAGCGGCACCAGCAGGCCGTCGGGCAGCACCTCGTCCTGGGATCCGACGCGGGTCGAGATGGGGATGCAGCCATGGGCCACGGCCTCGTAGCAGACCAGCGCCAGACCCTCGTTGTTCGAGGGAAGAAGCAGGATGTCGGACCGTTCCAGCAGGGCCGGAATGTCGGTATTGCCGGGCAGCAGGTCGACCTTGGACGACAGACCGTGCTTGCGCAGAAGGCGCGTCAGCGTGCCGTCATAGGGACCTTCGCCGACGATGGTCGCGGTCAACGTGATGCCGTTGCGCCCGGCCCAGGCATTCAGCGCGCGCAGGGCCTCGACCACCACGACCGGCCGCTTCTGATAGAACAGCCGCCCGATGAAGCAGGCATGCAGCGCTTTCTGTCCCGCCTGCAGGCGCAGCGGCGGCAGCGCATCGTTGTTCTTGCGGTCCAGCATGCGGCCCAAGACGACCTTGCCCGCCGGGGCATGGAAGCGGTCGCGGAAATAGCGGACCAGCTCTCCGCTGATGACATGCTGCATGTCCAGATAGTTGGACCACACGCCCGAGATCCGCGGATAGCCGCCATTCGCGTATTCGACGATATGCGTGCTGTCGATCGTCTGCACCCACGGCAGGTGCATGCGCAGCATGGTCAGGCTTTCGTACAGCGGCGTGCAATGGTGGATGTGCACGGCGCGGATGTTTTCCGCCATCGCCAGCCGCTGGACATAGCGCGGCCACAGGTGGTGCGGCAGATAGCGATCCAGCCGGATGAAGGTCAGGTCCGGATGGTCGGGCAGCTTGTCCGCCAGCCGCTGCACGGCCGGAACCGACGCCACGACGAACACCCGCAGCCCGGCCGCCAGCGCCCAGCGCATGGTGTCGAAGCCCAGCTTCTCGGCGCCGCCCATCTCCAGCCAGTGCATGCCGATCAGGATGGCGGGACGCTTGTCGCTGTCGGGCGCCACGGGTGCGGGCAACAGGGCCGAGCCGTCGCCCAGGGGCATGGCCGTCTGGTCCGTGCGTCGGTCGGCCTGGCGCTTGCGGGCCATCTCGGCACCATAGCGCACCTGTTCGTACCACAGCGGGCTGGCCCGGAACAGCGCGCCCAGACCGCGCATGGGCCTCCAGGGCGCATCGATCTGCTTGATCTCTCCGGGCAGGGGCAGGCGCGGGATGGCCAGGCGGATGGTCACCTGCGGCGCGCCGTCATAGGCGCCCTGCCGGGTCAGGGTGCCCAGATAATCCGCACCCAGGTCCTGGGGACGCGGATTGTGCGGACCCTCGATCACCTCGGGGGCGGCCCAGATCGGGTTGTTGCCCTGCGACAGGATGAAGAACAGCTGCTGCGTGGGAAACAGCAGCTCATAGATCGCACGGGCCTCGGCGATGCCGGCGGTCAGATGGGCCACCAGCGCAGGATCTGCGGGCGTGTGCGAGGCAAGGTCGGACATGGGCGAGGTCAATCCGTCTGTCGGGAGGAAGGGTCAGTCGATCAGACGCAGCAGATAGGCCCCATAATCGTTCTTGGCAAACTTTGCCGCACGCGCGCGCAGCTGGTCAGGCGATATCCAGCCGGCCTCGAAGGCGATCTCCTCGGGGCAGCCGGTCTGCAGACCCTGGCGGTTCTCCAACGTGCGCACGAAGTTGCCCGCATCCAGCAGGCTGGCATGGGTGCCGGTGTCCAGCCAGGCAAAGCCGCGGCCCATGCGTTCGACGGTCAGCGACCCGTCATGCAGATAGCTTTCCAGAAGGGTCGTGATCTCCAGCTCTCCGCGATCGGAGGGCTGGACGGCGCGGGCCCGTTCCGGCGCGGTGCCGTCCAGGAAATAGAGCCCCGTCACGGCATAGTCCGACGGCGGCACGGGGGGCTTTTCGACGATGGCGCGGGCCCGCATCTGGTCGTCGAAATCGACGACGCCATAGCGTTCCGGGTCCGACACGCGATAGCCGAAGACCGTGCCACCCCCGTCGCGCGCATCTGCGGATGCCAGCAGCTCCGGCAGACCGTGCCCGAAGAAGATGTTGTCGCCCAGAACCATCGCGGACGGTGCGCCCGCCAGGAAATCCTCGGCCAGGATATAGGCCTGCGCAAGGCCGTCGGGGCTGGGCTGCACGATGTAGGTGAAGCTGATTCCCCACTGGCTGCCGTCGTCCAGCAGGCGGCGGAACTGATCCTGATCCTCGGGGGTGGTGATGATCGCGATCTCGCGGATGCCGGCCAGCATCAGGACGCTGATCGGATAGAAGATCATCGGCTTGTCGTAAAGCGGCAGCAGCTGCTTGGACACGCCCATGGTGATCGGATACAGCCGGGTGCCCGATCCGCCGGCCAGAATGATGCCCTTGCGCTGTGTCATGCCTTGTCCTTCAGTTGATCCAGAACGCGGGTCAGCCCGGCCCGCCAGTCGGGACGCGCGATCCCGAAATCCCGCGCGATGCGTCCGCAATCCAGCCGCGAATTCAGCGGGCGCGCGGCGGGTGTCGGATAGTCGGATGACGGGATGTCCGCCACCTGCGCGGCCAAGCCCGCCTGCGCCATGATCTGGCGCGCGAACTCGGCCCAGGAGGCGTCGGGCGTGCCCGCGAAGTGATAGATCCCGCCCGTGGTGTCGGGCCTGTCGCGCATGACGCGGATCATCCGCAGGCAGGCGGCCGCGATGTCGGCGGCAGGCGTCGGCCCCCCGATCTGGTCGGCCACTACGGTCAGGCGGTCGCGCTCCGCGCCAAGGCGCAGCATCGTCTTGACGAAATTCGCGCCATGGGCGGAGAACACCCAGGAGGTCCGCATCACGGCCCAGACTCCGCCCGCGGCGGCCACGCCCTGCTCTCCGGTCAGCTTGGTCGCGCCATAGACGCCCAGGGGTGCGGTGGGCGCATCCTCTGCCCGCGGCTGGTCGCCCGATCCGTCAAAGACGTAATCGGTCGAGATGTGCAGGAACGGGATGCCCAGATCCGCGCAGGCCCGCGCAATCGCGGCAGGCGCGTCGGCATTGACCAGGCGGGCGGTGTCCGGGTCCGTCTCGGCCCGGTCCACGGCGGTGTAGGCGGCAGCATTGATGACCGCACGCGGACGCGCCGCACGGATCAGGGCGGCGCAGGCGGCGGGGTCGGTCAGATCGGCCCGGTCGCGGCCCGCAAAGGTCGCATCGGGCGCCAGCGCGGCCAGTTCCCGCGCGACCTGGCCGGTGCGGCCAAAGACCAGCAATCTCTGCATCAGGCCGTCCCCAGACGCTTGCCCACGCCGTCGCGGTCCAGCAGCGGCTGCCACCAGTCGCGATTGGCCAGATACCATTCGACGGTGCGGCGCAGCCCCTCCTCGACCGTCACGGACGGGCGCCAGCCCAGTTCGGTGCGGATGCGGGTCGGGTCGATCGCATAGCGGCGGTCATGGCCCGGACGGTCGGTCACGAAGGTGATCAGGTCCGCATGCGGCGCGCCCGTCGGGTGCAGCTCGTCCATATGGGCGCAGATGGTTCGGACCAGGTCGATGTTGGTGGCCTCGTTCTCTCCGCCGATATTGTAGCTGCGGTTCAGCTGGCCCTTTTCCAGGACCAGCAGAAGCGCATCGGCGTGATCCTCGACATAGAGCCAGTCGCGGATGTTGCCACCGTCGCCATAGACCGGGATCGGCTGGCCCGACAGCGCCTTGAGGATCACCACAGGCACCAGCTTTTCTGGGAAATGATAGGGGCCGTAATTGTTCGAACAGTTCGTCAGCACGACGGGCAAGCCATACGTTTCGGCCCACGCGCGGACCAGATGGTCGGACCCCGCCTTGCTGGCCGAATAGGGGCTGCGCGGGTCATAGGGCGTAGTTTCGGTGAACTGCCCCGTCTCGCCCAAGGATCCAAAGACCTCGTCGGTCGAGATGTGGTGAAAGCGAAAGCTGTCGGGGCGCCCTTGGGCCGTCCAATAGGCGCGGGCGGCCTCCAGCATGTTGAACGTGCCGATCACGTTCGTCTCCACGAAGGCCGCAGGGCCGTCGATGGACCGGTCCACATGGCTCTCCGCGGCCAGGTGCATGATCGCGTCGGGGCGGTGCTGCGCCAGGATGCGGTCCAGCGCCGCGCGGTCGCGGATGTCGGCCTGCTCGAACGCGTAGCGGTCGGACCGGGCGGCCTCGGCCACGTTCTCCAGATTCGCGGCATAGGTCAGCGCGTCCAGGTTCACGACATGATGCCCACGTGCGATCGCCAGGCGAACGACGGCAGAGCCGATGAATCCGGCGCCGCCGGTGATCAGGATCTTCATGCCTGCTCCTCAAAGACGAAGGGCGATTTCAACTCTGCCAGCGGCTGCGCATCCCGATCCTTGTCGGACAGCAGCGGATCGGTGACGTCCCAGTCGATGCCGACGCTGTCCCAAGCCACCGCACCGTCCGACGCGCGGTCATAATGGGCTGTGCACTTGTAGACGATCTCGGTATCGGGTTCGCGGGTGACGAAGCCGTGAAGGAAGCCTGCGGGAATCCACAGCTGGCGGCCGTTCTCGAAGCTCAGTTCGGTCCCGAACCATTGGCCATAGGTCGGGCTGCCCATGCGCACGTCCACCGCCACGTCGAACAGCCGGCCACGCCCGCAGCGCACCAGCTTGCCCTGCGCGAAGGGGGGCGACTGATAATGCAGACCCCGCAGCGTGCCGGTCTGCGCGGACATCGAATGGTTGTCCTGCACGAACTCGGGCAGCACGACCCCGGCATCGGCCAGCGTCCTGCGATTCCAGCTTTCCGAGAAGAAGCCGCGCGCATCGCCATGACGGGCCGGCGTCAGCAGCAGCACTCCGGGCAGCGGGGTTGTTTCGATCTGCATCTTTGCCTCGGGCGGTTGTCCTGCACGA
Organism: Paracoccus sp. NBH48; assembly: GCF_015390265.1. NCBI lineage: Bacteria > Pseudomonadati > Pseudomonadota > Alphaproteobacteria > Rhodobacterales > Paracoccaceae > Paracoccus > Paracoccus sp. NBH48. Next base: position 354,101 of record NZ_VUOJ01000004.1, on the reverse strand, counting down.
TGTCTAGGGGCATCGACGCGCCTTGTCAGCCCCGTCCGGCACGGAAAACCAGCATGGGTGGCGGTTGCTGCACAAATGCCCTTCGTGGTATCGCGCGGTCGGACCCGGCCGCAGCCTGCCGGCAGATGACATGATCGGCACGCCATGGCCCATACCCGACCCTCGATCGCCGCCGTGGTGGTCACGTACAACCGGCTGGACAAGCTGACCGTCACGGTCGCGCGCCTGCTGGACCAGCCGGTCGATCACGTGATCGTGGTCGACAATGCCTCGACCGATGGGACCGCCGACTGGCTTTCGGCGCTGGACGACCCACGCCTGCGCGTCCATCGCAGCACCACGAACCAGGGCGGGGCGGGCGGGTTTTCCGTCGGCATGCAGCTTGCGCGAGACGAGGCGCAGGCCGACTGGACCGTGGTCATGGACGATGACGGTCGCCCCGCGCCTGGCGCCATCGACGCCTTCCGGGCGATGGATCTGTCGGAATGGGACGCGATCGGCGCCGCGGTGCATCACCCCGACGGCCGCATCTGCGAGATGAACCGCCCCTATCGCAACCCGTTCTGGAATCCGGGGGCCTTCCTGCGCACCCTGGCGCGGATGCCCCTGGGCCGCGGCCGTGCCGGGTTCCATCTGGGCGACGGTGATTACGGAACCGGGTCACCGGTCGTGCCGGTGGACATGAGCAGCTTCGTCGGCCTGTTCCTGTCGCGCGCGGCGCTGCAGCGGGCCGGGCTGCCCGACCCGCGTCTGTTCATCTATGGCGACGACCAGCTGTACACGCTGCAGATGCGCCGTGCCGGGCTGCGCCTCGGGTTCGCGCCGCAGGTGCGGTTCGATCACGACACCACGGCCCTGCAGGCGCAGGGTGGTGTCGTGCTGCGCCCGATGTGGAAGGTGTTCTACATGTATCGAAATGCGCTGATGGCCTACCGGGTGGCGGCGGGACCGTGGTTCTGGCCGCTGGTCCCGGTGCTGCTGCGCAAGTGGCGCCGCAAGGCCGCGGATTACGGCCCCGACGCCGCCCTGTTTCGGACCATCCTGGATCAGGCGGTGCGCGACGGGCTGGCGGGCCGGCTGGACCGCAGCCATGACGACATCCTGCGACTGTCGCGCAGCGACGCGCCCTAGTCCAGCTGGCCTGCGATGGCACGGCCCAGCGTGAAGATGCGCTGTTCCAGGATCACCGGCGTCTCGCATACATAGGTCAGCGACTGCTGGCGTTCGGTGAAGATACGCTGATCCCAGTCCAGGGCCTTTTCCTCGGCGTCGATGGCGTCGAAATCGGGGGCATCGGCGGCCTCCATTTCGGCCATGCGGGCGCGGCGTTCCTCAATCCGTTCGGACAGGTCCACCTGCGACCGGCCATAGCGCGCGATGCCCGCGATCAGCGCGCTGCGGTCACTGTCGATCCGGTCGAAGATTGCCTGCATCAGTGCGACCAGATGCGTGTCTGGGGCCTCGGCTCCGAATTCCGCGATCTCCGTCTCGGCCTCCTCGATCGGCAGGCGGCGCTGTTCCAGGCGTTCGGCCAGGCGGGCGATGTCGGGATCGCGGGCAAGGGCCAGCGTTTCGTCGTCCGGGATGGGGCCCGTCCAGACCTGACCCATCGACAGATGCGGCTGCTTGCGCTGGATGCAGGGCCAGTCGGGATCGGTCCCCGCCGCGCCGAAGGCGGGACCGGCCAGCAGCGCCAGGGCCAGGGTGATGCGGATCATGCGGGACCTCCTTTCCGCCGGGCCCACAGGCCCTTTTGCGGATCATACATGAAGACCGCCGCGCCGAAGAACCCCGCCAAACATCCTAGGACCACCGCCAGGGCGGTCCAGTTCACCTGCATGTACAGCGCAAACCGGATCAGCTCGACCGCGTGGGTGAAGGGATTGACGGCGCAGATGTCGTGCAGCAGCGGGCTGCTTTCGCGCATCCGCCACAGCGGGTACAGCGCGGACGAGGCAAAGAACATCGGGAAGATCACGAAGTTCATGACACCCGCGAAATTCTCCAGTTGGCGGATCGCGCTGGACAGGAACAGACCCATCGCGCCCAGCATCAGCCCCGACAGGATCAGCGCCGGGATCACGGTGACATAGCCCCAGACGGGCGGGCGGATGCCCCACCAGTATGCGATGGCCAGGAAGGTGAAGACCTGGATGATCGACACGATCACCCCCGCGATCAGCTTGGATCCCAGCAGGTACCAACGCGGAAACGGGCTGACCAGCAGCGTGCGCATGGCCCCGGTCTCTCGGTCGTAGACCATCGACAGCGACGACTGCATGCCGTTGAACAGCTGGATCATCGCGACCAGGCCGGGGGTCACGTAGACCTCGTACAGGACATAGGTCTGATAGGGTGGCGTGATCGACAGACCCAGCACGGCGCGGAACCCGGCGGCAAAGATGAACAGCCAGACCAGCGGGCGCACCAGTGCCGCCAGGAAGCGCCCGCGCTGGTTGACGAAGCGCAGCGTCTCGCGGCGCGCGATGCCCAGAAAGGCGGTCAGCCAGCCGCGGGGGCGGTCGGTGGGTGCGGTCATGGCGCGACTCCGGTCAGGTCCAGGAAGGCGCGCGTCAACCCGTGCGGCCCGGCGATGTCGGCGGCGCGACCCTGGCGCAGCACCCGGCCGCGATGCAGGATCACCAGGTCGTCGGCCGGGTCGATCTCGTCCATGATATGGGTGGCCCACAGGGCGGACACGCCGTCGCGGGCGATCAGGCGGCGGGTCAGGGCCAGCACCTCGGCCCGGGACTTCACGTCCAAGCCCACCGTTGCCTCGTCCAGCAGCAGCAGGTCGGGGCTGTGGATCAGCGCGCGCGCGATCTCGGCGCGGCGCGACTGGCCGCCGGACAGGGCGGTGACGCGGGTGTCGGCCTTGTCGGCCAGATCGACCTGGCCCAGGACCTGGTCGATGCGTGGCCGCGCCAGCCTGCCGGGTATCCCGTGCAGGCTGGCGTGATAGATCAGGTTCTGGCGGATCGTCAGGTCGGCATCCATCGCGCGGCTTTGAAAGACCACGCCCAGACGGGCCAGCGCCTGCGACGGTTCGCGCCGCAGGTCGTGCCCCGCCACGCGGATCATTCCCGACCGGTTGTTGTAGAGCCGCGTCACAAGCGAGAACAGCGTGGTCTTGCCCGCGCCATTCACCCCCAGAAGGGCGGTGAATCCGCCGCGCGGCACCGTCAGCGACACGTCGTCCAGCGCCTGCACGGCACCGAAATTGTGGCTGACATGGTCGATCTGCAACGCGGCGGTCAATGAACCCTACTGGATGTTGAAGACGGCTTGCAGACTGTCGCCCGAAGAACCCGGCACTGACAAGGTGTATCGACCGGGCAGCACCGCGACAAAGCTGAGGACCGCCGTGCCGTCGGCATCGAATTCGATGCTGTGCACGCCCATCGGCCGGATCTCGGTGTCGCCGATGACGATCTCGTTGATCCAGATCGCGCGGAAGAAGTCGCCGCCCGACAGGGCCAGCTCCTGACTGCCGTCGGCCACGATATTGATGCGATAATAGCCGCCCGACTTGATCGTGTATTCGCCGCCCGCGACGGGCTGGCCGGATGCCAGCGTCAGGGGCGCCAGGTCGGTGCGGTTCTCTCGCGCCAGAAGGCCAGAAAAGCCATAATCGAACATGCCGGTCGCGTCATAGGTCCCCTCGGACGGGGCCTCCTCCTCCTCGTCGTCATCATCCTCGTCCGCCTCGACGGCCTCGCCCGATTGGGTGCCCGCCTCGGCGGGTTCGCCCACAACGGCATCGCCGCCGGGTGCCTGCTCGGCAGAGGCGTCGGGGACCGCGGCATCCTGGGCGGTAGCGGGCACCGCCAGGATCAGGGCCAAGGCGGCACCGGACATCAGTTTCGTCAGCGTGGTCATGGAATCTCTCCTCCTCAGGATATGCAGGGATGCCGGATCAGTCCGGGGCGACGACGACACCCCAGGGCTGCTGCCCCACGGGAACCGAGCGGACGACCTCGTTGGCGGCCACGTCGATGATCGACACGTCGTTGGAATTGCCGTTGGTGGTATAGAGGTATTTCTCGTCCGGGCTGAAGGCCAGCTGCCAGACCCGCTGCCCGACCAGCAGGTAATCGGTCACCTCGTCGGTGGCAGCGTCGATCACGGCGACCCGGTTGGCCGGCCCCAGGGCCACGAACAGCTTGGACCCGTCGGACGTCACACGCGCGCCGACCGGCTGGATCGCCTCCGGCAGGACGCCGGGGATGTCGAAACTGATCTTCTTGGTGATCGTCTGCGTGGCCGGGTCGATCACGCTGACCGTGCCGCCGATCTCGGACGTCACGTACAGCTTGGTTCCGTCGGCCGTGTACTGGGCAAAGCGCGGGCGGCTGTCGACCAGCACGTTGGCGGTGATCTGGAACGTCTCGGTGTCGATGAAATGCGCCATGTTCGTCGTTTCCGACGTGTTGATCACGACCTTGCCATCGGGGCTGACGCCCATGCCCTCGGGCTCGACGCCGACCGGCACCTCGGCCAGCATCTGGTGGGTCTTGGTGTCGACCACGGTGACGATGTTGTCGTCCTCGTTGGCGATGAACAGCGGGTTGCCCGACGGGTGCAGCACGAACAGTTCCGGGTCGGGACCGGACGGCAGGGTGTGCATCTCCTCCATCGTCTCGGGGTTGAAGACGCGCACCAGGTTGTCGTCCGACGCGCAGACATACAGCTCGGTCCCGTCGGGGCTGATGGTGATGCCGCGGGGGCGGTTGCCCACGGGATAGGTTCCGATGACCTCGAACGTCTCTCCGTCCAGGACGGTGACGTCGTTGCTGCGTTCGTTGGTGACGAAGACGCGGTTCGCCAGGGCGGGTCCGGCGGCAAGCATCAGCGCAAGCCCGGTGGTGGCACTCAGAAGATGTCGCATGCGGCCTCTCAGAATTGGCATTGGGTTTCGGGGCGGTCGACGCCCAGCGTGTCCAGCTGGCTGGTCTGATGCAGGTACTGGTCCTGCGGGCTGACCGAGGTGGTCAGCACGCCGGTGGTCAGCAGGATGGGTTGGCGCACCTGGTGGTCCCAGTCGCGCACTGTCAGGGCTTGGCCCTTGAACCCCGCGACGTCGAAATCGGGGGACAGGATGAACTCCGTCAGCGCGGCGGGGTCGCCGGAATTGGTGCGGGTCGCCGCCTCTCCAACGATGCGCAGCGACAGCCAGGTCTGGTAATCCTCCTCGCGGATCGGGCGGGCGGCCAGCTTCTCGAAGCGGTTCTGAAACTGGGTGCCGCCCCAGGCCTCCATCGCCGGGTGCCAGCTGCGCGGAACCAGCCCGGCGGATCCCGCCACTGGGCGCGCGTCCCAGGTCAGATAGGGCAGATAGGCGGCGAAGACGTCCGCCTCGTCCGCGGCAATGACCACATCATGGTCCGCGGCGCGCTGCGTAAAGACGGGCATCTGCGCCTGGACCTGCACGTGACCGCTGTCAGTGCGGCGCGCGCCGCCGGTATCGGTGTATTCACGCTCCTCGACGATTTGGGCGCCGAACTTGGCGGCGCTGGTGCGCCAGGCCTGGGCCAGGGCCTGGTCCTCGGGGTGGCTGCCGTGGATCAGGAACCAGCGGGGCCAGTTCTTCCACATCAGGAACTGCGTCATGGCGTCGGTCAGCATCGCACGGCTCGGCGCGACGTGGATCGTGTTGAACCGGCAATCGGTCCCGCGCAGGTTGTCGCCGCGCGCCATCGCATTAAAGACCATCGCCCGGTCCCCCGCCTGATCGGCCAGGGCCAGGGTCGTCGCGTCATCGGCCAGAAGCACGATGAACTGCACCCCCTCGTCCAGCAGGCGTGCCATCTCGGCCTCGGCGGTCTCGGGGGTTGCGGCGACCTCCTCGGCCTCGAAGTCCTGGCCCATGAAGCGGCCGGTGGTGTCGTTATCCTCGATCGCCAGGCGCGCGCCTGCAAAACCCAGATCGGCGGGCATCAGGTCCAGCCGCGAGATCGGCGGCAGGCCAGGGTCGTCGACCCGCAGCACGGCCGTGCGGATCTGCACCGGGTCCGGGGTCTGGGCCGCGACGGGCTGGGCCAGTGCCACGGCACCAGCCAAAAGTCCCATGATTCCTTTGAACATTTCGTCTCTCCCTGCAGGCATGGTGGGGGGTGATCCGGAATGCGGCAAGCCGGTTATTGTTCCCGTTTCGTCCGGGAACTTTTCCCTCAACCCAAAGTCGGGGGCGGCTGCACCTTTTGTCTTAATGGACGCCTGCCCGACCCCGGCGCATGGTCAGGGGATGACCCGTTTCAGCCTGATATCGGCCTTGCTGCTGGCCCCCATGGCCGCCCTTGCCCAGCCGGCACCGCCCCCGGGGACCGCGACCTGGTTCGGCCTGCATTACATCGACACTTCGACCGAGGGCGCCATCAACGGCGTCCGCGCGGACGAAACCGCGCGCATCGCCATGGTCGAGGATTTCATCGCAGAAGACCTGACCGGACGCGGCTTTGCCCTGACACCGCCCCCGGCCGAGGCGGTGGCGGGCATCCTGAACCCGGTCCGGTCGAACGGCGCCGATACCAAGATCGCCCGCGGGATGGGATCGGACTATGCCATCGCCGGAGAGGTGCAGAAGGTCTCCAACCTGATCCAGTCGGTCAATCTGACCCTGCGCGATGCCGAAACCGGAGAGACCGTGCGCGCCGGATCGGTCGAGATCCGCGGCAACACCGATGACGCGTTCCGGCGCGGCTACAGCTATCTGCTGAGAAATGTGATCTTTCGGGAGGAACGGAAGGAATGAGGACGACGACAGTTCTGGCGGGCGCGCTTGGTGCGGTGCTGGCCCTGACGGGGATGGCGGGGGCGCATGGCCCGTCGCGCCTGAAGACGGAAAAGACCGTGACGCTGGATGCCACCCCCGCCGAGGTGTGGGAGGTGATCGGCCGCTTCGACGACATGAGCTGGCATCCGGTGGTCGCATCGACCGCGATGACGCCCGAGGGCGCGGCGGCGGACGTTCCCGACGAATCGACCCGCGTGCTGACGCTGAACGGCGACGGGGCGCCCACCATCACCGAACAGCTGATGGCCATCGACAACGACAAGATGATGTACAAGTACATGATCACCGAGGTCGACACGGCGGTCCTGCCGGTGACCAACTACTCCTCGACGCTGCAGGTCAGCGACAAGGACGGCAAGGCCGAGGTCCTGTGGAAGGGCGGCTTCTATCGCGGTTTCCCGAACAACGAACCCCCGGCCGAACTGAACGACGATGCTGCCATCGCGGCGGTCGACGGCGTCTATCAGGCCGGGCTGGACGCCTTGGCGGAACGCTTTGGCCGCGTCGAATAGGTGCGGGGTGCTTTCCTGGCGCTGCTGCTGACAGGGTCCCCGGTCTTGGCCGGGGATCTTGCGTTCGTGACCTCGCAGAACGCCGATGCGTTGTCGGTGATCGACCTGGGGACGGGCGCGATCGTCGCGACGGCCGACATTCCAGATGCCCCTGCGCCTGTAGCCTATGACCCGCAGGCCGGGCGCGTCTATGTCATTGCCGCCGACAGCGGACGCCTGCACGTGCTGGACGAAGACGCCTTGCCCTTGGCCCATCGGGACCTGGGCGCCGGGGCCTTCGGATTGGCCGCGGCGGGCGATGGCGGGGTCTTCGTCACCGACTGGTACGGTGCGCGGCTGACGCGGCTGGACGCCGACCTGCAGCCGGTCTGGAGCGCGCCCACCGGCGACGCGCCGGCGGGCGTGGCGACCGACGGTATGGGCCTGGTGGCCACGGCGGATCGTGATGCGGATCAGATCAGCATCTTTGACGCAGGGACGGGCGCGCTGCTGCATCGCGTGGCGACGGCCGGGGCGCATCCCTTCGGCGTGACCTTCCATGACGGGCGGCTGTTTTCGGCGGATGTGCAGGGGGATATGGTGTCGGTCATCGATCCGGTCGCAGGGCAGCTGACGGGCCGGGTGCCGACCGGCAGCCATCCCTATGCCGTCGCCTTTGCCGAGGGGCGGGGTTTCGTCACCGACCAGTATGACGGCACCGTCACCGTGTTCGACGCGGTTACACTGGAGCCGGTGGGGACCGTCACCGTGGGCGATTATCCCGAAGGAATCGCAACCTTGCCCGACGGCAGCGGCGTCGCCGTCGCGAACTGGGATTCGGACACGCTTACGATTCTGGACGCAAAGACGCTGGTGGTGACGCACAGCATCGACATGCCGTCAGGTCCCCGCGCCTTCGGCAGCTTTACGGGGCGACAGGCTCCACGGTGACCAGCGGCTGGCCGGCTTGTTCCCAGGCATCCGTGCCGCCGGGGAACCAGATCACCGGGTCAAAGCCCCATTCGACCGCCCGCCGCGCGGCGTTCCAGCTCATCCAGCAGTCGGACCGGCAAAAGATCACCACGGGGCGATCGGGATCGCCGGCCTTGGCGCGGGTCAGCCCGTCGCGCAGGCGCGCCTCCTCGGCTGGGGACAGGGCTTCGTACCCTGTGTCCCACAGCCATTCGGCGCCGGGAATCGAGCGGTGGGGCGGCTCGTTCCAGATCGTCCCTTCTGGAAGGCCCGCGGGCTTGGCCTTGGGCCGCGGCAGCACGTCCAGAAACGCCGCCTGCCCCTGCAGGGCGATGGCCTGACCCACATCGATGACCTGCGCCCCGGCCAGCGTCGCAGGAACCGGAGAGCGATAGGGTTCGCCGTGATAGGTGTCGGGCTCAGGCACGGTTTCGGCCCGCGCCGCGGGTGCCAGCAGCAGCGCCAGCACCAGCAGCCGGATCACGGCAGCACTTCCTTGCCATAGTCGTCGACCAGCGGCACCCCGGCATCGTGCAGGATCTGGTTGATGCCGTCCTGATTGCGACGGATCAAGCTGTTCAGCTCGCGCTTCCATTCCTGCTCCTCGGGGCGCACCCCCATGGTGATGCGGAAGAACAGGCGCGGCGACGCCTCCTCGTGCAGCAGGGGCGTGAATTGCAGGTCGGGGTCGTCCTTGACGCGCGGTCCGGCCAACGGGCCCCACAGCACGGCGGCGCCCGTCGCACCGCTGCGGACATCCTCCAGCAGATCGCCCATCGGATCCTCGACCCGGCGGTCAACGAACAGATCCGCGCCGCGCATGTTGGGCGCCAGACCCGCCCGCGCCAGATGCGTGGCAGGCGGCGTGCCCGCCACGACGCCGATGCCGACCTCCTTCAGCGCCGGGTCGCTGAGGCGGTCAACCTTGGCCAGCGGACCGTCCCTGCGCGTCACGATGCCATAGACCGAGGTGTAGTAGTGGTTGGTGTTCTGGACCAGTTCGTCCCCTTGGGCATAACCGATCACCACGTCGCAGTTGCCCTCCCGCAGGGTGCGCTGCACGAAACCCATGCCCGACGGGAACCAGAAATAGGTCACCGGCAGTCCAAGCTGCTGGCCGAAGAACTCGGCCAGCTTGTTCTCGAACCCGCTGCCGTCGCGGCTGGACATCGGCGCGTTCGCGGGGTCGGCGCAGACCCGAAACTGGGTGGTGGAGCGCAGGTCCGCCACTTGGGCCGCGGCCGGGGTGGACAAAACCCCCACCGCCAGCACCAGCCCGGCAAGGCGTCCTAGGGCCGTCAACTGGACATGCAGGAATCTTCCTGCGCGGTATAGTCTTCGGACTTGTCGGCGCGTTCCGCCGGACGACCGCGACCGATCTCGCCGGTGCCATGCGCCAGCAGATAGACATAGATGTCGTCGATATAGCACCAGACGTTCTTGTTGGTGCCGAAGGCCGGCATGACCGAGTTCGTGCCCTGCCGGCCCGACGCCACGGTCTGCATGAAGTCGTAATAATCCATGCGCAGCACCGATTCCTTCAACGCAGGGGCGTAGGTCGACCCCTCGCCGTCAGGACCGTGGCAGACATGGCATTCCGCGTGATAGCGGCGGAAACCGTTGAAGGTCGCGAAATCGACGACGCCATCTTCGACCTTGAAGGTCGGAATGCCCTCGTCATTGCGCCAGCGGCCGTCCAGTTCCTCGACCGGGGTCATGTCCTGGCCGTTGGGCAGGACATGGGCGCCTGCCGCTGCGGTCTCGGTCCCTTCGGCGGCTGCGTCGGCTGCAGGTTCGGCGGCTGCGGCATCGGCGGGGGCCTCTGCCGCGGCATCACCCGACACGGCGGCGGCCGCACCAGCGCCCGCGTCCGCCGGGGGCGTCGTTTCGGTCTGCGCCCAAGCCATGCCGGCCAAGGACGCGCCCAGGACCAGCGCCGTGAGGCTGGTGATGGCTTTCATGTCGGAAGTCCTCCCAAAGTCGTCTGTCTCCTCAGACGGTTCCGCCCCAGTCTAGTGCTGGGGCGGCGCCGTCATAGGTCACGCTTGCGTATGCGGAACGAAAGTATGAGACGCCCCGCGGCCGGCAGATCAGTCCGGCAGTTCGAACACGGTCAGCTGACCGCCCAATTCGGTATAGTCGCTGAGGGCCGCATAGCCGCCCACGGCACCCAGACCGTCATTGGGATTGGTCAGACCGGCCGCCAGACCGATGCCGGCCCATCCGCCGACACCCGACAGAACCGCGACATACTGCTTGCCGTTGTTCTCGTAGGTCATCGTGTTGCCGATGATGCCCGACGGCGTCTTGAAGCTGTAGAGCTCCTCGCCCGTCTCGGCGTCGACAGCCTTCAGGTAACCTTCCAGCGTGCCGTAGAAGACCACGTCGCCCGCGGTCGCCAGGGCGCCCGACCAGACCGAGAACTGCTCCGGCAGCGACCACTTGATCTCGCCCGCGACGGCGTCCCAGGCGATGAAGTTGCCCATGCCGCCATGGCTTTCGGGGGCCGGATACATCGACAGCGTCGCGCCGACATAGGGCTGACCCGCGGTATAGGCGACGCGGAAGGGTTCATAGTCCATGCAGACGTGGTTGGTCGGCACATAGAACAGGCCGGTCTTCGGCGAATAGGACGCCGGCTGCTGGTCCTTGGATCCCAGCGCCGCCGGGCAGACGCCAGTGGTGTTGGTGTCCTCGCCGTTCTGGGCGGTCGAGTATTCCGACACGACCAGAGGACGGCCGTAGGTCTCGGAGTCCTTGTTCATATCGACTTCGGTCGCCCAGTTGACGGCCGGGTCGAACTTTTCGGCCACCAGCAGTTCGCCCGTCTCGCGGTCCAGCGTGTAGCCGAAGCCGTTGCGGTCGAAGTTCACCAGCAGCTTGCGCATCTGGCCGTCGATTTCCTTGTCGACCAGGATGTTCTCGTTCACGCCGTCATAGTCCCATTCGTCATGGGGCGTCTTCTGGTAGAACCACTTGGCCATGCCGGTATCGGCGTCGCGGGCCATGATGGTCATGGACCAGCGGTTGTCACCGGGACGCTGCGACGGGTTCCAGGTCGACGGGTTGCCGGTGCCGTAATAGATCAGGTTCAGGTCCGGGTCATAGGAATACCAGCCCCAGGTCGAACCGCCGCCGATCTTCCACTGATCGCCTTCCCAGCTGTTCAGCGAGCTGTCGGCACCGATGGGCTTGCCCAGGTGCATGGTGGTTTCCGGATCGACCAGCATCTCCTCGTCGGGGCCGGTCGAATAGGCCTTCCAGACCTCGGACCCGTCGGCCAGGCTGTAGGCGGTGACGCGGCCGCGCACGCCGTATTCGCCGCCCGACACGCCCACGATCACCTTGTCGCCCACGGGCAGCACGGTCGCGGTGTTCGTCTCGCCGATGGCCGGATCGCCGGTCTTGACCGACCACTTGACCTCGCCGGTCTTGGCGTCAAGCGCCACCAGCGTCGTGTCGGCCTGGTGCGACAGGATCAGTCCGTCTGCATAGGCCGGACCGCGATAGACGGTGTCGCAGCACATGACCGCGATGACCTCGGGATCCTGCTGGGGCGTGTAGCGCCACAGGATCTTGCCATTGTCGTTCAGGTCCAGCGCGAAGATGTTGTTCGGAAAGGGCGTGTGGACATACATCACGTTGTCCACGACCAGCGGCCCGCCCTCGTGTCCGCGCAGCACGCCGGTCGAGAAGGTCCAGGCGACACGCAGATCGCCGACGTTCTCACGGGTGATCTGGTCCAGTTCGGAATACCGGGTGTTGGCATAGTCACCGGTCTGGATGGCCCATTGTCCGGCCTCGGCGGTCTCGGTCAGGACGCTTTCATTCGCGTAAGCCGATGCGCCGGTCAAAAGCAGCGCGACAGCCGCGCTGTTCAAGAGATGTTTCATCGAGTGCTCCTCCGCTCCCTGGATAAGCGCCGCGGATTTCCTCCCCCCGCGGCATTCCATGTCCAAGTAGTTGGTCGGGCACCCCCTTGCGTCAATCGCGGCCCCTGCCCTTTGCCCCTAAAGTCTTATGGGAAAACGGCAGGGGCATCGGGAATGTTCGGCAATCGGTTCAGACCAGCCGTTCGGCATGCCAGAAGACATGGTCGGCCATGAAGCTCTGGACGAAGAAGTAGCTGTGGTCATAGCCCGGATGCATGCGGAACTGACCGGGCTGGCGGCGTGCCATCATCGCGTGGGCCAACGATTCGGGACGCAGCAGGTCCAGGAACTGGTCGTTGGCGCCCTGGTCGATCAGCACCTCTCCGGGATAGCCCTTCTCGGTCATCAGCAGCGTCGCGTCATGGGCCCGCCACGTGGCGCGATCCTCGCCCAGATAGGCCGTGAACTGCTTGCGGCCCCAGTCCGATTCCGTCGGGTTCGCGATCGGAGAGAAGGCCGACACCGACTTGTAGCGGTCGGGATGGGTCATCGCGATGGTCAGCGCGCCGTGCCCGCCCATCGAATGGCCGGTGATGCCCATCGCATCGCGGTCGATGGCGAAATTGTCGGACACCAGTTCGGGCAGTTCATGAACGATGTAATGCCACATCTGGAAATGCGGCTTCCACGGGTCCTGCGTGGCGTTCACGTAAAAGCCCGCGCCCTGGCCCAGGTCATAGGCCTCGTCGTTGGCCACACCCTCGCCGCGGGGCGAGGTGTCGGGAAAGATGATGGCGATGCCGGCCTCGTCGCACCACTGCTGGGCGGCGGCCTTGGTCATCGCGTTCTCATGGTTGCAGGTCAGGCCGGACAGGTACCACAGAACCGGTACGCGCCCGTGTAGCGCCATCTCCGGCAGGTAGACGGCAAAGGTCATGTCGGTGCCGGTGGCCTGCGACTTGTGGCGATAGACGCCCTGGGTGCCGCCGAAGCTGCGGGTTTCGGACAGGGTCTCAAGGCTCATCGGGCTCTCCCTTCAGGGTGTGGAACATGACCAGCCCATCGACCGGTCCAAGCTGGGGATGACGAAACGCCCCCGGCAGCCGGCCGACAATGGAAAATCCGGCCTTCTGCCACAAATGGACGGCATCGGCATTGGTCGACACCACGAAATTGAACTGCATCGCGGCGAATCCCTGCGCGGCGGCCCAAGATTTCGCATGTTCGACCAGCCCGCGGGCGACGCCCCGCCCCCGCGCGTCCGGATGGGTCGCAAAGGACGCGTTGGCGACATGCGACCCGCCTGCGGGGCGGTTCGCGCCCACATGGCTTGTCCCCAGGATGCGGCCGTCCAGCACCGCGACGAAGGCCGTGAAGGGATGCGCGAACCAGTCGGCGATCGCCTCGGGGCGGGTGATGTCGCGGGGGATGCAATAGGTCTCTCCGGCACGATAGACGGGCTCCAGGATGGCCCAGATCGCATCGTGATCGGCGGGGGTGGCCGGGCGGATGGTCAATCCGCCCCCTGCCGTCATTTCAGGTCGTCCGCGCTGCGGATCACTTGGCCCAGCAGGCCGTAATCCAGCGCCTCCTGCGTGTTCAGCCAGAAATCGCGCTGCGTGTCCTTTTCGATCCGCTCGACCTTCTGACCGGTCGCCTCGGCGAAGATCTGGTTCAGGCGATCGCGCATCAGGCGCACCTGTTCCGCCTGGATCATCATGTCCGAGGACGTGCCGCCGATCCCGCCCGAGGGCTGGTGGATCAGGAAGCGGGTGTTGGGCAGGCAGTAGCGGTTTTCCTTCTTCGCCGCGACGAAGATCAGCGCGCCGGCGCTGGCGACCCAGCCCGACCCGATGGTGCGCACGGTGGGACGGATGAACTTGACCACGTCGTGGATCATGTCGCCCGATTCCACATGTCCGCCGGGGGACGAGATCAGCATGTTGATCGGCTTGTCGCTTTCCTCGGCCAGGGCCAGAAGGTGGGCCACGGTGCGCTGCGCCAGCTTGTCGTTGATGGCGCCGGCGACGATCACCGTGCGCGACTTGAAGTACAGCTTGCCGATCTTGTCGCCTTCGGGCAGGCCCAGCCCGCCCTCTTCCTTGTGGCGGCGGTCGTCTTCTTGCGGTTCGTCGTCGTCATCGTCCAGCCACTGGTGACGCATCGGCCTGCTCCTTGTTCTCTCTCTCATGGCGACGGCGGGACCGGGGCCCCGCCGTTCTTTTACCTAAGCAGCCATGAAGGATCAGTAAAGGACGACCGAGCGGATCGATTCACCGTGATGCATCAGATCGAAGCCCTTGTTGATGTCGTCCAGCGGCATCGTGTGGGTGATCATCGGGTCGATCTCGATCTTGCCGTCCATGTACCAGTCGACGATCTTGGGCACGTCGGTCCGACCGCGCGCGCCACCGAAGGCCGTGCCCTTCCAGACCCGGCCGGTGACCAGTTGGAACGGGCGGGTGCTGATCTCGGCGCCCGCCGCGGCCACGCCGATGATCACCGACACGCCCCAGCCCCGATGGGTGCATTCCAGCGCGTCGCGCATCACCTTGGTGCTGCCGGTCGCGTCAAAGCTGTAATCGGCGCCGCCGATCTGGTCGAAGGGGGTCTTGGTCATCTCGACGATGTGCTGGACGATGCCGCCGTCGATTTCCTTGGGATTGACGAAATGCGTCATGCCGAAGCGTTCGGCCATCTCGCGGCGGTCGTTGTTCAGATCGACGCCGATGATCATGTCCGCGCCCGCCAGCCGCAGGCCCTGCACGACGTTCAGGCCGATGCCGCCCAGGCCAAAGACCACCGCCTTGGCGCCGATCTCGACCTTGGCGGTGTTGATCACCGCGCCGATGCCGGTGGTCACGCCGCAGCCGATATAGCAGATCTTGTCGAAGGGTGCGTCCTCGCGGACCTTGGCGACTGCAATCTCGGGCAGGACCGTGTGATTGGCGAAGGTCGAGCAGCCCATGTAGTGATAGATCGGCGTGCCATCCAGCATGCTGAAACGGGTCGTGCCGTCGGGCATCAGGCCCTTGCCCTGGGTCGCGCGGATCTTGGTGCACAGGTTCGTCTTGCCCGACAGGCAGGACGCGCATTCGCGGCATTCGGGCGTGTAGAGCGGGATGACGTGATCGCCGACCTTCAGCGAGGTCACGCCGGGGCCGACCTCGACCACGACGCCCGCGCCCTCATGGCCCAGGATGGCGGGGAAGATACCTTCCGGGTCGTCGCCCGAACGGGTGAATTCGTCGGTATGGCAGATACCGGTGGCCTTGATTTCGATCATGACCTCGCCGGCCTTGGGGCCTTCCAGGTTGACCTCCATCACTTCCAGCGGTTTGCCGGCCTCTAGGGCCACGGCGGCACGGGTTCTCATGACTATTCTCCTGTTCCCTCACGGGCTTGTCGGTCGGGCGTTTCAGTCAGGTCTAAGGGGCCGACAAGCGGCCCCTTGGCTGTTCTTCCAGTCTAATGCGCATCCCCGTCAAGCGGGCAGCGCACCGGAGCGCTTGGCGATGCTGGTGGCGATCGCGTCCATCAGCGGCGGGGACAGTGCGTCATAGGGCTCCAGCCCCAATTCGCGCAGGCGCGAACGGATGCCGTCCATGCGGCTTGGTTCAACCCCCGATTCGATGACGGAGCTGACGAATGCCGCGAATTCCGGCGCCGACCAACCCTGTTCCCCCGACAGTTCGGTATGCACGAAGTCCAGCCCGTAGAACGGATGGTCCTTGTTCTCGATCCGGCCGTACATATGCACGCCGCACTCGCGGCAGCGCTGGCGCTGGATTGCGGCCCCAGCGTCCACGACCTCCAGCTTGTCGGCGCCCTCCAGGACCTCGACGGAATCGCGGGACACCACGGCGATCTGGCTGAACACCGCATCGTCGGGTTTCCAGCACTTGGTGCAGCCGCAGACATGGTTGTGGGCGGTCTGCGCGCTGACCCGGACCTTGACCGGGTTGGTCGCGCAGTGACACGTCAGGACCCCGCCCGAGAAGCCCGGGCTGCCTTTCGCGATGCCGTGATCGACGGCAGGGTGGATATGCACCCCCTGAGTGCTGGTCATCATCCCCTCCTCTGGCTGACCGGTGTGACCAAGCGTCGCGCCATCGGGAACATTCGGCAAGTCAGCGGAAGGTAGCAGCCCGGCCCGCGGACCGGGCTGCGAATCGGTCAGCTGGCGGGGGTCGAGGACACGCCGACCTTGGCCGGGCGCAGCAGGCGGTCGTGCAGCATGAAGCCGTTATCCATCACCTGGATGATGTGGCCCGCGACGGTGCCGGGGACCGCGGCCTCGAACATCGCCTCGTGGTGGGTGGGGTCGAACTTGTCGCCGGCCTCGGGGCGGATGATGGTCACGCCGTGCTTGGTGAACACGTTGGACAGCTCGCGCAGGGTCAGTTCGACCCCCTCGATCAGGGCGGCGGCGGCGGTGCGCTGCTCCTCTCCCGCGGCGTCCAGCGCGCGGGTCAGGGCGTCATGCACGGGCAGCAGGTCGCGTGCCAGGCGCGATCCGCCGTAATTCTCGGCGTCGCGGCGGTCCTTGTCGGCCCGCTTGCGCGAGTTTTCGGCATCGGCCAGCGCGCGCATCCACTTGTCGCGCAGCTCGTCGCGCTCGGCGGTTAGCTGGGCCAGCGCGTCATCGGGCTCTGCCAGGGGGTCATCCATGAATTCGTCCATGGGCTGTTCGTTCTGCTCGGTCATTTCACTTCATCCTTTCCGGCCGGACAGCACCCGCCCGACCAGCTGCGCGGTATAATCGACGATCGGCACGATCCGGCCGTAATTCAGCCGGGTCGGCCCGATGACACCCACCGCACCCACAATTTTCCGGTCGGCATTCATATAGGGTGAAACCACCAGAGCGGAACCCGAAAGTGAAAAAAAGCTTGTTCTCGGAGCCGATGAAAATGCGCACACCCTCGCCCCGTTCGGTCAGTTCCAGGAACTCGACGATGTCGCGCTTGCGTTCCAGGTCGTCGAACAGCACGCGGATGCGGTCCAGGTCGGCGGCCTCGCGGTCCAGCAGGTTCGCGCGTCCCCGCACGATCAGGCGCGGGTCGGTGGCCTCGGCCCCCCACAGCGCGATGCCCGATTCCACCAGCTCTGCGGCCAGCACGTCCAGTTCGCGCCTGCGGGCGTTGATCTGCTGGGACAGATGGCCGCGCAGTTCGGCCAACGTCTTGCCCTCGGCCATGGCGTTCAGGAAATTGCCGGCCTCGCGCATCGAAGACGGGGTCTGGCCGGGCGGCGGGGTAAAGATGCGGTTCTCGACATGGCCGTCGGCAAAGACCAGAACCACCAGCGCCCGATCCGGCCCCAGGCTGACGAATTCAATATGGCGGATCGGCGCTTCGTGCTTGGGCATCAGGACCAGCGACGCGCCGCGCGTGATCGAGGACAGCGCCGTGCTGACGCGGTCCAGCAGCACCCCGGTCTCGGGGTCGTCATTGCCAAGCGTCTGGTCGATGGCGGCACGGTCGCTCGAATTGACGGCGTCGATCTCCATCATGCCGTCGACGAACAGGCGCAGGCCCATCTGCGACGGCAGGCGCCCCGCGGATGCATGCGGGCTGTCCAGCAGGCCCATGAATTCCAGGTCCTGCATCACGTTTCGGATGGTCGCGGCGCTGACCTTTTCGGACAACGCGCGGGTCAGGGTGCGAGAGCCCACCGGCTCTCCGGTCTCCAGATAGGATTCGACGACCCGGCGAAACACCTCGCGGGACCGGTCGTTCATCTCGTGCAGCAGCGATTCCTGGTTCATGCGCCCCGTCTTGTGACCCCCGGTGGGGTTGCGTGATGGTGCCCCCGGACGGTATGGGCATCCTAACCTCACGAAAAGGAACAGTCATGCGCCCGTCCGGCCGGAATCTAGCCCAAATGCGTCCGATTTCAATTGAAACCGGGGTGATGCGCCACGCCGAGGGGTCCTGTCTGATCCGGTGCGGCGACACGCATGTCCTGTGCACCGCCACCATCGAGGACAACCCGCCGCGTTTCCTGAAAGGCACCGGCCTGGGCTGGGTCACGGCCGAATACGGCATGCTGCCACGCGCCACGAACACGCGCAACCGCCGCGAGGCAGCCCAGGGCAAGCAGTCGGGCCGCACGCAGGAGATCCAGCGCCTGATCGGCCGCAGCCTGCGCGCGGGCATCGATCGCAGCGCCCTGGGCGAACGCCAGATCAGCATCGACTGCGACGTGATCCAAGCGGACGGCGGCACGCGCTGTGCGTCCATCACCGGGGGCTGGGTGGCGCTGCGTTTGGCGGTGAACAAGCTGCTGAAGGCCGGCGCCATCTCCAGCGATCCGATCCTGGACCACGTGGCGGCCGTCAGCTGCGGCATCTATGCGGGTCAGCCGCTTCTGGACCTGGACTATGCCGAGGACAGCGAGGCCGGGACCGACGGCAACTTCGTGCTGACCGGTGCGGGGCGCCTGATCGAGGTGCAGATGTCGGCCGAAGGCGCGACCTTCTCGCGCGACGAGATGGGACGTCTGCTGGACCTGGCCGAGGCCGGGATGGCCGATCTGGTCGCAGCGCAGAAGGCGGCCGTGGCATGAGGCAGTTCACCGACAAGCGGCTGCTGGTCGCGACGCACAACGCCGGCAAGCTGGACGAGATGCGCGCCCTGCTGGCGCCCTATGGCGTCGAGGTGGTCGGCGCGGCCCAGATGGGCCTGGCCGAACCCGCCGAAACCGAGGACAGCTTCGTCGGCAATGCCCGCATCAAGGCACGCGCCGCCATGGAGGCGACCGGCCTGCCCGTCCTGTCGGACGACAGCGGCATCTGCGTCGATGCCTTGGGCGGCGCGCCGGGTGTACAGACCGCGGACTGGGCCGAAACGCCCCAGGGCCGCGATTTCGCCATGGCCATGGAGCGCACCTGGCGCGAACTGGAGGCGGTGGGCGCCCCTGCCCCGCGTCGCGCGCAGTTCCGCTGCACGCTGGTGCTGATGTGGCCCGACGGCCACGAGGAGGTGTTCGAGGGCGTTCTGCCGGGCCAGGTCGTCTGGCCGCCGCGCGGGGCCGAGGGTCACGGCTATGACCCGATCTTCCAGCCCGACGGACACCCCGTCACCCTGGGAGAGATGCCCGCCAAGACCAAGAACAGCCTCAGCCATCGCGCCCGCGCCGTGTCGCGCATGATCGAGGCCTGCTTTGCATAGGCTGACCACCGGATCGCCCTTCGAGGCGCGGCTGGCTTACAGCCGCGCCGTGGTCAAGGGCGACTGGTGCTTCGTGTCGGGTGTCACCGGCTACGACTATGCCGACATGACCATGCCGGAGGATGCCTGCCAGCAGGCGCGCAACTGTTTCACGACGATCTTCTTAGTGCTGGAGCAGGCGGGCTTTGCGCCCGCCGACATCGTTCGGGTGCAGTACACGATCACCGATGCCGCGCTGGTCGACGTCATTGCCCCTGCCCTGTCCGATGCGCTTGGCGACATCCGGCCTGCGGCCACGATGGTGGTCGCGGGCCTGATCCGCCCCGAGATGCGCGTCGAGATCGAAGTCACGGCGTTCCGCGGATGACGGTCCCGGGCGAGGATTGGCGTACCGGGGGTTCGGCCTTTATGTGCATTGGCCCTTCTGCGCGGCCAAGTGTCCCTATTGCGATTTCAACAGCCATGTCGTGGCCCATGTCGATCAGCGCCGATGGGCAGACGCTCTGTCCGCCGAGATCGCACGCCTTGCCGCCGAAACGCCGGACCGGCATCTGGGCAGCATCTTCTTTGGAGGCGGTACCCCATCGCTGATGCTGCCCGAGACGGTCGATGCGGTGATCCGCGCCGCCCGGGCCGGATGGGGCTTTGCCAACGACATCGAGATATCGCTGGAAGCCAATCCGACCAGCGTCGAAAAGGGCCGCTTTCGCGGATTTGCCGATGCGGGCGTGAACCGCCTGTCGATGGGCATCCAGGCACTGAACGACACCGACCTGCACCGGCTTGGCCGCATGCATTCCGTGGCCGAGGCGCGCACGGCATTCGACGTCGCGCGCAGCGTCTTCGACAGGGTTAGTTTCGACCTGATCTATGCCAGACAGGGCCAGGATCGCACCGCCTGGCGGGCGGAACTGCGCGAGGCGCTGTCCATGGCCGTAGATCATCTGTCGCTGTATCAGCTGACGATCGAGCCCGGCACCGCCTTTGGCGCGCGGGCCGAGGCGGGCAAGCTGCGCGACCTGCCGGATGACGACCTGTCAGCCGACATGTATTTCGACACCCAGGACCTGTGCGAGGCTGCCGGCATGGGATGCTATGAGATTTCGAACCACGCCCGCCCCGGCGCGCAGAGCCGTCACAATCTGGTCTACTGGCGCCAGGGGGACTGGGCGGCCGTCGGTCCCGGTGCGCATGGACGGCTGACCCTGCCACACGGACGCATGGCGACCGAGGCGCATCGCATGCCCGGAGCCTGGCTGCAGGCGGTGGAAACCACCGGAACCGGAGAGGTGCCGCGCGACGCCATTCCCGCGCATGAGCAGGCGACCGAGTACCTGTTGATGTCCCTGCGCCTGACCGAAGGCCTGAACGAAGCGCGCTATGCGGCCCTGTCCGGTAAGCCGCTGGAGGAGCATGCGGTGACGTCACTGATCGACATGGGGATGATCGACCGCCGTGATGGGCGCATCCGGGCAACCGCGCAGGGCCGGCCGGTGCTGAACGCGATTCTGCGCGAACTGGCGGCCTGACCGATGCGGCGCCGGATTTGGTTGGTCTTGGGATGGCTGTTTGCCTTGTGCGGGATCGTCGGTGTCGCCTTGCCGGTGGTGCCGACGGTCCCCTTCCTTCTGGTCGCCGCGTGGGCCTTTGCACGATCCTCTCCGACATTGGAGCGTCGGATCCTGGATCACCCCACCTACGGACCACCCGTGCGTGCGTGGCAGGAACGTGGTGTCGTTGGGCGGTTGGCCAAGATCTGGGCCATCACCGCGATGAGCTCCGGGGTCGGCATTTCGTGGTGGGTGGGGATGCCGCCTTGGGTCGTCGCGACTCAGGCGGCGATCTGTGGGCTGGTCGCGCTGTTTCTGGTAACGCGACCCAGCCAATAATCAGGATTTAGCAGTAAATTTCTTACTATATACTATATATGGTCAGCGATTGCCTCCAAGAAGCTGGCACAGCTGATCCAGCTGGTCCAGATCCCGATAGGTGATCGTCAACTGCCCACCATCCGCACCTCCATGTGAAATCTGCACGCGCATCTTCAGATGAGCACCCAGATCTGCCTCCAGCGCCTTGGTATCGGCATCCTTTGCAGCGCTTCGCGAGGCCTTGCGCGGCTTTTCGCCACCGTCCTGCGACAGCTTTCGCACCATCTCTTCGGTATCACGGACTGACAGGCCTTTTTCACTGACCCTACGGGCCAACTGCGCAGCGTTGGGAGCGGTAATCAAGGCGCGGGCGTGCCCCGCACTGAGCTTGCCGTCCTTGACCATATCCTGGACGGAATCGGGTAATGACAACAGCCTAAGAAGGTTTGCGATGTGACTGCGGCTCTTGTTCAGCGCTTCGGCCAGTTTTTCCTGCGTATGACCGAAACGGTCCATCAGTTGCCGGAACGATGCCGCTTCTTCGATCGCATTCAGGTCGGCACGCTGAATATTCTCGATAATGGCGACTTCCAAAACCTCTGTATCCGACATGTCTCGGACGATGACCGGCATCTCATGCAGTTGCGCCATCTGGCCTGCACGCCAGCGCCGTTCGCCCGCGACGATCTGATAGAGATCCTTGTCCTGTGGGTGGGGACGCACGATAAGGGGCTGAAGCACACCGCGCTGTCGCAGGGAGGCGGCAAGCTCCTGTAACGCGTCCGGATCGAAGGTACGACGCGGCTGGTCAGGATTAGCGGTGATCTGCTCGATCGGGAGCATCATGCGATCTCGCGATTGCGCAGGACCTGCGCTGTCCCCCAGGTCCATGTCGGCCATCAATGCGGACAGACCCCGGCCAAGGCCACGTTTCGCAATCTTGCTGTCCGACATCACGCAATCTCCGGGATCAGTTTCAGGCGCGCCGTGAATTCGGTCGCGAATTGACGATAGGCGTGGCTGCCCTTTGACGACGGATCATAGATCAACACCGGCTGTGCATGTGACGGGGCCTCGGACACGCGGACGTTTCTGGGAATGACCGTGGGATAGACAAGATCGCCAAGCGTCTCGCGCGCGTCTGCCTCCACCTGCTGCGACAAGTTGTTCCGATAATCGGACATCGTAAGAAGAATGCCATTTATGCGAAGCTTGGGATTGGCGCCTTGGCGGACCTGCTTCACCGTACCCAGCAATTGCGACAAACCCTCCAAAGCATAGAATTCCGCCTGAAGCGGAACAAGAACGCTGGATGCCGCGACCATCGCATTAACCGTCAACAGACCCAAGGCTGGAGGACAGTCGATCAGCACGATCGTTCCATGTGGTGCATCAGATAGCTGGCGTTCCAAAAGACGTGTGCGATCAGCAACTTGGGACAGTTGTACGTCGGCAGACGCAAGATCGGATGTCGATGGGACAACCCGCAGGTTCGGAACCGCAGTGTCAACGGCTGCAGTCATGAGATCCGCATCCCCGGTCAAAAGGTCATAGACCGTGAAATCACGGTCTTCAGTCCCAATCCCCAGTCCCGTTGACGCGTTTCCTTGAGGGTCCAGGTCGACAAGTATCGTCGGATAGCCTGCTTGCGCCAGGGCGGCACCCAAGTTAACAGCGGTCGTCGTCTTGCCAACGCCGCCCTTTTGGTTCGCGATTGCCACAATATGCTGTTCAGGCATGCGAGACTCCGGTAATTTTCAGGATGGCTGCGTCTGGATCTGTTTTACTTGGAAAGCTGGTAACGTCAAATCGCCATTCCTTCCTTGCTTCGGCGCATTCCGCTTTCCACGAACGGCCTTTCAGGAATATTGCGGTGCCGTTCTGGTGCATGTGCCTTTGGACCATCGAAAGAAGGGCCGATAATGGTGCAAGCGCCCGAGCAGAAACGAAGTTTGCGCCTAGTGGCGGAACATTTTCTATACGACCTGTCAGGATCGATACATTTTGCAACGATAGCTCTCGAATGACGGTGCGCAAAAACGCCGACTTCCGTTGATCGCTTTCAACTAAGGACACTGTCAGAGGGGCCTTCTGAGCATATATGGAGACAACTACTCCAGGGAGTCCGCCGCCGCTTCCAAGGTCTACCCAATTCCCTTCCGGAAATTGTAGTTGATTGAAGATCTGAATGCTGTCCTGAATATGTCTTGTGTTGAACTCCGGAAGTGTCGAAGGCGCAACCAAGTTTATTTTTGCATTCCATTTCCGTACGAGAGCTTCGTATGCAATAAGCCTCTCATGTGTTTCACGTGAAACAATCATGCAGTACGACGCACGCTTGTCTTCGAAGCGACGATCAATAGCGTCAAAGCGGCCGGCGTCATTCCTTCAATCTTTGAAGCCTCGAACACAGTTTTGGGTCGACGATCCGAAAGCTTTCCACGCAATTCAGACGAGAGACCACCCAAGCCGCTGTAGTCAATATCAGGGTCGAGAGATGTGGTCTCATTAGCTCTGATTAACTCAGCATCTTTATTTTGCCGATCAGTATACTGCTCGTACAAAGCATCGTTCCGAAGTTGCACCAATGTTTCACTGGAGACAGCAGCCAGTTCAGGAACAATATCTGCGAGTTTGTCCGGATTAATATCGCTATGACCGAGCAAGGTAAAGACAGTCCTTCTTTGCCCGTCCCTCGAGACGTGGAATCCGGCATTGCTCAGATCATTCGATGATAAGAAAACAGAACTGAGACGATCGCGTGCGTAAGTGTATTTCGATTGACGCGCCTGAAACGACACAGACCGTTCATTCGAAATGCACCCTATCTCCATTGCCATCGGGGTAAGACGTTGATCTGCATTGTCCGCCCGTAAGGTCAATCTGAACTCGGCGCGGGATGTAAACATACGGTAGGGTTCTGTCACGCCTCTCGTGACCAGATCATCGATCATCACACCGATATAGCTGTTTGTCCGACTAAAAGTTACAGGTGCCTTGTCTACCGCCTCAAGTGCGGCATTCAAGCCAGCAACGAGTCCCTGGGCAGCTGCTTCCTCGTATCCTGTCGTTCCGTTAATTTGCCCTGCCAAGAACAGGCCGCGAACTGATCTGACTGCAAGCGTCGTATCTAGGGACGTAGGGTCGATATAATCGTATTCGACCGCATACCCTGGCTGAGTGATCTCCGCGTTCTCCATCCCCCGGATGGAGCGAACATAAGCTAGCTGCACATCCTCAGGCAGAGAAGTTGAAATACCGTTTGGGTAAACGATGTCGCTATCCAATCCTTCCGGCTCTAGAAATACCTGATGAGAATCTTTGTCGGCAAAGCGAATTATTTTATCCTCGATCGAGGGGCAATATCTGGGTCCGCGACCACTGATGTGACCACCATACATCGCAGACTTCTGGATATTCTCGTTGATGATCCGGTGTGTCGTCGCATTTGTATGTGTGATCTTGCAATTGATTTGCTGAACCAACGACACCGCAGGAAGATAAGAGAAGGTGACCGGCGTTTCGTCACCTGGTTGAGATTCCAGACTATCCCAATCGATTGACGATTTTCTGATCCGCGGCGGCGTTCCAGTTTTCAGCCGACCCAGTGGCAGGCCAAACTTGGCAAGGCTTTCACCAAGCCTGCTTGCCGCCCTATCCCCCCAACGACCGGCAGGACGGCTGACGTCTCCAATATGTATCATGCCATTGAGGAACGTGCCTGTTGTTAAAACAACGGACTTAGCACGTACGTCTCTTCCGTCGGATAGGCTTACTCCTTCGACAACCTTTGCATCGCCAAGAAATTCAACAGCCTCGCCGAACACGATATCAACGCCAACGTAGCTGGAGATAAGCTCCCAAGCGGCGGCGCGATAAAGATCTCTATCCATCTGAGCCCTAGGCCCTTGAACTGCAGGCCCTTTTCGACGGTTCAGAAGCCTAAACTGGATACCTGCTTGGTCAGCCAAACGTCCCATCACGCCATCCATCGCGTCGACTTCACGGACTAAATGACCTTTGCCAAGTCCACCGATAGCAGGATTGCAGGATAACGTACCGATGTCCTCGCGGCGCATGGTGACCAGGGCTACGGTTGCACCAAGGCGCGCCGCAGCGGTAGCTGCTTCCAAGCCTGCATGCCCCCCACCGATGACTGCGACGTCGTAATGTTTCACGTGAAACAACTCCTACTTGCCGATGCAAAATGAGGAAAAGATAACATCAAGATAGTCGTCCGCACCGATTCTTCCAAGCAAACGATCTAACGATGCTGCAGATAGACGAAGCTTCTCCGCAATAAGTTCTGGGGGCAATCCCCCTACACCTTCAACTGCCTCAAGTGCGGTGATGATTTCTAAACGCTGCCGCTCATGACTGATCAGACCTGCAGAGGAAACACGGTTTCTCAGTATTTCACCGATGATACCAAGCATTTTATCAATACCATGCCCGGTCAGTGTGGATAGTGTCAGGTCGGCGTCACTTTCATGGATGTCAGCATGGCTGACCGCAATGACGTCATCAGGGTGCCAAAGTTCTTGAACGATATCCCCGTCACGCGAAAGATGGATACGCAGATCAGCACTTTTCGCGCGGTTCAATGCACGGTTTATCCCAATCCTCTCAACAGCATCCTCGGATTCCCGCAAACCTGCCGTATCAAGAAACGTCACGGGCAACCCGTTCAGATCAAACTTAAGTTCAATCACATCTCTTGTCGTTCCCTCCCGATCAGATACGATCGCCACATCTCTCTGGGCCAACCTGTTCAAGAGACTCGATTTTCCGGCATTTGGCGGTCCGATGATAGCGACTTCGAACCCCATCCTGAGCCGTTCGGCCGACGAGAATCCTGCCAACTCGCGCTGCAGCGCTTGGCGCAGTTCTGCGATTGCTTCGAAAACCCGATTGGGAACCTCATCAGGAACGTCTTCGTCTGCGAAATCAACACTGACCTCGACCAAAGCGCCAGCTTCAATCAGAAGTTGCCGCCATTCCAACGCCTTTTGGGCCAACTCGCCGCTCGCGTTGCGCAAGGCCAGCTTACGCTGAGCCTCGGTCTCTGCGGCAAGCAGATCACCCAGCCCCTCGATTTCGGCAAGATTCATCCGGCCGTTCAGAAAGGCTCGCCGTGTGAACTCACCCGCTTCCGCTGGTCTTGCACCCATGCACAGCAGCGCGGACCCGACTCGTCGTGAGATCACAGGTGCACCATGCAGATGCAGTTCTGCCACTTCGTCGCCGGTAAAACTCTGACCCTCTGGGAACCACATTGCCAAAACCTGATCGATTGGCTCGTCGTCGTGCCTCAAGGTCCGAAAATACGCATGACGCGCGTCAGGCATTTGGCCGACAAGACGCTCGGCAGTCAGCCGAGCATTCGTGCCGCTCAGACGGATGACAGAAACTCCCCCCCGCCCAGGCGGGGTGGCTTCTGCAAAGATCAGGTCCATGGCTGCCTCGTCAGGCGTTCATCGAGTCGAAGAACTCGGCGTTGCTCTTGGTCTGTTTCATCTTGGAAATCAGGAACTCTACAGCGTCGGTGGTGCCCATCGGGTTCAGGATGCGACGCAGCAGATAGGTCTTTTGCAGGTCCTTGCTGTCGACCAGCAGTTCCTCTTTCCGCGTACCGGATTTCAGGATGTCCATGGCTGGGAAGACGCGTTTGTCTGCAACCTTGCGGTCCAGGACGATCTCGCTATTGCCCGTACCCTTGAATTCTTCAAAGATCACCTCGTCCATGCGCGATCCGGTGTCGATCAGCGCCGTGGCGATGATTGTCAGGCTGCCACCTTCCTCGATATTGCGTGCCGCACCGAAGAACCGCTTGGGCCGCTGCAATGCATTCGCATCGACACCGCCGGTCAGGACCTTGCCCGAGCTTGGGACAACAGTATTGAATGCTCTACCAAGTCTTGTGATAGAGTCCAAGAGAATCACAACATCTCGTTTATGCTCGACCAGACGCTTTGCCTTTTCAATGACCATCTCGGACACCGCAACGTGGCGGCTGGCCGGTTCATCGAAGGTCGAGGACACGACCTCGCCGCGCACGCTGCGCTGCATGTCGGTCACTTCCTCGGGGCGCTCGTCGATCAGCAGGACGATCAGATAGCATTCCGGATGGTTTTTCTCGATCGAATGAGCGATGTTCTGCAGCAGAACCGTCTTGCCCGTCCGCGGCGGTGCCACGATCAACGACCGCTGACCCTTGCCGATCGGCGCCACCAGATCGATGATCCGGGCACTGCGATCCTTCACCGTGGGATCCTCGATCTCCATGTTCAGGCGTTCGTCGGGGTAAAGCGGCGTCAGGTTGTCGAATGCGACCTTGTGACGGGCCTTTTCCGGCTCTTCAAAGTTGATCTTCTCGACTTTCGTCAGCGCAAAATACCGTTCGTTGTCGCCAGGCGCACGGATGACGCCGTCCACCGTGTCGCCCGTACGCAGCGAGTGCTGACGGATCATGTCCGGGCTGACATAAATGTCGTCCGGTCCGGGCAGATAGTTCGCCTCGGTCGACCGCAGAAAGCCGAAGCCGTCCTGGACGACCTCCAGCACGCCTTCGCCGCCGATCTCCCAGCCCTCCTCGGCATGCTCCTTGAGGATCGAGAACATCATCTCGCCCTTGCGCATGGTTGAGGCGTTCTCGATCTCCCACTCCTCGGCCATCGACAGCAGGTCGGCGGGGCTCTTTGCCTTGAGGTCGGACAGATTCAGGCGTTCTTCGGTCATTCTGATGCAAACTTTCGGCCGCGCGACGTATCGGACGGAGCAGACAGGTGTTCAAGGGAATCCCGTACCGGACGGCCGGGGTTGGGGCGCAAATAAGGCCGCGCCGGTCACGAGTCAATCTTTTCGATCAGAACTTGACGATCACGGCGGTCACGATCCCGACCATCAGCAGGGTCGGGACCTCGTTCATCATCCGATAGGACCGCCCGGCACGGGCCATTCCGGCCGACAGATGCCGCCGTTCGCGCGCGCACCACATGTGAAACACGCTCATCGCGATCACGCAGGCCGCCTTGACCCACGGCCAGGTCATGTCCCAGCTGACGATGCCCGGCGTCATCACCAGGGCCAATCCGCTGACCCACGTGGCGATCATCGCCGGGTTCATGATCAGCCGCAGCAGCTTCTGTTCCATGATCACGAAGCTTGCGACCGGTTCGGCCGATTCTCCTCGGCGTTCGGCGTGATAGACGAACAGCCTGGGCAGGTAGAACAGGCCCGCCATCCACGAAATGACGGCCATGACGTGGAACGCCTTCACATAGGGATAAATCAGGGCCAGTCCGTCGATCATCGCGAAACCTCTCTTCGGTCTTCTCTTAAATAAGAAAGATAAAGAAAGGAATGTTGTTGAAGTAGGGCCTGTGGATAGCAGGAATTGGACTCTGTTCACCGGGATTTCCTCAGAATCGGCCGTTGTGGACAAGCATGTGCGAAAGCGGAAAGCCGACCTGAAAACCGTTTGTAAACAAAGCGATCATATGTGGATAACTTTGCGGATAATGATCTGGCCGCTGATTCCTCCACAGGCCGCCCGATCGGGATGCCCGATTCGTCCCCCTGTGGAAAACGCCCTGCTGTTTTTGCTTTGTTCCAAGGGCAAATCAGGACAGGCAGGGGATTGACGCGGGTTGCCACCAACCCCGGCGCCGATTCCTCCGAGGATTTGTCCACAGCGTGCCTGCCCGATCCGCCACGGATATGCCGCCACATGCCGACAGGGGCTTTCGCCACGCCGTCCGTGTGCCTAGTCTGCACCGAAAGACGCCATGTGATGATCAAGCCGATGCAAGACGACCTGCCCGCCAGCCAGATCACCCACGCGCCCCTGGCCGGCGTGATCGGCATGCCCATCGCGCATTCGCGCTCTCCGCGCCTGCACGGACATTGGTTGGCCCGCTATGGCCTGCCCGGCCATTACGTGCCGATCCCGGTAATGCCCGAACATCTGGCCGAGGTTCTGCGCATCCTGCCGCGTGCCGGTTTCGTCGGCGCCAATGTCACCATTCCCCACAAGGAGGCGGTCCTGACGCTGGCGGACACGGTCACGGACCGCGCGGCCCTGATCGGTGCCGCCAACACGCTGATCTTTCGCCCCGACGGCAAGATCCATGCCGACAATACCGACGGCTATGGCTTCATCGCGAACCTGCGGCAGAACGAACCCGACTGGCAGCCCGATCTGGGCCCCGCCGCGGTGATCGGTGCGGGGGGTGCGGCACGCGCGGTGGTCGCCTCCCTGCTGGACAGCGGCGTCAAGGAGTTGCGCATCGCCAACCGGACGCGGCTGCGGGCGGAACAGATCAAGGCAGAGTTCGGGGCGCGGCTGGTCGTCTATGACTGGGCCCAGGTCGGCAACATGCTGGAAGGCGCATCCACCGTCGTCAACGCCACCTCGCTTGGGATGGATGGAAAACAGCCGCTGCGGGTGCCACTGGACGCGCTGTCGCCCGGCGCCTTGGTCACAGACCTGGTCTATACCCCGCTGATGACCCCCTTCCTGACCGAGGCGCAGGCCCGCGGATGCCGCGTGGTCGATGGTCTGGGAATGCTGCTGCACCAGGCGGCCCCAGGCTTTGAACGCTGGTTCGGCCAGCGCCCCGATGTCGACGACGAGGCGCGGCGGGTCGCGCTGGAATGACCTTTCGTCTTGGCCTGACCGGCAGCATCGGCATGGGCAAATCCACCACGGCACAGATGTTCCGCGATCTTGGTCACCCGGTCTGGGACGCGGATCAGGCCGTCCATCGTCTGTATGCCCCGGGCGGATCGGCCGTGGCGCCGGTCGCCGCCGCCTTTCCCGCGGCCTTGGCTCAGGGCGGAATCGACCGGGGCGCGCTGAAGACCGCGCTTGCCGCCGACCCTGCCGCACTGGCGCGGCTGGAGGGGATCGTCCACCCCCTGGTTGCACGGGACAGGCAGGATTTCCTGGCGCGACATGTGGGCGCACCCCTGGTCGTCCTGGACATCCCCCTGCTGTTCGAAAGCGCACATCCCCCCGATCTGGATGGGATCGCAGTGGTGTCCACCGATCCTGCCACTCAGGCGGCCCGCGTGCTTGCGCGTCCGGGCATGACGCGCGATACGCTAGCCATGATCCTGGCACGCCAGATGCCCGACGCGGACAAGCGTGCGCGCGCCGACTGGATCATTCCGACCGACAGCCTGGATGGCGCCCGTGCCGCCGTCGCCCGCATCGTGAACGAGGTTGCCCCCCATGCGTGAGATCGTCCTGGACACCGAAACCACCGGCTTCGACGCCGAGGGTGCCGACCGCATCGTCGAGATCGGCGCGCTGGAGTTGATGAACCACCTGCCCACCGGGCGCACCTTCCACGTCTACATCAACCCCGAACGGTCGATGCCCAAGGAGGCGTTCGACGTCCACGGCCTGGGCGACGACTTTCTGCGCGACAAGCCGAAATTCGCGGCGATCGTCAGTGATTTCATGGACTTCATCGCCGACGACGCTAAGCTGGTGATCCACAATGCCAGCTTCGACATGAAATTCCTGAACGCTGAACTGAAACGCGCGGGGCACAAGCCGCTGCCATGGTCGCGGGCGCTGGACACGCTGATGCTGGCACGCGAGAAGTTTCCCGGATCGCCCGCGACGCTGGATGCGCTGTGCCGCCGCTTCGGCGTGGACAATTCGGGTCGCGAGCTGCACGGTGCCTTGCTGGACAGCGAACTGCTGGCCGAGGTCTATCTGGAACTGATCGGTGGACGGCAGCCCGACCTGGTCCTGGACAAGCCCGGTGCACAGGACGACGCTGCCCGCAGCCCCGACGGCCAGATGCGCCCGCGCGCCGCGCGTCCCCGCCCCCTGCCGCCCCGCCTGACCCGGGACGAGGCGCAGGCCCATGCCCAATTCGTGGCCAAGCTGGGCGAGGATTCGGTCTGGGCGCGCTTCGCCACGACCTGACGGCGGTCTTGCGCGGGCCGGTTTCGCGGACCATGCTGACGAAAAGAGATGCGGGGCGGGATGCTGGACTGGCTGCGGGATCTGGGATCATTCTGGGGCGCCATCTTCGAGCGGATGGACAAGACCCACATGACGCTGATCGCGGCGGGCGTCGCGTTCTATGCGATGTTTGCGGTGTTTCCCGGACTGGCCGCGATCATCGCGCTGTGGAGCCTGTGGTTCGACCCGATGGTGGTCCTGACCTATCTGGACGTCGCGCATGAATTCCTGCCTGACGGCGCGTCCGACATCGTCGACGACCAGGTGACCACGCTGACGCAAAATGGCCAGACCTCGGTCGGGTGGACGTCATTCGTGTCGTTCATGATCGCCACCGTCGCGGCGCGGGCGGGGGTGGACGCCCTGATCCGCGGTTTGAACGCCGCCTATGGGGTGCGGGCGCATTCGACGATCTTCGGCTTCGTGCTGGCCTATGCGCTGACACTGGTGATCGTCGGGATCTCCCTTGCGGGGCTGGCGACGATCGTTGTGGTGCCGGTGCTGCTGAACTTCCTGGTCTTTGCGCCGGTGCGGGCATCGTTGCTGACGGTGCTGCCTTGGGCGGGGATGTTCCTGCTGGTGATCGTGACCATCGGGGTGCTGTATCGCTACGGTCCCAACGTCAAGACGCCGCGGACGCCGATCTTCACCTGGGGAGCACTGTTCGCGGCCGTGCTGTGGTCGGCGGGGTCGATCGCCTTTTCCGCCTATCTGGGCAGCTTCAACAGCTACAACCGCATCTACGGCTCGATCGGGACCGTGGTGGCGCTGTTGATGTGGTTCTATCTGGCGGGGTTCTCGGTGCTGCTGGGCGCGCTGATCAATGTCGAACTGGCGCGGCGTCGCCGGATGCGTGCGGCACGCGAGGCACGGCGCGGCTTTGACGAACTGCTGGCCGAGAAGGCAAAGTGAAAGGGGCGCCCGGTCCGGGGCGCCCCTGTTCTTGTCCTCAGGCGTTCAGGCCCTCGGTCGAGGCAAAGAACATCGCCTGGCTGACCGCCGAACGCACCTGCTCCTCGCTGTAGGGCTTGGAGATCAGGAAGGCCGGCTCCGGGCGGTCGCCCGTCAGCAGGCGTTCCGGGAAGGCGGTGATGAAGATCACCGGGATGTCGCCCATGCTGCCCAGCAGCTCGTTGACGGCGTCGACGCCCGACGATCCGTCGGCCAGCTGGATGTCGGCCAGGATTAGGTCGGGACGGTGCTTGCCCGCCAGCTCGATCGCGGCGGTGTGTGTGCGGGCGACGCCGGTGACTTCGTGGCCCATCGCCTGGACGATGCCCTTCAGGTCCATCGCGATGATCATCTCATCCTCGATGACCATGACCTTGCCGCGCAGCGCCTGGCCCATCTCGTTCAGCGCGATCTGGACCAGTTCCTCCGCCTCGGCGGCCTCGATCTGCATCACGCGGGCGATCTGGTCGGCGCGCAGCTCCTCGATCGTGCGCAGCAACAGGGCCTCGCGCGAGTTTGGCGTCAGGCCGCGCAGATGGCCCTGGGCCCGGCGTTCACGTTCGGACATCTCGGCATCGTCCACCGGCTGGCCCGAGCTTTGCCAGATCACGTGGAATGTCTTGAACAGCGCGATGCGCAGGTCGTCTTCGCCGTCCAGGACGCTGCGATCGGTCAGGATCGCCTCCAGCGTGGCGGCTGCATAATTGTCGCCGGCGCGCTGGCTGCCGGTCAGGGCGCGCGCATAGCGACGCAGAAACGGAAGCTCGCGCCCGATGGATTGGGCCAGATCGGCAACAGTCATTACACAGTCCTCTTAAATCGCGTATTGCAGGGAACCAACTGAACCCCCTATCGGTTGCATGCTGTGCGCACAAGTTTGTCGGGACTGACACGAATATGACACCAAAGCGAGACGACCGCAGGAGAGCGGCTGTGGAAAAACAGATCGATGAGAACCTGAAACGCGTCTATGAGCAGGATGCAACTGACCAGATCCCCGATCGGTTTCTGGAACTGCTGAAGAAGTTGAAGGAACAGGAATGATCCGTTTCCCGGCCCGGCGTTCCTCGATCCCCAAGCTTTCCGGTGTTTCATTTCCATGACCAATTCCCCTTCGGTTCATCCGCGCGACCAGCTGGTCGACCACCTGCCCGCATTGCGGGCCTTTGCGCTGTCGCTGACCCGCGAGGGGGCGTCGGCCGACGATCTGGTGCAGGACACCATCGTCAAGGCGTGGACGAACATGGACAAGTTCCAGGCCGGAACGAACCTGCGCGCCTGGCTGTTCACCATCCTGCGCAACACGTTCTATTCGTCGCGCCGCAAGACCAAGCGTGAGGTCAGCGACAGCGACGGCATCCATGCCGCCCGCCAGGCGACGCGGCCCGATCATGACGGGCGCCTTGCCCTTCGCGACTTCCGCGCAGCCTTCGACAAGCTGCCCGACGAACAGCGCGAGGCACTGATCCTGGTCGGCGCATCGGGGTTTTCCTATGAGGAGGCGGCCGAGATGACCAAGGTCGCCGTCGGCACGGTCAAGTCGCGCGCCAATCGCGGGCGCCGCAAGCTGGCTGAACTGCTGCACCTGGAACAGGGTGAGGAGTTGAGCATGACAGACCAGGCGACCCTGGCCGTCATGGCGCAGAACAACTACAGTTCTCGCTGAGGCGGGCGGTGTGCTGAGGCGGATCACCCAACGGATGGAATTCACGCGGCGTCTCGGGTTTCGGCTCGGGGCGCTGTTGTCCATTGCGATCCTTCCGATCGGCCTGATCTCTCTTGTCCAGAACCTGCACCTGTCGCGCGAGGCGGAACGCAGTGCCGAAATCGCGCTGCTGGGCCGGACCGCATCGGCCGCCGCCGGAGAGCGGGCCCTGCTGCAAAGCGCATTGGGGGCCGCCGACGCCCTGGGCCCCGCGATCCTGGAAAGCGCCGGCCAGCCCGGCATGTGTTCGGATCTGCTGCGCAATTTCGTGCAGCGCAGCGGCACCTATCGCCATGCGGCCTTCGTGCCGGTGGATGGGCGCGTCGAATGCAGTTCCGCCGGGCCGGACGACCCGCAGCTGGACCTGTCGAACAGCGACATGGTCCGCGATTTCATGCAGAATCCGATGACCGCGGTGACCGCCATGGCCCAGGGGCCGGTCAGCCGGGAACCCGTCGTTGTCGTGCTGCAGCCCCTGTATCGCGACCGCGAATTCCTGGGCCTGACCGCCCTGTCCCTGACGCAGGAGCTGCTGCGTTCCACCCATGCGATGGATTTCGGGACCGAGGGCGCGCGTATCCTGACCTTCAACAATTCCGGCCGCGTGCTGATCGCGGATACCAGCCAAGGCGACGACCCAGCCCAGCTGCTGCCCCGCGACGTGCCCCTGGTCAGCCTGCCCGGACAAGGAGAAGCGACCTTCCGCGCCCGCGCCAACAGCGGAGAGATGCGCGTCTTCACCGTCGTGCCGGTGGTCCCCGGCCTGGTCTATGCCCTTGGCAGCTGGAGCCCCAGCATCGCCGGCGTCGGCCTGTTCCAGCTGTCGCGCTTTGGCGCGGTCATGTTGCCGGTGGCACTGTGGGTTGTGTCGTTGGCGGTCGCCTATTTCGCGGTGTTCCGGCTGGTCCTGCGCCACATCACCGTCCTGCGCGGACAGATGCGTCGTTTCGCCATCGGCAATCGCGACAGCCCGCCCCCTGTCCTGGCGGATGCGCCGACCGAGATCGCAGATGTCAGCCAGACCTTTCATAACATGGCCCGCATCCTGATCCGCGACGAAGAGGCGATGGAGCAGGCCGTCGCCGAAAAGACCGTCCTCCTCAAGGAGGTCCATCACCGGGTCAAGAACAACCTTCAGTTGATCGCCTCGATCATCAACATGCAAAGCCGCCTGATCGACGACCGCGACGCCAAGCGCGTGCTGCGCTCGGTCCAGGACCGGGTGGCGGCGCTGGCCACGATCTATCGCAACCTGTATCAGGCCGAACAACTGGATCAGGTCTATGCCGACCGGTTGATCGCCGACATCATCGCCCAGCTGACCACCGCATCGGCCAGCGCAGGCCGTCACCTGCAGGTTCAGACCGACATCCAGCCGCTGACGATGCTGCCCGACCAGGCGGTGCCGTTGACCCTGCTGACGACCGAAGCCTTCACCAACGCCATGAAATACGCGGGCAATCCGGCGGATGGCGGCGATCCGTGGGTGCGCGTGTCGTTGACCTCTCCCACGCCGGGGCAGGGCCTTCTGGAGGTGGTGAACTCCACCGGCCCGGACGAGGCCGCGGGCGGCACTGGCTTGGGCAGCCAGCTGATCGAGGCGTTCTCGATGCAGCTGGAGGGCGATGTCACCACCGATTCCCAGCCCGGCGCCTATCGCCTGGCGCTGACCTTCCGGCTTGGCCAGGCCGGTTCCGCGGGCGGAAACAGCCCGCGACAGGTCGTCCTGACATCGGCGGCGCGGGCCGGATCGCGGCATTAGCGCCGCGCCTGCGTGCAATTCTGCGTGGCCCGCTCGCGCCATGCTTGCACCGCAGGCCGTCAGGCTTATCTTCGGCGCATGGAACGCGAACAAACATATGATCTGTCGACCGGGGAAGGGCTGATTGCCTGCCCGCTCTGCGACGCCCTGCATGTCCAGGAGGATCTGGACGTCGGAGAGACCGCGCGCTGCATCCGTTGCGGCACGGTCCTGGCCAAGCCGCGCGACGGCGCGTTCGCGCAGCTGATCGCGCTGGCCTTCACCTCGATGGTGCTGCTGGTGGGGGCGGTGTTCTTTCCCTTCCTGGAGGTGTCGGCGATGGGCTTCGGCAATGCCAGCTCGCTGTTCGACGTGGCGCTGGCCTTTGCCGACGGGGTTCTGCTGCCGCTGGTCTTGGCGGTTCTGGCGATGATCATCGGCCTGCCGATCCTGCGCGCGTTCCTGCTGCTCTATACGCTGGTTCCGCTGGCGCAGGGGCGTCCTCCGCATCGCCACGCGGCCATCGCCTTCCGCTGGTCCGAACTGCTGCGCCCCTGGTCCATGGCCGAGATCTTTGTCATCGGCACCGCGGTCGCGCTGATCAAGGTCGCAGGTCTTGCCACCGTCCATCTGGGCCCGGCCTTCTGGGCATTCTGCGCGCTGATCTTCGTGAACCTCGCCAGCCGTGCCTTCATGTGCCAGACCTCGATCTGGGACGCGATCGAGGATGCCGGCATGAAAACCGAGTATCAGGCCAAGACCCCCGCCCCCCTGACCACCCCCGGCGACGCATGAGCGCGCCTGCCGGACAGCCCGATGCCCCCGTCCTGACCGCGCATCGCGCCGGGCTGTCGGGGTGCCACCGTTGCGGCCGGGTCTGGCCCCAGGATCAGGCCCGCTGTCACCGCTGCGGCGCGCATCTGGTCGCGCCCGACCGGCGCGGCCTGCAGAAGGTCTGGGCGTGGTGGCTGGCCGGGCTGATCGCCTATATCCCCGCCAACGTCTTCCCGATGATGAGCACCCAGACCTTCGCGGGCCTTGCCGGCAATTCCGAGGCGACGATCCTGGGCGGCGTGGTCGAGCTGATGCATTACGGCAATTACGACATCGCGCTGATCGTCTTCGTGGCCTCGGTCATCGTGCCGGTGGGCAAGTTCCTGGCCATCGCCTGGCTGGCCGTCGTCGCGGGCCGCCCGGCCAGCGTGGAGCAGGCCCATTCGCGGCTGAAGGTCTATGAGGTCGTCGAATTCATCGGTCGCTGGTCGATGATCGACGTCTTTGTCGTGGCCATCCTGTCGGCGTTGGTGCAGCTGGGCTTCGTCGCCTCGATCCGGCCGGGACCGGCCGCGGTGTCCTTTGCCCTGTCGGTTGCCTTCACGATGCTTTCTGCGCAAAGCTTTGACGCACGATTGATCTGGCGCGGCCTGCCCTTGCGCACCCGCCGCGAACCCTGACCAACTGCATTTCCAGTACGAACGCCCAAGGATCACGACCTCATGACGGACACACCCCCGCCCCTGACGCCGGCCAGCCCGGTGCGCAAGACGGCCGCCCGCGCGGCCCAGGCCGGTATCAACGTCATCTGGATCGTGCCCATCGTGGCGCTGATCGTGACGCTTGGCATCGCCTGGAACGCGTTCCGCGACCGGGGCAGCGTGATCGAGATCGAATTCGCGGACGCCACCGGCATCACGCCCGGAGAGACCACGCTGCGCTTTCGCGAGATCACCGTGGGCGGTGTCGAGGGGGTCAAGTTCACCGACGATCTGTCGCGGGTCGTGGTGTCGGTCCGCGTGGACACCGACGTGGCGCAGTTCATCGATGCCGACGCGTCCTTCTGGATCGTCCGCCCGCAGGTCAGCGCCCAGGGGGTCACCCGTCTGGACACGGTCCTCAGCGGCGCCTTCATCGAGGGTTACTGGGACGCAGAGGTGTCCGAGCCGGCCGCACGCTTCACCGGACTGGACCGCCCGCCGCTGATCCGCAACGATCAGCCCGGCACCTGGGTCACCCTGTCGATGGAGACCGCCGACGGCCTGTCCGAAGGAGCCCCGGTCCTGTTCCGCGGCGTTCAGGTCGGGCGGCTGGAGAACATCCGCGTGGATTCCGGCACCGACCGCGTCATCGTGGACGCCTTTGTCGAGGCACCCCATGACGCGCGGCTGACCAGCGCGACCGTCTTCTGGGACACGTCCGGCTTCTCGGTCTCGCTTGGGACGCAGGGGGTGGCGCTGAACGTCAATTCGCTGTCGTCGCTCCTGCAGGGCGGCGTGGCCTTCGAGACGTTTGTCAGCGGCGGCGCGCCCATCGAACCCGGACAGGAATTCGCCGTTCAGGCGGACGAGGGCACGGCCCGCACCGCCCGGTTCGAGGATGACGACACCCGCCTGCTGCGCGTGGGGATACTGATCGACGACAGCGTCGAGGGCCTGTCCACCGGCGCCGATGTCCAGTTCCAGGGCCTGCGCGTCGGTCGCGTGACCGACCTGGCCGTCAGCCTGACCGAGGATGAGCAGGGCAACACCGTGCCGCGCCAGCTGGTCAGCATGGTGATCTCTCCGCGGCGCATGGGCCTGCCGGACGGATCGACCGCCGACGACGCGCTGGCCCTGCTGACCGAGGAGGTCGGCGACGGCCTGCGCGCGCGCGTGGCTAGCGCCGGATTCCTGGGCACCACCCTGATGGTCGAACTGGTGGACATGCCCGATGCGGGCCCGGCGACGATCGATCTGGAAACGGGTCCGAACCCGCTGATCCCGTCGGTGCCCGGCGATCTGGACGATTTCACCGCCAGCGCCCAGGGGCTGGTCAACCGCATCGGCAACCTGCCCATCGAGGAGCTGCTAACCTCGGCCCGCGACACGCTGGACGGGATCACCGCGCTGGCGACCTCGCAGGACACCCGTGCGATCCCCGGTGCGCTGCGCGAGGCGATCGAGGGGGGCAGCGTTGCCCTGGCCGACATCAGCGCCATCACGGGCGATCTGCGGCAGGCCGAAAGCGGCCAGACCCTGGCCCGGATGCTGGACGAGGCCTCCGCCGCCTTCACCGCCGTGTCCGAGGCCGCCGTGGGCGTCCCCGAGATGGTCGAACAGATCGATAGCGCCGCCGCCTCGGTCGAGGAGTTCGGCTTTGCCGAGATCAGCCTGCAGGCCGAGGGAATCCTGGCCGACCTGCGCGCCATGCTGGGCAGCGAGGATGCCGAACAGCTGCCGCGCAACCTGTCCAACGTGCTGGAATCGGCCACGGGCCTGCTGGACGACCTGCGCGACGGTAACGCCGTGGGCAGCCTTAACAGCGCGCTGGACAGCGCCAGCCAGGCCGCCGACCAGATCGCGGCCTCGGTCCAGCAGCTGCCCGACCTGCTGCAGCGCCTGCAGGTCACCGCGGCGCGGGCCGACACGCTGTTCGCCAGCTATGGCGACCGGTCGGCCTTCAACAACGAACTGATCGGGGCGCTGCGCGAACTGCGGCGTGCCACCTCCTCCATCGGCTCGGTCGCCCGGCTGATCGAACGCAACCCCCGCGCCTTCATTCTGGGACGATAGACATGATGCTGCCCCACCGCGCCCTGCGCCTGCCTGCCCTGCCCATCGCCGTCCTGATCGGGGCGTCCCTGCTGGGCGCCTGTTCCAACTCGGAAAAGACCGGGCGTTTCCTGATCGACCCCCCGGTGGCCGGGGTCCAGGTGCCCAACCGCCTTGGCACCGCGGAACTCAAGGACGTGTCCCTGCCCGAATACGCCGCCGACCAGGAGGTCGCGTTCCAGACCGGCGACGGGGCGGTGCGGTCCAATTCGGACAACCTGTGGGCGGACGACCCGGCCCGGTCCTTCACCACGACGCTGGCCCGCGCGATCAGCGACGTGTCCGGCGCCACCGTCATCAGCGAGCCCTGGCCCCTGGCCCAGCCCCCCGCCCGCATCCTGGAGGTGCGCGTCGAACGCGCCTTGGCGCAGGCCGACACCACCTATCGACTGTCGGGGCGGTATTTCGTGTCCGACGACGGCCTGTCGGGGGGCGGCACGAACCACGCGCGCAGTTTTGACATCCGCGTTCCGATGGCCGCGCAGGGGCCGGCCGCGACGGCGGCCGCGGCCAGCCAGGCGATCTCGATCCTGGCACAGCAGATCGCGACGCTGTCGGGGCCGGGGGCGACCATCGCCACCACGCGTCCGGCCGCGTCCGATCCGTTCGACTTGCCGCCGCTGTTCTGAAAAAGATCGGCGGAAGGCCGCCCCAGACGGCCTTCCGCCGATCCACCCGCAGGACGGGCACCAATACCACCACACCGCTCACGACAGACGGCCCTGCAGGTATCCCTTCCGGCGCGGATCAGGCGCCGGATGTCTCGGTGGGCCCGTGGCCCAGCACCCGGATGATGACCGGCAGCACGAAATGGTCAAAGCAGGTGCGGTCCGGGTTGAAGGCGCCGGGCCGCCCGACGCCGCCGCATTCCTCGCAATCCTCAAGCGTGCCCCAACAGTTCGGACAGGCGCCAAGCGCGCAGGCCAGCATCTCCGCGTGATCGATCAACAGCTCGTTCTCGCGCTCCAGCCGCTGCAGCGCGGCCCAGCTGGGCCGGTCGGCGGTGCCGGTGGTCTGCATCCGCGCCATCGCCCGCCCGACCGACGCGCCGGGCGCCGGGTCCGCGCCCAGCATCCGCAGGGCGGCCAGCATGTCCTGGAATTCCGCGGTGTCCTTGTCCTTCATCGCCTGTCCCCCTGCGGACGATC
This sequence comes from Paracoccus sp. NBH48, assembly GCF_015390265.1. Lineage (NCBI taxonomy): Bacteria > Pseudomonadati > Pseudomonadota > Alphaproteobacteria > Rhodobacterales > Paracoccaceae > Paracoccus > Paracoccus sp. NBH48. The sequence goes on along the minus strand of NZ_VUOJ01000004.1, from coordinate 313,813 downwards.
CGTTCGTCCTGTGCATCGTGATTCGCATGCCGCCGTGAAACCGGCGTGAAAGGATCAGTCCCGTTGCGGTTCGGTCGGCAGGACCGGCACGGGGACGTCCGTCGCCCCCTGCGCCAGCCGGATGATCGCCGCGCGGCTGTCGGGCCGCGCCCCGTCGGCCAGGTGTCCGGCCAGCCAGCGTGTCGCCTGAGGGGCCGCCATCGAGCTGCCGCTCATCACGGCAAAGCTGCCGCTGGTGCGGCCGCGCACGATCATGCCGGGCCGGGCCTGCGACCGGTCCACGCAGGCCAAGAGATCACCGCCCTGCGCCGCCCCGATCAACGAGGCATAGGCCAGCCCCCGCCCGCACCGGTCCACCGCGCCCACCCGCAGGCCGTGCCGCCCCGTCGCATAGGCGTTCACCGTGTCCGCCCGCTGTACCCGCGCGGGGACAGCGGTCCGCGGGTCCAGCAGGACGGGAAACCCCCGGGCGTCCATGTCGGCATAGGCGGGCTGGGACAGCCAGCTTTGCCGCGCCTCTCGCGGGAAACCGCGCAGGACGTCGTCACGCTGGACCGACACCGCGTGATCGCCGTCCCCCTGCACCAGCGCCAGCCCCCACCGGCCGGGCGGCGCCCAGCTGTCGCCCGCGGCCGCGGGGCAGGTCGGTGCCATGATCAGCGTCATGCATTCGCGCCAGCCGTCGGGATGCGGCATCACCCGATAGAACGCCCGCCCCAGATCGCGCCCCCGCCCGTCGCGCAGCGTGCTGGACTGGTCGGGGGCGCAAAAGCGGGTCCGGGCCTCGGTCCCGCCAGGTGGCGTCAGCCCGATCCGCATGGGCCAGTCCGGTCGCGTGGGACGGACCGGCCCCCAGATCTCCAGCGGGGTCTGGGTCCCGTCGTCGGGCGGCAGTTGCCATCCGATCCTGCCCTGGGGACGCAGGGTCGCGCGCAGGCGCGCCATGCGATGATTGCCGGTGGGCAGCACCGCATGCACCGGCCCCAGCCCGGTGGACGCATGGGTCGCCAGCGCATCCAAGAAACGTTCCAGCAGGCCTGTGCCGTCGCGTGGCCCCGCTGTCAGCCCCAAGCTGAGGTTCAGCACCACGGGCAGGCGCACGCTGTCCACAAGCAGGCCATGCGCGGCCTCGACCTGGCGGCACAGCATCCGGGCGCGGGTGATGACGAAGACGATGGCGGCCAGCAGCGGGTCCTGGGCCAGCGTGGCCGAGGTGTCCGCGATCACCCCGGGGGCCAGCGTCACGCCGATCACCGGATGATCGCGGGCACGCGGATCGTCCGGCGCAAAGCCCGCGGCCAACAGCGCCACCGCCGCGCCGTGACCCGCGGCAAAGGCCGCGCTGTGCGTCGTGCGGCGGTCCATCGCCACGACCCCGGCCCTGCGATAGACCGCATCCTCGGCCGCGATCGCGCCCGATTCCAGTCCCGCCAGCCAGCCGCCGATCCTGGCGCCCCGCAGCTCGATTCCCCATGGCAGGTCGCGGCCCGGACCGTCGGGATCGACGCGGGCATCCTGGACCCACAGCGACGCCACCCGCGACAGCGCACCGGGCAGGCGCAGGTGCTGATGTGCGAACGGAATGGCATCGTCGATGACGGCGATGATGCAGCCCCGGTCCGGGTCCGGCAGCGCGCCCGCAGCCATCAGCGGTCCGGCGCCCGCAGGGGCCGGGTCACGGTTCACCGCGTCCGGGGGCAGGACCGCGGATGGCAGGAACCAGGACTGATCCATCCGCCCGAACGCCTGCGCCATCAGCGCGGGAAGGTCGGGCGCGGATGTGGGCGGGGGCGCCCGGTGTCGCCGGCACCACTCCACCAGCGCGGGCGACAGCCCCGCCGGGGCGGGACCCGGGGTAGTCCATGTGGCTGTCAGCTCCACCGGTCCGCCCGTTCGTCCCGGGCGCGCGCGACCAGCGTGGCCCATAACGGCGCGGGGCGCGGGGTCAGTGCAGGTCCCCGCAGCCTTGTGGCGGGATCGGCGTCGTCCAGCATCTCGGCCAGGATGCCATAGTGGAAATCGCGCACGGCCCCGCCGTCGTGATAGAGCCGCCCGTCGAACTGCGCCCCGTGGGCGGTCGCGGCCGGATCGGCGCGGGCCAGCATGTAATGCGCCAGCTGCAACCCCAACACCGCCCCCGCGGCGCTGTCGGCGGGGAAATGCACGCCGGCCACCGTCCGGTTCACCGCGATGCGACAGGCCAGTCGGAACAGCGGGTCGTCGGCCTGCAGCGGCGCCCGTGGGTCGTCCAGCCGCGTCAGCAGCGTGGCCAGGCAAAAGGCCTGGGTCGCATGGCCACTGGGCAGGGTGGGATGGCTGGGACAGGCGATCATCGGCTGGATCAGGTCGCTGAACTGCGTGGGACGCGGACAGGCCAACGCCAGCTTGAGACGCATGACCGCGGCGGTGGTCAGGTCCATCGCGCGGGCCAGCATCTCCAGCGTGGCGGGGTTCCGCGACGGCTCCAGGGGGCGGATCGCGGCAAAGAACGGCATCAGGCCGTGGGTCTGGACCTCGATCTCGGGGGCGCGGTCGGGGCGCAGTTCGGCGTAATGCCCGACCATCGCCGCAGCCTCGCGGAACTGCACCAGATCGGGCCGGTCGATCCGCACCAGCGAGGCGCAGGTTCCGTCCGCCTGGCGGCACAGCAGGCTGGCGGATGATGCACCGGCGACCCCGTCATCGGCCGACAGGGGCAGATCCTCGGACAGTTCCGCCAACAGGATTGCGGCGCGGTGGTCCGGGTCCAGCCGCGCCAGCCGCGCACCCGGCGCCAGCATGGCGGGGGAACCGCCCCGGCCCTGCGGATCCTCGGTCCCCGCGATCGCATCGCGCGTGCGCATCAGGGCAAGGGACAAAAGCGCCCCCTGGCCGTCCGGCATGTCGTCGGACTTGGCATGCTTGGCATGTTTGGCGTGGAACAGGGACATGATGCACCAGGGAAAACAGGAACGGGTGACCCGATTAATCTATCACACGAAGCCGTGATTGGATAACCTTTTGCAAATCGCCCTTTGGGACAACGCCATGGACCGTCTGACCCTGCACCTGATCGGTCCGGTCGAGATGACCGGCCCGGGCGACCGCCGTCTGACGCCGCGGGGCATGCGGGCCCGGGGGGCGCTGGCGGTACTGGGCACGGCCCGGGGCCTGCGCGTCACGCGGGCGCGGCTGCAGGACCTGCTGTTCAGTGACCGCGACCCCGATCACGGCAATGCCAGCCTGCGCCAGCTGCTGAGAGAGATCCGCCAAGGCCTTGGCCCCGCCCGCGACGCGCTGGTCACGGGGCCGGGCTGGGTCGGGCTGGACCCCGACCGGGTGCAGGTGGATCTGGCCGCCCGCCCCGGTCCCGACGGCCAGGTGCCTGAATTCGCGGCCGACCTGGACATCCCCGACCCGGAGTTCGAGGACTGGCTGCGCGATGCGCGCCAGACCGCGGCCGCCCGTACGCCCCAGGTCGCCACGGCGGATGCGCTGCCCGACCTGCTGCTGTCCGACCCGGTGTCCATCGGGCAGGATGCGATGGTGCTTGCCACGATGATCCTGTCCGAGGCCGCGGGCAGGGCCGCAGACCTGCTGCCCATCGCGGTCCTTTCGCCGGGGGCTGCGCCGCGGGGGGCCTATGTACGGGTATCGTCGATGGCGAACGTGCAGGGCGGCGTCTTCAGCCTGCTGGTGCGGCTGATCCACCAGCCGTCGGGCCGGGTGATGTGGTTACAGAGGCTGACGGCGCCGCTGGCCGGCCTGGATGGACGGCTGGACGACCTGGCCGCGCGCTGTTGCCTGGGGATGCTGCAGGTGCTGGACCAGGGGCGGGCGCTTGGGGCGGCGATGGGAATCTCGTTCGCGGACGTGTTCAGCTTTTCCGCGTCCCGTCTGGCGCGCGCCGATCAGGTCCTGGCGCAGCTGGGCGACAGCATCACCCCGGCAGTGACCTTGTCGCTGCGCGCCTGGATCCGCACGACCCACGCCTTTGAACGCCTGACCCCCGATCCCCGCCAGGCCATCGCCGAGGCGGCAGAGCTTGCCGCCCGCGCCCGTCAGGCCGCGCCCTTCCACGCCACCGCCCTTGCCGTGCAATCGGTGGTCGAGGCCTATCTGGACCGTGACCAGATCGCCTTCGACCTGTCGCGCCAGGCCGTGCTGTCCGATCCGGGCAACCCCCTGGCGCGGCTGGCCCATTCCCGCGCGCTGGCCGGTGTCGACCGCTTTGCCGATTCCGCGGCGCAGGCGCGGGCCGGGCTGGACCAGGCGCTGTCCAGCCTGAACCCCGCCAATTGGCACTTGGGAATCGGGGTGGCGATGATGCGCGCGGGCGATCTGTCCGCCGCCACCCGCCACCTAGAGGCCGTGCACCGCTTTGCCCCCGACAACCGCCCTGCCCTGCGCTTCTTGGCCGCCTTGCGTTATGCGCAACGCGACGAGGAAGGCACCGTCCGCGCCCTGCTGGCCCTGCGCAGGCTGGAGCCGGATTTCAGTCTGGACCTGATGGGCAGCGACGGATACCCGGTGGACAGCCTGCGCAGGCTGGGCCTGCTGCAGGTCGCGGGATCACGGCTGATCTAGCGCAGCGCGGCCAGCAGCGCACCGTGCAGGCGCGAGCCTGCCACGATCAGCCCGTCCACCTGCGCGGCCTCGCTGTTGAACCGCATCGGCTGGCCCCGCCGGTCGGTCACGCGCGCGCCCGCGCGTTCCGCGATCAGCGCCCCGGCGGCGATGTCCCATTCCCACGCCGCGCGCAGCGACAGCGCCGCGTCGAACTGTCCCTCGGCAGCAAGGCACAGCCGCCACGCCAGCGAAGACCGGAACTCGCGCCGGAATCCGGGCATGCCGCTGTGCCAGTTCGGCGCATCGGCCACCGCGCGATAGGTCAGCACCCGTGCGCCCTCGATCGCTGCATCGGTCGGGGCGATGGGGGCGCCGTTCAGCGTGGCGGGGCCGTCGACATGGGCAGCATAGGTCAGGTCCAGCACCGGCAGGTGGACGACCGCGGCCACGATCCGGTCGCCCCGTGCCACGGCCAGCGAATGGGAAAACCCGTCCTGCCCGTCGATGAAGGCGCGGGTGCCGTCGATCGGGTCGATGATGAAGCAATGTTCGGCATCAAGGCGGGCGGGGTCGGCCTCGGATTCCTCGGACAGCCAGCCGTAATCGGGGCGCGCGGCGGTCAGGGTCGCGTGCAGGGCGTCGTTGACCGCCAGGTCGGCCTCGGTCACCGGGCCCGCGCCGCCCCCCTTGTCCCAGGCCTGCGGATCGCGCCGCCAGAACCGCAGGGCGATCCGCCCCGCGTCCCGCGCGGCGGCGGTCAGCAAGTCCAGGTCGGCCTCAGCCCCCGGCAACGGTCATGCCCTGGACCAGCAGGCTGGGCACCTCGGTTCCGCGCCACGGCAGGGCGTCGTCGGCGGCCTCCAGCGTCATCAGCATGTCGCGCAGGTTGCCCGCGATGGTGCATTCGTTCACCGGCCAGGCGATGCGGCCGTCCTGAACCCAGAACCCGGCCGCGCCGCGGGAATAATCGCCCGTGGTGCCATTCACCGACGCCCCCAGCATCGACGTCACGATCAGGCCGGTGCCCATTCGTTCGATCAGGTCCTGGCGGCTGACGCGCCCCGGCGTCAGGATGACGTTGCTGTGGCTGGGGGACGGGCTGGAGGCCAGCCCCCGCGCCGCCGATGCGGTGCTGTCCATGCCCAGCTTGCGCGCCGTGGCCAGGTCCAGCGTCCAGCCCTGCAGCACGCCGTCGGCCACGATCATCCGCGCCCGCGTGGGCAGTCCCTCGGCGTCGAAGGGGCGCGACGAGGGATAGCGCGGGCGCAGCGGGTCTTCGGCCAGGTCCATCCCGGCGGGCAGGACGGGTTGGCCCAGGTCGCGCCGCAACCAGCTGGCCCCGCGCGCGATGGACGACCCGTTCACCGCCGACAGCAGATGGCCGATCAGCGAGGCCGACACGCGGCGGTCATAGAGGATGGGATAGGCGCCCGTCGGCGGCTTGCGCCCGCCTGCGCGGGCCAGCGTGCGTTCCGCGGCCAGGGCGCCGATCTCCTCGGGGGTGGGCAGGTCGGCGGCGAAGGTGCGGGATTCGCCCGCATAATCGCGCTCCATCCGCAGCCCCTCGCCGGTGATTGCCACGACCGACAGCGAATGCCCGGTCCGGGCATAGCCACCCGAAAACCCGTTCGACGCGGCCAGCCACATGCGCCGCTGGCTGTAGCTGGCATTGGCCGCCTCGACCTGAGAGATCCCCGCCACGTCCAGCGCCGCGGCCTCGGCGCGCTGCGCCAGGTCCTGCAGGTGCTGGGGTTCGGGTTCGGGCGCGTCCTCGGCCAGTTCCAGGCCGGCGGCGTCGCGATGGCGCGCCAGCTGGCCGGGATCGGCCAGGCCCAGATGATCGTCCACCGGCGCCTCGCGCGCCATGGCGACGGCGCGGGCGGCCATCTCGACGATGGCGGCGTCGCGGTGGTCGGACGACGACACCGCCGCCTGGCGCCCGCCCACCAGCACGCGCAGCCCGATCTCCAGCCCTTCGGCGCGTTCGGCCTGTTCCAGCGCGCGGGCCCGCATGTCGATGCTGACGGACCGCCCGTCGACGGCCAGCGCGTCGGCCTGGTCGGCCCCGGCACGGCGCGCGGCATCGATCAGCGCCTCGGACAGGCGCTGAAGGCGAAGGGGGTCGGCGGCGTCGGTCATGCGGGCCTCACAGGCGAAAGGATCAGGCCGGGACGGATGCCCCGGCCCGCTGTCAAGGGATGCGGATCACTGGATCTGCTGGCCGTTGGCAAAGATCGCACCACCCTCGCGGAACTCGATCTCGGTCTGCAGCTGGTCGGGGTTGCCCTCGACCGGGCGGGCGAACATCGCCATCATCATGCGCGGACCCATCAGCTGCTCCTGCGGCACGACGCCCATCGCGACCAGCGTGTCCAGCAGGCCGTTGATGCCGCCGAACGTGCCCTCGATCTTGCCCAGGGGCTGGCTGGGATCCTCGCCGAAGGTCAGCGCACCGGACAGGTCGGCGGTGGCGCCCACGGCGTCCAGGGCCAGTTCCTTGATGGTCAGGCTGCGCGGCTGCAGGGGCATGGGCGCGGCGCCGTCCGGACCGGGCTCCACCGGCTGCGGAAAGTCGGGATCCATGAAGTTCTGCGTCAGCAGCGCCGTCCCTTCCAGGTCGATGGTCAGGCTGGCCGGATCGCGCGGCAGCGCCGCCTCGGGGTCCAGCGCCTGCCAGATCGCGTCGTCCAGCGTCAGCCCGTCCAGGACATAGGTCAACGCAAAGGGCTGTTCCTGGTCGGATGCCACGATCGGCATGGCCAGCCGGAACCGGTTCTCCGCCGCGCCATAGGCGATCGGGAAGGGCATGCCCGTGGCGGTCAGGTTGGTCGTCATGTCCGTCAGCCCCCCCTCGTAGGACAGGCCGTCCTTGGAGATGCCGACGGCCAGCGTGCCGCTTGCCGCCTGAAAGCTGCCTTCGGAATCGTTGCGGCTGCCATCCGCGGTCAGGGTGCTGGCGGTGAAGCTGCCGCTGGTCGCGCCCATCGCAAAGCTGCCCTTGCCGCCAAAGCCCGCCTGCAGCGCCTGCGTGGGCTGGCTGCCAAAGTTGACCTCGCCCGCAGGACTGGTGCCGTCGCCCTGCATGGTCAGGTCGGCGATGGTGATCGTGGCCTGGAAATCATCGGTCTCTGCGGTGGCCGCCGGGGCGTCGGGCGCCTCGGATGCCTCCGGCGCGTCGGTGGCGTCGGGCGCGGTTTCAGGCGCATCTGTGGCGGCAAGCGACGGCCCCGAGGCGGTGATCTGCGCCTCCAGCGCATCGGCGCGACCCTCGAAGGTCTGGGTGCTGGCGCCGTCGGCGGCGGTGGTGACGGTCTGGCTGCCGGTGACGCCGGTCAGCGTGGCGGTCAGCGGAACCTCGTTCCGGTCGTCCAGCGCGCGGCCCGACATGGTCAGCGTGGGCATGGTCACGTCATGGGTCAGCGCCTCGGGCGTGCCCGAGCTGATCGTCTCGTTGCCGGGGGCGTCCATGGTCATGGAAAAGCCCACGGCCTCGTCGTCGCCCTCGGGCACGGCGCTGCTCTCCAGCGTCATCTGGCCGCCCACGACCGACCGCACGGTGCCGTCGCCGACCGCGGTCAGCACGATTTCGGGCAGGGTCAGGATCATGTCCGGGGCATCGGCCTCTCCGTCGACGGTCAGGACCACGTCGGTCAGGGTGATCGCCTCGTCCGAGGCATCCTCGGACCCGACCTGGACCGCATAGCCCATCTGTTCATAGCTGTCCTGCAGGCTCTGCCAGACTTCGGCGGGGGTGACGTCTGCAAGGGCCGGGCCCGCGCCCAGGATCAGCGCAAGCGCCGAGGTTGCAAGGGGACGGTTCATGGCGGATACCTTTCGCAAACCTGAAATCGGGGGGATTCCTGACACAGTGCCGCCGAAAGGGAAAGGGAACAAGTCGTGATCCGCAGCCACCACCGGGACGGCCTGTCCCTGCTGACGATCGACCGCCCCGACAAGGCAAACGCCCTGACCGCCGACATGCTGCGCGACCTGCGCGCGGGTGTGGCGCAGGCCCTGGACAGCGGCGCGCGGGCGCTGATCCTGACCGGGGCGGGCCGGGTCTTTTCGGCCGGCGCGGACCTGGACCAGGCCCGCGCGGGTCTGGCCACGGCCCCCGAATGGGAGGATCTGTCCGCCGCGCTGGCCGCCCTGCCCTGCCTGACCGTCGCCGCGCTGAACGGGTCGCTGGCCGGGGGCGCCTTCGGCATGGCGCTGGCCTGCGACATCCGCCTGGCGGTGCCCGATGCAAGGTTCTTCTATCCGGTGATGCGGCTGGGCTTTCTGCCGCAGCCAAGCGACCCGGCGCGCCTGGTGGCGCTGGTGGGGCCCGCGCGGGCGCGGATGATCCTGATGGCCGGCGCCCGGATCGACGCGCCCGAGGCGCTGGCCTGGGGCCTGGTCGACCGCATCCTGCCCGCGCCCGACCTGATGGAGGCCGCGTGCGCCCTGGCCACCGATGCCCTGGCAGCCGACCCCGCCCATGTCGCCACGATCAAGGCGATGACGCGGCCTTCGCGCGCTTGATCGCGGTCCCCGGACCCGTCATGGAACGAAGTTCCCCGCCCGCCGTTGCGCCAGCAGGGCTTGTTCCTGCGGTGCTGCGGCCTGCCGCATCTTTGTCCTTTTCTGCCACCGCCCCGCTTGCGGATCGCATTGCCAGATCGCAGGTAACGTCCAAGAACCTATGGAGATTTCCCGTGCGCACGCTTGTCCTGACCGCCGCCCTTGCCCTGACCACCGCCCTGCCCGCCGCGGCCGACACGATCCGCGTCGGGATGTCCGGCGGCTATTTCCCCTTCACCTTCACCCGTGCGGATGAACTGCAGGGCTTCGAGGTGGATTTCCTGAACGCCATCGCCGAAGAGACCGGCGACGAGGTCGAATTCGTCACGATGTCCTTTTCGGGCCTGATCGGCGCGCTGGAATCGAACCGCATCGACACCATCGCCAACCAGATCACCATCACCCCCGAACGCGAGGCGGCATTCGCCTTCACCCAGCCCTATGTCTATGACGGCGCCCAGATCGTCACGCGCGAGGGCAACCCGGCCGCGATCGAGGGGCCGGATAGCCTGGACGGCAAGACGGTCGCGGTGAACCTGGGGTCGAACTTCGAACAGCTGCTGCGCGAACTGCCCAATGCCGACCAGATCGACATCCGCACCTATGAAAGCAACATCGAACAGGACACGGCGCTGGGCCGGGTCGACGCCTTCGTCATGGACCGCGTGTCCTCGGCCCAGGTGATCGCGCAGAGCCCGCTGCCGCTGGAACTGGCCGGAGAGCCCTTCTCGGAGATCAGGAACGCCCTGCCCTTCCGCAACGACGAGGCCGGTCAGGCGCTGCGCGACCGCGTTGACGCGGCCATCACCACCCTGAAGGAGAACGGCACCCTGGCCGAGATCTCTCAGAAATGGCTGGATGCCGACGTGACGCAGCCCGTGTCGCAGTAACATGCGGCCTCTGGACACCGCCTACATGTGGGACCTGGTCCCGGTCATCGCCGGCTATGTGCCGCTGACGCTGTTCATGGCGATCGTCGCGATGGTGGCGGCGCTGACCCTGGGGTCGGCGCTGGCCATCGTGCGCGTGCTGCGCGTGCCGGTCCTGGACCGCATCGTGGCGGTGTTCATCAGCTTCTTCCGCGGCACGCCGCTGCTGGTGCAGCTGTTCCTGTTCTATTTCGGCCTGCCCCAGATCGTTCCGGCGATGACCGGCATCGACGGCGTCACCGCCGCAATCATCGGCCTGACGCTGCATTTCTCGGCCTATATGGCCGAGAGCATCCGCGGCGCCATCCTGGGCGTCGACCGCAGCCAGTGGGAGGCGGCAGCCTCCATCGGCATGACGCAAGGCCAGCTGCTGCGCCGGATCATCCTGCCCCAGGCTGCGCGGACCGCGGCGCCGACGCTGATGAACTATTTCATCGACATGATCAAAAGCACCTCGCTGGCCTTCACCCTGGGGGTGACCGAGATGATGGGCGCCGCCCAGAAGGAGGCCGCAGGCAGCTTTCTGTACCTGGAGGCGTTCCTGGTGGTCGCGCTGTTCTATTGGGTGATCGTCGAAACCCTGTCGGTCGGCCAGCGCCGGCTGGAATCCAGCCTTGGAAAGGCCGTCGCACGATGAGCTGTCAGATCGAGATCACCGGACTGGTCAAGCGCTTTGGCGACAACACGGTTCTGGACGGCATCGACCTGTGCCTGGAGCCGGGCGAACGCGTGGCGATCATCGGGCCGTCAGGAACTGGGAAATCGACCCTGCTGCGTTGCCTGAACTGGCTGGACACGCCCGATCAGGGCACGATCCGCATGGGCGACGTGACGGTCGATACCGCACGCGCGACCAAGGCACAGATCCTGGGCCTGCGGCGGCGGACGGGGTTCGTGTTCCAGAACTATGCGCTGTTCGCCAACAAGACCGCCCGCGGCAACATCACCGAAGGGCTGACCACCGTGCGCGGCTGGTCCGCCGACAAGGCGCGGGCGCGGGCGGATGACATTCTGGCTCAGATCGGCTTGGCGGATCGGGGCGACAGCTATCCGGCGGCCATGTCCGGCGGTCAGCAGCAGCGCGTCGGCATCGGTCGCGCGATGGCGCTGGATGCGGACCTGATGCTGTTCGACGAACCGACCAGCGCGTTGGACCCCGAATGGGTGGGCGAGGTTCTGGACCTGATCCGCCGCATCGCCGACGGACGCCAGACCATGCTGATCGTGACCCATGAAATGCAGTTTGCCCGCGAAATTGCGGACAGGGTGGTCTTCATGGAAGGTGGGCGCATTGTGGAACAGGGGCCGCCTGCGCAGATCTTCGGCAACCCGCAGGACGACCGCACGCGGGCCTTCCTGCGTCGCGTGGGCTGATTACAGCCCTGCGACCTGGAAATAGGCCTGCGTGCTGCGGTCATCACTGAAGCCGATGCCACTGGCGATGATGCAGCTGGTCTGATCATCGCGCGGCGCAACCAGTGTCCATGTCCCCAGCTGATCGGACCCCCACAGCTGCGTGCCTTGCACGCCGGTCATGTCGACGGGATGTTCCGCAAAATCCTGCTCCAACGTCGCGGCGATTTCCGCATCATCGGCGCAATAGGGCTGGTCATCGACGGCCATTTCCGAAACCGGCATTGTCTGGATGTCCTCCAGCAGGGCAGCAGGCTCAATGCCCTGCATCGCGCTCCAGCCCTGAACCGGCTGATTGGGGCTGGCCGACAACGCCGGCGTGACGCTGAGCAGCGCCACGACGCCGGCGCAGCCAAGGCGGGTGATGCGGTCTGCACGGGTCATGATGATAGCCTTTCTTGCGAATTCCCCAACAAAACGCGGTTTTGTTCGCAAGAGTTCCGTCGGCCCGTCTTACGCCCAGCTGCGCGCCAGTGCCAGGCGGGCCTCCAGCCCCTGCGGCGCGCGGTGGAATTCCAGCCGTCCGCCATGCTGCGCGGCGATGGTCGACACAATGGCCAGGCCCAGCCCGACGCCGCTGGCGGTGCCGGCATTCTCTCCGCGCTGAAAGGCCCCTGTCAGGCGCGCCAAGTCGTCCTCGGTCAGGACCGATCCGCGGTCGGTGACCGAGATCCAGGCCTCGTCCGCGTCGCCGCCGGTCAGCACCTGCGCCTCGCGCCCGTATTTCAACGCGTTGTCGATGAGGTTGGACAACGCGCGGCGCAGCGCGGTGGGCTGGCCGCGCATCAGCAGGGCGTGGCTGTCCACCGTCGGACGGCTGGTGGTTCGGGAAAACAGCGTGCCGGCGCGGGCAGGGGGCAGCGACGACTGGCGCAGCGTCACGGGCAGGCCCACGTCTTGGTAATCGGCCACGACCGCCTCGGCCAGGGATGTCAGGGACAGCTGGCGGAACGGTTCGGCCCCGATTTCGGCACGGGTATAGGTCAGGACGCCGTCGATCATCGTCGTCATCTCGTCGATGTCGCGGTCCAGCCGGTCGCGCAGGGCGGCATCCTCGATCATCGCGCTGCGCAGGCGCAGACGGGTGGCGGGCGTGCCCAGGTCGTGGCTGACCCCCGACAGGACCAGGGCCCGATTCTCCAGCGCGGCGCGGTCCTGGGCGACATAGGCGTTCACGGCCTCGGCGGTCTGGCGCAGCTCGATCACGCCGCCGACGGGCAGGGCGGCGGTGCGGGCGCGATGATCGCGCAGCGCGGCCGCAAAGGCGGTGAACGCCCCCGCGACCCCCGCCACCCAGCCCAGCAGCAGGGCCAGCGCCCCCAGGGCCAGCGCGCCAGCCAGAAGGCGGCGGTCGGGCGGCGCGGCCTGGCAGCCCCAGACGGGCGCACCGTCCACGCGGATCCATGGGCCGGTGTCCTGCTGGACGAACAGTCGCGGCTCGCTGCAGAACCGCGCCAGGGTGCGGGTGATCGAGGCCAGGCCCGCGGCCTGGCTGCCGCCGCCGACGGATTGCACCTCGGCCGCGGGATAGGTCAGGTCGGGCGACTGGATGCGCACCGACAGCCGCGCGCCCTGCGACAGGTCGGGCCTGCCGCCGCCGGTCAGGGTGATCACCGTCTGCCGCCAGCCGGGCGGCAGGTCGGGCGCGGCGCGCAGCTGGACCTGGGACAGGCCCTGGGGCAGGGCGCTGCCCGCCTCCAGGCTGTCGGCCAGCGCCAGACCGGCGATATAGGCGCGGTTCAGATGCGCGTCCCAGGCCGCGTCGCTGGCGGTCCACAGCCAGACCGACCCGCCGCCCGCCAGCATCGCCAGCACGACCCACAGGCTTGCCACCACCCGCAGCGACAGGCGGTCAGTCAGCGTCACGCGCGACCTCGGCCGACAGCACATAGCCCAGCCCGCGTTCGGTCCGGATCAGCGCCGGGTCGGTCTTCTGGCGCAGGCGGCCGACCAGCATGTCGATCGCGCGCCCCTCGGCCGCCTCGTCGTCGTCCAGCGCGGCGGCGATCTCGTCGCGGGTCAGGGGGATCAGCGGATTGGCCAGGAACACCCGCAGCAGCGCTGTTTCGCGTGACGACAGGCTGACCTGCCAGCCGCCGGGGGCGGTCACCTCGTCGCGCCGCGCGTCATAGCGCCAGCCCGCGAACCGCAGCACGCTGTCGCGCTTGCGGTGGGACAGGCTGGGTGCCCGGCCCGCGCGGCGCAACACCGCCCGGATGCGCGCCAGCAGCAGGTCGGGGTTGAAGGGCTTGGCGATATAGTCGTCCGCACCGACCTCGTAGCCGGCCATGCGCTGGTGGTCGGCGGACAGGGCGCTGACCATGATGATGGGCACGTCCTGCGCCTCGCGGATCTCGGCGCAGATCGCCACGCCGTCGTCATCGCCCAGGGACACGTCCAGCAGGATCAGGTCCACCCGGCCGCCGCGCAGCGCGGCCAGCGCGGTCACGCGGCTGTCAGCGCGCGTCACGTGCAGGCCGTGGCGCTGCAGATAGGCGGCCAGCATGGCGGCCATGTCGGCGTCATCCTCGACCAGCAGAAGGCGGTGCAGGCTCATCAACAGTCCTCCGATCCGTGATCTAGCATCGCAGGGAGGGGTTACGTAACAGTTTGTAACGTAACGCTGCGAAAACTGCTGGGCGCATGGCTGCACTGCGTTGCGGACATGACTGGGCTTGCGGCATGATCGACCCACACGCGGATCACCGAATCCGCGCGGGATAGATCTGGGAGGATCCATGAACATCAAATCCGTTCTGGCGGCTTCGACCGCCGTGATGCTGGCTGCGCCGGCGATGGCCGAACCCACCGCAGAGGTGCTGCACTGGTGGACGTCCGGCGGCGAGGCGAAATCGGTCGCCGTCCTGCAGGAGCAGTTCGCGGCCGAGGGCGGCACCTGGACCGACATGCCCGTGGCCGGCGGCGGCGGTGACGCCGCGATGACCGCACTGCGCGCCCGAGTGCTGGCCGGCAACGCGCCGACCGCCGTGCAGCTGAAGGGCCCCGCGATCCAGGAATGGTACGAGGAGACCGGCCTGGCCGACATCGGCACCGTTGCCGAGGAGAACGGCTGGGCGGACGTGCTGCCCGCGCAGATCGCCGCCCACATGAAGTGCGAGGACCAGTGGTGCGCCGCACCGGTGAACGTCCACCGCGTGAACTGGATCTGGGGCAACAAGCAGATCCTGGACGAGAACGGCATCGAGATGCCCACGACCTGGGAAGAGTTCAACGCCGCGGCCGAGAAGCTGCAGGCCGCGGGCATCACGCCCCTGGCCCATGGCGGTCAGAACTGGCAGGACGCGACCATCTTCGAGACGGTCGTTCTGGGCCTGGGCGGGCCGGAATTCTATCAGCAGGCGCTGGTCGATCTGGACCCCGAGGCGCTGACCTCGGACACGATGAAGCAGGTCTTCGACCAGATGCGGACCATCCGCGGCTTTGTCGACGACAACTTCTCGGGTCGTGACTGGAACCTGGCCACGGCCATGGTCATGAACAACGAGGCCGCCTTCCAGATCATGGGCGACTGGGCCAAGGGAGAGTTCCTGGCCGCCGGCAAGCAGCCGGGCGTCGACTTCGTCTGCGCGCCCACCCCGGGCGAGGGCTTCCTCTACAACGTCGACAGCTTCGCCTTCTTCGAGCTGGACGGCGAGGACAAGCAGCAGGGCCAGGCCCTTCTGGCCAGCCTGATCATGGGCCCGGACTTCCAGAAGACGTTCAACCTGAACAAGGGCTCGATCCCGGCCCGCACCGACGTTGCGCTGGACGACTTCGACGACTGCGCCAAGCAGTCGAACGCCGACATGACCGCGGATGCGGAAAACGGCTCCCTGCTGCCCAGCTATGCGCATGGCATGGCGCTGCGCGGCGCGCCGGCCGGTGCGATCACCGACGTGGTGACCGCGCATTTCAACAGCGACATGTCGTCGGACGACGCCGTGGCGCAACTGGCCGACGCCGTCGCCAACGCGATGTGATCACGGCCTGACGACCCCGCGCCCCGGATCGCGGGCGCGGGGTTTTTCTTTGGGGGTTTACCGGAATGGAATGGCTTGAACGCAACGTGCCCAAGGTCGTCTTGGCGCCGTCCTTCGTGGCGATCCTGGTCTTTGTCTATGGCTTCATCGCTTGGACGGCCTGGATTAGCTTCACCCGCTCGCGGCTGATGCCGCGCTATGAACTGGACGGTATCACGCAATATCAGCGGCTGTTCGACGCCCCCCGCTGGGACGTGGCGATGAACAACCTGTTCATCTTCGGCGCCCTGTTCATCGTCATCTCGATGGCGATCGGGCTGATGCTGGCGATCTTCCTGGACCAGAAGATCCGGGCCGAGGGCGTCCTGCGCACCATCTATCTCTATCCCATGGCGCTGTCGCTGATCGTGACGGGCACCGCCTGGAAATGGATCCTGAACCCGGGCCTGGGCATCCAGCAGGCGATCCGCGGCTGGGGGTTCGAAAATTTCACCTTCGACTGGCTGATCAAGCCCGAAATGGCGATCTATACCGTCGTGCTGGCGGCCGTCTGGCAGGCATCCGGGTTCGTGATGGCGCTGTTCCTGGCCGGACTGCGCTCGGTCGACACCGAGATCATCCGCGCGGCCCAGGTCGACGGCATTCCCACGCACCGCATCTATTCCGCGATCATCATCCCGACGATGGCGCCGATCTTCCTGTCGGCCTTCATCGTGCTGGCGCACCTGGCGATCAAGGCGTTCGACCTGGTCATCGCGCTGACCGGCGGCGGACCGGGCTATGCCACCGACCTGCCCGCGACCTACATGTACGCCATGGCGTTCTCGCGCGGCGACCTGGGGCAGGCGGCGTCCAGCGCCATGATCATGATGATGGTCATCTTCGCCATCGTGGTTCCCTATCTCTACAGCGAATTGAGGCCGCGCCATGACAAGTAAGACCGTGCTGCGGTGGGGCCTGTACGGGATCCTGATTCTGTTCGCCCTTTTCTATCTGATGCCGCTGTTCGTCATGCTGACGACATCGCTGAAATCTTTGGAGGAGATCCGCACCGGCAGCCTGCTGGCCCTGCCGCGAGAGATCACCTTCGCCCCCTGGGCCGAGGCCTGGTCGTCCGCCTGCGCCGGCACCCAGTGCGAGGGCCTGCGCCCGTTCTTCTGGAACAGCGTCCTGATGGCCGTGCCCGCGGTGATGATCTCGACCATCATCGGCGCGCTGAACGGCTATGTCTTCGCCCAGTGGCGGTTCCGCGGCGCGAACCTGTTCTTTGCCGCGATCCTGTTCGGCTGCTTCATCACGTTTCAGGTGGTGCTGCTGCCGATGGCGCAGATGCTGGGCCTGATGGGCCTTGCGGGCACCATTCCGGGGCTGATCTTCGTCCACGTGATCTATGGCCTGGGCTTCACCACGCTGTTCTTCCGCAACTACTATGTCACCATCCCGCAGGAACTGGTGCGCGCGGCCAAGGTCGACGGGGCGGGCTTCTTCCGCATCTTCTGGTCGATCTTCCTGCCCATTTCGCTGCCGATCATCACCGTGTCGGTCATCTGGCAGTTCACGCAGATCTGGAACGACTTCCTGTTCGGCGTCAGCTTCAGCGGGGCCGGGTCGCAGCCCGTGACCGTCGCCCTGAACAACATCGTCAACTCCACCACCGGCGTCAAAGCCTACAACGTGGACATGGCCGCGGCGATCATCGCCGCCCTGCCCACGCTGCTGGTCTATGTCGTCGCCGGCAAATACTTCATCCGCGGCCTGACCGCCGGCAGCGTCAAGGGATAAGCCATGCCCATTCTGGAAATCGACCACCTGCAGAAAGCCTATGGCGACACCCATATTCTGCACGACATCAACATCAGCATCGACGAGGGCGACTTCCTGGTGCTGGTCGGCCCGTCGGGCTGCGGCAAGTCCACGCTGCTGAACTGCATCGCGGGGCTGGAGCCGATCACCGGCGGCGCCATCCGCATCGCCGACCGCGACGTGACGGGCGTCAGCCCCAAGGACCGCGACATCGCGATGGTGTTCCAGTCCTATGCGCTCTACCCGACGATGTCGGTCGCCAAGAACATCACCTTCGGCATGAAGGTGCGCGGCGTCGACAAGGCGACCCAGGCCACCAAGCTGGCCGAGGTGTCGCGCCAGCTGCAGATCGAACCGCTGCTGGACCGCAAGCCGGGCCAGCTGTCGGGCGGCCAGCGCCAGCGCGTCGCCATGGGTCGCGCCCTGGTCCGCGACCCCGCGCTGTTCCTGTTCGACGAACCGCTGTCCAACCTGGACGCGAAGCTGCGCGTGTCCATGCGGACCGAGATCAAGAAGCTGCACCAGGACCTGAACGCATCCATCGTCTATGTCACCCATGACCAGATCGAGGCGATGACGCTGGCCACCAAGATCGTCGTCATGAAGGGCGGCGTGATCCAGCAGATCGGCACCCCGGCCGAGATCTACAACAAGCCCGCCAACATGTTCGTGGCCGATTTCATGGGCAGCCCGGCGATGAACCTGATCCCGGCCCGCGTCCGGTCCGAGGCGGGCCAGACCCGGATCGAGATCGACCGCCCCGGCGACACGCCGCTGGTCATCACCGACCCGGTGGCCCGCGACCTGCCCGACCAGATCGTCCTGGGCGTGCGCCCCGAGGACATCCACGAGGCGACGGGCAATGCCCATCTGCCCGGAACCGCGCAGGGTGCGGGCGGCGACGTGATGATCGAGATCGTCGAACCGGCGGGTGCCGACACCTTCGCCGTCACCCATCTGGGCGGCAAGGCTGTCACCGCGCGGCTGCGCGCGGAAAGCGCCGTCCGGGCGCGCCAGCCGTTTCCGCTGGCATTCGACCTCTCGAAAGTGTCGTACTTCTCGCCTAAGGACGGGGAACGGCTGAACTGAGAAGGGGTGACAGCATGGCGATGCTTCTGGGCGATGTGGGCGGAACCAATGCGCGGATGGCGATCGCGCGCAACGGGTCCATCGACGCCGGCACGGTCACCCGCTTCAAGGGCGACGACTTTGCCAGCTTCGACGACGTGGTGCGCCAGTTCATGGCGGAACAGCACCAGCCCAACATCTCGTCCATGTGCATCGCCGTGGCGGGACCGGTCAGCGGCGGACGCGCGCGGCTGACCAACCGCGACTGGTCCTTTGACGAGGACAACCTGGCGCGGCTGACCGATGCCGACCAGGTGCGGCTGATCAACGACCTGTCGGCGCTTGGCTATTCCACCCCGTCGCTGGCGGGCGAACAGCTGGGCACGCTGCGCGCGGCCCCTGTGACCCGCGCCCGCAACGGGCAGGCGCTGGTCGTGGGCCTGGGCACCGGCTTCAACGTCTGCGCGGTGCGCGTGCTGCCCGGCGGCGCGATCACCGTCCTCGAGGCCGAGGAGGGGCACACCCATCTGCCCGCCAACATCATGGCCCGCCTTCAGGACCGCGTCGGCACCGCCGCCGCGGCCGGCTTCTTCTCGACCGAGGAGACGTTCGCGGGCCGCGGCCTGTCGCGCCTGCACGCCGCGATGACCGGCACCGCCCCCATGCGCAGCGAGGACGTCGCCCGCGCCGCCGAGGCGGGGGATCCGGCGGCCGTCGCGACCTATGACCTGTTCGCCGAACTGGTCGGGCTGTTGTGCCGCGAACTGTCGCTGCGCTTCATGCCGCTGGAGGGGCTGTTCCTGGCCGGCAGCGTGGGCCGCAGCATCGCCGACCGGATGGCGCTGTTCGAACCGGCCTTCCTGGCGGAAAGCCACATGCGCCATATCCCTGAAAACACGCCGGTCTTTCTGATCCGCGACGATATGGCGGCGCTGCACGGCTGCCTGGCGGCCCTGAGCTAGGCTTCGCCGGTCCCGCAAAGGTTAACTGCCAATCCGGGAAAATCCCCAAAGATTGCTGGATTCGCCCCGTCGATCCTGTTTGAATTGCCGCAAGCAAAAAGACGGGGCAGGCGATGCGGGCATATCTTAGGGCGATCCTGGTGGCAGGGACGGCGCTTGGCGTGGCGGGTGCCGCGATGGCGCAAAGCAGCTCTCCGTTCTCGGGCCTGTTCGGCGGCAGCAGCGAATCCGAGGGGCCCGTCGCGCTGGACGTGCAGGTCGCCGGCGGGGACGAGGGGCTGACCCGCCAGATCCGCCAATCGCTGCTGCTGACCGGCGCGCTGAACGAGGATCGCACCACCGGACAGGACGTGCTGGCGGCCGCGCGCGGCGATTACGCCCGCATCCTGGGCCTGCTGTACGATCAGGGGTTCTACGACGGCGCCGTGACCATCACCCTGGACGGGGTCGAGGCCGCCGAGGTGGCGCCCCTGGACGCGCCCGCCCAGGTGTCCCGTGTCGTCGTGACCGTCGATCCCGGCCCGGTCTTCCGCTTCTCACGCGCCCAGATGGCCCCGGTGGCCCCCGGCACCGAGGTCCCGGACGAATACGCCACGGGCGAGATCGCGGGCACCGGCGTCATGCGCAGCACGGCCCTGGCGGGTGTGGACGGTTGGCGCGCCTATGGCCATGCCAAGGCCGATGTCGCCGACCAGCAGATCGTGGCCGATCACGACGCCGATCAGGTCGACAGCCGCATCGCCCTGTCACCCGGCCCGGCCGTCACCTTCGGGCGCATGTCCGTCAGCGGCAACCAGCGCCTGAACGAACGCCGCCTGCGCAAGATCGCCGGCTTCCCCGAGGGAGAGCGCTTCGACCCCCAGGAACTGGACACCGTCCGCCAGCGCCTGCGCCGCACCGGCGTGTTCTCGGCGATCACCCTGCAGGAGGCAGAGACGCTGAGCCCCGGCAACACGCTGGACGTGGACTTGGCCGTGGTCGAACAGCCCCCCCGGCGCATCGGGGCCGGCGCCGAGATCTCGACCACGGACGGGGCGCTGGTGTCGGCCTATTGGATGCACCGCAACCTGCTGGGCGGGGGCGAGCGTCTGCGCATCGACGGGCGGATCAAGGACATCGGATCCGAGACCAGCGACCGCGACGACGAGTTGACGATCCGTCTGGAACGCCCCGCTACGATCACCCCCGACACCACCGCCTATGTCGAGGCCGAGGTGGCCCAGATGCGCGAGGAGGATTACGACGAGGACCTGGCGACGTTGGGTTTCGGTCTGAACCACATCTTCAGCGATCGCCTGACCGCCGACGCGGCGCTGGAATACCAGTACTCGCGCGTCTTCGACGCCAACGGGCGCACCGACTTCAAGGTCCTGGCCCTGCCGATGGACGTGATCTGGGACCGCCGCGAGGATCAGAACAACGCCAAGCGCGGCTTCTATCTGTCCGCCGAGGTGACGCCCTTTGCCGGATTCGAGGACACCAGTTCCGGCATGCGCGCCCTGGCCGAGGGGCGGGCCTTCCGGTCGTTCGGCGCCGATGACCGGTTCACCCTGGCGGGTCGGGCGCGGGCCGGATCGGTCTTTGGCAGCGAGCTTGCGACGACGCCGCGCAACTATCTGTTCTTCTCGGGCGGGGGCGGCACGGTGCGCGGCCATCCCTATCAGTCCCTGGGGGTCGAGGAGATCGCGGGCCCGGACGGCCCGATCAAGACCGGCGGCCTGTCGGTTGCCAGCGCCACGGCCGAATTCCGCGTCCAGGTGCGCGAGAAGATCGGCGTCGTGGCCTTTGCCGATTACGGCCAGGTCTGGACGGGCGACGCCTTCGGCGGCGAGGGCGACGATCATGCGGGCGCCGGTCTGGGCGTGCGCTATGACACGCCGATCGGTCCGCTGCGGTTCGACGTGGCCGGGCCGGTCAGCGGCGACACCGGCAACGGCGTGCAACTTTACCTTGGATTGGGGCAGGCATTCTAATGCGCAAGTTCTGGATCACCGCCTTTGTCGTCCTGTTCCCGATGGCCGTGCTGGGCCAAAGCGCCGCCGAGATCAGCGCCGAGGCCGACAGCGACCGCGGATTTCTGACCGGACTGCTGGAAAGCAACCTGTCCGGAGAGGGGCGCCAGGTGGTGATCGAGGGGTTCCAGGGCGCGCTGTCCTCGCGCGCGACCTTCACCGAACTGCGCATCTCGGACGAGGACGGCGCCTATCTGACCCTGCGCAACGGCGCGATCCAGTGGAACCGCAGCGCCCTGCTGCGCCGCCGGATCGAGATCGCGGAGCTGTCCGCCGACGAGATCCTGCTGCCCCGCCTGCCACAGTCGGACGAACCGGCCGTGCAGGCCGAGGCGCCGGTCTTTGCGCTGCCCGAACTGCCCGTGTCGCTGAACATCGAACAGATCCGCGCCGACCGCGTGATGCTGGGCGAACCGGTCATCGGGGTCGAGGCCGCGCTGAGCATCTCGGGCGGCATCAGCCTTGAGGGGGGCGAGGGCACGGCCCAGCTGACCGTCGATCGCCTGGACGGCCCGCGCGGCCAGTTCGTGCTGGACGCTGGCTATGCCAACGAGACGCAGATCCTGCGCCTGAACCTGGGCCTGGACGAGGCCGCCGACGGCCTGCTGGCCAACCTTGTCGGCATCTATGACAAGCCCGCCCTGACCGCCCAGATCAGCGGCGAGGGCCAGATCCGCGATTTCGCCGCCGACATCCGTCTGGCCACCAACGGCCAGCCCCGCATCACCGGAAAGGTGAGCGCCAACGGCCAGACCGGCGCCGACGGCACCCCCGGCACCGGATTCCGGTTCCAGCTGGGCGGCGATGTCGCGTCGCTGCTGCGACCGCAGGACCGGGCCTTCTTTGGCCAGGACACGCAGCTGCTGGCCGAAGGCTGGCGGGCCGAGACCGGCCGTCTGGACATTCCGCGTCTGGACATCCACACCGAGGCGCTGCGCATTGCCGGGTCGCTGTCGACGAACGACCAGTCCGCACCCCAGCAGGCCAACCTGCAGGTGATGCTGGGCCGCGATGCGGGCGCCCCGCAGGTGCCCGTCCCGCTGCCCTTCGCGGGCGAGGGGGCGACGGTGGATTCCGGGCGGCTGACCTTTGACTATGACGCGGCGCAAAGCGACGGCTGGCGCCTGGACGGGGGCATCGGCGCGCTGAACCTGGACGGGGTGGCGCTTGGCGCGCTGGACCTGGCCGGGCGCGGCCAGATCTTCCTGGACGAGGGCGCCCTGTCCGAGGTCATCGGCGCCATCGATTTTGCCGCCCGCGATCTGGATTTCGACGACGCGTCACTGGCCGAGGCCGTGGGCCCGCAGATCGAGGGGCGGACCGGGTTCAACTTTACCCCCGGCAACGCGGTCGACATCACCAACCTGCGGGTCCGTGGCGCGGATTACGGTCTGGACGGCAACTTCCTGGTCTCGGGCCTGGGCAGCGGCATCACGCTGTCGGTGGATGCGGGTGCCCGGTATACCGACCTGACGCGCCTGTCGGGCGTCGCGGGCCGGCCGCTGACCGGCAGCGCGGATGCCACGGTCGAGGGCTATTACGTCCTGCTGAACCGCAGCTTCGACATCGACGCGCGCGTGTCGGGCCGCGACATCGCGCTGGACCAGCCGCAGCTGGACCGGCTGCTGGACGGCGAATCCACGATCCTGCTGCAGGCGCGCCGCGACGAGCTGGGCCTTGAGGTCGAGGATTTCCGCGTCAACGCCAGCCGCCTGACCGCGACCGCGCAGGGCCTGATCAACTCGACCTCCAGCAATCTGCGCGCGCAGGTGTCCATGCCGTCGCTGGCGGATGCCGGCCCCGAACTGGGCGGGTCACTGGAGGCCACGGCCGAGGTCACCGGACCGCAGAACCAGCGGCGCCTGACCCTGAACGGTCAGGCCCAGGATCTGCGCATCGGCATCGAGGCGCTGGACAATGCGCTGAGCGGGCAGACCGAGCTGACCGCCAGCGCCCTGCAGACGGCGGAGGGCTTTCAGCTGGAGGATTTCCGGCTGGCCAATCCGCAGCTGAGCGCGGATGCGCAGGGCAGCTTTGCCCAGGGCGCGCTGGACGCCGTCGCGCGGGTGGCGGTCGTTGACCTGTCCTCGATCCGCGCCGATTGGGCGGGCGGGTTTCAGGCCCGCGCCACGCTGCGCGAGGAGGATGGCGCACGGCTGATCGACGTCACCGGCAGCGGGCAGGACCTGTCCCTGGGCGCGACGGGGGCGGATGGCGCGCTGACCGGGACGACCCAGCTGGCGCTGCAGGCGTCGGAACGCGACGGGGTCGTGACGATCACCGAGGGCCGGCTGACCAATGACCAGATGCGCGCGGTGGTGCAGGGGACCTATGGTCTGGGCGTCACCGATCTGACCGGCGACGTGAACGTCGCGTCGTTGGCGCCCTTCGGGCCGGGATGGCGCGGCAGCCTGCAGGCGCAGGGCAGCTTTGCCGAGGCCGGCGACGGCATCCGCAGGCTGGCCGTGACCGGGACCGGGCGCGACCTGTCCTTCGGTCAGGCGCAGGTGGACGGCGCCCTTGCGGGCGAGACGCGCCTGTCCGTGACCGGCACCGAACAGGGCGGCATCTTCACCATCGACACCGCGCAGGTCGAGAACCCGCGCCTGTCGGCCAGTGCCACGGGCCAGGTCGGCGCCGGGGCGACCGATGTCGCGGCCACGCTGAACGCGGGCGATCTGCGGTTCCTGGGCAACGGCATCAGCGGCGCGGTCCAGGCCGAAGCGCGGCTGACTGATGACGGCACCACGCGCCGGATCGAGACCACCGGAACCGCCAGCGGCCTGTCCCTGGGCCAGCCGCGGATCGATCCGATCCTGGCAGGGCAGACCCGGTTCGACGTGGCCGCCAGCCAGGGGGCGCAGGGCATCTCGGTCCAGCGGCTGAACGTGACCAACCCGCAACTGCAGGTGACCGCGGACGGGGCGCCCGCGACGGGCATCAACCTGAACGCGCGGCTGGCCGATCTGGGACTGATCGTCCCCGAATTTCCGGGCGCCGTCGCGGTGACCGGAACCGTGCGCGAGGAGGGCCCGTCCTTTGCGGTCGACCTGCGCGCCACCGCGCCGGGCAGCACCGACCTGCGCATCGCGGGCACCGCCGCCCGCGACGGATCGACCGTCGATCTGGGCGTCAATGGCAGCGCGGATTCCGCGCTGGCCAACACGACCCTGCGGACCCGCAGCGTGTCGGGCCCGCTGGCGATCAACCTGCGTGTCCAGGGCGCCCCGTCTCTGCAGGCGGTGTCGGGACAGGTGCGGCTGACCAACGGCCAGCTGGCCGATCCGGGCCTGGGCGTGCGGCTGGACGGGATCGACGTCACCGCCGGGTTCCAGTCGGGGCGGCTGCAGATCGACGGGGCGGCCAACGTCTCGGCCGGGGGGCGGGTGACGCTCTCCGGGCCGGTGGACCTGACGAACGGGGCGACCGACATCTCGGTCGCGCTGGCGCAGGTCGTGCTGCGCGACCCGAACCTGTACCAGACGATCATCGACGGGCAGGTCCGCTTCAGCGGAACGGCCGCGACCGGCCAGACCCTGTCCGGCCGCATCGACCTGGGTGAGACCGAGATCCGAATCCCCTCGACCGGCCTGGGCGGCGCGCGGGCGATCCCCGACATCACCCATGTCGGCAACCAGCGCCCGCCGGTCCGCGCCACGCGCGCCAAGGCCGGGCTGGAGCCCTATCCCAGCCAGGCCTCGCGCGACGCGGGCATGTCGGGGCCGCCGGCCACGCCGGGACGGCCGCCGGCGCTGGACCTGGTCATCAACGCGCCCAACCGGGTGTTCATCCGCGGCCGCGGGATCGACGCGGAACTGGGCGGCGGCTTCCGCATCCAGGGCACCGCCCGCAACGCGATCCCCATCGGCAACCTGCAGCTGATCCGCGGTCGGGTCGACCTGCTGGGCAGCCGCTTCAACCTGACCGAGGGTCTGGTCGAGCTGCAGGCCAGCCTGATCCCCGTCATCCGCCTGGTCGCCGAGACCGAGCGCGACGAGATCACCACCCGCATCATCATCGACGGAGAGGTCCGCGACCCCGACATCACCTTCGAATCCTCTCCGGAACTGCCGCAGGAGGAGGTGCTGTCCCAGCTGCTGTTCGGGCGGGGGCTGGACAGCATCAGCCCGCTTCAGGCGGCACAGCTGGCCAATGCCATCGCGGTGCTGGCCGGGCGCGGCGGTGACGGGATCATCAGCAACCTGCGCGAAAGCGCGGGCCTGGACGACCTGGACCTGACGACCGACGACGAGGGCAACATCGAACTGCGTGCCGGACGCTATCTGTCCGAGAACGTCTATACCGACGTCTCGGTGGGCGAGGGGGGGCGGTCGTCGATCAACCTGAACCTGGATATCACGCAGTCGCTGCGGGCGCGGGGATCGGTGGGCAGCGACGGGGGCAGCTCGCTTGGGGTGTTCTTCGAACGCGACTACTGATCAGTCGGCGCCGATCGCGCTGGACAGGGGGCGCGTGTCTTGGGGCAGGCCCTGGGACATCACCTGTCCCGAGGCGATGCCGAAACGCAGCATCCGCCGCCCGCCCGACAGGATGGTGACGGTCCAGCCCAGCAGCTGGCCCTGGGGGCCGGCCATCGCGCCGCTGGCCCGCGGCGCATCGGCATGGTTCAGCGCGTCGCGCAGCGCCGCAAAGCCCCGCCCGGCGGGGGCCGCGGCCTCCCAGGTGGCGATGGCATCCGCCAGGCTTTCGGGCGGCGCGCCCCACAAGCTGCGATAGGCCTGGTTCGACAGGACCAGTTGGCCTGCGTCCGAAAAGACCACCAGCCCGTCCTCCAGCCCGTCCAGGACATGCGCGCCCAGCAGCAGCTCTGCCCGGAATTCGCGGGTCAGCGACATTTCAGACGTGATGTTCTCGAACAGGAAGGCCACCGCGCCGTCAGGATGGGGGCGGCCGGTGACGCGATAGGTCTGCCCGCCCGGCAGGGACCATGTCTCGACGTGGTGGCCGTTGGCGGCGGCGCTTTCCAGATTGGCCATGTGCTGTCGCCAGCTGCGATAGTCCTTGGGTTCGGGCACCATGCGCTGTTCGCGCAGCTGGTCCAGGAAATCGAACAGCGACGGCCGCGCGGTCAGGAAGCCCGTCGGCAGGTTCGTCAGGTCGATCAGCGCCGGGTTGAACAGCTGCAGGTTCCGGCCCTGGTCAAAGATCGCCAGCCCGATCGGCAGGTCGGCGAATGTCTTGGTCAGGGTCTGGACGAAATCGCGCAGGCTGCGTTCAGCGCGCACGGCGGCGTCCGCGGGCAGGGCGAACATCATCACCTCGTCGCCCATGCGGTGGCTGTGGCAGTCGTACCAGGACACCGCGCCCTGATCCTCCAGTCCGGCGCGGCGGGTGGCGGTGCCTGCACCCGGCACGGGGCGCGGCGCGTCCAGCAGGCGGGGCAGGGGCCAACCAAGCGCCTCGTCGGACCGGGCCTCGGCACGGCGCAGATAGGCGGCGTTGGCCCAGGTCACGCGGTCCTCCTCATCCAGGCGCCAGACCAGCATCGGCGTCTGGTCCAGCGCGCCGCGCAGCAGGTCCAGCTCCTCCTCCATCGCCTGCAGGGACATCGAATCGACCACGATGCCCGCATGTTCGGCGCCCGGATCGGTGACGCTGACGCGCCACAGCCGGTCGCCCAGATCCTCGGCAACAAGGCGCAGGGTAGCACTGCCCCGCCCCTGCTGGCCCACCAGCTCGATCCGACCAAGGCGGGGCAGCATGGACAGGCGGTCGGGCGCGTCGGGAAAGCGCGGTCCGATCCAGCGCATCAGGCGCAGCCAGTCGTCATCCGGCGCGCCCATCCGGTCCAGCAGCGCGCGGGCCGGCGCGGTCGCGTCGACCAGGCGTGCGGCGCGGAACAGGAACACCATCGGCTGCACCTTGCCGTCCAGCGCGTGCCCGGCCCGTGCCGCGCGGCCCTGGCCCGGTTGTCGGCGGTCCCAGACCCGGATCACCGCCACCGCCAGAAGCACCGAAGCCGTCCCGCACAGGACCGCCATCGCCACAAGACCTGCACCCTGAATGTCCACTGCCGACGCCCCCTTCCGTTCGATGGGACCATAATCCGGGCTTGATTAACAGGGCGTTAAGAAACTCAGGCGTCGAAGGTCGGATTGTGGGCCAGCGCGATCCGGTCCTGCGCGCGGATGCGGTCCAGCGGCCAGCGCACCGACACCATGGCACCCGGCCCGCCATTGGCAAAGGTCAGCCGCGCGCCCGACCGTTCCAGCAGCGTCTTGGCGATGAACAGGCCCAGGCCCATCCCTTCGTAGCTGCCGCGCTGCGCCTCGGCGCGCCGGGTCAGATAGGGGTCGCCGATCCGCGACAGCAGGTGCGGCGGATAGCCCGGCCCGTCGTCGCGCACCGTGACGACCAGCGCGCCCTGGGTCACCTGGGTCTCGATCACGACGCGGTTTTCTGCAAAATCGACGGCGTTCTGGATCAGGTTGCGCAGTGCGTGGATGATGGCCGGATCGCGGTGGATCACCGGGCCTTCGGCATGGATCTCGATCAGGGGGCCGCGGTCCATGTGGGGCTGGGCGGCGTCCTCCAGCACGGCGCGCAGCGGGGCCGCGCGCATGTGCAGGTCGTCCTTGCCCGCGCGCCCCATGCTGCGCAGGATCGCCGCGCAGCGGTCGGCGCTGTCGCGTAGGGCGATGGCATCGGCATGCAGGTCGGGGCGGTCGCGCAACTCGTCCGCCAGTTCGCCGGCGATCAGCTTGATGGTGGCCAGGGGGGTGCCCATCTCGTGCGCGGCGGCCGCCACGACGCCGCCCAGATGCTGCAGACGCTGTTCGCGCGACAGGGCCATCTGGGTCGCGAACAGCGCGCCCGAGGTGTCCGACAGTTCCGCCGTCACCCGATGCGCGTAACCCGCAAAGAACACCACGCCGATGACCAGCGCGACCCAGTGGCCGACCGCCAGGATCGGCTCCATCCGCAGGATCTGGCCGTCCGGATCGCGCAGCGGCAGCCCGAAGACCGCCGCGACCGAGATCAGCGCCACCGTGGCCAGCCCCAGGGCCAGCACCTGCCGCGCGTTCAGCGACGCGGCCGCGATCGTGACCGGCGCCAGCACCAGCAGCGCGAAGGGATTGGCCATCCCCCCGGTCAGCGCCATCAGCGTCGAGATCTGGACCAGGTCGAAGGACAGCTGCCGCACCGCACGCCCCGGAGAGGTCCGTTTGTGCGGGCGCAAAAACAGCCACAGGTTCATGGTGATCGACGCCGCGATCAGCAGGATGATCGGCGTCTTGACGAAGCCGATGCCCATCATCCACGCGACGATGACTGCGGCCATCTGCCCGCCGATGGCGAACCAGCGCAACAGCACCAGCGTGCGCATGCGGATCGGTTCGGCCTTTGGGGTGTCGATCGGCCGCGACATGGCCTGGTGCAGGTCGGGATCGGCGATGTCGTCGGGGGCTGTGGATGTGGACATCGTCGACCCTTGCTGCGACATTGCCCGATCTTGATACCCGCGCGCCGATGGACGATCAATGCGGGCATTTGACACGCGAAGGAGGCCCGCCAATGACGGACCGGAAAATCCTGCTGATCGGCACTGCGGCCGCCATCGGCGTGCTGGCGGGCGGGGCGCTGTTCCTGACCATGCGTCCGGGCGACGACCAGTTCGCGCAATGCAGCAGCAGCAGCGTCGCGGGGGGCATGGATGCCTTTGGCACACCCTTCACCCTGACGCGCGACGACGGCCAGCGTGTCACCGACCAGGATGTCTTCGACAAGCCGACGCTTCTCTATTTCGGCTATACCTTCTGCCCCGACGTCTGCCCCCTGGACAGCGCCCGCAACGCCGAGGCCGAGGCCCTGCTGACTGAGGCCGGAGAGGATGTGCAGACCGTCTTTGTCACCGTCGATCCCCGCCGCGACACCCCCGAGGTTCTGGCGGACTATACCGAATTGTTTTCCGACCGCATGATCGGCCTGACCGGCAGCGACGAGGAGATTGCCGCCGTAAACAAGGGCTGGCGCAATTACTTCAAGCTGAATGACGAAGAGGATCAGGAATATTATCTGGTCGATCACATGACAAATACCTATCTGGTGATGCCAGGCGGAAAGACGGTCGAATTCTTTTCCCGCGAAACCACCCCCGAACAGATTGCCGAGACCGTCGCCTGTTATGCCGATGCCTCTGCATAAGGCAGTTTGTCGCATGGGGTTTGATATTGCCCGCGCGGCTTCCCATTTGCCGTTAAATTCCGTGAAAAGGCCAACAGATGGATCAGTTGAACGCACAAATCGGCCCCGACGCCTCGCTGCTGCTGGTCGACGATGACGAAATCTTCGTGACCCGCCTGGCGCGCGCGATGGAAAAGCGCGGGTTTCAGCCGGAAACCTCGCTGACCGTGGCCGGTGCGATGCGCCTGATTGAACGCCGTGCGCCCGCCTATGCGGTCGTGGACCTGCGTCTGGAGGACGGGAACGGCCTTGACGTGGTCGAGGCGCTGCGCGAACGGCGCGCCGATGCCCGTATCATCGTCCTGACCGGATACGGCGCCATCGCCACGGCCGTCGCCGCGGTGAAGATGGGTGCCACAGATTATCTGGCAAAGCCTGCCGACGCGAATGACGTGACATCCGCATTGCTGTCCAGCGGAGAATTGCTGCCGCCGCCACCGGAAAACCCGATGTCCGCGGATCGCGTGCGGTGGGAACATATTCAGCGCGTCTATGAGCAATGCGAGCGCAATGTCAGTGAAACCGCGCGCCGATTGCATATGCATCGCCGGACATTGCAGCGTATTCTGGCAAAACGCGGACCACGGTGACGATTTAAATATATTGAACGTTTAAAGAAACGGTCTATATTGGATGGGGATTAACATTCCCTATATAGAAACCGGAACCAATGAGCATCGATTTCGACACTATGTCCCTCAAGGAAATGCGCGACCTGCGGACCAAGCTGGATCGCGCGATCAATTCCTATGAGGACCGCAAGCGGCGCGAAGCCCTGACGGCCATCGAGGAAGCCGCGCGCGAGCATGGCTTCAACCTGTCCGAGCTGACCGGCGCCAAGACGCGCAAGTCCGGGACCGTCGCCCCGAAATACGCCAACCCGCAGGACCCGACGATGACCTGGACGGGTCGCGGCCGCAAACCGCGCTGGGTGCAGGAAAGCCTGGAAAGCGGCAAGGAGCTGGACGATCTGCTGATCTGATCCACGCATCGCCGACGTGATCGACAGGGGGCCTTTGCGGCCCCCTTTTGCGTTTCAGCGTGTCTTGTCGATTAGGGCGATCAGCTGTGCGAACTGTTCAAGATACGCGGCCCGTGTCTGGGCGGGCGGGCGCAGGGTGATCTGCAGGTCTGGCAGCATCTGCGCCTCGGGGACGGGGAAAAGACGCCGCGCCTCGGGCAGGGCAAAGCCTGCGATGGTCACGGCCTCCAGGCGGGCGGACACGCGGTCGGCGGCCTTGATGCGCCGCTTGACCGCCACGGGCAGCGTCGCGGGCAGGCCGAACCGACGGTGGATGGCCGAGGCCAGCCGTTCATCCATCGCCCTGTATTCCCGCCCCAATGCCGCCTTGACCGGAGAGATCATGTCCCCGATCACGTATTCCGGCGCATCATGCAGCAGGGCCGCCAGCCGCCAGCAGGGATCGCCGCCGGGGTTCAGCCCGTCGAAGATCTGTTCCACCAGCAGCGAATGTTCGGCCACCGAATAGGGCCAGTCGCCGCGCGTCTGGCCGTTCCAGCGCGCGACGAAGGCCAGACCGTGGGCGATGTCCTCGATCTCGATGTCGAAGGGCGTCGGGTCCAGCAGGTCCAGCCTGCGGCCCGACAGCATCCGCTGCCAGGCACGCGATGCGGGCTTGGCCATTGGGCCTCAGGACAGGCGCTGATCAGCGGGTGCCGCCTGCGCGGTCTGGGCGCGGCGCGCCAGTTCCTGGCGATACAGCGCCACGAAATCGACCGGGTCCATGTTGAACGCCGGGAATCCCCCGTCGCGGGTCATGTCCGAGATGATGCGACGCACATAGGGGAACAGCATCCGCGGGCATTCGATCATCAGGAAGGGGTGCAGCTGATCCTGCGGCACGCCCTCGATCTGGAACACCCCGCCATAGTCCAGCTCTGCCAGGAACAGCGTCGCGCCGTCGCCCTTGTTGGTCGAGGTGACGCGGTACTTGGTGATCACCTCGAACTGGGTGTCGCTGCCGCGCTTGCGGGCGTCCAGGCTAACCTGGACGGTGATCTCGGGCTGGACCTCGCCCTGGGGTGCGCCCTTCTGGGCCACGGCGTTCTCGAAGGACAGGTCGCGGATGAACTGTGCCATGATCTGCATGCGCGGCTGTGCCGCTGCTGCGGGCTGTGCGCCGTTCTGCGGGGTTTCTTCGGCCATGGTCCTACCTTTGTGATGCGGATTTGTCCCAGCTTGTAGCAGGCCGGCCGCCTGCCCTCAATGCCGGGTCCAGCCCGACCCGCGTCCCGGCCGCGAGGGCCCCGTGTCGTCGGTGTCTAGCGGCAGATCGACGGGCGGACGGCGGTCGTCCTCGTCTGCCACGACGAATTCGCCGTCGATCACGCCCTTGTCATAGGGCGGGCGATGCGGGTCGCGGCGCATCGTCGCAGCATGCATCTGGACCCGCGATGCCCGCACGCGGCGCGCAAGCTGCGCCATCAGCATCGTCCGGACCGCGGGGATCAGCAGCAGCAGACCCAAGGCATCGCTGAAGAACCCCGGCAGCAGCAGCAGCAGGCCCGCGGCGATGATCATCGCGCCATGCGCCAGCGGGCGTGACGGATCGCGCATCTCGGCTAGGCTGCGCTGGATCTGCATGCCGGCCCGCGCACCCTGGCTGCGCATGATGGCGACGCCGGCCACCGCCGACAGCAGCACCAGCGCCAGCGTGGGCCACAGGCCGATCAGGCCCCCGACCTGGATGAACAGCGCGATCTCGATGATCGGCACCACCAGAAACATGGCGATCAGCCGCATGTGAATTCCCCTTCCTGCCGGCGCGGAAACTGGACTTGCGCCGAGGCACTCCCTACATAATGCACAGACCGCCCGATACCAACGACCCGTTATGACCCAGAGGTTGCCTGCATGTCCAACCCGCTTCTTCAGCTGATCGTCCTTGCCGGGATCGCGATCTTCCTGATCCTACGGCTGAAAAAACGTGCTGGGGACGCGTGACGGCTTTGAGCCGCCGCAGGTCGACCAGCCGACGGCCAGCACCACGCCCGCCCGTTTCGAGGTGATCGAGGGGTCTGCTGACGAGGTCGATCACGACATCCTGGATCATGCCGAGGCCGGCGGTGCCGCGGCCAAGGCGCTGGCCGCGATGAAACGGGTCGAACCGTCGTTCGGGCTGCGCGATTTTCTGGGCGGTGCCCGCAGCGCCTATGAGATGATCCTGATGGCCTTCGAACGGGGCGATCTGACCGAGGTGCGCCCGTTCCTGTCCGATCCCGTGGCAGAGGCGTTCCAGTCGGTGATCGACCAGCGCGTGGCCAACGGCCAGACGGTCGAGGCGACCTATCTGGGTACCCGCGACACCAAGCTGGCCGCGGCCGAGTTCGACCCCGCGACCGGTCTGGCCGAGATCTCGATCCGATTCGTAGGAGAGCTGATCGCCGCGACCCGCGACGCCGACGGCACGGTGATCGATGGCGATCCCAAGGCTTCGCGCAAGCAGAAGGACACTTGGACCTTTGCGCGCCGCATGGGCCAGGACGATCCGAACTGGCAGCTTGTCGCGACAAGCTGATGCGCCGGCGCAGGGGCCTGACGCCCGAAGACCGGGACCTGTGGTCCCGCGTCGCCCGAACCGCAGAGCCGCTTGACCCCAAGCGCAAAGGACAGGCCGCCGATCTGGCGGCCTTTTCCGCATTCGTCGCACCGCCCGCGGTCGCCCCGGCCGCCGCGCCGCCGCAGCCGCAGGCGATGCCCCGGTTCCGCATCGGTCAGGCCGCCAAGCCCGCGACCCCCGTCGTCGCGCGCCCTCAGACCCCGACCGAACATCTGGCCCAAGCTGGGCTGCGAATGGATGCCCGCACGCATCGCAAGATGAGCCAGGGCAAGCTGCGCCCCGAGGCCCGTCTGGACCTGCACGGGCTGACGCTGGCCGCGGCGGGACCGGAATTGCTGCGGTTCATCCTGTCCTGCCATGCGTCAGGGCTGCGGCTGGTGCTGGTCATCACGGGCAAGGGGCGGGGCGATCACGGCCCGCTGCCGACGCGGCCCGGCGCGCTGCGCCATCAGGTGCCCTATTGGCTGCACAGCCCTCCCCTGGCGGCGGTGGTCCAGCAGGTGACGGCCGCGCATTTCCGTCATGGCGGCGACGGCGCCTATTACGTCTATCTGCGCAGGCCGCAATGAAAGACGCCCCCCGAAATCGGGGGGCGCTGGCGTCAGGTCAGTGTGGTCGCGTCAAAGCCTGACGTTGGACTTGGGTCCGGCAAAGTACCAGATGATCAGGCCGACCACCGGCAGGATCACGATCAGCAGGATCCACAGGATCTTGGACTTGTTGCTGGCATTGGTGTTGATGATCTGCGCGATCGCCCAGACATCCAGTGCAAAGATGATGACGCTGAAAAGCCAACCCATGTGATCCGTCCCCTGTTGTGTTCAGCCAGCCAACACCACAGGCTGGCCGCAGGTTCCCCCGTTCACAGCACGTAGCGCGACAGGTCGGTCGACCGCGACAGATCGCCCAGATGGCGTTCCACGAAATCGGCATCGACGCTGACCGACTGGCCGCTGCGGTCCGGGGCGGTGAAGGACAGCTCCTCGAACACCCGCTCGATCACGGTGTACAACCGGCGTGCCCCGATGTTCTCCACGGATGCGTTCACCTCGGCCGCGATGCGGGCCAGGGACGCGATGCCGTCCTGGGTGAAATCGACCGTCACGCCCTCGGTCTGCATCAGCGCGGTGTACTGGCGCGTCAGGGCGTTGTCGGTCTCGGTCAGGATGCGGATGAAATCCTCCTCGGTCAGGGCGCGCAGTTCGACCCGGATCGGCAGGCGGCCCTGCAACTCGGGCAGCAGGTCCGACGGCTTGGCCACATGGAACGCGCCCGAGGCGATGAACAGGATATGGTCCGTCTTGACCGCGCCGTATTTCGTGCTGACCGTCGTGCCCTCGATCAACGGCAGCAGGTCGCGCTGGACGCCCTCGCGGCTGACATCGCCGCCGCGCGCCTCGGCACGGGCGCAGACCTTGTCGATCTCGTCGATGAAGACGATGCCGTTCTGCTGCACGGCCTCCAGCGCGGTCGCCTTGACCGCGTCGTCGTCCAACAGCTTGTCGGCCTCCTCGGCAATCAGCAGCTCATAGCTCTCCGCCACTGTCACCTTGCGGCGCACCTTGCGGCCGCCGAAGGCCTTCATCAGCCCCGACAGATCCATCATCCCGCCCAAGGGCTGGCCCGGCTGGCCCGGCATTTCCATCCCGCCAAGCGGGTTGGAATTGTCCTGCACCTCCAGCTCGATCACCGTGTCGTCCAGCTCTCCGCGCTTCAGCTTGTCGCGGAACATCTGGCGGGTGCCGTCACGGGCGTCCTTGCCGGCCAGCGCCTCGACGACACGCTCCTCGGCGGCCTTGTGGGCACGGGCCTTGACCGCCTCGCGCATCCGCTCGCGCGTGTCGATCATGGCGGCGTCCGTCAGGTCGCGGATGATCTGTTCGACATCGCGACCGACATAGCCCACTTCGGTGAACTTGGTCGCTTCCACCTTGATGAAGGGCGCATTGGCCAGCTTGGCCAGGCGGCGGCTGATCTCGGTCTTGCCGACGCCGGTCGGTCCGATCATCAGGATGTTCTTGGGATACACCTCGTCGCGCAGGTCGTCGCCCAGCTGCTTGCGGCGCCAGCGGTTGCGCAGGGCCACGGCGACAGCGCGCTTTGCATCGCTCTGCCCAATGATGAACCGGTCCAGTTCGGACACGATCTCGCGGGGGGTCAGGTCACTCATGTCGTTCTCCACGGGGTCCGGCGCCGTGCACCGCGCGCCCCTTCTTCTTTGTCCAAATACCCATCAACCGATGGTTTCGACCGTCAGACGCCCGTTGGTATAGACGCAGATGTCGGCCGCGATCTGCATTGCCTTGCGCGCGATCGCCTCGGCATCCAGATCGCTCTCCAGCAGGCCCCGCGCCGCGGCCAGGGCAAAGTTTCCGCCCGACCCGATGGCCGCCACATCATGTTCGGGCTCCAGCACGTCGCCCGCACCGGTCACTACCAGCAGGTCGGTCCCGTCGGTCACGATCAGCATGGCCTCCAGGTTGCGCAGGTACTTGTCCATGCGCCAATCCTTGGCCAGATCCACGCAGGCGCGCTGCAGCTGACCGGGCGCGGCCTCCAGCTTCTTCTCCAGCCGTTCCAGCAGGGTGAAGGCATCGGCGGTCGATCCGGCAAAGCCCACGACCACGTCGCGCCCGCCGGGGGTCAGGCGGCGCACCTTGCGCGCGCTGCCCTTCATCACGGTCGGACCGACGCTGACCTGCCCATCGCCCGCCACGACCACCTTGCCGCCCCGGCGGACCGCCAGGATCGTGGTGCCATGCCAGCCGGGAAACTTGTCATCAGCCATTGCGCGCTCCGTTCTGTCTACGTTGGGGCAGCAGATATGGACGCCCCGCCCGGCTTGCAACCCGTTGAAAACCGTCCGGTCCCCCCCTAGCGTCGCGCCATGAGCGATCTGCTGCTGACCGTATATCTGCATCCGCCCGTCCTGCAGACCGCGCAGGCGGGCAAGCTGGGCATCCTGAACCGCATCCGCGCGCTGCTGGAACCCCGGGGCTGGCAGATCCGCATCGAGCGGTCCGGCCCCGATGCGCGCGCGCAGGCGCCCGACCGCCCCGGCCATGCGCTGTTCAACATGGAACGTCCGACCCATGACCGCGCGCTGACCTTTCGCCTCGCCTATCACTATCCCTACTGGCGGCTGGAGCGGTTGGCCGAACGCTGGCGCTGGCCCATCGCGCAGGCCGCGTTCGATCCCGCCCGGATCGAAGACGGTGCTGCGCACAACTTTGCCCGCCGCCTGCGCGACCGCGTGCTGCCGGGGCCGGACCCGGTGCGGGGCGATCACATCCTGATCCCGCTGCAGGGCCACATCCGCCGCCAGCGCAGCTTTCAGTCGGCCAGCCCCGTCCAGATGATCCGCGCCGCCGCCCGCACGGGCCGGCCCTGCATCGCGACCCTGCACCCCAAGGAGGTCTATGACGATGCCGACCGCACGGCCCTGGACCGCCTGGCCCGCGATCATCCGAACCTGACCATCGGCGGCGACACGGGCGCGCGCCTGCGCGATTGCGCCTTCGTCGTGACCCAGAACAGCGGGGTGGGCTTCGACGGGCTGATCCTGGGCAAGCCTGTCGTGCTGTTCGCCCTGTCGGATTATCATCACGTCACGCTGGATGCGGGGCACCTGGGCGCCGACCGCGCCGTGGCGATTGCCGCGGACCACGCACCCCCGACCGCGAAGTTCCTGGACTGGTTCCTGCGCCGCACCAGCCTGGACATGATGGCGCCCGATGCCGACGACCGCCTGCTGGCGGCGATGAAAAAAGGCGGCTGGCCCGTCTGAGGGGCCGCCGCCTTTCGCACAAATCAGGCAGAGATCAGACGGATTCGTCGATCCAGCTTTTCAGCGCGGCCTTAGGAGCGGCGCCCATGCGGTTCGACACGACCTCTCCGCCCTTGAACATGAACAGCGCGGGGATACCGCGCACGCCCAGGGCCGCGGCCTGTTCGGGGTTCTCGTCGACGTTGATCTTCACGATCTTGACCTTGCCCGCGTATTCGTCGGACAGCTCTTCCAGGGCGGGGCCGATCTGCTTGCAGGGACCGCACCATTCGGCCCAGAAATCGACGATCACGGGGGTGTCGGCCTGACGCACTTCGGCGTCGAATTCAGCGTCGTTCACATGCACGGTGGCCATGTTCGGGCTCCTTTTGGGGGTGGGCCGGACGGGCCGGCAGGTCGGGTTCTGTCCAACAGGTATGGGCCGCATGGGGACGGGTCAAGGGGCAGGGGCCGCCTTGACCCAACCCCGCCATCACCCGGTCCAGCAGCGCATCGGGAAGCGTCATCAGGCTACGCGTCGCCGTCCACAGCACCGCCATGCGGATCGGGCGGTCCGGCCAGATGCCCCGCAGCGCCGCGCGATAGGCCGCCATCTGCCGCAGGATGCCCTCCGGCACGGCATCGGCATCCTGTGGCACGTCGGCATTGGTCTTGTAGTCGACGGCCGTGATCAGCGCGTCGGTCACCACCAGCCGGTCGATCACCCCGTTCAGCGTCCCCAGGCCTGCGACGGGCGCGGTCAGCGCGACTTCGGACAGGATGCGGGCGCCCTCTCCGGGCTGCAGAACCTGCGTCAGGGCCGGCGCGGACAGGACCGCGTGGGCCTCGTCCAGCAGGTCGGCCATGTCGGGGGCGTCGGGCAGGCCGCCTTCGGCCCCCGACAGGATCGCACGGGCGATGCGCGGCCAGTCGGATGCGGTATGGGCGGGCAGATGCTCCAGCAGCAGGTGCAGCCGCGTGCCGCGCAGCATCGCGGCGTCGCGGTCGCCTGCGCTGGTCCCGGCCAGCACCTTGGCGCCCCCCAGCCCGCTGGCCGTCACCGGGCCTACGAAATCAGGCGCGGGCGGGGCCATGCGCAGCGCCCAGTCCGGCGCCGCGACCGGCACGGCCGCATCGGGGGCTGGGCTTTCGGCCTCTGCCGGCCAGTCGCCCCAGGACAGGCGCAGCCCGGTGCCGACGCCTTCGATCGGCAGGTCCTGACGCGTCAGGGCGGTGCGGCCCGCGCCTTCGGCGACCATCGCGTGCCAGCTGTCCATCCCCTCGCCCGTGTCGCCGGCTGCGGCCACGATCAGCCAGCTTTCGGCCCGCGTCATCGCGACATACAGCAGGCGCCGCCGCTCCTCCTCCTGCCGCCGCTGCCATTCGGCGACGGCCATCGCGACCGCGTCGCAGCGTTCGGGCGCGGCGCCGCGCCAGACCGGCATGTCGTCCAGACGCACCAGCGCCTGGCGGTTGTTGGGCTTGCGGACCTGGGTCTCGGGCAGGATCACCACGGGGCTTTCCAGGCCCTTCGACCCGTGCACCGTCATCACCCGGATCAGACCGCCCGCGCCGCCGGGCAGCTGTCGCTTCACCTCGACCTCGTCCTGGGCCAGCCAGACCAGGAAGCCGGTCAGGGACGGGGTTTCCACCTGCTCATAGGCCAGGGCCTGGGACATCAGCTCGTCGATGCCGTCCACGGCCTCGGGGCCAAGGCGGGCCAACAGGGCGGCGCGGCCGCCATGGCGGGTCAGCAGCCGGGCGATCAGGTCGTGCGGGCGCAGATAGTCGGCCTGTCCGGCCAGATCGTTCAGCACCGCCTGTGCGTCCACGTGGGACGATTCGCGCAGGCGCATCCACAGGTATTCGCGCGACCGGCGGCCATGGGCCAGGCGGTACAGGTCGTCCTCTGACAGTCCGAACAGCGGAGAGCGCAGCGCAGCCGCCAGCGACAGGTCGTCCTCGGGCGTGGCCAGCACCGACAGGGTGGCGATGATGTCGCGCACGGCCAGCTCGCCCGCCAGGCGCAGGCGGTCGGCCCCCGCCACCGGCAGGCCCGCCGATTTCAGCGCCGCGATTAGCGCCGCGAACAGCGTGCCGCGCCGCTGGACCAGGATCTGGATGTCGCCCGCATGCAAAGGTCGTGGCTGGCCCGATTTCGCGTCGATGATGGGACTGCCCAGCATCGCGCGGATCTGGATCGCGACATGGCGGGCCAGCTGCGTGTCGGCGTCGTTTTCGGACGGCGCATCGACCGGGCGGGTCCAGTCCTCGGGGTCGGTCCTGTCGGGCTTGGGCAGAGCGGGCCAGATGTCCACGCGGCCGGGCAGGGCCGCCTTGAAGGCCACGTGCCGTGGCGGATCGCCCAGGCCCGTCGCGGCCTCTCCCTGGAACACCGCGTCGACCAGCGCCAGCACGGCGGGCGACGACCGAAAGCTGTGGGCCAACCCGCGCTGCTGCATGGGCGCCTGCACGGCCTGGAAATCGGCGGCGAAGCGGTCGCGCATCGCCTCGAACACGGTGATGTCGGCACCCTGGAACGAATAGATCGACTGTTTTCGGATCGCCCACCACGAACAGCGTGCGGGGCCGGTCATGTGCGCCGGCGCCGCTGGTGAATTCGTCGGTCAGGCGGCGGATCACCCGCCACTGGCCAGGGCTTGTGTCCTGCGCCTCGTCGACCAGGATATGGTCGATGCCGCCGTCCAGACGCCACAGCACCCATTGCGCCATGCTGGATTCCTCCAGCAGCGCGGCGGTGCGGCCGATCAGGTCGTCGAAATCCAGCCAGCCCTGCGCCGCCTTGGCCGCGTTCATGCGCGCCGCGAAGGCATGCCCGAACCGGTGCAGCGCCAGCGTGCGTTCCGCCGCCGCCAGGGCCAGCGCCTGCGGGCGGGCCAGTTCGACCCGCTCCATCAGGGCGTCCAGATCGTCCATGAAGGGGGCGCAGGGGCCGGTGGCCATGGCCTTGGTCGGGATCTTGCCGGTCTTGGCGCCGAACGGCACCTTGGCGCTGCCGCCGAACAGCAGGCACCCGAACAGGCGGGACAGGTCGTCCATGCCGGGATCGCGCCAGTTCACCTGCGCCAGCGCCTCGGCCAGCTTGACGTCATTGGCGGAACTGCCCCGCAGCGGCGGAATCATCGCATCGGCCAGATCACCTTCGCCGCCGGTGAAGACCCCGGCCAGCAGGCTGTCCGCCGTCAGGCCGGGGGGCAGGTCCAGCGCGGCCCAGATCGCCGCCCGCGTCGGGGGCGTCCGCGTAATCGGCCAGGGACAGCCCGGCCAGGAACCCGTCCAGGTCGTCGCCCCCCTGAAGGCGGGTCAGGTCCGCGATGGCGGGGTGGGATTCCTCGGCCATCGCCTCGATGATCTCGGCGCGCATGGCGCGGGCGCTGCGGTCGTCCAGTTCCGCGAACCCCATCGGCACTCCGGCCTCCAGCGGAAAGCGGCGCAGGACGGCGGCGCAAAAGCTGTGGATCGTCTGCACCTTGAGGCCGCCCGGCGTCTCGATCGCGCGGGCGAACAGGCGCCGCGCGGCGGGCAGGTCGGGGTCACCCCCCCTCGCCCAGCTGGGCCAGTTCGGCACGCAGGGCAGATTCGGGCAGCATCGCCCAGGTGCCAAGCCGCGCCAGCAGGCGGTTCTGCATCTCGGTCGCGGCGGCCTTGGTATAGGTCAGACACAGGATGCGTTCGGGCGGCGTCCCCGCCAGCAGCAGCCGCGCGACCCGGTCGGTCAGCACGCGGGTCTTGCCCGACCCGGCATTGGCCGTCAGCCAGGTCGAGCGCAGCGGATCGGCCGCCGCGATCTGGTTCAGCGTCGCCTCATCCATGATGATCGCCCACCTTCCGCGGCGCCGCGGCATCGGTCAGCGCCCATTCGCCGTACCGCGCCAGGTGATCGTAATCGCCCGCATAGGACGTGCTTTGGGGCGCACGCATCGCGGTGAACCCGGCCTCTCCGGTCACATAGGACCGCAGCAGGCGGACGAAGCCGTCCCAGGTCTCGGCCTCGATCAGGTCGTCATGCTCGCGCGGGTGGGTCTTGCCCTCTCCGCCCAGCTGGATGTAGCGCAGGCCCGCCACGTCCACCGGGCCAAGCGCGTCGAACCCGCCGCGGCGCGCCATCGCGGCCTCCAGCATCAGCTGTTTGTCGAAATGGCGGATCATCGCGTCGGTCGGCGGCGTGCCGGACTTGTAGTCATAGACCACGACGCGGTTGTCGGTCAGCAGGTCGATCCGGTCGGGCTTGGCGGTCAGGGTGATGCCCAGGTCCGCCACGGGCACCTTGCCGCGATGCTCCACGACCATCGGCCGCCCCTCGGCCAGGCGGGTCAGCTCGTCCGCGACGATGCGGTCGGCGATCCGCGCGATGCGCGCCGACCAGAAGGCGCGGGCGGCGGGCCAAGGCACCTCGTCCGCCAGCACCCGGTCGGTCAGCGCCAGGAACCGGTCCCTGAGAACCTCTGGCGAGGTGTCGGGGGTGGGACGGCTGTGCAGCAGCGCCTCGACGATGGCATGCAGGGTCTGGCCGCGCAGCGACGCGTCGGGCTGCGGGCGCAGCGGCGGCAGCGCGCGCAGGCCCAGCACGCGCTTGGCATAGACCGCATAGGGGTCGCGGATCAGCAGCGACACGTCCGTCACCGGCAGGTCCGGGAACAGGGGCAGCGGCGGGATGGGCGAGGGGCGCGCCGCCGGGGGCACCGGGGCGGGGGGCCGCGCCACGGCCTGTGCCAGGGCCAGCCATTCCGCGCCGCGCGCCCGCATCCGGGCCAGCGCCTCTGGACCGCTGCGATCCGGCAGCCCGCCCATCAGGTTCAGCATCCGGTTCAGCCAGCGCGACGGGATGGTCTCGGCCTCGGCATCGCGTTTCGCGCGGGTCAGATAGACCCGGTCGGCAGCCACGGCCTGCTGAAAGTCGTGCGCCGCCAGCCCGATCTGGCGTTCGGGCAAAGGCAGGCCCGCGGCGGCACGCATCTGGCGCGACAGCCAGGGGTCGGGCGACAGGGGCCTGCGGCCAGCCCCCTTCGTTCAGGCCGGACAGGATCACGGTGCCGTGGCCGTGCAGACGCGCCTCGCGCGGGCCGTGGATGCGCAGGCAGTGATGCGCCTCGACATCGTCGCGCACCGCCTTGGCCTGCAGTTCGGTGACCAACAGCGCGCTGAAGTCGCCCGGGCCGATGTCGGGGCCAAGCGCCGCGTGTTCCACCAGATGGTCCAGCACCGCGCGGGCCATCTGCCCGGCCTTGTCCTGCCACAGCTGAGAGCGTTCCGCATCGCCATCCGGTCCCGCCGCCAGGGCCTGGGCCAGGTCCAGCAGGTCGGCCAGCCGATGGGGCAGGGGCCGCGGCGCCCGGTCGCGGGCCACGGCGGTGATGCGCGACAGCATCGCGGCCAGCCATTCCGCCCAGATCTTGCGCGTGCCGTCGCCCTTGGTCGCCCAATCGGCCAGCGTGGCGGCATCGGGAAAGGCCGGGCCGTTCCGGCGCAGCTGCAGTTCCAGCTCGCGCGTCTCGCGCAGCATGTCGTTTCGCCCGATCGCGGTCGATCCGGTCGCGGTCAGCGGATGCTTCAGCAGGATCAGCAGCCGGTCGATGGTCAGCGGCTGACCGAACAGCGCGGCCACCTGGCGCAGGAACAGGCCCGGCGCGGTCAGCGGCAGGGGCCGGCCCGCGCTGTCGTCGGGGCGGATGTGCCAGCGGTCCAGCGCCGCGGTGACGCGCCGGATCAGGCCGCTGTCGGCC
Organism: Paracoccus sp. NBH48; assembly: GCF_015390265.1. Taxonomy (NCBI): domain Bacteria; kingdom Pseudomonadati; phylum Pseudomonadota; class Alphaproteobacteria; order Rhodobacterales; family Paracoccaceae; genus Paracoccus; species Paracoccus sp. NBH48. Next base: position 271,239 of record NZ_VUOJ01000004.1, on the reverse strand, counting down.
GCGATCAGCGTGACCTGTTCGCCGCCGCGTTCGGCGGCGTCGCGCATGATCAGGGCGATGGTCTCGGCCTCCTGGCCGGGCTGGTCGGCCTCGATCAGGGTCAGATCCGCGGTGGCGGCGATCAGGTCGGGCAGGGCAGGGCCCTCGGCGATCCACTGGTCGGTGACCGGCGCGGGCCGCAGCGCCAGAGAGATCAGCCGGTTGCGCCCTCGGATGGCGGCCGCACCGCGGTCCAGCGCTGCGGATAGCCCGCCTCCGCGATCAGCGGCGCGAACCGCGCCTGCGGATGATCGTCGGCGCGCTCCAGCCCATCCCAGACCGGGGCGGGCTGGTCGAAATCGAAACCGGGCAGCACCACGGCGCCGTTGGGCAGCGCCGCCACCGCCTGCATGTACAGACGCGTCGCCCCGTGCGATCCGGTCGACCCTGCGACGATCACCGGGCCCTGCGGCAGATCGATGCCTTGCGGCCAGTCGCGGGAGGCCGCCTCGGCCGCGGCGCGCTGGCGGGCAGGGCGGTCCTGGGACGGATCGCCCAGGTGGAACTGGGCCGCGATGCGCAGGAAGGCCAGTGCGTTCTGCCAATGGCGGGCATGATCGCCGGTGTCGATCGCCTCCAGGTCGGACAGGTCGCGGCCTTCGGTCTGCATCTCGACCATCAGCTGGGACAGGGACTGCGCCAGCACCGGGATCGAATGACCCGCCCCCAGATCGGGGCGCAGGGCCAGCATCTGCGCGATCAGCCGCGCCAGTTCCAGCCGCCGCGCCAAGGGCGGCACCGGTGGGTCCGGCATGACCAGGGGCCCCGGGTCGACCCCGGTGATCGACCGGATCTGCGGCAGCAGCAGCGGCCCCGCCCTGTCGAAGGCGCGATACAGCGCCCCCCGCGTGGACGCGGCGTTGACGAAGACGGTGACCCCGGCCAGCGCCTCGGGCGGCTGGTCCGCCATCCGCTCCAGCAGGCCCCGCACGAAGGCGTCGGCAAAATCCACGCCGGGGGGCAGCGCGTAAAGACCGCGCATCTCAGCCATCCAGCAGCGCCTCGGCCAGGGGGATGGCGGCGGGATAGCCCACGTCGCACCAGCCGCCGGGATGGATCAGCCCATGCGCGCGCCCGTCCGCGATCATCAGATCCCACAGGCGGTTCAGCGAAAAGACCGCATCGCCAATTTCGGCCAGCCGATCGGTGCGGATGATCTGGGCGCCTGCATAGACATAGTCGCCCCGCCGGTGCAGGCGACCGCCATCCAGGCTGAAATCGCCCGCCCCCTGTCGCGCCGTGGCCTGGGCCAGCGGCACCAGCGCCAGCAGCGCGTCCATGCGGTCGTCCCACGCCGCCATCAGCGCGACAGGACGTTCGGCCCGGTCCAGACCACGTCGGGGTTCAGCGTCATCACCGGCCCCGGTCCCATCAGGGGCAGCGCCTGGCGCAGCCCGCCGCCGGTGTCCAGGATCAGGTCCGCCTCGGCGCTGATCGCGACCTCCTGACCGGCCAGGTGGCGTTCGATCTGATCGCCCAGGTAATGCGTGTTGACCACGATGGGTGCGGCGCCCGCGTCGCGGCCCAGGTCCAGCGCGCGGTCCAGCAGGGTGCGTCCCGAAACCGGGATCAACGGTTTCGGCCGGTCGTCGGTCAACGGACGCATCCGCGTGCCCAGGCCCGCGGCAAAGATCATCAGGGACGGCATCGGGCGATCCTTTCGCGCAGGGCGGCGTCTGGGGCGGGCACATTAGCCAACATGGCCCGCAGAGGCGCCAGCGCCGGATGCGCCAGGTCGCGCTGCAGATGCGCCCAGACCCGCGGCATGAAGGCCAGATAACGCGGCTTGCCGTCCCGGATCGCCAGCCGGGCAAAGACACCCAGGATGCGCAGCGCCCGCTGTGCACCGATCAGGGCATAGGCCGCGCGAAACGGGGGCCTCGGCCAGGCCGGTCGCGGCCAGATAGCGGGTGATCTGTGCCTGTTCCGTGGCCGGGTCCACGTCGCGGCGCGCGTCCTGCAGGGCGGATACCAGGTCATAGGCCGGGTGCGCGGCCACCGCGTCCTGATAGTCCAGCAGACCCAGGGGCGCGTCGCCGCGCCAGACCAGGTTCTCGGCATGGAAATCGCGCAGGCTGATGGCGGGGGGGCAGATCGCCGCACAGGCGGTCGTGCAGATCGGTGATCAGCGTGGCCAGGTCCGGCAGGTCGGCCCCCGGATAATAATCGACGAACAGCGCCGCCAGATCGCCCATCGCCGGCCCGTCCAGCGGCGCCACGAAAGCGGGGACCGGCTGACGGTGCAGGTCGACCAGCAGGTCGGTGATGCGGTCGTGGATCTGCGGACCCAGATCGGGCCTGTCGGCCAGCACGCGGGCCACCAGATCGTCGCCCAGATCCTCCAGCAGCAGGAACCCCTGATCGGCGTCCTGCGCCAGAACCCTGGGCGCGCCGAACCCGCGGCCGCGCAGCCAGTCGGTCATCGTCAGGAACGGCCCCACGGACCCCGACGGGTCGTCCATCAGCACGCCCACCCCCGGCAGCCGGAAATACCGCCTGGCCGAGGCATCGCCCGCCAGGGGCAGCACCCGCGCGTCGCCATGCCCCGCCGCGACGACGAATGTCGCCCGCGCCGTCAACCGGTCCGCGCCGGGGAACGCCATGTCGATGCGGCGCAGGTCAGGGTCCGGGTCTCCGCCGATCGCGATGATGATGGCGCCGGGCGGGACGCGCTCCAGCCGGTCGGGCCATTCGATCAGGCAGATCGCGTCCTCCATCGCTTCGTCCAGGCCCAGTTCGGTCAACTCGGACGGGTCGGTCAGGCGGTACAGGTCGGCATGCCAGATCTGCGTGCCCATCGGGTCGTCATAGGTCTGGACCAGTGTGAAGGTGGGGCTGGGCACGTCCTCGGCCGCATCGCCCTGGCGGGCGCGGATGAAGGCGCGGGCGAAATGCGTCTTGCCCGCGCCCACCGGACCGTCCAGCAGGATCGTCGCCGGGGGGCGCGATCTGGGCGGCCAGCATCCGGGCCAGGGCTGCGGTCAGGGTCTCGGTGGCGATCAGGCGCGTGTTCATGCCCCGGTTCTAGCCTGTCGCGCGGGCGGGGGAAACAGGGCGTGGATGGACGGCGCGCGCGAATGCGCTAGGCTGGCGGCGAAACCGACCGGAGGCCCCATGCTGCGCACCGCCCTTGTCCTGACGCTGGCCCTGTCGGGGCCGGCACTGGCCACCCAGGAATACATCCTGCCCACCCTGTTCGACGTGGCGCGGGTCGCGGCCGACGACGTGCTGAACATCCGGGCCGAGCCGGATGCCTCCGCGCCGATCATCGGCACGCTGGCCTTTGACGCGACCCACGTCGAGGTGGTCGAGCAGCGCGCCGGCTGGTCGCGCGTCAACACCGGAGAGGGGTCGGGCTGGGTGTCCGACCGCTATCTGGATTACCGCGTCGACGTCTGGCAGGACGGCGCCCTGCCCGCGGCGTTCCAGTGCTTTGGCACCGAGCCGTTCTGGGCCTTCATCCCGCAGGGTGACAGCGTGGTGCTGGGCGGTCCCGACATGCCAGAAGACACGCGCCCCGTCCGGGCGGTCCTGTCCACCGGCATCTTCCGCGACCCGACCCGCGCGGTGGTGGCCGATGGGCTGACCCTGACCGCCATCCCGCAGCTGTGTTCCGACGGCATGTCCGACCGCCTGTTCGGAATGCGCGCGCATGTGGTGATCCACGGCGATACGCCGCGGATGCTGTCGGGGTGCTGCTCGATTCAGCCCTGAAGGCCCAGCACGTCCATCATGTCGTACTGACCCGGCCCCTTGTCCTGACCCCAGACCGCCGCGCGGATTGCGCCCCGGGCAAAGATCGCGCGGTCGGTGGCCAGATGGCGAAGGACGATCCGTTCACCGTCGGCGGCAAAGATCACGTCATGTTCGCCCACCACGTCGCCGCCGCGGATGGCCGCGAAAACCGATGCTGCCCGCAGGCCGGGCCCCGGTGATGCCGTCGCGGGCGGGCACGCGCAGGTCGTCCAGCGCGGCGCCGCGTCCCTGGGCCGCGGCTTCTCCCAGCATCAGGGCGGTGCCCGACGGGGCGTCGACCTTGTGGCGGTGATGGCTTTCGACCACCTCGATGTCCCAGTCGGTGCCCAAGGCGGCCGCGACCTTGCGGGTCAGCCCGACCAGCAGGTTCACGCCCAGGCTCATGTTGCCGGCACGGATGATCGGCGCGTGGCGGGCGGCGGCCGCCAGCGCGTCCAGGTGCCGCTGCTCCAGCCCGGTGGTGCCGACGACGTGGACGGCGCGCGCCTGGGCGGTCAGTTCCGCGAATGCCACCGTGGCATCGGGGCTGGTGAAGTCGATCACCGCCTGCGCCTGGGCGATGGCCGTCACCCGCGTCGTCGCTGACCGTGACGCCGGCCGGCGCGCCCCCCATCGCGGTGCCGATGTCCTGCCCGATCCAGTCGTGGCCCGCGCGGTCCAGCGCGCCGACCAGCCGCAGGTGGTCGCTGTCCAGGATCAGGCGGATCAGCATCCGGCCCATCCGGCCCGATGCCCCGGTCACCACGACGCCCGGCCGCTGCGGCTGATCGGTGTTCTGCAAATCGCTCATGGTCCACCCCTGTTGGCTTTGGGGCGTGATACAAGGTTGCGGCCCACGCCGCGACCCCCTACATCGGGACGCATGGCACAGAACCGCAATTCCCAAGGTCAGGGCCCCAAGCAGCGCCAGCTGCGCGTGGGCGAACTGATCCGTCGCACCCTCGCCGACGTGCTTGCGCGCGCGGACGTGCACGACCCCGACCTGAACCGTCATTCCATCACCGTGGCCGAGGTGTCGATGTCGACCGACCTCAAGGTGGCGACGGCCTATGTGCTGCCGCTGGGAGGCCGCGACGCGCCCGAGGCGCTGGCCGCGCTGCGCCGCAACACGCCGGAACTGCGCCATCTGGTCGCCAAGGCCATGACGCTGAAATTCGCGCCCGAGCTGCGGTTCCAGCTGGACGAGACCTTCGACCGCATGGACGACACCCGCCGCCTGTTCGAGGACGAGCGCGTGCGCCGCGACGTCGCCGCCCGGACCGGGACGACGATGACGCCTGATCTGCCGCGTCTGGCGGCAGTGGCGGTCGGAATGCTGGTCGCGATGGCGCTGCCGTCGGGGGCCGCGCAATGCGAACGCGTGGACCATGATGGCCAGGGCTATGTGCTGTGCCAGGTCGAGGCCGCGCAGGAACCCGCCCTGCGGCTGTTCCAAGACGGCCCCGACGGCGCGCCCTTGCGCAATTTCGCCAATGTCCGCCGCACGCTGGACGCGGGTCAGACGCTGTCGTTTGCCATGAATGCGGGCATGTTCCATGCCGATTACCGTCCGGTGGGTCTGCTGGTCGTCGACGGGGTTGAACTGTCGCCCATCGTCACCGGCGCCAGCCGCGACAATTTCGGGATGCTGCCCAACGGCGTCTTCTGCACCGGCGGCGCGCAGCCCTTTCAGGTCATCGAAAGCGTCAGCTTTGCTGAGACGCGCCCCGATTGCCGACTGGCCAGCCAGTCCGGGCCGATGCTGGTCATCGACGGCGATCTGCATCCGCGGTTCCTGGCCGACAGCGACAGCCGCTATATCCGCAACGGGGTCGGCGTGTCGCCCGACGGGCAGACCGCGTGGTTCGCGATCTCGAACAGGCCGGTGACGTTCCACGAATTCGGGCGGTTCTTCCGCGACGGGCTGGGCGTCCGCGATGCGCTGTATTTCGACGGCTCGATCTCGCGGCTCTATGCGCCGTCGGTGAACAGGGCCGATTTCGGGCGCAGCATGGGGCCGATTATCGGCCTGGTCGAGTGACCGGTTGACCCCTGCCCGCCGCGGGTCTATCCCCCGGCCCTTGTTTTTTCAGGAGTGATCATGGCGCGCAAGAAGGGCCGGGACATCAACGGCTGGCTGATCGTGGACAAGCCCGCGGGCGTCAATTCGACCGCGGTCGTGGCCAAGGTGCGTTGGGCACTGGACGCCAAGAAGGCCGGTCATGCCGGCACGCTGGACCCCGACGCGACCGGCGTCCTGGCCGTCGCCCTGGGCGAGGCCACCAAGACCGTGCCGATCGTCACTGACGCGCTGAAATGCTATGACTTCGTGGTGAACTGGGGGTCCGAGACGACCACCGACGACGCGTCCGGCAGCGTGGTCCGCACCAGCGACGACCGCCCCACCGCAGCGCAGGTCGAGGCGGCGCTGGCGGGCTTTACCGGTGACATCATGCAGGTCCCGCCCGCCTTTTCCGCCGTCATGGTCGAGGGCGAGCGGGCTTATGACCTGGCCCGCGAGGGGGTCGAGATGGAGCTGGCCGCGCGCCCGCTGTGGGTCGACAGCCTGACCCTGCTGGAGGCCCAGGCCGATACCGCCCGCCTGGAGATGGTCTGCGGCAAGGGCGGCTATGTCCGCTCGATCGCGCGCGACCTGGGCCGGGCCTTGGGCTGTCTAGGCCATGTCGCGCATCTGCGCCGCACCTGGTCCGGCCCCTTCGAGGCCAGCGCCGGGGTGGCCTTCGACCGCGTCGACCGTGATGCGCAGGATTGGCTGGAGACGCAGATCCTGCCGTTGGAGACGGGCCTGGCCGACCTGCCCATGCTGCGCGCCACGACCGAAGGCGGCATCCGCATCCGCAACGGCAATCCCGGAGAGGTGACCGGCGGCGCCGAATGGGGCGAGCTGGTCTGGGTCCAGGACGCTAGGGGGCCGGTCTGCATCGGTCGTTATCAGGGCGGCATGGTCCAACCCGACCGGGTGTTCAACCTGTGATGCCACCGGGGCGGTGGGCGCCCAGAAAGGGCCCCTCGCCCGCCGCGTCGATGCGGGTGATGGCGTCGTGGATCGGCTCGAACGTGACGCACATGGTCCAGGCGGTGGCGTGGATCATCAGATCCCCGGACACGGCCATCGCCACGTGGCCCGGCCAGAACAGCAGATCGCCCCGCGCGATCGTGTCGGTTGGCGCGAATGTCGCGCGCTGCAGGTCGCTGTCGCCGGGGCAGGCGATGTCGCAGGCGGTCAGCGCGGCCTGCACCAGCCCAGAACAATCGATCCCCGCCCGGCTGTTTCCCCCCCACAGATAGGGTGTGCCCAGCAGGCTTTCCGCGACCGGAACCGGGTCGTCGGCCGGGCCGTCGGCCAGATGCTGGACCGGGACATGGCCGCCGGTCGCCAGCGTGGCAAAGCGGCCCTGGACCTGGGTGACCGACACCCGCGCGCCCAGAGACAGCGAAAATCGCTCGGGCCGCTTCATGTCGGGTTCCAGATAGACATGGGTGGCCGGCGCGGTGACGCGGTGGGTGATGGGCGGCAGGCTGCCGCTCAGCGCGGTGTCGGCGATCCAGCCGCAATAGCCGTCCAGCGCCGCGCGCACAAAGCTCATCCCCGCCTCGCGGTCGATCACCGTCACGTCGGCCCCGAAGTTCAGCTGCCGGTCGCGGCGGCCTTCGGGGGCATCCAGCAGGTCGACCACCGGAATGATCACCCGTGCGGGCTGTCCCGGCACGAAGGACGGCCGGTCCAGGACGCCGCGCAGGCTGTCCAGGGCCACGCGGTCGGTGGCGGGCGTCAGACGGCGGTCCATCAGCGCGCCAAAATCTGCGGCAGCGCGGCAAGGATCGCGCGCGCGCCCTGTCCGACGCCGCCCTTGGGGCGGCCCGGCGCGGCGGTGGGCTGCCAGCCATAGATGTCGAAATGCGCATAGCGTCCCGCGCCCTCGGCAAAGCGGCGCAGGAACAGGGCGGCGGTGATCGACCCGGCCATCCCGCCTGCGGGGGCGTTGTCCAGATCGGCGATGCCGGGTTCGATCAGCGATTCATACGCGTCCCAGAAGGGCATCCGCCAGACCGGGTCGCCGACCTGCATCCCGGCGGCCTGGATCGCGGTCGCGGTCGCGTCGTCGTCGCAGTAAAGCGGCGGCAGGTCGGGACCAAGCGCCACCCGCGCCGCCCCCGTCAGCGTCGCCAGAGAGATCATCAGGTCGGGGCTTTCCTCGGCCGCATAGGTCAGGGCGTCAGCCAGCACCAGGCGACCCTCGGCGTCGGTGTTGTTCACCTCGACCGACAGGCCCTTGCGGCTGGCCAGCACGTCGCCGGGGCGGAAGGCGTTGCCCGCGACGCTGTTCTCGACCGCCGGGATCAGCACCCGCAGGCGCAGGACCGATGCCGCGCCGCTGCGCGCCAGCATCTTGAGCAGGCCAAGCGCGGTCGCGGCCCCGCCCATGTCCTTCTTCATCAGCCCCATCGAGGCGCCGGGTTTCAGGTTCAGCCCGCCGGTGTCAAAGCACACGCCCTTGCCGACGATGGTCAGCATCGGCCCCGCATCGCCAAGGCGGATGTCGATCAGCCGCGGCTCGCAGGCGGCGGCGCGGCCGACCGCGTGGATCAGGGGAAAGTTCTGCTTCAGCAGCTGGCCGCCGCAGATCACCTCAACACGCGCGCCCAGATCGTTGGCAAGACCGCGCGCGGCGGCCTCCAGCTTGTCGGGGCCCAGATCGCTGGCAGGGGTGTTGATCAGGTCGCGGGTCAGGAATTCGCCCGCGGCGATGGCCAGCAGGCGGTCGGCGTCCACGCCTTCCGGGCAGACCAGCCGCGGCCCCTGGACCGGCGCGCCCTTGTAGCGGGTGAACCGGTACTGGCCCAGCAGCCAGCCAAGCGCCAGCTGATCGGGGTCAAGACCCTGCGGGATGCCGGCCAGATGCCAGTCGCCCTTGGGCAGGGCATGGGCGCGGGCCAGATGGAACCGGTCGCGGCCGGCCTGCGCCCGCTCGCCCAGGCCCATGATCGCGCCGCGCAGCCCACCCGACGCATCGGGCAGCAGGCACAGCTGTCCCGCCTTGGCCGCGAAACCGCAGGCCTGGGGCCAGTCGCCCGCGTCCTGGGGCAGGGGGTCGCCGGTCCAGACCAGCCACAGCGGCAGGGTGGCATCAGAGGCGGGCGCGAATTCGGGGGTCATGGGCAGGTCCTTGGCAGTTCGGCGCACAGCCTACAGCACCGCGCCCCGACTGCAACCTCAGGCCAGGGCCGTCCGGTCCCAGATCGCCGTCAGCGACCGGTTGCCCACCCGCAGCAGGCGCGCGCGGATCGCGGCCAGCGCCGGCACGTCGCCGCGTTCGGCGGTGCTGCCCAGGTCCATCGCGACGCCGGCCAGCGACAGCAGGCCGATCTGCCAGGCCAGGCGCGACATGCGTTCGGCATGCGCCGCCGCCTGTGCCAGGTCCGCGTCGTCCAGCGCACCGTCCACCGCCGTCAGCGCCGCCGCCAGCTGTTCCAGCGCCAGGCCGATGACATGCTGGGCCGATGTCTCGCCCAGCTCGGCCACGATTTCCGCGACGCGGCGGCTGTCCACGCGGACCGCCTCTGATATGGCCAAAGCCGAAATTTGTGCCATCCGCACCTCCAGGGGATCTGTCCCCGCACGCGCCGACCATGCGGGGCAAGCGGTGAAGAAAGCCTTGAGGCGGGATCAAGAAAAGGCTCGAATTTGTCTCAATCCCGGCCTATCACCCCTGTCAGAAAGCGAGGTGCCAGATGAACGACCTGTCTCCGTTGCCGCAATATCTGGTCAAGCGTTTCCACGGCTGGAAGGCGACGTCCTATGCCGAGAACGCGGCCTGGTTCCGCCGGCTGGCGACCGAAGGACAGCGCCCGCGCGCGATGGTCATCTCCTGCTGCGACAGCCGCGTGCACGTGACCAGCATCTTCGGCGCCGATTCGGGCGAGTTCTTCATTCACCGCAACATCGCCAACCTGGTGCCGGCCTATGCGCCCGACGGGTTGCAGCACGGCACCTCGGCGGCGGTCGAATACGCCGTCACGGCGCTGAAGGTCGCGCATCTGATCGTGGTGGGCCACACCAATTGCGGCGGCGTCAAGGGATGCCACGCGATGTGTTCGGGCGCCGCGCCCGAGCTGGAGGAGAAGACCAGCTTCGTCGGTCGCTGGATGGACATCCTGCGCCCCGGCTATGACCGCGTGAAGGACCTGCCCGAGGCCGAACAGGTCAACGCGCTGGAGCGCGAGGCCGTGCTGGTGTCGCTGGAGAACCTGATGACCTTCCCCTTCGTCCGCGCGGCGGTCGAGTCCGGGGAAATGTCGCTGCACGGTCTGCTGCACGACATCAGCGAAGGCACGCTTTTGCAGGCCGATGACGGCGGCAGGCGGTGGGTGTCGATCTGACACCCGCCCGCCCGGCGCGTCTTCAGGCGTCGGGCCGCCAGCGGATGACCCGCCAGACATACAGCGCGACAAAGCCCAGAACGATCGCCGTGGACAGCGGATCGATCAGGTGGCTAACGGCCTCATAGCCGTTTTCAAGGACATAGCCGGCGATGGCCAGCCCGCCCGTCCAGATGAAGCTGCCGATGGCGGTGAACAGCAGGAACCGCCCCACCGGCATCTGCGCCAGCCCCGCGGGGACCGAGATCAGCGTGCGGATCGTGGGCAGGAAGCGGCCGAAGAAGACCGCAGCCCCGCCATGCCGGGCGAACCAGCCCTCGGCCGAGGTCAGCTCGTTGGGCGTCAGCGTCAGCCAGCGGCCATAGCGGACCACGACGCGGCGCATCCGCGCCGGGCCGTAGGCCACCCCGATCACGTACCAGAACCACGCGCCCAGGGTCGATCCGACCCCGCCCGCCAGGATCGCCAGCCACAGGGGCGTGCCGCCGCGGGCGGCGTTGAACCCCGCCAGCGGCATGATCAGTTCCGACGGGATCGGCGGAAAGATGTTTTCCAGCAGCATCAGGGCAAAGATCGCCCAGGCCCCCCCGCTTTCCAGCAGGCCGGTGATCCATTCGAACAAGGATCAGCCCTTCTTCAGGATGCGGTTGCCCAGCAGTTCGGCGATCTGCACCGCGTTCAGCGCCGCACCCTTGCGCAGGTTGTCGCTGACGCACCACAGGTTCAGGCCGTTCTCGACCGTGCCGTCCTGGCGGATGCGGCTGACATAGGTGGCGTATTCCCCCACGCATTCGGACGGGGGTGATGTAGCCGCCGGGCTCGCGCTTGTCGATCACCATGACGCCGGGCGCCTCGCGCAGAATGTCGCGGGGCCTCGTCCTCATCCAGGAAATCCTCGAACTCGATGTTGATCGATTCCGAATGGCCGACGAAGACGGGGACGCGGACGCAGGTCGCGGTGACCTTGATCGACTTGTCCATGATCTTCTTGGTCTCGGCGACCATCTTCCATTCTTCCTTGGTCGCGCCGTCTTCCATGAAGACGTCGATCTGCGGGATCACGTTGAAGGCGATCTGCTTCTGGAACTTCTTGGGTTCCTTTTCCTGACCCGGCACGTACATGCCCTTGGTCTGGTCCCACAGCTCGTCCATGCCCTCCTTGCCCGCGCCGCTGACCGACTGGTAGGTCGAGACGACGACGCGCTTGATGCGGGCGCGGTCATGCAGGGGCTTGAGCGCGACGACCATCTGCGCGGTCGAGCAGTTGGGGTTCGCGATGATGTTCTTTTTCGCATAGCCCTGGATCGCGTCGGGGTTCACCTCGGGCACGATCAGCGGCCACGTCGGCGTCGTAGCGATAGAGCGAGGAGTTGTCGATCACCACGCAGCCCGCGGCCGCGGCCTTGGGGGCGTGGATCTTGGTCGCATCCGATCCGATGGCAAACAGCGCGATGTCCCAGCCGGTCCAGTCGAACTGCTCGATGTCCTTGATCTTCAAAGTCTTGTCGCCAAAGCTGACCTCGGTGCCCTGGCTGCGGCGGGACGCCAGCACGGCGATCTCGTCCACGGGGAACTGGCGTTCGTCCAGGATGTTCAGCATTTCGCGGCCCACATTGCCCGTGGCGCCGGCGACGACGACTTTGTAACCCATTTCGGGGGAGCTCCTTTTTCTGCGGTCGGGGGCATTTACCGCAAACGGCCGCGCAACGCCAGCGCGCGTTGCAGGCCCACACCCGGTCGCGGGGTTCCGGCAACAGGTCGGGCGGCCCCGGCGACTGCCGCGAAACGCCGCAGGGACGGCTTGTGCGCGCCCGGCTGACCGGACGCGCACAAGCGTTTTTCAGAACCGCAGGCCCAGGCCCGCGCCGACGGTCGCCTGCGATCCGGCGTCATGGCCGATGCGGCTGTCCAGCGTCACCCAGGCATCGGCCTGGTCGGACAGGGCCGTCTGGGCCGACAGGCCGATGCGGGCAAAGTTGCGGTCCTGTCCATCCAGCGTCACGCGGCGGTCGTTGCCGGTGCTGTCGGTCACGCGGATGCGCGAGGGCGCCCCTTCGGCCAGATCGTGGACCAGCGTGCCTTGCGCCGACAGCGTCACGTCGCGCCCGGCCACGGCCAGATCGGTGCCGACGCGACCGCCCAGCTGGACCTCCAGGCTTTCGATGGCCTGGCCGGCATAGGTGACCGCGCGGCGGTCGCCCGACCCTTCCGAAAACCCGCCGATCCGGGTGCGGCTGTAATCCAGCCCCACGACCGGACCATAGGTCACGCCCGATGCCAGCGCATAGTCGCGCCCGGCCTGGACTCGCGCGCCCCAGGGTATAGGCATTGGGTCGACCAGTCGAAATCCCGTTCGACTATGGTCGCGCCCAGGCCCGAGCGCAGCACGAAGTCGCGCGTGCCCTCAAGGTCCGACTTGCCCCAGCTGACCGCGCCGATCACCCAGTCGTCGTTCATCGCATAGGCCGCGTCCAGCGACAGCTGATAGGCGGTCGATTCCAGGTCGTCGCCGCTGCGCAGGTCGTCGCCGGTGCGTGCATAGGCCAGCTGGCCGCCCAAAGACAGGCCGGGGGCCACCTGGTACGACGCGCCCGCCCGCGCCATCAGCGCAGCCCCGCCGTCGCGCCCAAAGGTCGCGCTGCTGTCCGGCGTGGCCAGGCCCTGCACCGCGATCGAGGGCGTGATCTGGCCAAAGGGCGCATCCGCGCCCAGGCGGTCACGCGTCGCGCGCAGCGACAGCGCCGCCAGGTCGGCCTGCTGACGCGTGGCTAGGTCGGCGATTTGCGCCGCCGACAGCGCCGCGTCCTGGGACGACGCCACCAGGTCGGCGCCCGTCTCCTCGACCAGCAGGCGGGTCAGGATGCGGGCATAGTCGCGCATGCGCTGTTCGAACCGTTCAGGGCCCAAGGCCGCCAGCAGGAACGCCCAGTTGTCCTCGGTCGGGTCATGCCAGGTCGAACCGCCGGGGATCAGCGGATTGTCGGTCTGGGTATAGCCGTCCAGGGCCCCCAGATCCCAGTTCGTCGCCTCCAGCCAAAGGATCGGGATGCCGTAGCCTTCGAACACGGCGGCGTCGGAACAACAGCCGGTGTTGATCGGATAGTCAGGGTTCCGTCCGGGGTTGCTGCGCAAGTCGATGCCCAGTTCGTCCGCGATGGCGTGCGCGCGGGTCCACAGCGACAGCAGCGCCGGGTTCTCCAGATATTCGGTCCCGGCATGGGCATACATGAAGTCGCCTGTGATCAGGCTGTCGATGTTGATCATCCCGGCCATGTCGTCGCGGCGACCGCCAAGGGTGTCGACGTAATGGGCCGCCCCCTGCAAGCCGACCTCCTCGGCGCCGAAGGCCACGAACTCCAGGCCGACATCGGTGGACAGCCCGGTCATGTGCGCCGCCAGTTCGGTCAGCACCCCCGCGCCCGAGGCATTGTCGTCGACCCCTTGCAGGTCGGGCGATGTTCCGGCGCTGTCGAAATGCGCCCCCCACCACGATGAAGCGGTCGCTGGCGCCGGGCATCGACACGACCAGGTTTTGCGACGGCCCCAGCGTGGCGCCAGACCGGCTGGTGGCGGTGAAGTCCTGACGCACGACCGCATTGCCGCCGAAGGACAGGCGGTCGCGCATGTACTGGGCCGCGTTGAAGAAGGTCGTACCGCTGTCCGGCGCACCCGTGAAGCGGCCCGGATAATTCAGCGCCAAGTCGCGCATCGTATCATAGCCATAGGCGCCGAAATCCTGCGCCAATGCCGGGGTGGCGCAGATCAGCGCCGTGGAGGCCAAGGCGGCCTTGATGGTTCTCATGGAGTTTCCCTGCCTGCTTTTGGTGTCCCCCGCGCGGGGGAAGCGCACAGGATTGCACAGCGCGCAGCACGTGCAAGGGCCGCCTCAGCGGATCAGCGTCAGGACGGTGGTCTTGGCGCAACAGATCGGCGACCCAGGCGCCCTCGGCCGCGAAATCATGCGGCACCTGCGCGGCATTGCGCCGTCCCGACAGCGACAGGCTGGCGAAGAAGTCGAAACCATAGAGCGTCAGCGATTCCAGATCGCTGCGCAGGCACAGATCGATCAGCATCGCGCCCGTCGTGGGCGGCGCGCCCAGCCGCCCGGCCAGCATGTCGATATCCGCCAGGGGGTGCAGGTAGAAGCCGGGGCTGGACGCGCTGTCCCAGTCCAGCCGCTTGCGTTTGGGCGACATCCACAGGATGCGGCCGGGGTTCAGGCGCGCACGGTCCGTGTCCAGCAGGCGCGTGGCCAATCCCAGCCAGTCGGTGCGCGTGCCGTGGCTGGCAGGGCTGGGCATCGGCGCGCGGTTGATGCGGATGACCCTGTCGGCCGCATCGATCCGTGCCCCGTGTGCCTGATCGGCCAGCGCGCGGGCATTGCCGATCAGCGCGACATGGCGGCCCGACAGGTCGGCCAGCAGCGCGGATTGCGGGACCGACAGCGCGGCCAGGGGCGCGTCGCGGCGCATCAGGCGCGCCGTGGCAAAGGCCAACCGGTTCACAGCAGCGACCGATAGACGTCGACGATGGCCCGCGCCTCGCCCTCGATGGCGTGGTTCGCGCTGACATGGGCGCGGGCGGCCTGACCCGCCGCGGCGCGGCCTGCGTCGTCGTCCAGCCAGCGGGCCAGCGCGGCGGTCAGGGCGGGGGCGTCGTCTTTCGGGGACCAGGCTGCCGGTCTGGCCGTCGCGGATCAGCGCCTCGTAGGCGCCGACGCGGGCGGCGACGGTGGGGACGGCGCAGGCGGCGGCCTCCAGCGGCGTCAGGCCGAAGCCCTCCCAGCGGGCAGGGGCGGCAAAGAGGTCCAGTGCCTGGTAATGCGCGATCACCTGGTCCCACGGCAGTTCGCCCAGGAAGCGGATGCGACCGTCCAGCCCGGCCGCCTTGATGCGCGCCTGCAGGTCATCGGCAAAAAGCGCGGTTGTCCGGGGTGATGCGGCCGGTGAAGATGATCTGCACCCGCGGACGCGAGGGCAGCAGTTCCAGCCCCGCCCGCACCAGCAGATCGACGCCCTTCTGCGCGCGGATGCGGCCGAAGCAGCCGATCAGCACCGCGTCCGGGTCCAGGCCCAGCCGCGCGCGCAAAGCGGCACGGTCCGGGGCAGGGTGGAACACGTCCGTGTCGACCCCGTGCAGGATCACGGTCGCGGGGCGTTCCAGATAGCTGGCCGCCTGGGGCGAGGTCGCGATCAGCGCGTCCTGTTGCCGGATCAGCCAGCGGGTAAAGCCGGTGTGCCTGCGCTGCGCGGCGGACGTGAACAGCAGGCGGTACCGGCGCCGCAGCAGGCGCCGCAGGATCAGGCCCAGCGCCATCTCGGTGTTGCGGCGTGCGTGCCAGACCCGCCATCGGTCGCGGGGCAGGGTGGCCGCGCGCATCAGGGGAATGTGCGGGACATCCGCGGGCAGGCCGGGGCCGGTCGCGCGGATGTCGATCATCCGCGCCTGGACCGGGATCAGTCGCACCACCGTCGCCGTCACCCCGGACAGGCGACGTTTCAGGTTTGGTGCGACGATCAGCGGGTCAGTCATGGGCGGCGGCCTCGGGCGTCAGGAAATACAGCAGGAACCCGATCGCCAGCGGGATCAGGAAGAACAGCCACAGCATAGCGAAGGCCTGCGCGGGCGCATAGGCACCCTGTGCCGCGGCATAGACCGGGCGCGACGCGAACTGCATCACCCCGACCCCACCGATGGAGATCATGTTGAGGAAGGTCATCCCGCGACCCACCAGATGTGGTGGGAGGAACGATCGTCCATGCGCCATCAGCAAAGGATAGGCCGACCCGAAGAACCCCAGCACGACCAGCAACGCGGTCACCGCGGGCAGGGGCAGGGCGGGGGCCTGCCACATCACCGCCAGCGTGACGATCATCACCGCGGAAAACAGCATCGTCGCACGGCGCGCGCTGCCGGCCAAGCGGGCGGCGGGTCCGACGGCAAAGCTGCCCGCGACCATGGCCAGGCCCATCGCCAGCGTGACGCGGCCGATCTGGGTCGCGTCGGCGCCATGCACCTGCTCCAGCCAGGGGGCGGCCCACAATCCGCGGATCGCCGCCGTCACCGCATAGTTCACGCCGAACAGCGGCACGATGAACCACAGCGCGCGCAGGCGCAGGATCTGACCGATCGAGCCCTGCGGATGCCCCGCGCCCAGCCGCGCCGGGTCGCGCACCGCCGCCAGGACCAGCGCGGCCACCATCAGCGTCACGGCCGCAAGACCCCACAGGGTCTGGCGCCACCCCGCGGCCTCGATCACCCAGACCAGGGGCGAGGCACCCAGGATGTTGCCCAGCGATCCGAACCCCACCAGCACCCCGGCCAGCATCCCGAAGGACGCGGGCGGGTATTCGCGCGCGAAGATGAAATACGGCCCCATCAGCGCCGGAGAGCAACCGATGCCCAATGCGGTCATCGCCAGATGCAGGTGCCACGGCGCGTCTGCCATCGCAAAGATCACCGCGCCTCCGGCCCCGCCCACCGCCATCAGCCACGCCACCGTGCGGCGCGGTCCGAACCGGTCCAGCGCCGCCCCCACCGGCAGCTGCATCAGCGCGAAGGCGATGAACCACAGCCCCGATGACAGGGCCAGATCGCCGGGGCCGGCGCCGACCTGATCCTGCAGCACCGGGGCCAGCACGGCCAGAAAGGCCCGATAGAATTGCGACAGCATATAGGCCAGCACCAGGCTGACCAATCCGGCCTTGAGCATGAATTCGTTCCTCCGTTCCCCGGCGCCACGCTGGGCCAAGGACGCGGAAGCTGCAAGACGTGCAAATCACGCCGGGGGCGGCGGGGCGTTATTCGGCAGGGGCGGCTTCCGCGTCGGGGGTCGTGTCGCTGGTGCCCGCGGCGGCAGCCTTGGCGGCGGCGGCCTCGGCCAGGCCCGGCGTCACGGGCTGGGGTGCTGCCGCCCATCCCCTCCAGCCGGGCGATCAGTTCGGGAACCTGCGGGCCAAGCCGGTCGCATGCATCCGCCTCCTCGACCACGGCAAAGGCCGGGCGGACATAGTCGCGGTCATAGCTGACCGGGTCCAGCCCCAGCCGTTCGGTCAGAGCATCCGTGGTGCCGGCCATCAGCTGAAATTCCGGACCGCTGACATCGTGTTCGGGGCATTCCGCGGTGATCACGGTCATCTGCGCGACGTCGCGCGCCAGTGCCTGCGCCTCGTCGTCGGACAGCCCCGACACGTCCGGCAGCGGTACCACGACCCGGTCGCCCGGCACCCCGTCCGAGGTCTGCGCCAGGGCGGGTTGCGTCAGCGCCGCCGCGGCGGCGATCATCAGGACAGTCCAGCGGGTCATCGCATTCCTCATTCACAGGGCTGGTCGGGCGACAGGGTCGACCAGCAGCCCCCCGGGCGCAAGGCAAACTGTCGTGAGCGCCCGTTCCCCGCCGCGCTTGACCCTAGGGCGGGCGGCGTCTAACCCGAAGCCGCAGCCTGCGCTGTCGCGGCTGGCACCTGAAGGAGGGATCATGTCCGACCGCTATTCGCTTCTCATCCTGCCCGGCGACGGGATCGGCCCCGAAGTCATGGCCGAGGTGGTCAAGGTCATCGACTGGTTCCAGGCGAACCGCGGCATGGCCTTCGACGTGACCCATGACCTGGTGGGCGGCGCGGCCTATGACGTGCATGGCGTGCCCCTGGCGGATGCGACGATGGCCAAGGCCCAGGCGGTGGATGCGGTCCTGCTGGGTGCGGTCGGCGGCCCGAAATACGACGTCCTGGATTTCAGTGTGAAGCCCGAACGCGGCCTGCTGCGCCTGCGCAAAGAGATGGACCTGTTCGCCAACCTGCGTCCGGCGCAGTGCTTTGACGCGCTGGCCGACTTCAGCAGCCTGAAGCGCGAAGTGGTGGCCGGCCTGGACATCCTGATCGTGCGCGAGCTGACCTCGGGCGTCTATTTCGGCGAACCCCGCGGCATCCATTCCGACGACAACAATCCCGACAACGAGGGTGGCCGCGTCGGCATCAACACCCAGCGTTACACCAGCGGAGAGATCCGCCGCGTCGCCCGGTCCGCCTTCGAACTGGCCCGCGCACGCGGCAACAAGGTCTGTTCGATGGAAAAGGCCAACGTGATGGAATCGGGCATCCTTTGGCGCGAGGAGGTCCAGTGGGTGCATGACAACGAATACCCCGACGTGGCCCTGTCGCACATGTATGCCGACAACGGCGCGATGCAGCTGGTGCGCGCGCCGCGCCAGTTCGACGTGATCGTGACCGACAACCTGTTCGGCGACCTGCTGTCGGACGCGGCGGCGATGCTGACCGGTTCGCTGGGCATGCTGCCGTCCGCGTCGCTGGGCGCGGTAATGGCGAATGGCCGGCCCAAGGCGCTGTACGAACCGGTCCACGGATCGGCACCCGACATCGCGGGGCAGGGCAAGGCCAACCCGATCGCCTGCATCCTCTCCTTCGCCATGGCCCTGCGCTATTCCTTCGGCGAGGGTGCCGCGGCCGACGCGTTGGAGGCCGCGGTCGAGCGTGTGCTAGCCGACGGCCTGCGCACTGCCGACCTGATGGGGCCCGACGGCGGCACCCCGATCAGCACGGCGCAGATGGGCGATGCCATCGTCGCCGCGCTGGAGGCCTGATTGGCTCTGACCGCCAATGTCAGGGGCGCATTGCTGCAGCTTGCGGCGATGGGCCTCTATGCCACGCATGACGTGGTGATCAAGTCGCTGGGTGCCATCTATCCGGCGATGCAGATCCTGTTCTTCGCATCGCTGCTGTCGTTCCCGCTGGTCAGCATCGTGCTGATGCGCGACCCCCAGCCCGGCACGCTGCGCCCGGCCAATCCGGGCTGGGTGATCCTGCGCACGTTGTGCGCCGTGGTGGCGGGGATGGCGGGGTTCTTCGCCTTCTCGACCCTGCCGCTGACGCAGGTCTATGCGATCCTGTTCACGACGCCCCTGCTGATCACCATCCTGTCGATCCCGCTTCTGGGCGAGAGGGTCGGCTGGCACCGCTGGGCCGCCGTCATCGTCGGCCTGACCGGCGTGCTGATCGTGCTGCGCCCGGGCGGGCAGGAGATCCAGCTGGGCCACATCGCCGCGATGGCCGGCGCCACGGCCAGCGCGTTGGCCGCGGTGATCATCCGCCGCCTTGGCCGGGCCGAACGCCCGATGGTGCTGATGATGTGGCCGATGCTGGGCAACTTCTTCGCGACCGGCGCGGCGCTGTCGGTCAGCTATCAGCCGATGGAGCTGGTGCATCTGGCGATGACCGGCATCATCGCCGGGCTGGGCCTGATGGGCGGGTTCCTGGTCATCATGGCCTATCGCACCGGAGAGGCCGCGATCGTAGCGCCCATGCAGTATTCGCAGATCCTGTGGGCGACCGGCTATGGCTGGTTCCTGTTCGGAGAGGGCGTCGACCCCGCCACCCTGCTGGGCGCGGGGGTGATCATCGCCTCGGGCATCTACATCGTCTGGCGCGAAGGCCGCGGCGTCAGCGCCAATCGCCCCGCCACCAGCGCCCGCCTGCGCGCCGAGACGGTGACGGCGCCGAAATCGACGATCCTGCAAAGATTGTGGGCGCCCCGTCGCTGATGGGGGCTTGCATTCTCCGGATCGTCGCGCTACCTGCCCGTCCTACGGTCGGAGCGTAGCGCAGCCTGGTAGCGCACCTGCTTCGGGAGCAGGGGGTCGGAGGTTCGAATCCTCTCGCTCCGACCATTTCCCCGATTGTTCTGTGGCGAATAGTTCTGCCTTTTCTGTTAGGCAGTGTGCCTTTCTGACCTGCCAGCTTGACGAAAGCGGACGGTCAGCGGTTGGCGCTGCAACGACGCGAAGAGCCCATAGACGACACTCATGCCGCCTGCAGCGAATGCAGATGCAGCAAGAGTGATCGACCCAAACCGGACCTTGGTCCCGGCAAGGCCAACTATGGTTTAGGGCGACGCTCATCCCATAGCGGTCATTCGTCATGTGAGGCAAAGGGTGCCGCTCTGCCGTTTCGGGTGGGAACAGCGAACTCTCTCCGCACTGCGTATCTATGTTGCGAAACTGACCAATGCCTTGCCATCGACATGGCCGAGGTGGAGCTGGAGCACGGCACGGATGACGAGACGCGCGATATGGCGCAGAAGATCATCGACGCGCAAAAGGAAGATATTGCCGAGATGACGGCCATGCTGGACCGCATGGGCGTTGAAGTGCCGGAATAATAGGGTGGGCCCGCCTTGCGCGGGCCTGTTCTTTACAGAAGGGCTGAGACAGCCTCGCGTTCCTCCTCCAGTTCGGCGATGGTGCGGGCCATCATCTCGCGCTGGAAATCGGTAAAAGTCAGACCTTCGACGCGTTCGTATGTGCCGTTCGCACAGATGACCGGAACGCCGAACATCAGCCCCTCGGGGATACCGTATTCGCCGTTCGAGTGGACGCCCATCGACATCCATTTGCCCCCCGTGCCGTGAATCCAGCCATGCATGTGGTCGATGGCGGCATTTGCGGCGGACGCGGCCGAGGATGCGCCCCGCGCCTCGATGATTGCGGTGCCGCGCCGGGCCACGTTCGGGATTAGGGTGTCGCGATACCATGCGTCGTCGCCGATCATGTCGGGCAGTTTGCCGCCCTGCGCGGTGGCTTCGGTCCAATCCGCGAACATGGTGGGGGAATGGTTGCCCCAGACGGCCAGCCGGTCGATCTCGGCCACGGCGACGCCCGCCTTCGTGGCCAGCTGCGTCAGCGCGCGATTGTGGTCAAGCCGGATCATCGAGGTGACGTTCTCGTTCGGGAAGTCGGGCGCGTTGGCGGCAAGGATCATCGCGTTGGTGTTCGCGGGGTTGCCGACGACCACGACCTTCGCGTCACGCTTGGCGGTCTCGTTCAGCGCTCGGCCTTGGGCGCGGAAGATCTCGGCATTGGCCGACAGCAGATCGCGCCGCTCCATCCCCTTGCCGCGCGGGCGCGAGCCGACGAAGAACGCCGCATCCGCATCGCGGAAGGCCGTCGCCGGATCGTCGGTCACCATGGTCTCGACCAGCAGCGGAAAGGCGCAATCCGCCAGCTCCATTACCACGCCGCGCACGGCATCCTGCGCCTGCGGCAGGTCCAGTAGTTGCAGGATTACCGGCTGGTCGGGGCCATAGACGTCGCCCTTGGCGATGCGGAACAGCAGGGCATAGCAGATCTGGCCGGCGGCGCCGGTGACGGCGATGCGTTTGGGGGTAGATGTGGTCACGGTGTCCTCCTAAAGGTTGCGGGGAATAGGTAGGCCCGCGGAAGACAACCGTCCAACGCATCGTTCCGTTTGGATCAATCGCCTTGTTCGATGAATGACGCGACACCCTCGCGGAATGCGGCCAACCCGCCTTGCGCCGGATGGCGGACATAGGTGGCGGAAACGCCCAAGCCCTGCGCCGCGCGTTCGGCCACGCGCCCGATACAGAGGATGCGCGGCGGGCGTTTCCACGCGATCAGCGCATGCAGGGCGGGCATGTTGGCGGCAATCTCGGCCACGGCCGGCGGGCGGGTGCGGCCATCGGCATGATGAGGATGCTGCATGACGGCGTTCCAGAACAGCGGCGGCGGGTCCGACACGGCGGCCCAGATCGCACAGGCGGTCGGCCCGTCGGGCAGCGCATGGCGGGTCGGCTGAATCAATGGCAGGCCGAGACGGTGCAGCGCCTCCTCGCCGCAGAACGGGATGCCGGTGCGACGCGCGCCGCGTCGTGCCATCGCCTCGCCCAGCCACAGCGGCGCGCCCTTCGGCATCGCCTCCAGATAGACGCGCAGGTTGCAGCGGCGAATTTCAGGGGCACCCGCAGCCTCCACCGCCGGATCATGGTCGCGGTAAGGGTTGAACAGCCGATCGGTGGACGCAATCGCCATCAGGGCGCGCAGCACCTCATCCAAGAGCGCGATCCAGAAACGCTTGGGCGGCTCGGCTCACATGGCGGCCGGTGGGACGCACGGCGTTGAAATGGCGCGGCGGGATGGGGAACTCGATCTCGAACAACCGACCCGCTGCCAAGGATGCCTCTATCACCACGCGCGACAGGGCGGTGACGCCAGTGCCCGCCTCGACCGCCGCACGGACAGCCTCGTTCGAGGGAAGCTCCATCCCCACGCGTGGCACGATCCCCGCCGCCGCCAGCGCCTGTTCCAGAATGGCGCGCGTGCCAGAGCCCTGTTCGCGCAGGATCCATGTCCCCGCTGCCAGATCGGCCACGGGCTTTGCAGCCACCACGACCAGTCGGTCCGTTGCGGCGGGGATCAGAGTAAACGCGGGCGAGGTCACCTCATCCTCGACAAAGCCCAGATCGGCCTCACCCTCGGCCACCGCCTGGCACGCGTCATGGGTGTTCAGGATGCGCAAGGTCAACGCGATCCCCGGATGGGCGGCCTGGAAGGTCTGCATAACCTTCGGCAGCCAGTAATTCGCGACCGTCTGGCTGGCCACCAGCCGTAACCGCCCATGATGCAATCCCATCGAGGCCGCAAGGAACCCCGCCGCATCCTCGGCCCGCGCCACCACCGCCCGCGCCTCGGGCAGGAAGCTGCGGCCCAGATCGGTCAGCATGATGCCGCGCCCCACGCGGTCGAACAAGCGCACGTTGTGGCGTTCCTCAAGTGCTGCAATGGCGGCGCTGGTGGCGGACTGGGTCAGGTTCAGCGCGCGGGCGGCCTCGGTCACATGCTGACGTTCGGCCACGGCGATGAAGATCCGAAGCTGTTCCAGCGTCATGCGGCAGTCCCCAGATGCGACAAGGCGAAGGCCACGAGGAACCCGAGCGTGACCAGAAGGCCGGTCTCGCCGCGTTCGCCCTCTACCGCCTCGGGGATCATGGTATCGGCAATCATGGTCAGCAGGGCGCCGGCGGCCAGCGCGTTCACCGCCGCCAGCAGATAGGGCGGCGCATCCCCCAAGGCCGCTGCACCGATCAGCGCCGCCGCGCCGGAACACAGCACGATCGCCGTCCACAGGCCGAACACATACCCCGCGCCGCGCCCCGCAGCCTTCATCCCGACGGCGCTGGACAGACCTTCGGGAAAGTTCGACAGAAAGATCGCCGCGAACATGGCGATGCTGACGCCGCCGCCGTCCAGCATGCCCACCCCCAGCACGACCGATTCCGGTATCCCGTCCAGAAACGCCCCCGCCGCGATGGCCAACCCGCCGCCCTGTGCCGCATGCCCCTGCTGTTTTCCCGACCGCTTGCGATGGTGCCCGCCATTCCGCGATATCAGCGCGTTGGCCACCGTATACAGCACCGACCCCGCCACGGCCCCCAGCACCACCGGCCAGATGCCCGCCTTGCCGAACCCGTCCAGGATCAGGTCATAGCTGACGGCCGAGATCAGGACCCCGCAGCCGAACGCCATGAACCCCGTCGTCACCCGTCTGGGAAACGGTGCAAACCATGCCAGCGCCACGCCGATCAGCAGCGACGATGCGGCCGCCAGCCCCCACAATCCCGCCTGCATCCAGATCGCCATCGTCGTCCCATCGTCTAATCCGATCATTCGGACAAGTTTAATCCGTTGGACCGGTCGCGCCAGCCCCCTTATCTCCACACCCAAGGAGAGACCCTATGACCTTCGAGAAAATGCGCGCCGTATCGCTCGGCCTTCAACCGTTCAGCCGCCTCGACAGCCCGCGCGAGGTGGTGCGCCAGTTCACCCCGAACTGGTTCGCCGCCACCATGGGCACCGGCATCCTGTCCATCGCGCTGGCGCAAACCTCGTTCCGCGCGGTGGGCGAGGCGCTGTGGATCCTCAACATCGGCCTTTTCGCGCTGTTCACCGTGCTTTACGCGGCGCGGTGGGTGTTCTTCTTCGACGGGGCGCGCCGCGTCTTCGGCCATTCGGTCGTGTCGATGTTCTTCGGCTGCATCCCGATGGGGCTGGCCACGATCATCAACGGCCTGCTGATCTATCACGGCGCGGTGGGGCTGGCGGAAACGCTGTGGTGGATCGACGTCGCGATGGCCGCCGCCTGTGGCATCGCCATCCCCTATCTGATGTTCACCCGCCAAAGCCATTCCATCGACCAGATGACCGCCGTCTGGCTTCTGCCCATGGTCGCGGCCGAGGTGGCGGCAGTGACGGGCGGGCTTCTGGCCCCGCATGTCGGGAACGGCCTGACGGTGCTGTGGGTGTCTTATACCCTCTGGGCGCTGTCGGTGCCCATCGCGATGAGCGTGCTGGTGGTGCTGGTCCTGCGCCTTGCAATCCACAAGCTGCCGCATGCGTCGATGGCGGCCTCGGCCTGGCTGGCGCTTGGCCCCATCGGCACCGGCGCGCTTGGCCTGATGACCCTGGGCGAAGCTGCGCCCGCCATCTTCGCCGCGCACGGGCTGGACGCCTATGTCGGCGCAGCGCAGGGCGTCGGTCTGATCGGCGGGATGATCCTGTGGGGCTACGGCCTGTGGTGGTTCGCGATGGCTGCCCTGATCACCGGGCGCTACCTGCGCGAGGGGCTGCCGTTCAACCTCGGCTGGTGGGGCTACACCTTTCCCATCGGGGTGTTCGCGGTGGCGACGCTGAAGCTGGGCACGCTGATGCCCATCGGCTCGATCAACGTCTTCGGCCTGATGCTGGTGGCCCTGCTGGCCGTGATCTGGACCATCGTGGCCACGCGCACCGTGCGCGGGGCGTGGCGGGGTGATCTGTTCGTCGCTCCTTGCCTGAAGAAGGATTGAGATGATCGCAACACGGCGCACCGTTCCGGCGGGTGCTGCCGCCCTGATGCTGTCAGCATAAGACCGCAAAACAAAAACTATAAGCGGCAAATAATGCTTCGCATCCCTCGCGGCTCATCTATCGAATGCTAGGCAAAGCATTTCCTTCAGTTGGTTGAAGGCTTTGCTTATGCCAGTTCACCAAAGCAGACGCTCACGGGGGCTGGATAGGTCGACACAATGCGGGACGGTGCGGAGCGGACGGTCAGGGATAGACACCCGTGAAGCGGCTCTGATAACGCGGCGCGCAAAAGGAGGCTGTGGACACGCCAACCTCTTTTCATGCTAGGCTCAAAAGTAAGATCAAAACCTTTGGGAGGAGGCACAGTGATGATGGGTGATTTCAAGATAGGCCGTCGAAGCCTGCTGGCCGGAAGTGGTGCCATCTTGTCCGTGATGGCCAGCGGTGTCCGTGTGCAAGCTCAGGAAAGTGTGACGGCCCTGCCTGACTATGTCAGTTGGAAGGACGCCGATGCACTGATCGTGCACTCCAACAGCACGATCGAGATGGAGCGGTCTGCGTTTGGAACCTCTGCGTTTACGCCTGAGGACAGGCTGTATGTCCGCAACAATGTGGCACCGCCTCCTGCTTCCATTCTTGACGATCGCGATGCATGGGAAGTCAGCATCGACGGCGTGGCAGAGCCTCGGAGCCTGACGCTGGCCGAACTGAAGACAATGGGGATCACGACTGTTGCCATGGTCCTGCAATGCTCCGGGAACGGCCGTGCCTATTTTGAGCACGAGCCGTCCGGCACACCTTGGCAGGTTGGTGCTGCAGGCTGCGTCATGTGGACGGGTGTGCCCTTGAGAGTTGTGGTTGACGCTCTGGGGGGAGTTGCGGAGGGGATGGAATACGTGACCGGCACGGGTGGAGAGACGCTTCCCGAAGGACTTGATCCGCTGACATTGCTCGTCGAGCGGTCGGTGCCCCTGGATGCGCTCGATGATATCTTGCTGGCGTGGGAGCTGAATGGGGAGCCGATTTCCCTAGCCCATGGCGGTCCGCTGCGCATGGTCGTCCCCGGGTTTACGGGCGTCAACAGCGTGAAATACGTCACCAAGGTCGCCATGACCGCGGAGCAGTCGCCAGCGCTGATCCAGCAGACGCGCTATCGGTTGCAGCCTGTGGGTGAAGAAGGCGGCCCGGACCATCCGTCGGTCTGGCAGATGTCGGTCAAATCCTGGATCACCGGCCCGTTGGATGCGACCCAGGCTGGTCGCGTTCAGGTCACGGGTGTGGCGTTCGGCGGAACAACCAACGTCGCATCAGTCGAAGTATCTGCGGATGATGGCCAGACGTGGAGCACAGCAGAGTTCATCGGACCTGATCTCGGGAAATTTGCGTGGCGTCCCTTTGTGGCACAGATGGATCTGCAGCCCGGCACGTATCGGCTGGTCAGCCGGGCCACGGATGCGGACGGAAACCAGCAGCCTGAGCAGACTGAGCCCAACGACCCCGGATACAACCATAATGGGTGGCGCGCGCCAGGCATCGAAATCGAAGTGGCATGACACACGCGGCTGGCGGTTCGTGCCGGACACCCCTCAGATCAACGGAAAACACATGAACAAGACACTGAGTGCCGCGGCCATTTTGCTTTCATCCTTGTCAGGTATGGCTGTAGCTGAAACAGACTCTGCCCGGATCGACATGGGCAAGGCACTTTTCACACAAGGGGCAGAGCCGTCCTGCTCGATCTGCCATACCCTGGCCGATGCCGAGACAATGGGAGAGATCGGGCCGAACCTCGACACCATGCGTCCCGATTATGACCGCGTCATGCGGGCGTTGGTGAACGGCGTCGGACCGATGACGCCGTATGATAGCCTGACGGACGAGGAGTTGGACGCTCTGTCCCACTATGTCGCAAGCGCGACCAAGGCAGACAACGTCGAGCCCTGAGATGATCGATGGCTCTTCTCCACGACGGAACTGAACGAAAAACCCCCCGCTTGCAGGCGGGGGGTTACGTTTAGCGTCTTGCTCATTCCATCGCCGTTCAAGCCGGGACTTCAGGCTGACGATGAGGGTTCGCATTCAATCGCATTGCGTTGGACAGATCTGCGGTCAGGTCAGACCTCATGCTTTAGAGATGCTGGATCGTGGACCCCTTCAGCGGGTCCAGCCTTCGGTTTCCATCAGCGCCTGCGCCTCGTCCGTAACCAGAAAGTCCAGAAAGGCCTGCGCCTCCGGGTCAGCATCCGGCGCGATGGCGACGTTCAGGTCGCGCCAGATCGCGCGGTCCTCGGACAGCGATACGGCCTCGATAACGTCGGGATTGCGCGCGGTCCAGTCCGGCCAAGTGATCCAGGCATCCGCGTCCATATCGGTGAACGCCTTGAAGCTGGCGCCCGACCCGTGCTCGAACGCCACAATGTTGCGGCGCATGCCCACAACATCGTCCAGGTTGCCCGTTCGCCCTGCGATATCCTCCCAAACTCCGGTGCCCGATGTGTTGCCGACGCCGGCGCCCTCGGTCACGACGATCTTGACGCCGTCGGCCAGAAGATCGTCGAAGCCGGTGATGCCCTTGGGGTTGCCGGCCTTCACCGCGATGATGGCGGGACGCAGGTAGATCGGCTGAACCTGATCGGACGAGAACGAGGTGTAGGTTTCCAGAAACGCCGTCATCGACTGCTCGGACGTCCCCCAGATGATGTCGGCATCGGCCTGCGCCTGATCGGACCATGTGGGTTCCGGTCCGAAGGTGATTGCAACCTCGGTGCCCGTTTCGGCCTGCCAGACATCGGCGACCTTCTGCAGCGCGCTATGCGGCCCGCCCGCACCATAAAGACGCACAACGCCGTCGCCAGCTTCACGCGCGATCGCGGGCGCATCCGTGGCTGCGTCCTGGGCAAGGGCGGGGGTGGTCAGGGACAAGCTCATGGCCAGAAGGGATATCATTTTCATCAAGGCACTCCGGTCGAACAGGATCGCGTCGGCCTGATGCCGACGCCATGTGACGTCTAGAACGCTGCAGCTGGCGTAAACGCCCGAACGGCTTCGCCGTTTTCTGCCATTTCTACGTCACTCTTGCGTGTGGGGCACGGCTGACGCGTGATAAATGCTGACTAGTCAATTCGATCAAAAGGTCAGCGCTGACGCTGGCGCGCAGGAACGCATCCGCTGCGCAGCTGACATCGCCCTGTGTCGACGTAACGCCTGAGAGCCGGCGTGCCAGCAGCGCGAAAAGGCCATCGTCGCCGAATTCGTAGCGGCGTTCGAGTAGGTGTGTGTGAGTGGCCGCGCTTTGATAAGAATATGGGATGACGAGCGGCTGCTTCCGGACTCTAGACCTGTAAATATCAGGAATCTTTAGCGGCGGCTTTCCGCCCAGCACGTCGCTGATGCTGCAATTGCGAACGGTCTTAGCGTAGGCGCACTCAATGGCCGAAAGGTCCGCAAAGCAGCCGGTCGCCTGTCGTCCTCATCCGTCCGCTATGCGGGACCTTCCTGCCGTTCGCTGCACTTGCAGCCTGATCACTGCTGAACGAAGTGGAAAAGGCTTGGGTAGATGAAAGCGGACTGTAAGAACCAGAGAGGTCTATCTGCAGGTTCGCGGTGTCAGACCAAAGAGATGGCATGAACTTCAAGCCGCTTCTTTTCTAAACGGTGAGTATCACCGGCTGAGGATGTGCAGCTCGATCTCTGGAAACTGCACCTTGAGAAGTTCAAGTGCCTCGAGCGAGGTCAGTTCGAGATAGGCCTGGTCATCGGCCCAAAAGGCCATGTGCGGCTCGGGCGAGAACGAAGTCATGTATTCATGTAGGTCGTTCATGGTCTTTCGGCTGATCGGTCCGACGGCAATATTGATGATCATGGTTGGGTCTTTCTCAAAATATCGGATAGCCTAAAAATGGCGGTAATCTCATCCCTGGCAGCTGACGCAGCGCAGGAATGTCGGATCAAGGCTCAGACGCTCGAACGGGATCGGCTGTCCGCAGTCCTCGCAAAAACCGAAATCGCCGGTATCGATCCGCCCGAGAGCCGCGGCGATGGCCCACATGCGGCCGTGGCGGCGCGCCTCGACGGCGCTGGCCATGGCCAGGTTCTGCATCGCATCCATCCGTGACAGACGGCCGATGCTCTGCTGGTCCAGTTCAACAGACTTGCGGCTCTCCGCCGTGTCATCGGATGCCTGCTGTAGCTCGGACAGTTCCAGTCTCAGAAGCGGTGCAAAATAGGCCGCAACATCCTGGGGGTCCAATCGTCTCACCTCATGGCTCAGGGTTGATCCGTCGGAGTGCCTGCGCCCGGTAGGCCGGACGCGGACTGTTCGCGTGAGTAATGTCAGCGATAGAGCAGGACGGGATCTTGACCGCCTGTACCATCGCCGTTGTGGTCGAGCCGATGATCAGGTTGCGGATACGGCTATGACCGTAGGCCCCCATCACCAGCAGATCGAAGCCCTCGGAGGCCACGATGGCCTCGAGCGCTTGGTCCGGCTCACCCTGGACGGTGCGCGCCGTCGCGGACAGGCCAGCCGCGCCCAGAGCAAGGACGGCATCGTCCATACGCGCACCGATCGGGCCGCTGCCATTGTCGACATAGAGGAGCGTGATCTGCAGTCCTTGGAAGACCGCGCTTTTCGACATGCGCTCAATGGCCTTCATGGCCGACGGGCTGCCGTCATAGGCGACCAGCACCTTACCGATCTGCTTGAATGCCCGTGAGGCGACGAAGACCGGCACTTTTGACGCGCGCACGATCCGTTCCAGGTTCGACCCAAGGTGACCGGCGGCAAAATCCGCGCCCTCGCCGCGCTTACCGATGACGATGGCGCGAAGGTCGGGCTCCACCTCCTGCACCGCCTCCAACAGATCGCCCTTGCGTAGATGAGGGACAACCGGTCCGACGCCATCGGCTTCGAGGATTTTCTGGGCGTCCTCCAGGATTGCCCGGCCCTTGGCCTGTGCCAGCCGGGCCCGGCTTTCATCCGCGGCGGTCAGTTCGTCCAGCAGCGCAGATCTGGCACCTAAGGTCAGCGCCCCGGACAGGTTCTGGGCGCTGCCGCTTTCGCGGCGCCCCATGACGTGCATGACATCCACGGTGGCATTCAGCCGGCCCGCGATCCAGGCTGTATGGTGACAGACGCTCTCCGAATAGGCCGAGCCGTCCAGCAATGCGAGTATTTTGTTGGTCATCGTCATCTCCTCCCTCAATGTGCCATCAGCTTGTCGATCGCACCGGGCTTGTCATGGATGGCAAGCTTGTCGACCAGCGTTTCGGACGCCTCGTTCATGCCGATCAGCTCGACATCAGCGCCTTCGCGGCGGAATTTCAGGATCGCCATGTCCAGGGCTTGGACCGAACTGATGTCCCAGATATGCGCGCGGCTGACGTCGATGACGACCTTTTCTACGGTTTCCTTGAAGTCGAAGGCCTCGGCAAAGTCTTCGGACGAGCCGTAGAACAGCTGACCTTCGACGATGTAGGTCCGCTCACGCCCATCCGCCGACAAAGACTTGGAGATCCGGAACAGCTGGGCGATCTTGGCAGCAAAGAAGATGCCGGACAGCATCACGCCGACCAGGACGCCGATGGCCAGGTTGTGGGTGTAAACCACGGTGAAGACCGTCGCGATCATCACCACCGAAGATGAGCGCGGATGGGTTCGCAGATTGCCGATCGACGACCAGCTGAACGTGCCAATAGAGACCATGATCATGATCGCGACAAGCGCAGCCATGGGAATGATGGCGACCAGGCCACCGAGGCCCACCACCATGATCAGCAGGGCCACCCCCGCGGTAAAGGACGACAACCGCCCCCGCCCGCCAGATTTGACGTTGATGATCGACTGACCGATCATCGCGCAGCCCGCCATGCCGCCGATGAAGCCGGTCGCTGTATTGGCGATGCCCTGACCCACGCACTCCTGATTGCGGTTCGAGCGGGTATCCGTGAGGTCATCGACGATGTTCTGCGTCATCAGGCTTTCCAGCAGGCCGACAATGGCGACCGCGATGGAATAGGGCAGGATGATCATCACGGTCTCAAGGTTCAGTGGGATATTGGGGATCAGAAACACGGGCAGCGTGTCGGGCAGTGCGCCCATATCGCCAACGGTGCGCACATCCCAGCCCGTGAACCAGACCAGTGCTGTCAGAACCACGATGGTCACCAGCGGCGACGGGATCGCCGTCGTGATGCGCGGCAGCAGGTAAATGATTGCCAGCCCGGCCGCGACCAGCGCATAGGTCAGCCAGGTAATGCCGGGAACGGAAAGGTCCAGCTCGGTCAGCTGAGCCATGAAGATCAGGATCGCCAGCGCGTTCACGAACCCGGTCATCACCGATTTCGAGACATAGCGCATGAAACGGCCCAGCTTCAGAAGGCCCGCGCCGATCTGCAGAAGACCCGCCAGCACGGTCGCTGCCAGCAGGTATTCAAGCCCATGATCACGCACCAGCGTGATCATCAGGACGGCGGTGGCCGCGGTCGCGGCAGAGATCATGCCGGGCCGACCGCCGACGAAGGCGATCAGCACCGCGATGGAAAAGCTGGCATAGAGCCCCACCTTGGGATCGACACCGGCGATGATGGAGAAAGCGATGGCTTCGGGGATCAGGGCCAAGGCCACCACCACCCCCGCAAGCACATCGCCGCGGACGTTGCCGAACCACTGGTTCTTGTATTCGGAAAGAGAGATCATGAATGGTCCAATACCCTGTCATGGAGGGCCCTTTTCCTTCGGGCGGTCCAAACTGTTGGCAGGGTTCATCAAAGGATTATCCGGCGGATTGGCGGCCGGAAGAGCCACCCGGGCTCTCACCGGGTCCTTGCGCTTGCTGATGTAAGGATGAGCCGATCATGCGATCAGCTCACCCCGGTCTCATGGCTCGTGAAGCGTATCTTCTTGCCCGCCTTCAGGAAGGAAGAACCGGTCGTCATTGGCCAGGTCGATGAATCTATCTGCCAGCGCCACCAGCGGTGGCGGAGGTGCGATGCTGTTGGGAACCGAAAGGCTGGAGATCAGCGTCACGGGCACGTCCAGCACCGCCAGACGTTCCAGAAGCGGGACCAACTTTGCATCCCCCGCCAGCATCACAAGGCTATCGCCTTTTTCCGCAGCCGTCAGGGCATCGGAAGCCAGGGCCACGAGGTTGGAACCGTAGCGTTCGCGGACATACCAGGGCTCGTTGAAGTCATCGGTGCCGTGGCGCTCGATGTCGTGGCGCTCCAGCCATTCGAAGAACCGCGCGGTCCGGGTCTGTTCGGCGCTGTCGCGGCTGTCTCGATAGTAATGCGCCGAGACAGTCGTTCCGTCCGCGCTGAAATGCGCGACCAGTCTCTGGAAATCGATCAGCCGACCAAGCTTGGTCTTCAGGCGATCGACATGGCTGCCGTCGATCAAAAGCGTCGTTCGCGCCAAAACTGGCGTGTCTGTGTTCATGGGGTTCTTGTAACTCGCCCGAGCATGCCCCGCGTGTCGCGGATGGCGCATTGGAGGACGTGTAGCTCGGTCAGGTTGCCGGGGGATAGGCGCCCGGAGAAGCCATCCCATCGCAGTCGACGGGATCCGATTCGCAGTTCTAATGCCATATCGGACCGGGTTTCACAACCACGTGCTTTGCCATGATACAGGGCCGGGCCGTCGATCGTTCGAAGTGCCTACCGCGATCTTTGTCCCGACCTTCCTCCGACTGCCTGCCAGAATTTAGGGTCGATTTATCGACGGGCTTCCGTATGCTCACGCCAAAAGATGAACGACGGGCATGCGAGAAACGACATGTCCGCGTCGAGCAGAAAGACAGTGACAGTGATGAAATTCGTATCCATGTTCAGTCCGTGGCGCCAGGCACTGGTCGTCATGGCGTTGATGGTCACGCAGGCCAATGCGGCACCGTTCGCGGCCTATGTGATGGACGCGCGCACCGGCGAGGCCATCTATCAACAGAATGCCGACACCAGGCTGCACCCCGCGTCCCTGACCAAGATGATGACGCTCTACATGACATTCAGCGCCGTCGAGCGCGGCGATGTCCGGCTGGACAGCAAGTTCAAGATTTCCAGAAACGCCGCGAACGAGCCGCCTTCAAAGCTGGGCCTGCGTCCCGGCCAGGAGATCGAGCTGCGGTATCTGATCCGCGCGGCAGCAGTCAAATCGGCAAACGACGTTGCCACTGCGATCGGGGAGAACCTGGCCGGCTCAGAGGAAGCATTCACCCGGCAGATGACCCAGATGGCTCGGGCGCTTGGCATGAACAACACCCAGTTCCGCAACGCGCACGGCCTGACCAGCGAGGGGCATTACTCGACCGCCCATGACATGAGCATTCTGGGGCGGCACCTGTTCTACGACTTTCCGCAATACTACAATCTGTTCTCGCGCCGCTCTGCCGATGCGGGCATTGCGCGTGTCTCGGCCACCAACCGTCGTTTCCTGGATGCCTATGACGGGGCCGACGGAATCAAGACCGGATACACCCGCGCGGCTGGTTTCAATCTGACCGCCTCGGCGCGACGCGGCAACAAGCGGCTGATCGCGACGGTCTTTGGCGGCACGTCTACCGCACAGCGCAATCAGACCGTTGCCAAGCTGCTGGACGACAACTTTCCCCGCATTCCCGATCGCGTGCGTGAAACCCCGCCCCAGGCTCCTCAGGTCCGGACCGTGTCACGCCGCGCACAGGTGACAGCCAGCGCCGCCGCGACCCGACCAGAGCCGCACCGGATGGTCCTTCAGGCCTCCCTGGCACCGATTGCCCGTCCGGCCGGTCTGGCAGGTACGCCTGAAAAAGACGCACCGTCGCGGTCTGATCGGCTGGCCCTGGGCAGCAGTCCGCGACCTGACAGCCGCGCAGGTGTCGGAACTGTCGGAGCGAATACGACCTCCGCTACAGATATGCAGTCAAAGAGGCGCCCTTCGGCGCTGGCCTTGGCAGCATCGTCCCGTCCCGGCACGAACCCTCGTGCGCAGGGCGCGGTCCTCGCATCAGCGAATGATAGCGACGGCTGAGCGCAGGGATCGTCAGAAATCCGCTTTGAGCTTTCTGCTGATCCCGAAGCAGAGCAGCGTGATGGCTCCGCACCACAAGCCTAGAAACAGGCTTTGCGTGGGAAAATCGATGCCCGCATCGATCAGCATGCCGGTGATGCCGGGTCCGATGGCGGTCGAGATGACCATGATCGTGGTGGCCAGCGATCGGATCGCGCCCAGATGCGCCGTGCCATAGAGCACCGGAAACAGCACCCCCCAGAGCGAACTGGCCATGCCTTGGGTGATGCCCACCACCCCAAGAGCCACATACCAGACCCATACCCCATCGGCAGGCCCGATCAGGGCGACGCCAAGGCCCATGGGCACGACCAGAAGCGGCAACAGGCGTAGCGGTCCGAACCGGTCTGCCAGCCAACCAGAGGTGAAGGCGGCGATGACAGTGGCTACGCCGAACGCGGTATAGCCGGGGGCCATTTCCGGCAGGGTCCACCCCTTCACGTCCGCGATATGCGCCTGATGAAAGAAGATGACCGTCGAAATGAAGCCCGGTGTCAGCAACACCGGCAGCAGAGCCGGAAGCAACCAGTGCCGCGCGGCGTCCCGGCGGCGCCATTGGCGGCCCATGAGGCCGGGTCGGGCAATCTGGGCCTGATGTTCCACCGGGTTCCGTCCCTTGGACAGCAGCAAAAGCAGCAAGGGGATCACGATCAGGCACAGGACGCCGGCCACGACCAGCCAGGTGCTGCGCCAGCCGATGCCGCCGATCATCATCACCACCAGCAGGGGAACGAAGATCTCTCCGGCAGGGTGGCCCAGGTTCGTCAGGGACACGGCCTGGCCGCGGCGGGCCTCGAACCAGCGCCCCATCGCCGTCATCGCCATGTGGCTGAACATTCCCTGCCCGCAGAACCGCAGCAGGAAAAGGGCAACGCCCAGAACCGCGACCGATGGGGCCCAGGCAAGGGCGACGGCGGCCACGGCGAACATCAGCGTAACGGCCGGGGCCAGCCGCGACAGGGGCACCGTATCAGCCAGTGAACCGCGCCAAAACATCAGCGCCGCCGCAGACAAGGTGGCGACCGTGTAAAGGCCGCCCCAACTGCCATCCGTCAGACCGTGACGATCCTTGATGAAGTCTGCAAACAGCGAGATGAACCACGTCTGCCCGAACGCCGACGTGAGGGTCAGAAGAAAGCCCGCAGCCAACCACCGCGCATTGTCGCGCACAAACTGGATCATTCTGCCTCTGCCTTGAATGTCGGAATTTGCATGACCTGCAAGAACGGCTTCTCTCACAGCCAGTCTTGCGAATGCAATCAGCCATGCGATCGTTACTTGCGGCAGGGCCGATCCATCAGAAACAGCCGGGATGATGCCGCAGCCCATCGGCCCGTCATCGAGCACTGTTGATCTTTGGGCATTTTTCCGTCTATGAAGGAGCCAGACGCAAGGACCCGGTGCAATCCCGGGTGGCTCTTCCGGCCGCTCATCCGCCGGATCATCCTCTGATAA
Source organism: Paracoccus sp. NBH48 (assembly GCF_015390265.1). Classification (NCBI taxonomy): domain Bacteria; kingdom Pseudomonadati; phylum Pseudomonadota; class Alphaproteobacteria; order Rhodobacterales; family Paracoccaceae; genus Paracoccus; species Paracoccus sp. NBH48. The sequence continues at coordinate 235,912 of NZ_VUOJ01000004.1, read as the reverse complement.
ACCCTGTATGACAATCGGACCGTCTCTGTGGAGACCCTCCGGTGCAGGGCATTGGACCGCGTATGATCTCAAGATCCAGGTGCCGGAACCGGCGAGTTCTCAAGGTCCGCAGCGAAATGCTGCGGCGGCCATGGCCGCTTGGAGTTTGGTGCCGTTCGCAAACCGATCTCAATCGCGCAGTGATCCCACCCGTCGAGGCGGCTGCTGCAGATCCACCACATTTTTTATGAACGCAAAGGAGCCTCCCTTGCCTGGCACGCCACGCATGGTCAAGATCGCCTACGTTACCGACCGCACCTTCCTGAAGCCGACGCTTCTGTCCGTCTGGAGCCTGCTGCAGCACCTGCGAGGAGACGCCGAACTGCACTTCTGGGGCGATGGCCTCACGTCTGAAGACTGGGCGAATGTCGAGGCGGTTACTGCTGGACACGCAGGGCTTACCTTAGTGTGCAAGGATATCGGCAGCGGATACCTGGAAGGCGCACACGGACCGACGGATTACATCTCTGCGGCCACGATGGGCCGCCTGTTCATCCCGCGGCTGATCGACAGCTATGTCCTCTATATCGACGGCGATACGCTGGTCACGGGCGATGTTGGGCCCTTGTTCCAGTTTGATTTGAAAGACGCCTATGCTGGCGCGGTTCGTGATTATCACATCACGCATTGGCTTTCCGAGCCGGAAAAGACGACGGCGGACCGGGCTGCACGACTGAGGGAAATCCGGCAGTTCATGGACCCGGCGCGTGTCGAGGACTACTTCAACGCGGGCATCCTTCTCCTGAACTGCGACGCGCTTCGGGCGCATCCCGCTCTGTTGGCACAGATGGAAGACGTCGTCGCGGCATCGGCCTGCACGCATGGGGACCAGGATCATCTGAATGCCCTGTTCGCGACCGATGTGCTGCAGCTGGATCCGGCGTGGAACGCCTCCTGGGGGCGCATCCGCCGGCACAGGGGGCTGCTAGCCCGATCGGGATCGGCCATTGAAGGGGGGGGGCCGGACCGCCCCGTCATTCTGCATTATCATGGGCCGAACAAACCTTGGCGGGACCGCCGGTGGGACGTCTGGTCCTCGCGCGGCCGTGCGACGCTGCTCTATCGGCGTGCCATGCACCGCTTCGTGCGGCAGTATCCCCACCTAAAGCCACACTGATCCTCGGTGTGGAACCGGCTCAACGCCACCCCCATCAGATCACTGCGGGAATTCGCCTGACATGTCCAAGCATCCAGACCCCATGGCCGATAGCGCACCCCGCGCACTTCTTGTCGGGCACTTCTCGACCGTCGGCGACGTCGAGGTCCTGCGACAGACGGAACGTCAGTTGCAGACACTGGGGATAGCCTATGACGTCACGCCCTATACCGACGCCCGCGAGGCGGTCGACAGCACCTGGCTGAACCGCTTCACCTTGGACCCCACGCGTTACTCGCACCTGTTTGTCATCTGCGGTCCGTTTACCCCGGCGATGGCCGTTCAGCACGAAAGCATCTTCGGTCGCTTCAAGCACTGCGTGCATATCGGGGTGAACCTGACGATGGTCGAACCGCTGTCGGCCTTCAATCCGTTTGAGGTCCTTCTGGAACGGGACAGCGACAGGACCGTGCGCGCAGACCTGAGCTTTCGCGAGGCGCCGTCCCGTGTTCCCGTCGTTGGGCTGTGCCTGACCGGGTTCCAGAAAGAGTATGGCGATCGCCACCGGGGCGCACTGGCCGAGGAGAAGCTGCGCCGGCTGATCGCAACTTCGGGGGCGGCGTTCATCGAGATGGACACGTCCGTGCCGGCTGCCACGAACCGGTTCGGCCTGTCGAACGCGGCACAGTTTGAATCCATCTGCAGTCGGCTTGACGTCATGCTGACCACGCGGCTGCATGGCATGGTGCTGGCCCTGAAAAATGGCATACCGACCATTGCCATCGATCCCGTTTCCGGCGGCGACAAGGTGACCCGCCAGGCACACAAGCTGGGGTGGGACGAGGTCTTCGATCCTGATCAGGTCAGCCACATGGATCTGCTATCAGCACTGGAGCGGTGCCTGTCTGAGGCGGGACGTGCAGACGCGCGGCTCGTGCGCGAGAGTGCCATCGCATCGCTGGACGGCTTCGACGAGGAATTTGCTGCTGCACTGGACGCTCATCCCAATCCCAGTTTGCGCGATGACCTGATACCAAGGGTCGGGCGGGTTCGCGCATTGCGAAAGCGGTTCAAGGCGTGGAAGCGGCGCCGGCGGGCTCAGAGCCGCGGGTAAGAAGACACTTGTCTCCCAGGTGAGCAGTTCACCAAAAACTTGAGCCAGTTCGGTTCGGCAATTTCTTCTCTGCTTTGACTAGGCAGTCGTCGTACACCGGCAGCATGGGGCAAGCGGATACTGAACGGCTGCTAAAGGTCGACTGCACGTGCTGCACCTGCATTCGCTGCGGCAGCTATGAGTGTCGGCGATGGGCTCTTCGCGTCGATGCTGCCTGGCAGTCGAGAGGCTGCTTTTCAGAGATATGGTGATCGCGGGCACCGCGATCGCTGATCCAGGAGACAGCCGCGCCTCCGCTTCGCTCTGGCACCGCTGACGATCTTTCATTTCTTTTTTCCGCCTGCCATCCGGCCGGCGATCCGAACACGGGCTCTGGTGCCGCTGCGCGTCAGCCTCCACGGAGAAATCCGGTTCCTCCCACGCGCGGGGCGCGCGGGTCCCTCCCAATTTCACCGCTCCGGCCCCGTGTGTCAGATCGCCGGCCGGCCGCAGGTCGGCACCCGGGTCTTGATGGATGGCAACGGCCGGTGCATCGACAACATCTTCATCGAACGCCTCTGGTGGTCCCTAAAGTATGAATGCGTTTGCGGGGCGCATTCCAAGACCTGCAGGCATCGCTCTATTCAAACTAGCCTTTTACGCAGAGTGGGGTATTCCAAACCGAACGATCACAGGCTGTTTTTCGCGTTACAGGATGATTTTGACCGTCTGCCCGATAGAGGAAGTTCGATTTTGGCACACGTCCATGCTACTGTCTCTGCATGAACATTCTCGGCATTGATTTCACAAGCAGCCCCTCTCGGCGCAAGCCGATTACTTGTCTTCGGTGCACACTAGAGGGAGATCATCTGCTCACGCAGTCCCTTGAGGAGTGGTCTGACTTTGACGCGTTCAACGCAGCTTTGGCGCAACCCGGGCCGTGGATTGCAGGAGTTGATTTTCCTTTCGGTCAGGCCCGCCGCTTTGTCGAGACTGCCGGCTGGCCATCGACCTGGGAGGGATATGTTCGACACGCGAGCCAGCTTGGCCGCGACGGCTTTCGCGGAGCATTGGAAGCGTACAAAGAGAACAGGGCTGCGGGCGATAAAGAGCATCGTCGTGCAACCGACAAGCAGGCGAGCTCGATCAGTCCACAGAAGCTTTACGGCGTGCCTGTCGGTCTGATGTTCTTCGAGGGTGCTCCCCGTCTTCTTGCTTCAGGCGTGACCATCCCTCACCTCCATGCCGGTGATGCGCAGCGTGTCGTCGTTGAGGCCTATCCTGGCGTTCTGGCCCGCCAATTTATCGGTCGCCGTAGCTACAAGAACGATACGCGCAGCAAGCAAAATTCCGATCAGCGGCAGGCTCGCCATAGTTTGCTTCATGCTCTTCGTGACGCGGCGCCAGCGCGATACGGCTTCGACGTCATCGCCCCCGATAACCTGTGCGACGATCCGGGCGCCGACCATCTCGACGCTCTCCTCTGCGCCGTTCAGGCTGCTTGGGCTTGGCGGCAGCGTGATGCGAGGTTTGGCGCGCCGGATGTCGTAGACCCATTGGAAGGATGGATCGCCGATCCGCACATTTCCGATCGTCCTCCTGCGCACCAGTACCCTCAGCCTGCTGTTGCAGTGGCTCATCATCCAGAAAGTCACGAACTGGATGACTGGGCGTCCTACGGCCCCAAGAACGCGGAGATCAGCCAGCTCGTCAGTTGCCTCGCTCTGGAACATGGACTGCGGGTCCGCGAGATCGAGGATCTGATCCTGCAGGCACTGAAGGACCGGCTTGCCCTGGAAGAGACCTGTCCGAAATCGTGACGCTGCACTCTTTACAGAAGGTGCGTTTCGTCAAGAGTTGAGGATGACGGAGCCAGCAGTTGCAGGGGGAGGATCGCATGTCTGAGCGGCGTGCCAACCGGCGTTTCGTCAAGAGTGATGGGATCGCACCCGTCGATGCTCATCAGCGCCCGCGCGATTACCTGACGCCGGATGAGATGAGGCGGCTGCTGATCGCGGCCCGGTCCGGACGGCACGGACCGCGCGATCATGCCATGCTGCTCCTCATGTATCGACATGGGCTACGGGTCAGCGAATTGATTGCGTTGCGCCGCAGTGATCTTGATCTGAAAGCGGGACATCTTTGGGTTCACCGCCTGAAGCGCGGTCTTGCCACCAGCCATCCGCTGGCAGGCAATGAGTTGCGCGCGATCCGGCGCCTTCTGGTCGGACGGCAGGACAGCCTGTCCTGGCTGTTCCTGTCCGAGCGCGGTCAGACATTGACGCGGCAGGCCGTCAACTATCTCGTGACGGTCATTGCGGCACGGGCCGGGCTCGGGGCTGTCCATCCGCACATGCTGCGCAATTCCTGCGGGCATGCCTTGGCCCATGCCGGGCGCGACCTGCGCCTGATCCAAGATTATCTTGGCCATCGCGATCCCCGGCACACGGCACGCTATACCAGAACGGCAGCGACGCGCTTCGAAGGGCTTTGGTAGTATTCCAATCCGATCGTGATGCTGAGGATAAGCCGTTGGTTCGATGCGGTCAGGTCGTCATCTTCATGAGCTTATGAACAACACGATGACAGTTCGCGCAGAGGCACTGAAGGTCTGCAAGTCTGGTGCGATGGCCAGCTGTCATTTCCGAAATGGTGGTGGCATTGTGGTGAACCTCAATGCAAGCCTCACCCTCCGGTCCGCCATAATGGTCCATCGGATCGAAGTTACATTTTTCGCAGAAGAGCCTTCCGTGCTCTTGTCGGAATGAGTCACGTTTGGCCTGCGCCGCGCCCCGTGCCCGCTCGCGGCGGAGGTGGTGGACCAGTTGCTGACTTCCCTCCGACCACGTCAGATCTTCAGCCGTGAATTCTAGAATAACAGGCAGTTCCTGATCCTTCGGAACAACGGCATAACCGGCCCTTCGAAGAACTCTGAAACAGGGAGTGCCTTCTCCACCCGAGAAGTGGCTCGGCAATACTGAATAGCCTAGCGCTAGCGTCGCGGCACGCCCGAAAACGACCTTAGGTGGGAGGCGTTCGCCGTCATCCGTTATCAGGTCGAACGAGCGTGAGTCCGTAAAGGGTGACGACCATCCCTGATCAAGGGTATCAAAAACGGCTTGGCGCACATGCTCGGCAGTCACTTCGTGCAGCCTTGCCGAGGGCAGTCGACCTGCAGAGGCGTTAGGGTTGTCTGTGCGTGTTGCTCCGCCGTGAGAGAGAAGTCGCGCGAAGCCTGTTTGCTCTGCCTTGTTCAGTACCGCGGACGGGAAGTATCGGCGGGATTTAGAGCCTTTGGCTCCGCCCGCTTGATCACGAAACTCCTGATAGCGTTTCCCGTGGCACGATCGCAGAGCAATGAAGCCCTCATGCAATAGAGAGCCTTCCCTGACCGGGATTTTCTCTCCAGTAATCTCAATCAGGAAGTTAGCTCGCGGGCTTGACATGCCAATGTCCAGTTACGGCCGAGGGGCCTATCATCAGGGTGTTCAGGTGATTTTGCCGATGGTTTACGACATTCTAAACAGCTCATGACCTATTTACACCCATTTGTCTGTGGCCCTAACTGAACGTCGTCACAACTAGTGTAGAACAATGCCTTGGAAGGATCTTGTCCAAAGCGCGGTTATTCAACAGGTTCGTTACTTCTTTAAGGCACGTTGCGCAGTTTGCCAGTGAACACCGGCTGACTTTGCGGCATAATTGGTTGTTGACTTCTCGCCGTAAGCTTTGTCGATCAGATCGATTTTATATTTCTTTTTGCTATTCCGGGGTGGCACTTCCCGGCCGGTTATTTTGATCCATCGAGAGATTGTATCGCGCGTTACACCGTGCCGTCTGCTGAGTTCTCTGAATGAATGATGGTCGTCCCAGTCACGCCCTACGTCTTCATAAATATCGATTCCGGCAGCCGAAAGCGCCTTTATTGCCCCATTGCGGTCAAGGATAAAGAGGTTTGCAAATTGCACCAGTGATCCCAGATCATTGTAAAGCTTGCAGACTTCCTCTGCCTCAGGAATTTCTCGTGAGACGTGGCCTCTTTGCTGCATAGTTAAGCTGCTATGAAGCCACGGCGATTTCTTGGAGAAACTTATCTGCTGCCACGCATTTTCAAAATCGGATGCAATACTGGCCAGCTCTTCGGCTGAAAGAACTCTCCGACGTCGCCTTAGGTTTTGCAGCGGCGAAACTTGGCCGCAGTCGCTTTTGTCCGAACGTGTCGCCTGTGTCTCATCGATCACTGCATCGGTAGAGGAGTGCCGCGGCAATGCGGCTAAGGAGCCTTCGGCCCGATCTTCCATCACCGGATCAGGTGCAGCGTTTTCGGGGAATTGCTCCGCGGTCACGTCGTTGGTCCATCTTGCTTGTAAGCTCCACAATCGTGTCTTGCTTCTCACCATACGCCAAGATTTTTCGTGACTTTGGCCCCCGCCTCTCACTTTGGCCCGGTCCCGCACGGGCCAAAGTGAATGAAGTGCAAGCCGGATGACGGAAATGGTTGCCATGTGATTCGTTTTTCGAATCTCTGAGCAGAGAGCAACTACGCGGACCAAGGACTTGCAGCAGCCCATGAAGGTCAATCTCGAACACCACGAGCTTCTCAAGTGTCGGCTTCGGCTGACGGGATCTTCGATGGCGAAGATCGCCCGGCTACTCGGCATTTCCCAAAGCAGCGTCACAGTGGTCAGCCAGGGATATCGACGATCGCATCGCGTGCAGCGAGAGATCGCGGAACAGCTCGGCACGACCCCAGAGGAGCTCTTTCCGGACCGCTACATCTCACAGGAGGGTCGATCAGCCGAAAGTAGCTGACAACGGGACATGAAAAAGGGGCACCTGCTGGTAACAGGATCGCCCCTCTTAGATGTCGATTGAGACCCGACACCAAAGTCATCCCCCGAGTCGAACAAAAAGTCAACCTGCCGGGCGGTCGTCCGGCAGGGCTGTTCAACACATCCACAGAAAAGGGGGATCATGACTGCCCGGTCCGGTGTGACTGGCAGCGTGACCGGAACATCATGAAACAGAACCTGATCTACATCGGCCCTGAGCCAAGCCACGCGACGCGGGCCATCTCGCGCCGTTCCAAGGCCAGTCTACGCGGAGCGCTTGTCGTGAAGCTGCCGGGCTTTGAGCGTCCGCGCATCATCCAGTTTGAGAGCGCGCTTGAATACGCGTTCCTCTGCCTGATGCTGGTGCGCACTGACATCCACCATATCTGGGACCAGCCGACGGCGGTGCAATACGCCGACGCCAGCGGGCTGCCAGCGAAGCACGTCTTCGACTTCCTGGTCACTACGACAGGGGGAGAACGTGTTGCTGTGGCTATCAAGCCGATGCAGAGGGTAATCCAGCAGAACTTCGTCTCTGAGCTGGAGCGAGTTGCCGCCGCAACGCCGAAGCAATTTGCGGACCGCGTCATGCTGATCACGGATCAGCACCTCGATCGCCGTGCAGCTGCCGAGGCCGCACGCCAGCTGGCCCGGTCGCGCCCACCTTTTACGGAGGTGGCAGCATGACAATCCGTTTCCGGTTCTCGAAGTCTGACCTGATCACCGCCGCTGGCGTTGCCATGCGCCCGTTGGAAATCGACGACAAGGGCGGCCTCTTCGAGCGGCTCGGTCAGCCGGGCATCACGGAACGCCTGACGCATGAGGAACTGGCGGACCTGCTGCGACAACCCGACACCGCCTATATCGCCGGCTATTTTGATCGCGCCAAGCAGGACCTGCGCGGTCGTAAGCCGACCGATATCATCAATGGGATTGCACATGATGTTCGGCGGCTGGTCATCTGGCGCAAAGCGGTCTGTGATGCCTTTCTGGCCTTTGAGGCAGCCGGGGAAATCAATCGGACTCATGCAGGGTACGCTGAGGGCCGTGCCAAGCTTTCCTGCGAGGTGGAGCGGCGGGTCGGCGAGGGCATGGCGGCGGCAAAGCTGGTCCGACCGGGTGCCGAAATCATCACGCGCCAGCTTCCGGGGAGCCGCACGGCATTCCAGTGGGTGCGCGACTATGAGGGAGCCGGATATTCCGCCGTTGCCTTAATTCCGGAAACTCATCGCTGCGGCAATCGCATCCCGCGATGGTGTCATCACTCGGAAGCCTTGATGAACCAGGTCATCGAGATCTACGCCGATACGCAACGGCCCACCAAGGCAGCGGCGGTGGCTGACACGCGGCAGCTGTTCGTCCGCGAGAGCGAGCGCAGGGCGGCTGCTGGAGCCCCCACGCTTGTCGTCCCGTCTGCGGCCAGTCTCAGACGGCGTTTGGGTCTTGCGGATCCGTATTACGTCCATGCCAAGCGCTATGGCACGGCGGCCGCGAACGCCAAGTTCACGCTTTTTGAGACAGGGGTGGACGTGACGCAGCCGCTTGAGCGTGTCGAGATGGACGAGAACCGCCTCGATGTGATCTCGCTCCTGACGCTGTCGGGCATCTGGGATCATCTTCCGCCCGAGCGGCAGGAGCGGTTCGAGGCCGGTCGGCGTTGGCTCTATGTCGCGATCGACTGCGCAACGAGATGCATCCTCTCCATGCGCCTGGCCGAGACACCGAACTCCAGCGATGCGGTCAGGGCGCTGCGGGACATCTTCGTCGACAAGACGCCAATGGCGCGGTCGGCCGGATGCGAAAGCACATGGCATCATCATGGCGGGGTGCAGGCACTGGTCACCGACCAGGGGACGGCATTCACGTCCGATGACTTCCAGGGCGCTGTCTTGTCCCTCGGCGTTACTACGCTTCTGCCGCCTGCCGGGAAGCCATGGCTTCGTGGCCATATCGAAACGTTCTTTCGGACGTATGGCCACCAACTGATGCCCTTGCTGGCCGGAAGGACCTTCTTCGACACGATCCAGCGTGGCGATTATCCGTCAGAGCAATTGGCCTGCCTCTGCGACGACGATCTGATCACAATCCTGCTGACCTACGTCGTCGACATCTATCACAACCAGGGGCACGGCTCACTTGGGGGAGAAACCCCCAACGAGGCTTGGGCGCGACTGGTGGCCAAGTTTGGAACACCTCCTGTCCCGGACGGCCTGACGCTGCGCCGCGCATTTGGCCGGCCTCTGGAGCGCAAGCTGCGGGGCGACGGGGTCTTGCTTTCGGGGCTGACCTACAGCTGCGAGGCGCTGCGGGAGGCGTTCCTGCACTCCCCGCAGCGAAGCGTAGAGATACGCGCGGATCTGCGGGACATGGGCTGGATTGCCGTGAAGGTGGGCGCCACTTGGCATCCCGCTATCGCGAACCAAACTGGCTTTGACGGTGTCAGTTACGATCTGATGCAGGAGGCGACCCGGACCTTGCGCAGCAAGCATCGGAAAGATGCCGAACTCGACGCGCCGAAAGTCCGAAGGGCCATCGAACGGATCTCGGACATCAACCGCCGCGCGTTCGCGCTGAGGGAGCTGACCCCGTTCCATGTCACCGACCTGGACGTGGAGCGCCATCAGGCCGCCCTGCAGTATCCCGTCCGATCCGATGCGGAGCGGCTTGGGCACATGACTCCGTCTGCCGATCCCCTAGCCGACGGCATTCAGATCACGCCGCGAATGCCCATGCCGCCGGACCTGCCCAAAAGCAGTTCCGAGTCGCCGGCACAGGAGCGCACGCGCAAAAACCGTTGGAGGTTCGATGATGAGCAGTGACCGGATCAAATATACCGCCCGGAGGATCGCGCTTCTGCGCGGTCATTTCATCCACCACGACCGTTTTGAGCCGCTTGAGGCTCGCTTCTCCCTCCTGATCGAAAAACGCCTGGCCGACTGTGAGGCGCGACAGACGAGCGAAGCGCATGGACTGGCCCTTTCGGGCCCGTCCGGCGCAGGGAAGACATCAGCGATGGTTCAGCTCATGGTGCGGAGCCGCAAATGGCTTGAGCGATCCGGTCATGAGAATTTTTCGATCGTCAGTATCAGGGTGCCGGCACCGGCGACGCTGAAGTTCGTCGGCCAGACTCTACTGCGGGCCCTCGGCTACCAGATCAGTTCCGAACGGCAGGCCTGGTACATCTGGGACCTGGTGCGGCATCACCTGAAGGAGCGGAAAGTCCTCTTCGTCCATCTGGACGAGGCTCAGGATCTGGCATCTCGGGGAACGCGGCATGAACTCAACTCAGTTGCTTCCATGCTCAAGACGCTGATGACAGACCCGGAATGGCCGGTCGGCATCATTCTTTCGGGCACGCCGGAGCTCGAGGACATTCTGAACCATGATCCGCAGCTGGCTAGGCGCATGGATACGGTGCATTTCGAGAGCCTGTCGTCGGTCGCGCATGCAAACGATGTCCTAGACCTGATCGAAAGCTACTGCAGCAAGGCAGAGCTTGCGCCCGGCCCGGACAGTCTCGAGCTCGCGCACGGGGAGCGGTTGATCCACGCTGCCGCAAACCAGTTCGGCCTGGTCATCGAGTTGATCGTCGCGGCTGTCGAGCAGGCGTATCTGGCCCGTGCACCCCAGCTGACCCGTGCTCATTTCGCCCATGCATATCACCTCCGCACGTCCTGTGACGACACGTTCAACCCGTTCATCATTCCCGACTATGTGCGGATTGATGCGCGACAGGTTTTTACGCGGGAGAAGCGCTAATGTTTGGCAGGCTCGCACGCCTTCCTCTGACCGTCGATATGGTGCCCGGCGAGTCCGCCACCTCATTAGGCTCCCGTCTTGCGCGCCGGAACGGGGTGCAGCGACTCATCACCTTCTGTTCCGATGTCGGCATCGACTATTTTGCCTTGGCGAATGGCGATCCCCACGAGGTTGCGCGTCTCGCGGCACTCGCCGGCGTTAATCCTGGGTGTCTTCAGAAGGGCACCCCCCAGCTCATCGAGCCGGGATGGTTCCGCCTTGGCAAGGAGCGGATCAAGTTCACCGCTTTCAGCCGCACCTCACTGCGAAGCTGCCCGGCCTGTCTGAAGGCCGGCCTCCATGTATATCATTCAGGCCATCATGGCCTGTGGCAACTGACCTCTGTTCGGACCTGTCCGGTTCATGGCTGCTATCTTGTTCCACTACCACCACGTCAGAATGGCAATGACACCTTCGACATCATGCGGATGCTTGAGGAGTACGTTCCGGTCGCACCGGCCCCTGCAAGGGCTGATGATCTGGAACTGGAGCGATACCTGCGTCAGCGGGGTTCAGACAGGTGCAGGAGAAGGTTGGCTGGGCCGCTTGCCATTTCATGTCGCGGCGCAGACCTGCGAGGGGTTCGGGATCCTCCTCACCCATGGGGCGGATGCCAAGCGCGATCTGGTTGCGCCGGCTGAATGGGCAGCTGCCGGAACGGCGGGGTTTCGGGTGTTGCGCGAGGGGCCGGATGCGTTTCGCGCCAGGCTCAAGAATATTCAGATAGCGCAGCCACTCGATAACACGCTTTACCGGACCCGCTTTCGCGTGTTCTTCGAGTGGCTGCGCTACCGTGACGATGATCCGGATTTTGATATCATCCGCGACATCGTCCGGGAGTTCGTATTTCGCAACTTCCCCATCGCGAAGGGCCAGGTCGTGCTGGGGCAGCCCTGCCCGGAGCAGTATGTGCACTCACTCGCAACGGCACGCAACACCTTCGGCATATCCGGCTGGAAGCTCGGGAGGCGGCTGTCAGCGATTGGCCTGGCGCAGCGCAGCAGCGTGAGCAAGCGGTTTGTCCTGAACGAGTATGCGCCGGCCGATGTCGTCCGCGGCATCGTCACGGAGGTCGACGCCCTGCTGAATGCGACGGAGGCCGCACATCGCGTCGGCATCGATCGGATGATGATCACGAAATTCACCGACCGAGGGCTGATCCCAAAATACTACCCGGACCACAACGCTGCGCCTCTGTATCACCCCCGGGATCTGGAGGCGTTCCTCGGGCGGCTGCGGAGTCTGGCCGCTAGTAAAACTCCCTCAGAACAGCATCTCGACATTCCAACAGCGTCGAGATGGCTCAGCGTACCGACAGACCGAGTGACCCGGATCATTCTCGACCATCGGGTTCCTCTATTCGCGAATGAGACAAAGGCTGCGCGCTTCCGGGATTTCAGAGTTTCCGTGCCTGACCTTCAGCAGGAGATTTACCGGGCGCAAGATGGCGTTCTGAGGCCGGCCGATGCAGCAAAGGTCCTGGGTATCAGCGTGAGGACCGTCCGAAGCCTTCTCGACCGAGGAATTCTGGAGCCCCGCACGGTCCGTGAAGAACGAAGCGCACGAAACCGTCGCTACGTCTCGATCAGCTCGATCGAGACGTTTGCCGCCGAATACATCACGGTCGTCGATCTGGCGTCGCAGTCCGGTCGCCTACCTGGGGCAGAAGCCATCCTGCAAACCGATCGCGGTGTTCAGCCACTTGATTTGGACAGCCGCTGTAACATGATCTTCAAGCGCGCCGATGTGCCAGCTTTAAGCGCGTCCACCGTCTCGAACGTAAAGGCAAGCAGAAGAGCGTTTTCCAATGGGTAACATGACTGTTCGAAGAATCCCGGACCACGTGCACGATCACCTGCGCGAATGCGCACGGAGTAATGGCCGGAGCCTTGAAGCCGAAGTGCGGGGCAATCCTGACAAGCGCCTACACCGCGAGCAAAACCGGAGGCTTTGGTCAGCAGCTTAGGCGGCATTTTGAAAACGCAGGCGTTTTCGGCGATGAGCTCAGCGCCTATCAAAGAAGCGAAACTTCAGACATTAGCACTAGCCGGCACCCTAAAGTCTAAAGACTGCTTCTCAGAGATATGGTGATCGCGGGCACCGCGATTGCTGATCTAGGAGACAGCCGCGCCTCCGCTTCGCTCTGGCACGGCTGACGATCTTTCATTTCTTTTTCCGCCTGCCATCCGGCCGGCGATCCGAACACGGGCTCTGGTGCCGCTGCGCGTCAGCCTCCACGGAGAAATCCGGTTCCTCCCACGCCAAGGCGCGGGCCCCTCCCAATTTCACCGCTCCGGCCCCGTGTGTCTGATCGCCGTCCGGCCGCAGGTCGGGCTGCGCCCACCCTGCTTTGCCCTTCGGATGACATGAAGTCATCCAAAGTGAAAAGCAGCGATGGCTTCGCCACTGGCGGAACAGGAAGGAGCGCCACGACATGTCGGACCAGTTCGGACCACGGGCCAGAGATTGGGCTGCGGCCCATCAGAGGCAGACCTTTGTGACAGGAAAGGCAGGCCCGCCTTTGCATCGGAAACAGGCCCCATTGTTTTCAAGCAATTTTTCCCACCGCTGAAGGCAGGACTATCTGACACCTGCCACCCGATTGTTGATTGCCACTGAAGTCTTCCTCAAGTGGCCACTATTCTTCCTTTGCGGCAGCAAGGCTGTCGTAAGGCTCGAAGAGTTTTCGCTCGCGCCTCCAACCGAAGTCTCTATCTAGGATAGCTGTCTGCTAATGTCGCCGCACCAATCATGGGGCCAGTAGCATGGGAAGAAACGATCAGAAGTCTGAAAACACGAACGCAGAGCACGAGCAGCCGCTGGCAACGCGCATCGCTTCCTTACAGGAAAGGGCAAGATTGCGCGGCAGCGAACAAGCGCTCACATCGGCCGAGCTGAAGGCGTTTATGGATGATCAATGGGGCGAAGGTGAGGACGAGGATCGCTAACCCAAATCGCCTATCAGATCACCCGCTTACAATTTCGGCCCAAAGCTGCCATTCAGCAGCCTTCAGGCGCTGAGGGTTAGCGCTTCCAAACCTGACACTCATGCATAGCGCAACCAGCTCGGCTGACCTCACCTAGTCCCGAAGAGCCGGACTGTCTCGTCTGACAGCCCGGCTCTCGTAGCCTCAAGCCGCAACAGTGGCTTTTGTGGGCTCTTCCAGCCGGCCGGACAGCCGAATGAGGCCAATGCTCGCTGCGACGATGAGCGCGCCGACGAAGGGTGCCGCGATGAGGCCCATATGGTCCACCACGACCCCGCCCACGGCCGCCCCCAGGGCGATGCCCAGATTGAACGCTCCGATGTTCAGGCCGGAGGCCACGTCGACCGCATCCGGGCTGACCTGCCGCGCGATCTGCACGACATAGGCCTGAAGCGGCGGAACGTTGGCGAAGGCGAAGCCGCCCCAGAGAGCCACGACCGCGGCAGCGGCGACGGGATGGGGCAGAGCCAGGCCGAAGGCGGCCAGGAGGACCGCAAGACCCGCGAAGATCACCGTCAGCGCCGGGACCGGTCCCATGCGGTCGGCCAGCCTGCCGCCCAGGATGTTGCCCACGGCGACCGAAGCCCCGTAGAGCAGGATCACCAGGCTGACCGCGCCGGCCGACAGGCCCGTGACGTCGGTCAGCATTGGCGCCAGATAGGTGAAGGCGATGAAGTTGCCGCCATAGCCCAGGGCGGTGATCAGATAGACCAGCAGCAGGCGCGGCGAAGTGAGCACGCGGGCCTGTGCCCGAAGGCCGGGCGAGGCGCTCTGCGGCAGATCGGACGGCACCAGCACGGCGCTGGCGATCAGGCCGATCACGCCGAGAAGGACGACGCCGAGGAAGGTCGCCTGCCAGCCGAAGGACTGGCCGATCCAGGTGCCCAGGGGCACGCCAGTCACGAGGGCCACTGTCAGGCCGAGGAAGACCATGGCGATGGCGGAACTCTCCCTTTCGCGCGAGACGAGGCCAGATGCGATGGTCGAGGCGATGGCGAAGAAGACCCCATGGGCAAGCCCGGTCAGGAAGCGCGCCACGATCAGGCTGCCATAGCCGGGGGCGACCGCGGCGAAGACGTTGCCCGCGATGAAGAGCGCCATCAGCGCCAGGAGCAGCGTCTTGCGCGGCAGCCGGCCGGTCAGCGCCGTCAGGACGGGCGCGCCGATCGTGACGCCGAGGGCATAGAGGCTGACCAGGAGGCCGGCCGAAGGAAGCGACACGCCGAGGCTTTCGGCGATGGTGGGAAGCAGGCCGACGATGACGAACTCGGTCGTGCCCACGGCGAATGCGCTGATTGTCAGCGCCCATAATGCCAGCGGCATGGGGATCTCCGGATGGATTGAACTCGACCGGAGAGATGCCATCTGTCAGTCTTTGCGTGAACGACCGGCATTGCAAAGGGCTTTTGCGTATGGCGCACGACCTGCCGCAGACGGCGGACCTCGCCGCCTTCATTGCGGTGATCGAGGACGGGGGGTTCGCCGAGGCGGGGCAGGCGGCTCGGGGCTGCGCCCTCGACGCTCAGCCGGACGGTGACGCGGCTGGAGGCGCGGCTGAAGGTGACGCTGCTGCGTCGATCCACCCGTGGGATCGAACTGACGCCGGAGGGGCGCGACCTGCTGGAGGCGGCGCGCGAGATCGTGGGGCGGACCGAGGCGCTGTCGGATCTGGCCACGGGCGCCCGCGCCCCGCGCGGACCGCTGCGGATCAATGCGCCGGTGCCCTTCGTGCTGCATGTCATCGCCCCGCGTCTGGCGAAGTTTCACGCGCTATACCCCGAGATCGGGCTGACCGTCGACATGACCGACAGCATCGTCGATCTGATCGACGCCCATGCCGATGTCGCCATCCGCTTCGGCCCGCTGCCCGACAGCGACCTGCTGCACCGGCCCCTCGGGCGGGCGGAGTGGCGTCTGGTCGCCGCGCCGGACTATCTTGCGCGGGCGGGGCATCCAGAGCGCCCTGCGGATCTGGCGACGTTGGAGCAGGTGCGGTTCTCCTCCCCTGCGCATATCAACGTTCTCCGGTTTCACGGCATGGCGGACCCCGTCTCTCCGCGCGTCTCGGTGACGGCGGCGAATGGCGAGGCGGTTCGGCAGTTCGTCCTGGGCGGCATGGGCATCGCGCGGTTCTCGGACTTCATGATCGACGCCGACATCGCATCGGGCCGCGTGGTCGAGCTGTTTCCGGGTCAGCTGGACATCCCGCCTCTGGCCATCAGCGCGCTTTATCTGACGCGTGCCTCAGGGCTGCGGCGATTGGGTGTGTTTCTCGACTGGCTGGCCGACGTGGCGGATCCGTCTGAGCGGGATGCGGTAAGCGCAGCCGTCAGCCCATCGCCCGGGCGATCTTCGAGCGAATGAAAGATAATTCGCTAGCCGCCCAATGCTGCCGGTCGGCTTCTGGCGGGAGCTGCGGTGCAGCTTCCCCAATTCAGATGTTCGTGCTCGGCGCGGCGAGGGTTACCACAGGAAATTGCCCGGCGGCGGGCAAGGTTCTCGCGTAGGAGCGCCACTAGGTCGCGGCACAGCGAGACGCCGTTATGGACGCAGTCCTCGATCACATCGCGCCCGGCAGTCATCGAGCCTACGACGACCCCGCGCCCCGCCCGGGCATTGACCCCGTAAGTGCATGGGCCGAAGATCGGGACGGCAGCAGGAGGGCCGGCGATCTGCAACCTCTACAATATAACGGCCACGCAGGAAGCGATGATCCGCTTGGTGAAGGGGTTGACCGACCGGGCGGGCAATGTCGCCCCGGGAAGCGTCTATCCCGACCAGATGGCGCCGATCATCCGGCATGGCCAGGACAGGCGGGAACTGGTCAAGGCGCGGTGGGGCATGCCGTCACCGCCTTCAGTGCTGAAGACCGCCCGCGATCCGGGGGTGACGAATGTGCGCAACCTTTCCTGTCCGCACTTGCGCCGCTGGCTCGGGTGCGGCCATCGCTGTCTGGTGCCGGTCACCAGCTTCTCGGAGCCCCGAGGCAAGGGGCTGGGTGTGCAATGGTTCGCGCCGAGTGAGACGCAGACCGGCGGGCAACGATCTGGTCTGCTCGGCCTGGGACATCCTGTCGGGGGACGTGAAGCCCGACGTGGATGTGCTCATCATCGACGATGCCGGCGATCACGCCGCGCTTCAGGCGGCGGACCTGATCGCGGCCACGGGTGCCGCGGTCGAGATCGTGACCCCCGACCGCAGCTTCTCGCCCGAGGTGATGGCGATGAACCTCGTGCCCTACATGCGCAACCTTCAGCGGAGCGACGTGACCTTCACCGTCACCTGGCGGCTCGTGTCGGTAGAGCGCGAAGGAAACCAGCTGCGCGCCACGCTCGGCAGCGATTACGGAGACGTGACGCGGCAGCGGCTGGTCGATTAGGTTGTGGTGAACCATGGCACGCGGCCGCTGGACGATCTCTATTTCGATCTCAAGCCGCACTCGAAGAACCTGGGCGAGGTCGATTACGACGCCCTCATCGCCGGCGCCCCCTAGCCCGAGCCGCGTTGGCCGGACGCTTCGTTCCGCCTGTGGCGGATCGGCGACGCGGTGGCCGCCCGCAACACCCATGCCGCCATCGACGACGCTCTGCGGCTGGTCAAGGACCTCTGAGCGCCGCGGGGCACCGGATGCTAAACGACGAGCCGGGACCCATCCAAGGCTTGCGCGGACATGAAGGAGGCCATCTTCGCTGCATTCCGCCGGCCGTGCCGGGCCGTGCCAAAGCCAGCCAGACCGACAGTGCCGAGAGACTGAAAGGGCCCCATGCCAGCTCCGGCGCAGCTCGCCTTCCCGACCGTCGATGATCGGTTCCACCACGCCCTCACGCGCCCCGGCGACGACGCGCTCAAGGCCGGGGGCCGCAGCCTTGCGCCCGGCTCCCGTCAGTCCTCCGCGCGCAAGGCCGGTAGGCCGACGCCCGTCGCCTCGAAGCCGCCATCCGCCGCCAGCACCTGACCGGTGATGTAGGAGGCCTGATCGCTGCACAGAAAGGCAATGGCCTCGGCGATCTCGGCCTCTTTCCCGTAGCGGTTCAGGGGGATCGCGTCGTGATAGGCGGCGCGGATCGCGGGGCTGTGGACCGCCAGAGCCAGCTTGGTGTCGACCGGCCCCGGCGCCACGCAATTGGCGCGCACGCCGTGTTGGCCCAACTCGGCGGCCTGCTGGCGGGTCAGATGGATCACCGCCGCCTTCGAGGTGCCGTAGGCCACCCGCAGCGTGCTGGCCCTAAGCCCCGAGATCGAGGCTATGTTGACGATAGCCCCCCGGCTTTGCACCAGATGCGGGATCGCGGCCTGCGAGCACAGGAACACTCCGTCCAGGTTGACCGCCATGATCCGGCGCCAGGCGGCCAGATCGGTCTCGGCCAGTGGGCGGAAATCGGCGACGCCCGCGTTGTTGACCAGCGCGTCGATGCGGCCCGACCACGCGATCGCCTGCGCAACCATCGCGGCGACCTGACCGGGGTCCGATACGTCGCAGGCAACGGCGAGGGCTCCGGGCAGCGCCGGGGCGGCGCGGTCCAGTTCCTCGCCGTCGATATCGGCCAGCATGACGCGCCAGCCGCGCGACGCCAGCAGCCGGGCGGTCGCAAGGCCGATGCCGCGTGCGGCTCCGGTGACGATGGCGGTCCGTTCGGTCATGGCAGCTCCTTTCGCAATCTCATTTCAGCACGCCGATCAGCCACAGGGACATCTGCGGCAGGGCCGCGACGACCGCCAGCCCGACCAGCGTCGCCACCAGGAAGGGCAGGGCGCCGCGCGCCACCCGCTCGATCGGCAGGCGCGAGACATTGGCGGCGACGAAGAGGTTCACCCCCACCGGCGGCGTGATCAGCCCAATGGCAAGATTGATCATCACCACGACCCCGAACCAGACTGGGTCCCAGCCCAGCTCGTGCATCACCGGCAGCACGATGGGCAGCGTGATGAACATGACCGTGATCGCGTCCATGAACATGCCCGCGACCAGCAGGATCAGCATGATGACCAACAGGATCACCCATTGATTGTCCGACAGCGCCAGAAGCCCGCTGGAATAGGTGCCGACCAGATCCTCGACCGTGATGACCCATCCGAAGAGCCCCGCATAGGCCACGATCAGCATCACCGTCGCCGAGGAGGCCGCCGCATCGGCCAGCGTGTCGTAGAGCGCGCGGATCGACAGGCTGCGATAGATCAGCCCGCCGACCAGCAGCGCGTAGACGGTCGCGACCAGCGCGGCCTCGGTCGGGGTGAAGACGCCCGAATAGATCCCGCCCAGGATCACGACCGGCGTCATCAGCCCCCAGAAGCTATCCTTGAAGCTGCGCCACAGGCGCGCGCCATAGGGCAGGCCGGCATGGGAATCAGGGATCAGGCGGCCGAGCGCTGGGCCTGCGCCCTTGGGGGCGATGAAGGGCAGCACGGCCAGCATCGTCAGCCCCATGAACAGCCCCGGAATGATCGCGGCCAGAAACAGCTGCGAGATCGAGACCTCGGCGATGACCCCGAACAGGACCAGCCCGATCGAAGGCGGGATGACGATCGACAGCGCCGCCCCGGCGCTGACCAGCCCCGCGGCATGGGCGCGGGTGTAGCCGTCCTCCTCCATCCCCTTTATGATCATCGGCCCGATCGCCGCGACCGAGGCCGGGCCAGACCCGCTGACCGCGCCCCAGAAGAGGCACACGACCGTGCCCACCACCCCCATGCCGCCGGGCAGCCCGCCCACCAGCACGCGAAAGAAGCGGATCATTCGCTCGGCAATGCCGGTGCTGCCCATCAGTGCCCCGGCCAGGATGAAGAACGGGATCGCCAGCAGCGAATAGCGGGCCACCCCTGCCGTGATCAGATCGCCCGCCAGATCCAGTCCGAAGCCCATCCGCCACATCGCGTAAAGCGCCGACAGCCCAAGCGAGAAGGCCACCGGCACGCGCAGCGCCAGCAGCAGGAAGAACAGCACGATCATCTGCGTGCCGGGACCCAGCTCAGGCATGATCGGCCTGCGCCTGCCGGAACTCGTCGGCCGCGTGCTGGACGTAGCGCCAGGCGATCAGGAGGAAGGCGAAGGGCAGCGCCGCTTGGTAATACCAGACCGGAATCCGCAGCGCGTAGGAGGTGAGGCCGTTGCGATAGAGCACCGTCAGCGCCCCCCAGGCCAGCCAGGCCGAGGCGACCAGCAGACCGACCGAGGCGATCACCGACAGCACGACGACCGCCTGCCCCGCCCGGCGCGGCAGCATCGAAACGACTGCCGTGACCGCCAGATGCTGGCCCTGCCGCGCCGCGATGGCGGCGCCGAAGACGGTCAGCAGCAGGAACCCGTTGGTCAGCAGTTCCTCGGACGAAGCGAGCGAGTAGTTCGTGGCATAGCGCACGACCACGTTCACGAAGCCCAGAAGGGTCATGCCTAGGAACAGGATGGCGCAGATCAGCCGCTCGGCCTCGCGCGACAGGAAGGACAGCATTCGCATCTCCGGCGGGGGATGGGGGCGCTTGGCCCCCCGGTTCAGTTCGCCTGAGCGACCGCCTCGGCGATCGCGTCCTGGAACGAGGCGACCAGCTCGGGGCCGACTTGCTGGGCCCATTGGTCGAAGGCGGGCTGCGTCGCCTCGCGGAAGGCGGCGAGTTCCTCGGGCGTCGGCTCGTAGACCTCCATCCCCTTCTCGCGCAGGAAGGCAACGCCGGTCTCGGTGCCCTCGCGGGTGATCTGGCGCTGATACTCCATCGCTTCGGCGGCGACCTCGCGCAGCATGCCCTGCGTCTCGGCGTCATAGGCGTCGAACTTGGCCTTCGAGATGCCGAGGAAGATCGGATCGTAGGAATAATGCCAGGTCGTCAGATACTTCTGCACCTCGTAGACCTGCTGCGGGATGATGACGGCGCCGATCGGGTTCTCTTGCCCGTCCACGACGCCTTGCTGCAACGCGGTCAGCGTCTCGGTCCATTGCATCTGCTGGGGATTGGCGCCAAGCGCGTTCATCACGTCGATATACATCGGCCCGGCAACGCGCATGTTGAGGCCGGCCATGTCGGCGGGGCTGCGGATCGGGCGGGTGTTGTTGGTGACCTCGCGAAAGCCGTTCTCGCCCCAGGCCAGAACCTCGATCCCCTTCTCGCGCAGGATCTCGCGCAGCGCCTCGGCCGGGCCGCCCTCGGCGGTGGTGGCGTCGACCTGATCGTAATTCTCATACATGTAGGGCAGCGAGAAGACCGCCATCTCCTGCACCAAGGGCGTCACGTTGATGGCCGAGGTCATCACGAAGTCGAGCGCGCCCCGGCCCACCATGTCGGCCTGACGCATCTGGTCGCCACCGGCCAGCTGGGCGTTTGGGAAGACGCGCAGCGACATCTCGCCATCCGAGCGTTCGGCCAGCAGTTCGCCGAAGCGCTCGGCGCCCTTGTGCCAGGTGGTGCCGTCGCCGGTGTTGTGCGACAGGCGCAGCGTCTCGGCCAGCGCGGTGCCCACGCCCATCGTCGACACCAAGGCCGTGGCCAAGGCCAGCCGTCCCCATCCCATCCGTGACATCGCAATCCCTCCCTGAACGCGCCACCCTCCCGTGGCTTTCGGTTCATATCATGGAATGACACGACGCGCCGTGGCAAGAAAAAACTTGCGTAGCCGCCGTGTGTCTTGTCATTCTGGCCCAAACAAGCGGGAATCTTGATGAATCAGCCAAGAACTTCGGTTCATATTGTGGATCAGGGCGACACCGGCACGCAAAGCGTGGACCGGGCGCTGCTGCTGCTGAACCGCATCGGGGCCACTGATGGCGCCAGCCTGGCGGCGCTGGTCGCCGAGACGGGGCTGAACAAGGCCACGGTCCGCCGTCTCGCGCTGGCGCTGATCCGGGCGGGCCTGGTCGAGCAGGACGCCGCCAGCCGCTATCATCCAGGTGAGCAGCTGCAGGTTCTCGGCGCGCAGGCGGCGCGGCGCTCGGGCCTGATGGCGGCGGCTGGGGAAAGCGTGATGCGGCTGGCGCAGACCACCTGCGACGCGGCGCTTCTGTCGGTGCGGCGCGGGGCCAGCGCCCTCTGCCTGATGCGCGAGGAGGGCAATCATCCCCTCCGCAGCCACGCGTTGGTCGCGGGCCAGTCCCATCCGCTCGGCGTCGGCGCGGGCTCACTGGCGATGCTGGCCGCGCTGCCACGGGACGAGGCCGAGACGATCCTGCGCGCCACCGGCCCCGTCGTCGCCGCGCGCTATCCCGCCCTGACCCCCGAGCGGATGCGCGATCTGCTGGCGCGGACGCGCGCGGAGGGCGTCGCCCTCAACCCCGGTCTGGTGATCGAGGGCTCGTGGGGCCTCGGCATCGCGCTGCATCACCCGGACGGGCGGCTCGTCGGCGCCCTCTCGATCGCCACGATCGAGGCTCGGATGCGCCCGGACCGCCTGCCCGACCTGACCCGCCTTCTGCGCGCCGAGGCCGCACGCATCGAGGCGCGCCTCGCCCAGCCAACAAAGGACAGACTCGCATGACCGACCCGATGCCCGATCCCATGATTGTCGGCTGGAGCCATACGCGCTTCGGCAAATCCGACGCCCCCGACACCCGCGCCCTGATGGCCGAGGCGATCCCCGAGGCGCTGGATCATGCCGGCATCGCAGCGACCGATGTCGACGGCATCTTCACCGGCGTCTTTAACAACGGCTTCTCGCGTCAGGACTTTCAGGCCGCGCTGGTCGGGATGGCGGTGCCGGACCTCGCCCATGTGCCCGCCACGCGCTACGAGAACGCCTGCGCCACCGGCTCGGCCGCCCTTCACGGGGCCATGGATTTCATCGCCGCAGGCCGGGGCCGCATCGCGCTGGTCGTCGGCGCCGAGAAGATGACCGCGACCCCAACCGCCGAGGTGGGCGAGATCCTGCTAGGCGCCAGCTTCCACGCCGAGGAGGCGCAGATCGACGCCGGCTTCGCGGGCCTTTTCGGCCAGATCGCGGCCAGCTATTTCCAGCGCCACGGCGACCGCTCGGAAGAGCTGGCGATGATCGCGTCCAAGAACCATCAGAACGGGCTGCGCAACCCCTATGCGCATATGCGCAAGGACCTGGACGTCGCCTTCTGCAACACCGTCTCGGACCGCAATCCGCGCGTCGCGGGTCCACTGAGGCGCAGCGACTGCTCGCTGATCTCGGACGGGGCGGCGGTGCTGGTGCTGGCGGATGCCGAGACCGCGATGACGATGCCCCGCGCCATCGCGTTTCGCGCCCGCGTGCAGGCCAACGACCCGCTGGCCTTGTCGCGCCGCGACGTGCTGGAGATGCGCGCCGCCCGCAGCGCGTGGCGGCAGGCGCTGGACCGCGCGGGCGTGACGCTGGACGATCTGTCGCTGGTCGAAACGCATGACTGCTTCACCATCGCCGAGATGCTGGAATACGAGGCGATGGGCCTGACCGAACCCGGCCAGGGCCACCGCGCGATCCGCGAGGGCGTGACCCATCGCGATGGGCGGCTGCCGGTGAACCTGTCGGGCGGGCTGAAGTCCAAGGGCCACCCCATTGGCGCGACCGGCGTCTCGCAGCATGTCATGGCGGCGATGCAACTGACCGGCGAGGCCGGCGAGATGCAGCTGCCCGGCGCAACCATGGCCGGCGTTTTCAACATGGGGGGCGCGGCGGTGACGAACTATGTCTCGATCCTGGAGCGCGCGCGATGATCCCCGTCTCGGACCGGGTGATGAACCTTGGCCATTTCCTGACCCAGAACGCCCGCCGCCTGCCGGATGCCCCGGCCCTGATCCATGGCGAGGATGTCACCAGTTGGGCCGACATGCACGCCCGCGTGGGCGCCTTGGCCCATGCGCTGGCGAAGGATTACGGCGTCGCAAACGGCGACCGCGTTCTGGTGCAATCCGTCAACTGCCTGCAGATGCTCGAGACGATGCTGGCCTGCTGGCGCATCGGCGCGGTCTGGGTGCCCGCCAACTTCCGCCTCTCGCCCGGCGATCTGGCCTGGCTGGCGCAATCCTCGGGCGCGCGGGCCATGTTCTGCGGCGCGCAGTTTCCCGATCACGCCGCCGCTTGCGCCGCCCATGTCCCCGCGATCATCCCCATCGGCGCCTCGCCCCTAGGTCCCGATCACGACGCGTTGATCGCCCGCCATCTGGGCCGGATGCCGCCCGAGGCGCCGGTCGCGCGCGACGATCCGGCCTGGTTCTTCTACACCTCGGGGACGACGGGCCATCCCAAGGCCGCCGTCCTGACCCATGGCCAGATGGCCTTCGTCGTCACCAACCACCTGTGCGATCTGATGCCCGGAACGACCGAGGCGGATGCCTCGCTCGCCCTCGCGCCGCTGTCCCACGGCGCGGGCATCCATGCGCTGACCCAGATCGCGCGCGGCGTGCCGACGATCCTGCCCACAAGCGAGCGCTTCGATGCCGCGGAGATGTGGGCCCTGATCGAGCGGCATCGCGTGACGAACATGTTCACCGTCCCCACGATCCTCAAGCTGCTTGTCGAGGATGCGGCCGCCGCCCGCCACGACCATTCCAGCCTGCGCTACGTCATCTATGCCGGCGCGCCGATGTATCGCGCCGACCAGATCCGGGCGCTGGAGGTGCTCGGCCCGGTGCTGGTCCAGTATTTCGGCCTCGGCGAGGTGACCGGCAACATCACGGTGCTGCCCCCCGCCCACCATTCGGCCGACGACGCGGCCATGCGCATCGGGACCTGCGGCCTTGCGCGCACCGGCATGCAGGTCCAGGTCCAGGACGCCGAGGGCCGCGAGCTGCCCTTCGGCGAGACGGGCGAGATCGCCGTGATCGGCCCCGCCGTCTTCGCCGGCTATCACGACAACCAGGTGGCCAACGCCAAGTCCTTCCGGGACGGCTGGTTCCTGACCGGCGATCTGGGCCATATGGACGCCAAGGGGTTCCTCTATCTGACCGGCCGGTCCTCGGACATGTTCATCTCGGGCGGATCGAACATCCACCCGCGCGAGATCGAGGAGAAGCTGCTGACCCATCCCGACCTCTCCGAGGCGATCGTCCTGGGCGCCCCCGACCCGGTCTGGGGCGAGGCGGGACTGGCCGTCTGCGTGCCCCGCGCGGGAGCGGACCCCGACCCGCAGGCGGTGCTGGACTGGCTGGCCCCGCGCCTCGCCAGCTACAAGCGGCCCAAGCGCCTGCTGATCTGGGACGCGCTGCCCAAGTCCGCCTATGGCAAGATCACCCGCAAGATGGTCCGCGACGAGTTGATCGCCCGCAACCAGTGGCCGCAGGCGACGTGGTGAGCCATCCCGGCCCTGCCGACCGCCAGCGGGTGCAGATCGCCCCCTGCCGCGCTCACCCGTTGCGCCTGCGGCTGAAGGCCGGGCTGCCGCTCGACCGCGCCATCGCCGCCGCGGCGCGCGAGGCGGGCGTGACCGGCGCCTGGCTGCAGCTGGACGATCTGCTCTGCACGGCGCTGTCCTTCGTGATCCCCGCCCCGCCCCCCGGCGACGGCCGCGTTGCCTTCTACAGCGCCACGCGTGTTCTGCGCGGCGCCCGGATCGTGACCGCGGGCCTCCATCTGGGCGAGGCCGGCGCGATCCACGCCCACGGCATCTGGACCGACGCAGCCGGCGCCGCCCATATGGGCCACCTCCGCCCCGAAGGAACGCACCTCTCCCGCCCCGCCTGGATCACCGGCTGGCGCCTCGACGGCGCCTTCTTCCGCCGCCGCTTCGACCCCGAGACGGGCTTTCCCCTCTTCACCACCCACCGCAAGGCCCGCCGCCTTTCCTCGGGACGGCCCGCCCGCCTGATCCGGCTACGCCCCCATCTCGACCTCGCGCCGACCCTCGCCGCGCTGAGCTGCGCCGGAACGCGCTTCCTCGGCCTCGGCAGCCTCGTCGGCACGCGCTTCGCGACCGGCGCGCCCCTGCCCGGCCCGGCGACCGAGATCCTGATCCTTGGCCAGGACCGCAGTCGGCTTTGGGTCGCGTCCGTGGGCGAGGACGGCACGGCGCATCAGGGTTGGCTGTCCGGCACGAACAGAACCTGCATCACCGCCGAGCTGCTGCTGATCGACGAATGACGGCAGCCCTGGACCGCTTTCGTTCGTTTCCGGAGTCGCGCGCAGGTCCAGCCTGCTCAACTGCAGTTATCTCGGCTTAGAGTGAACGCAAGATCGCTTGCTATCCAAAGGACCACAGAGCGCTCCTTACGCCGATGCCTTAGCTCTACGCTGGCAGCGGCTCTGCGGGGCAAAACCGTCGCTCTAAGGCTGAACGCGCGTGGTAAGAATCTTCATACCGGCCACTCCAAAGCCGAGTGCAAATGCGCCCTCAAAAATTCGCCTCAAGCGCAGATAAAGGCGGGTCATCGCTTTCGATGAAAAAAGCAGTGCGTAGCCGTGAAAGATCACGAAGCTCTGAGTGCTAACGGCGGCGATGATAATCAAAAGTTCTGAGGGCGCGGTGCCCGCCGGGATCCCCATTGAGTAAAGCGAACCGAAGAACAGCACAGCCTTGGGGTTGGTGATATGCAGCATAAGCCCCTTCGCGAATAGCGTGGGCGGGCTTCCGGTCATCGATTTCATCTGGACCATTTTTCGAGACAGGGCGGATCTCGCAGATTTATAAGCTAGGTACATGAGATAGGCCGCTCCCCCATAGCGGATCATCTCGAACAGCCAGACATTCGCGAGCATAATGGTGCCCAATCCAAGCGCGGCGGCAACCGACCAGATCACTGACCCGGCTGTGATGCCGGATGCGATAGGCAAGCCGGAGGAGCGACCGGATGTCATGGACGTTCCTGCAATCGCCAGCGTCGCGGGACCTGGGCTGGCGCTGGCACTAAACGCAGCTAGCATGATCAAAGGTAGGTTAGCTTCCAGAACCATGATTGTCCCCGATGTTTTTCCGGCCATTTTACGACGGTATGGCACGCAGTGGAACTGGCACCCTTTGCAATTCACCGCGGCTGACCTGATCGTCCGCTACAGGCTCCTAGCGTAGATGCTGCCGCCTTTGCCGACGGGGGGCACTGAGCCCCCTTCGGTCGATATATGGCCTCTACTGGTGCCGGCTTGGGCGCAGACGCCGAGCCTGCGGGATGATATGCTTGCTTTGTCGACACTATCGAAGAAGGGCGGGCATGGCGGACAGGAGGTGTCACCATGTCCATCGATCTTCTTCCCGCCGTCAGGCCCGCACGCGTCAGTTGGAACAAGGGCCGCATCGTCGGTCAGAAGCGGCCGCTTCTTCCGCGGCACGTATGGTCGATACGGGTCCGGCTTGAAATGTTAGGTAATGCCCGCGACCTCGCGCTGTTCAACATGGCGATCGACAGCAAGCTCCGCGGGTGCGACCTCGTGGCTCTGAGGGTCCGAGACGTTTTCGCGGCAGGGCACGTTAAGGAGCGCGCCTCGATGATCCAGAGCAAGACGGGAAAACCTGTCCGGTTCGAGATTACCGATACGACCCGCCAATCCCTGGACCACTGGATCCGAAACCCCGAGATGATTGGCCTCGAATTCTTGTGGCCAAGCCGGATCCACGGAAGTGCGCACTTGTCGACACGGCAGTATGCCAGGATGGTCCGGGGCTGGGTCATGTCGCTTGGTCTGGAGCCGAGCGCTTACGGCACTCATTCGATGAGGCGCACCAAAGTCGCCCAGATCTACAAGAAAACGGGTAACCTGCGCGCTGTTCAACTGCTGCTCGGCCACACGAAGATGGACAGCACGGTGCGCTATCTCGGGGTCGATATCGAGGATGCGCTGTCGCTGTCAGAGGCGATAGACCTGTAGCCATTCTGCCGATCGGCACTATTCGTGTCGGTCGGCCCTTAGCTGCCAGACGGCCCCTGTCGGGCGCTGCCTTGCGGCATCTCCAGACCGGACATTCGCGCTCGGTGCAGCGAGGTTGACGAATTACAGGCTGCTATTACGGGACAATCCGGACATTCAGCATTGCGTTACACTGCCCTGATCAATTCGGTCGTGAAGGCTTGCAGTCGCGATGTGGCGCACACAAGGTTAGCCATTGGCAGGCCGAGGCTGCGTCTGCAAGCGCCGCAACCTTTTGGTCGGCCGTTGACATTAATCCGCGCAGCCGGCAATTTCGCGTCTCCACCAGGGGTGTTCCGACAAGGAGCTGAGATACTGCTAGGCCGCGAGGCAGCGCAGGGACCCTATGAACCTGATCCAGTTCACACTGGCGTAGGGACGGTGCGGGTGCTCTGGTGGCCGGCTTCGGTCACGCGTTGGCAGCACTCATTCCCCCTTCCAGTTCGTGCTGGGTCTCCGATGCTTTACAAAGCCAGGAGCCTGACATGACATCCCACCCCACCCTCACCGTTACCACTGGACCGCTGCCCGCTTCGATCAAGGCGTTCAGGCCGGGTGTTCTTTATCCCGACATGCGGGTGCCAATGCGCACGATCGCATTGCATCCGAGTGCAGCCGAGCCGCCGGTGACCGTCTACGACTGCTCCGGCCCTTACACTGATCCGGGGGCGGAGATTGCCATCGACCGTGGCTTGTCACGTCTTCGGGAAGGCTGGGTTGCGTCGCGCGGGGATACCGAGGCCTATGAAGGCCGCTCGGTTCAGCCTGCGGATAACGGGTTCGTTTCACCAGATCGGCTGACTCCGGTGTTCCCGGCGCCGCATCGACCGATGCGTGCGAAGGAGGGTAAGGCCGTCACACAGATCGCCTACGCCCGGGCGGGTATCGTGACGCCGGAGATGGAGTTTGTCGCGATCCGCGAGAACCTCGGCCGCGAGGCTATCCGAGAGAAGATGGCCCGTGACGGCGAGATGTATGGTGCCTCGGTGCGCGATTACGTGACCCCGGAGTTCGTCCGTGACGAAGTGGCCCGCGGCCGTGCGGTCATTCCTGCCAACATTAATCACTCGGAACTGGAGCCGATGATCATCGGCCGGAACTTTCTCGTAAAGATCAATGCCAACATCGGCAACTCGGCCGTCACCTCCTCGATGGCGGAAGAGGTGGAGAAGATGGTCTGGGCCATCCGCTGGGGGGCCGACACCGTGATGGACCTCTCGACGGGCCGTAACATCCACAATATTCGCGAATGGATCGTCCGCAACGCGCCAGTTCCGATCGGAACCGTGCCGATCTATCAGGCTCTTGAAAAGGTCAGCGGCGTGGTTGAGGACCTGACATGGGAAATCTTTCGCGACACTCTGATCGAGCAGTCCGAGCAAGGAGTGGACTACTTCACCATCCATGCGGGGGTGCTGCTTCGGCACATTCCGCTGACGGTGAACCGCGTGACGGGGATCGTCAGTCGTGGCGGCTCAATCATGGCCAAATGGTGCCTACACCATCACCGCGAGAGCTTTCTTTACGAGCACTTCGAGGAAATCTGCGAGATTGCGCGGGCGTATGACGTAACGTTTAGCCTCGGGGACGGGCTGCGGCCAGGCTGCATCGCCGATGCCAACGATGCGGCGCAATTCGCGGAGCTGGAGACGCTGGGCGAGTTGACCCAGATCGCCTGGAAGCACGATTGCCAAGTCATGATCGAAGGCCCGGGCCACGTGCCCATGCATAAGATCAAGGAGAACATGGACAAGCAACTGGAGGTGTGCGGCGAAGCGCCTTTCTATACGCTTGGGCCGCTGACAACCGACATCGCGCCGGGTTACGATCACATCACCTCCGGCATTGGGGCCGCTATGATCGGCTGGTTCGGCACCGCGATGCTTTGCTACGTGACCCCAAAGGAACATCTGGGTCTGCCGGACCGTGACGACGTGAAAACCGGGGTCATCACCTACAAAATCGCGGCCCACGCCGCCGACCTTGCCAAAGGGCATCCCGCGGCGAAGATCCGCGACGACGCGTTGTCACGGGCCCGCTTTGAGTTCCGGTGGGAGGACCAGTTCAACCTTTCCTTGGACCCGGATACCGCACGGTCTTTCCATGACCAGACCCTGCCGAAGGAGGCGCACAAAGTCGCGCATTTCTGTTCGATGTGTGGGCCGAAGTTCTGCTCCATGAAGATCAGCCACGACATCCGAGAGGAGGCGCGGGCGCAGGCAGGGATGGTCGAGATGGCGAAACGGTATCGCGACGGAGGCGATCTTTACATTCCCGTGGAAGAGGATGCCGTGGGTTCATAGGTGCGAACGGATTGAGGCGCCGGCTTTCAGGGCGGCGCCTTGCCAATGGAGCGCATGTCTCGAACGGTCGAGCTATGCGCTAATACGATTGATTGATAAACGTCAGCTTTGGCTCCCTAAGTCGATCAACCGCTCACGGCGACGGCACGGAGGCGCGGCAGGCTCCGACCCGCGTCCTCCGCCCTTACCAGCCGCTCGAAGCAAGATTGATGCTGCCTTGCGGCTTTCTAAACCGGACGTTCATGTCTTGGCGCAGCGAAACCAAGATAGCACGGTCTGCTGTGCGGGACATCCTGGACGTTGACGCAGAAAGTAGTCAGACCGAAGCCAGAATTTCAACGTGAGCCAATACGGCATAGCGATACCGGCAGAGCTGTCCCCGGAAGCGGCCACCTTGGCGTCGGAGAACAACACGTCGTTGCCGCAGGGCTTTCGCATGGCCAGCGCGCGGCGCTAATCGCGGCCAAGAGGGGGGCCTTCAGCGAAGTCCATGCCGTCCCGCTGTCCAGCGCGGCGGCCGCGCTTATCACACTGGCGGTGACCGTCTGGATCGCTCTTGCCGCTTACCGCCAGCCCCGCGCCGCCTCGAACCATTGATCTCCAGACAAGAAGCAGACTTCATGAAACTGATTGAAACGGACCGCCTCGTTCTTCGAAACTTCCGCCGTCGGGATGCGGACGGGCTGCTGGCTTATCTGAAATCCCCGGTCGCGAGCTGCTTTCTCTCGCTGACCCTTCAGGATATCGATGCCGCGACGGCCGAGGCTGATCGACGCGCTTCGGATGACGCTGAGATCGCAGTTTGTCGTAAGGAAGGCGATGAATTGATCGGGGATCTGTTCGCACACCCCGAGGATGACACCGTCTCGGTCGGATGGAACTTCAATCCAGCGTATGCTAGTCGCGGTTATGCATTCGAGGCCGCGCATGCCATCTTCGCGGATCTGTCCGAGGTTAAAGGCATCCGTCGCCTCTATGCCTATGTCGAGGACCACAACCTGCCCTCACAAAAGCTGTGCGAGCGCTTGGGCATGCGACGGGAGGGCCTGTTTCTCGACTACATCAGCTTCCGGAATGATAATGCCGGTCGGCCGGTAATCCTCCCCGTTTTAACGGGGTTTGGTCGTAGAACTCACGCAGCCATTTTCAGTTTCTGTGCGGGTGTTATGCCGCCGATGCCCATGTTGGGTCGCTCGTTGTTGTAAGTCCAGAGCCAGTCGGTTGCGATACTCTGTGCCTCCGCGATGGTTTCAAAAATGTAGAGGTCGAGCCATTCATGGCGGACGGTGCGGTTGTAGCGCTCGACGTAAGCGTTCTGCTGCGGTTTGCCGGGCTGGATGTGGGTCAGGACAATGCCCTGCTTTGCGGCCCAGATTGCCAAGGTTGCGCTGATGTATTCCGGGCCGTTGTCGACCCTGATGGCCATGGGCTTGCCGCGCCACTCGATGATCTGGTTCAGCGCCCGAACCACGCGCTCGGCCGGAAGCGAAAAGTCGACCTCAATGCCCAGACCCTCGCGGTTGAAGTCGTCGAGCACGTTCAGCAGCCGGAATTGGCGACCATCGGCCAGACGGTCGGCCATGAAGTCCATGGACCACACGAGGTTCGGCGCGTCTGGAACCGAGAGCACGTCCGGCTTGTGCCGCTTGATGCGCCGCCTTGGCTTGATCCGCAGGTTCAGTTCCAGTTCGCAGTAGATCCGGCGAACGCGCTTGTGGTTCCAGGCATGGCCACGGACATTGCGCAGATACAGGAAGCATAGGCCGAAGCCCCAGGTTCTGTGCGCCTTGGTCAGGCCCTCAAGAAGATCCGCGATGGTCTCGTTCTCGGCACAGCGCTTCGGGCTGTAACGAAAGCACGTCTCGCTGACCCCAAATGTGCGGCAGGCCAGCGCAATGCTGACCCCCTTCGTTGCCACCGCCCTCGCGGCCAACTCGCGGCGTTGAGCTGGCCGCGTCACTTTTTTCCCAAAGCTTCCTTGAGCAGGTCGGCCTGCATGCTCAGGTCCGCGAACATGCGCTTCAGCCGCCGGTTTTCATCCTCCAGCGCCTTCATCTGGCTCATCATGGACGCATCCATACCGCCATACTTCGCCCGCCATTTGTAAAAGCTCGCGCTGCTGATCCCATGCTCTCGGCACAGCTCCGGCACCGCAACACCGCCTTCGGCCTGGCGCAGCACAGCCATGATCTGCGGCTCGGTAAATCGGGTCTTTCTCATTCGAATCTCCTCAGCTCACGCTACGAGAAAATTCTACGAATAAACCCCCTTAACGATGGGGAGGATTACCAGCCGATCTACGAAAACACAATGCAATACGCATTACTCCGCCGGGAGTGGAATTCTTTCTGAATACGACAAGCCGAAGGCACGTCCGATAAGTCATGCGCAGAAGGTGATCATGAAACTACGATGTCCGATTGACGCAGAATGCTGCAAATATCGCTTTCCCCAGCTGTCTACTTGGGGCTCTTCACGTCGATCTGCCGCCTATTGAGACTGAAGGGGTGCCCGGCATCCACTGCAATCCGCGCACTCGGGCCATAGCCGCCGCTTAGGCTCATTCAATGCTGCGTAGCCGCAAGCCCGGAAGCTGCCGCGCAGGCTTTCCGTCAGCTCTTGGTCAATGCCTCCAGCCCAGCGAAGTGCAAGGGGGCGGTGTGCTTAATCATCTCTAGAAGGTAGGTCGTATTCTTCTGTGTCTCGGCAACCAAGGCTGGATCAAAGCCCTTACCCGTGAAGTGCGACAGGTCATTGGTGAACTTGAGGATCGCGGTTTTCTTGTGGGGATCGAAGTCGGTCTTCTCGAGCTTTCGATAGAGTTTGTCCTTAGACGGAATGTGAAAATCTAGGAAGGTTTCTAGGACTTTCCGAGCGACGTTCGGAATGTGGTAGCAGCTCAAAATTAAGCCGTCGCTTTGGAATGAGTAGAGCACCTTGAACAAGTAATGGTATTCGGTTGCATGGTCGATCAGAAGCTGATCGAGGGGGACAAGACGCGCGGAGCGGCCCACATCAGTCTCGGAGCATAGCACCATCGAGTAAGAGCATTGCTTCTTGAGGGCGCCCGGGAGGTTTTGGAACCAGTTGATCACGAGCCGTAAGAACTCGTAATTGTGAGTCAGGATGAACAGTTGTTTGGCGCCCTGTGCCGTGACTTTCAAAAACGAAAAAGCCTGATAGATCGCGCCTGAATCAAGGCTGGAGATCGGGTCGTCGATGACAACAACTCCTTCGGCTAGGTCGAAATCCTGATCCTTCAGTTGGACGAGAAAGTATAGGAATGCGATGGCTGTCTTTTCTCCCTCGCTCAGTCGCCTCGCGGGTTTACCTCGACGCAGGACGACGTAGCCGTCCTTACTGTTCTCAAAGACCAAATCGGTGCGGCCGAGGAACTGCTTCAGATGCGCGGTCAGCTCTTCGCCACCTTTGTGCTCGTTCGAGATCTGGGCCTGCTTACTGGTGATCGATAGCGTGATATCAGCGAGGCTCCGCTTGTCCGGCAAGCCATCGCCGCCATTCACAAGAAGCTCTTCCTCGGCCTTTTTGGCGGTGATCTTAGAGGCAGTCTCACCGACCTGCTCTTGGATTGTCAGGAGGTAATGGGCCTCGATCTCATCTCTCGCCGCATGTTTCTCAAGTTCAAAGCCCTTGTTTTGGCGTCGTGTCTTTGCATCACATCGGCAATCGATATGAGGGCCGCTTTCAGGGCTTCCGCATCTGACTCTACCTTAGCGTCATAGGCCTCGGTTCGTCGCGTCAGCTTGTCTACCAATACAGCATCGACAACGCGCACTCGCTGCCTGACAGATTCTAGCTCGGTCGCGAAGACCCTGGCGGCGGCGTCGTAATCAGCGCGAAGCTCGGAATATAGCGCGAGGCGATCCGGTAACGTGAACCCTTTGAGGGCTTCCAACACGCTGGAAAGCCATGCGCGCTCTTGGTCGATCTCGGCCTTGAGTTGTTGATCCTCCACGCTGAAGTGCTCCGCAATCGCCTGAAGCCGGGCAGCCGGTAATGGTTGCGAACAAAACTCGCAATTCTCGCTAGCATGAGTTTTGTGTAGGCCGATACCTTCTTTCCACCCAGGTGGCGATCATCGGATGAGTGGCCAAGCGCGAGATTACGGCAGACGAAGCGGAGCGTATCGTGAGGGCTTTACAACGCTGCGCCAACACTTGAGCAGCACCCACCGGACCGATAGTCTTATCGGTGCCGGGCTCGACGATGCCGGGCACATTGAGCTTGCCTACCTCAGGCAATTGCACTTGACGGACGGTCGCGCGATGGACCTCCAGTTCGACGTTACTGAGTAATTTCGGACTTGTAAGCTTCGCGAAGGCTCTCTCGGCGTCGGGCCTGCGATAGGTGCGAAGGGTTGAGCCGCTCGTCGCCTCCCCGATGGTCTTAGCTATGGATGAGAAAATTTTCCCCCGCTCGGTTTCCAGCTTGGCGACGGCAGTAGTGATATCTTGGAGCCGCTTGGTGCGATCGTCCCTCAATGCAATTTCTGCCTTGATCTCTTCTGCGACGGACTTGTTCTCCTCGCCCAAGATCAGGATATGGCGAAGGGGACCCTCAAACCGACCGATGTTGGCCTCTACAAAGTCGCTGTTGAAGACGCGGACATTCCTCGCGTATCTCTGGCCATGGCTCAACGGCCCGGATTGCGTATCGACATAAAATTCGAGGTGCGGGTAATCACTATGTTCCCCAGCCTGGAGGCAAGCGAGAAACCGTGAAAAGGTTGTCTTACCTGAGCCATTCTCGCCGTAAACGATGTTGAATCGGTCGAATGCCTTAAGCTCCGGCGGTGCGGCGTAGTTATCAAATACGCCGAGGCTTTTGATCTTCTTGATATGTGTGAGCACTTTCCCTCCGCGCTCTACGCGAGCACCTGTCGCGGAATGGTGTTGGAAATTTGTAGGTGAGATTCATTTCGACGATACCGCAACTCATGCATCGCGGTCTATGCAGGTATCGCTTCGCAAGGAACTCGCAAACGCCCCAACTGTTCACTGCGCACTGCATGAATGCCTGGTTTCGAGAGTATCTGCGGCAGGCATGTGGCGCTGCCGATAGACCGCTTACCGCCCCTCCGCGGCGGATCGGGCGCGGGTCGATGCTGCGTTTAGGCCGAATGACCGCTCCTGCACCGTAAAGGTCTTGTTTTGCCGCACCGCCGAAAGGCCGCTCTCCGCCAATCCTGTTGACCGTAGGGTTCATTGCCTTTCGTCCTAGCGAGCGTCCGCTCTCAGCGATAGCGCGGTTGCGATGCTACAACATTGGCAGGCGGTTCGGCACGGTCGCCGTCGTTCCTGAATCTAGCGCACCTAATGGCCGTGTCTGCGGCTTCCGTATCTGAGCTACTCCCCGATTCATGGACCGCCGGATGCTGAAGATTTCCCGTTCGATCATGGCAACAGGCTCGCTGTGCCACCAGAGTAAAACGGTGCCATCGTGCGCTGCTCTTCCATTTAACCACTGCTCGCCAGCACAGTCCAAGTACTTCCAGGCGCTGCTACACCCTGACGTAAAGGTCCAGTTTTGGATCTTACGCCCAGTCGTGATCCTTGATGTCCAGCTTTTGCATGCGGGAGGCAAGCGTGGTGGGGGGGAGCCCGAGCAGGGCTGCCGCTCCGAGCGGTCCCGAGACGCGCCCCTGCGCCTCTCGCAGCGCCGCGATCAGGTTTTGCCGGATCGCCTGCTGCATCTCGGCCTCGGTCCGCACGAGATTGTTGGGGCCGCTCACCGGCACGGGCGCTCCGAGGTCGAGAACCAGCTTGCCGCCGGCGGTCAGGATTACCGCCCGCTCGATCACGTTGCGCAGCTCGCGGACATTGCCGGGCCAGTCATAGGCCATGAGGCGCTGCATCACCCGCGTGGTCACAACGGGACGTTGCCGGTTCATGCGGCGGCAGGTCACCGCCAAAAGGTGATCGACCAGTAAGGGGATATCGTCGCGCCGGTCCCGCAACGGCGGGCAGGGCAGCGGGAAGACGTTAAGGAAGAGCGCCAGATCGGCGCGCAGGCGCCCGGCGGCGACCTCGGCCTCGACCGGGCGGGACAGCGCGACGACGACTCGGGCGTCCAGCGGCCGGGCGCGGGCATCACCAAGCCGGGTGACCTCGCCCGCCTGAAGCGCGGCGAGAATGCGGCCCTGAAGGTCCAGCGGCAGCTCGGCCAGATCCTCGAGAAACAGCGTGCCGCCATGCGCCAGTTCCAGCTTGCCGGGCCGGTCCCGCTGCGTGCCAAGCGCATGGGATCGGATATGGCCGAAAAGCTCAATCTCCAGCGCCTCAGGGGCGTGGGCGCTGCATTTCAGGTGGATCAGCGCGCGGCGGCTGCGACGGCTGGCCGTGTGGATCGCGGTCGCCACCAGAGACTTGCCGGTGCCAGGCTCGCCGGTGATCGTCACCGGCGCCTCGGTTGGGGCGACCAGGGCGATGCGGGTCAGGATCTGCTGCACCGCGCCCGAGGCACCGATGATCTCGTGATGCGCGCGCTCGGAGGTGATGGTCTCCTGCAAATAGGCGTTCTCCTGCTCGAGCCGGTCGCGGAGGGCGGCGACCTCTGCGAGGGCCTCGCGCAGCCGCCGCTCGTTCTCGTAGCGCTCGGTGATGTCGCGGAAGATCACCACGGCTCCGGCCAGGACCTTCTGGTCGTAGATCGGGGTCGAGACGTATTCGACGCGGATCGGCTTGCCGTCGCGGCGCCAGAAGACCTCGTCCTCGATCCGGTGGACCTGCTCGAAGCGGAAGCTGCGATAGATCGGGCAGTCGTGTTCGGGATAGCTGCGCCCGTCGAGGTGGTGGTGGTGGATCCATGGAATGGATGTCGCGGCCGAAAAGGTCGGTGGCGGTCCATCCCAGCATCTCCTGCGCGGCACGGTTCAGGAAGGTCGTCTTGCCCTCGGCATTGACGCCGTAGATTCCCTCGCCGGCGGCGTTGAGGATCAGCTGGTTCTGCCGCTCCAAATCGGAAAAAAAGGTCTGCGCGCGCTTCCATTCGCCAAGGCCGTTGCGAAAGTTGCGCTGCGCCTCGGTCGCCTCGGCCCGCTGATCCAGCTCGTCCAGATCGAGGAGAATCATGGTTAAAAGGCCCGGCGCGCCTTCGTCGAGGCTGGCGCGAATTTCGAGCCGCAGAGGCCGGCCGTTCGAGTCGGCTACCGCAATCTCCCGCGTCCAGGCGCTGCCGCGGTGGGATATCTCGTCGAGGAAGACCAGGAAGCGGGGAAGCGCGTCACCCAGATGCGGCGCGAAAGGGTGGGGCAGGCTCTGGAGGCGAAGGAGCCGTCGCGCCGCCTCGTTTGCCGACGTCAGCCGGTCGCTGGCGAGGTCGAGGATGGCCACCGGAGCGGCGACCGACAGTGGAGAATCAGGGCGCTGGCACATGCCATAACTTTCGGAACCACCACCTTCGCGTCAAACGAAATATCGTAGGTAACGATATTTCGTAGATTCCTGAGCGAACGCATTAAGAAAAAGACGCTTTGGAACATAGGTTTAGCTTTTTGTTCTCGGCTTATACCCATTGTTCACATACGCCTGCCGACTGTCGCATCCTCTGGCCAAGAACAACAGGAGAGGCTCAGGATGACGATCAAGGCACTGGGAGATCCATTTTCCGCCAAGACCGACCTCCGGCATGGCGCGGGATGCGGGTGCAAGGGCTGCACGGCCGAAGCGGCCGCGGCCGTGCCCGCCACCACCGAGGCGATGGTCGAGCGCGCGGTCGAAAGCGCGCTCGTCCGCTCGGTCTTCGGCCATAGCGACGTGTCGCGGCGGTCCTTCATGGGGATGGTCGGCGGCGGGGCGGTG
Source organism: Paracoccus sp. NBH48 (assembly GCF_015390265.1). Taxonomy (NCBI): domain Bacteria; kingdom Pseudomonadati; phylum Pseudomonadota; class Alphaproteobacteria; order Rhodobacterales; family Paracoccaceae; genus Paracoccus; species Paracoccus sp. NBH48. The sequence goes on along the minus strand of NZ_VUOJ01000004.1, from coordinate 198,188 downwards.
GCGGCGGCCCTTGCGTCGGTCCTGCCGCTGGACAAGGCCAAAGCGGCCGTGCTGGAAACGCTCGGCACGCCGGAGAAGACAGACCTGAACATCGGCTTCGTCGCCATAACCTGCGCAACCCCGATCATCATGGCCGAGCCGATGGGCTTCTATTCGCGCTATGGCCTCAATGTTGAGGTGATCAAGACCGCCGGTTGGGCCGTTGCCCGCGACAAGTCGCTGTCGGGGGAATACGACGCCAGCCACATGCTGACGCCCATGCCGCTGGCGATGACGATGGGCGCGGGCTCGACCGCGCAGCCCTTCATCATGCCGGCGGTCGAGAACATAACGGCCAAGCGATCGTGCTGGCAAACCAGCACATGGACAAGCGCGACCCGAAGCAATGGAAGGGCATGACCTTCGGCGTGCCCTTCGAATATTCGATGCACAACTTCCTTCTGCGCTACTACGTCGCCGAGCATGGGCTGGATCCGGATCGAGACATCCAGATTCGCGTGGTCCCGCCGCCGGACATGGTGGCCAACCTGCGGGCGGGGAACCTCGACGGGTTCCTCTCGCCCGATCCCTTCAACCAGCGTGCGGTCTGGGAGGGGCTGGGCTTCATCCACCTGCTGACCAAGGATATCTGGGAGGGCCATCCCTGCTGCGCCTTCGCCGCCCCGGCGCGTTTCGCCACCGAGATGCCGAACACCTACGGCGCGCTGCTGCGGGCCATCATCGACGCGACGCAATATGCCTCCGACCCCGAGCATCGGACCGAGATCGCCGAGGCCATCGCGCCGACGAACTACCTCAACCAGCCGGTGCCGGTGATCGAGCAGGTGCTGACCGGCACCTTCGCCGACGGCCTCGGCAATGTCCGGCAAGAGCCGAACCGGATCGACTTCGACCCCTTCCCCTGGCAGTCGATGGGCGTCTGGATCCTGACCCAGATGAAGCGGTGGGGCTATGTCGATGGCGACATCGACTATCGCAGCATCGCCGAGCAAAGTCTATCTCGCCTCGGATGCGCGGGCGGTGATGCGCGAGCTGGGCTATGACGCCCCGGCCGAGGGCTACCGGACGCACGAGATCATGGGCAAGGTCTTCGACCCCGCCGATCCCGAGGGCTACTGTCCAGCTTCCAGATCGGACGTGGCGCATGAGCGGGACCCTGTCGCAGAACGGCAAGGCGGCCCTCCTGTCGCTGCTGATCCTGGCGGTCGGACTCATCGCGTGGGAGGTCTCGATCCCCGCCCAGCAAGCCGCGGGCGAATTGACCGAATACGAGCGCCTGATGGGCGGCGGCAGTGCGCGCGCGGGCATCCCGGCCCCTTCGCAGGTCGCTGCCAAGGCGTGGGAGCAGCTCAGCAACCCGTTCTACGACGCGGGGCCGAACGACAAGGGCATTGGTATCCAGCTGGCCCATTCGCTCGGCCGCGTGCTGACCGGATATGGCCTCGCGGCGGCCTTGGCGATCCCGCTCGGCTTCCTGATCGGCATGTCGCCTGTCGCCTACAAGGCTCTGAACCCCTTCATCCAGGTGCTGCGGCCGATCTCGCCCCTCGCCTGGATGCCCTTGGCGCTGTTCGTGATCCAGGACAGCGAGGCGAGCGCGATCTTCGTGATCTTCATCTGCTCGATGTGGCCGATGCTGCTGAACACCGCCTTCGGCGTCGCCGGGGTCCGGCAGGACTGGGTGAACGTCGCCCCGCACGCATGAGCTGGGCGCCCTGCGCACCGCGATGACGGTGATCCTGCCCGCTGCCGCGCCGACCATCATCACGGGCATGCGCATTTCCATCGGCATCGCCTGGCTGGTCATCGTCGCGGCCGAGATGCTCGTGGGCGGAACCGGCATCGGATATTACGTCTGGAACGAGTGGAACAACCTGGACTTGGCCTCGGTCATCTTCTCGATCCTCATGATCGGCATCGTCGGCATGATCCTGGACAGCGCCTTCGGGCTCTTGAGCCGGCGTCTGGCCTATGCTGAGTGACAGGAGCACATCATGACCAAACCCTTTCTCAGCATCGAGCGCCTGACCCAACGCTTTCCCGACGGCAAGGGCGGCCAGGTGACCGTCTTCGAGGATGCCAGCTTCGGCATCGAACGCGGCGAGTTCGTCTGCATCCTGGGCCATTCCGGCTGCGGCAAGTCTACGATCATGAACATCCTGGCGGGGCTGGCTGAGCCGACCTCGGGCGTCGTTGCCATGGACGGCTACGAGGTCAGCGGCCCCAGCCTCGACCGGGGCGTGGTGTTCCAGAACTACTCGCTGCTGCCTTGGCTTTCCGCGCTCGGCAATGTCCGCTTCGGCGTGCGGGCCCGGCACCCGGACTGGAGCCGCGCCCGCATCGACGAGCGGGCGCGGGAATACCTGGCGATGGTAGGCCTCAAGGGCGAGGCCATCGACCGCAAGCCAAAGCAGCTTTCGGGCGGGATGCGCCAGCGCGTCTCCATCGCGCGGGCCTTCGCCAATCATCCGAAGCTGCTCTTGCTGGACGAGCCCTTCGGCGCGCTGGACGCGCTCACCCGCGGCACGATCCAGGACGAGCTGCTGAAGATCTGGTCTGGCACAGGGCAGACCGTCTTCATGATCACCCATGACATCGACGAGGCGATCCTTCTGGCCGACCGCATCCTTCTGATGTCGAACGGCCCCTACGCCCGCGTCGCGGGAATCGGTCGAGATCACCATCCCGCGCCCGCGCGAGCGGACGGGCATCATCGAGCACCCGAACTACTACCCGATCCGCAACCATTTGGTGCAGTTCCTCGGCAAGCGCTCGAAAGAGCTGTCGGGCGCCCCCTCCAAGGGGCGGCCGCAATCCCCCGAAACCGTCCGCATCGACCTGACCGGACCCGGCGCCCCCGAGCCGGCGCGCCTCCGCGCCGTCCATCCCTGACCCCATTTTCAAGAAGGAGACCATCATGAAAGACCAAACCCACCTGCCGACCGCCCTGACCCGCGAGGACGTGACCGCCCAGATCCTGGCCGCCCGCAAGGCCGCCGGCATGACCTGGGAGGCCCTGGCCGAGGCCATCGGCATGTCCCCCGTCTTCACCCATTCCGCCGCCATGGGCATGAACGCCTTTCCGGCGGAAAAGGCCCAGGCGCTGGCGAAGGTGCTGGATCTAGACCCCGGCGCGGCCGAGCTGCTGTCCGAGCCGCCCACCAAGATCTGGAGCCAGGCGGTCCCGACCGACCCCTGCCTCTATCGCCTCTATGAGATCGTCGGGGTCTACGGCCCGACCATCAAGGCGCTGATCGAGGAGAAGTTCGGCACCGGCATCATGTCCGCGATCGATTTCGAGATGCACCTGACCCGTGAGCCCAACCCCAAGGGCGACCGCGTGAAGCTGGAGATGTCGGGCAAGTATCTCGGCTACAACGCTTGGTGAGATCGGGGCGGAGCGGTCGAGAGCTTCGGCTGCTCCGCCGACGTTTTGGATGAAGCGGATCCTGCGATGATACTCGACGTCTGATCGCCGGCTGGGAGATTTCGCCGGCGGTGGATATCGACTGACCCCGCTTGGCCTGGGCTTCGTCGATCTAGTGAAGTTGGTCCATGCCCCTGAGCGCGGCAATAACGCCGCGCTGGAACGACTGCAGTTCAGGAGTACGACGAAGCCATGGTCGGATACTTTGTCCTGCGACAAGTGTGAACCGGCAGGCCTCAAACAGGACGCGTCTGTCTGGACGTCTCTTTAGGCGCCTCTTAGCAGCAGTGCTTCACAATTGTCAGTCGGCTCTCCGCCTCAGGTTGATCGCGCTGCGACTAAAGCTGCGGCACTGACAAGCGGCTGCTTCCAAGTCATACGGGGAGGCTGTGCGCTGCACGACCAACAGGCCGCTATCCGCCCATTCTCGCTTTGTCCCTGTTGCTTGGCCCTCACCATAGCCCATTGAACCGGCTAACGGCTGTTCGCGTATACCGCGCTGTGTGCCTTGGATCACGGTGGCCAAGATAGTCCTGAATGAGTCGTAGGTCGTATCCGCGATTGGCGAGCGCGAAACCGCAGGAATGGCGCAGCATGTGGGGATGGATATGACCGAGACCGGGCCCGTTCTCCAGCCGCCGCGAGGATATAGTTTTACGGCCTGCCGGGTAAGCGGCTGCCGCCGTTCCGAAACGAACAGCCAAGGCAGAAAGTCGTCACGTTGGCCGAGCCAGCGTCGGATCGCCCGTAGTTCGTCTCCCTCGACGGGGTGCTCGACGCTCAGCCCGCGTTTTAGCCGCGGCACCCATAGGCGGGACTGCGCCAAATCGATATGATCCCGGTGTAGGGCAATTGCTTCGGAAACCCGCAGCCGTGCCGGAACATCATCAGGACAAGCAGATGATCCCGAGCGCCGTGCCGGCCAGCCTTGGCGCATGCGAGAAGCTTATCGATCTGAGCAAGGCCTAGATAGTCCCGACCCGCGCTCATGGGCATCGGCGGCCGCATTTGCATCACTTTTGACATTTCGCCGTGTGGACATAAGGTTTGACTGATCCGCTCAGGTCAAGAGAACATGCGGTCTGGTTCATTCTGTCAGCGCCAACTCTTTACGAAATGTATGTTCTGTAAAGAGTTTGGATCGCCTTGTAGCGGTGGGCTCGTCCAAAGCGGATTAGCTCTTAGGCTGCTGACCGATCGTTTTCGCAGCAAGGCGCCAGCGATGAAATGCCCGCCGCATCCTCTTGTCCCAATACACGTCAAGCGGGATCACGATGAGCAGGGGAACGAGGGCTGCAATACAGAGAGCTGAGACAATCAACATCAACGCGCGCGGGGTGAAATACTCGCCGGCGCCGGATTTTGTGTCCTCGGCGTTGCGCTCTAGCAGCCCCTCATAGATGTCGCCTTTGACGTCGGCGTCCAGCATCACCCACTTCTCACCATCCACCATGTCGATCAGGCGGAACAGCTTGGCCGGGTCGGTGATCTTGTTCTGCGCCTTGGTGAAGATCTGGCCCAGCATACCCTTTTGCTCGCCCAACTTTCGTAGCAGGGCGATGTAATGGGCCTCCTGCTCGGCCCCCTTGCGAAAGGTCAGGCTGGTCCAGTCATAGCCAGCGGGGATGCCGACATCGCGGTGATATGGCGGCTTGCCGTATCCGCCATTTTCAGGAAGATCAGATAGGTTAGCTGCTCCAGATAGTCGCCGTAGCCGACCCCATCGTCGCGCAGCGTCGTGCAGAAGCTCCAGACTTTGGAGACGATGGAGGCGGTGCTCATATTAATCCTCGTAAATGAGTAGGGTGTCGCTGTCGCGGTCCAGTTCCCATAGCTCGACATCAGCCGGGATCATGTGCGCCTGTGTGCGACGGAAATAGGCCAGCAAGGATTCATCGCGTCCAAGGCGCAGGCTGCGTTCGACGAAAAAGATCTTGCGGTATTGAGGCGGTGCCATGTGGAAATAGAACATTGCTTCGGCCCAGTTCTTCATCTTAGCACTGGGGATGCCGCCGCTGACGGTCCAAGTCTGGCATTTGCACTCCACGATCACCGGCGGATCGTCCGAGCCGAGATCGAAGGCGTGGTTCTTGAGAAGGTTGCCAAGGCCACAGGGCACCTTGTGGTTTAGTTCAGGACCACGATCTTGCGACACTTCGGCCTGTCGAGCGGCGGTACCGGCTCTCCGTCGCGCGTCCAGAGATCTATGCTGTCCACATGGATGCCCTCCGGCGCCATCCACCGAACCGTCTCTAGCTCAGCCGCTAGGTCGTCAGGATTAAGATCGGCGAGGCCGGCCTCCCGCGCCAAGGCTGTACCAAGCGCGTCGATGCCGCTGATCGCCTGGCTTCCCCTGCGCCGGCGGCTTTCGCCGTCGAGCATTAGGCCGAGATCGAGGTCCCGGCTGGTCGTGAGGTTGCGGCTGCCTATCCATAGGCGCCAGAAACGGTATGACTTCTCGTCCTCGTAGCAAATCAGCGCGGCCTTCGGGTGCCAGCTGTTTGAGCGCTCGCGATAGGGTATTTCTACCACAAATTGGTCGAGTACCGCCGCGATCCGGGGAAGCTTGGAACCGCGATGAATGCGTCCGCGCTGGACGATGAACCGAACTCGGTGGCGCAGCGTCTCAATTGCGCCGGCAAAGTCTGCTTTGTTCCACCGGCATTGTCGCGGCCGCGCGCATGCAGGTTGAGGAGCGCGCCACCCAGTACGATTGGATCGGCTGAATAGGCGGCAAACAGTGCGAATCGCGTACGCGTGAGCTTTGGCGGTCGCAGCAGTTCGAGAAACGCCTGCCCTGGGAAATCTTCTGGTGTCTTCTTCATTCGCCCACGAGATCGCTGAGTAACATCTGCACCCGGTCCCATCGATAGTGGAGCGGCTCGCCGCGCGGGTGATGATCATTGTCCCAGTCGGCTCGCAGGTCGAGGCCGAACTGATTGCGCGACAGCCGCGCACGGCGGCCCTTCCGATGAATTTCTGCATCACGGTACACTGCCTCGAGCCGCATTGGATCGCTATGCCCGGCTCGGATCCACGACAATGTATTTCCCAGCGCTACTGAGACGACAGGCGAGAATTCACTCTTGTCCTGCATGTCATCAAGAAAAGCCGTCCAGTCGAGCCGCTCTGCCTGCGCCCCCCATTGCTTCAGAACCTTCGGCAGCGCGTCGCGTTGGGTCGAGGAGCGCTTGCTACCGTCTAGCGTGTCGCATAGCGTCTGGCCCTGCGCAGCATAGACAGCACGGCCAATTGCAGCCAGCGCGGCAGCTCGCCCCGCGCGTTCGAGCGCTGGCCGCTCGCTTTTGACGAGGTCGCGGATCTGGGGGCTCCATGCGGTCCGGCTCGATGACACGTCTTGCCCGACCAAGAGCGAGAAGATCGACGGTGCCCCCGGGTTCTTTGGCGAAGTGAGGCTCCGCAGCCGCTTCGCCAGGAACTTCTTCTCTTTTGGGGTGAGATCGAAGCTGAGCGTGCCTTCCCCCTCCTGATACCATTCTCCGGGGGGTTCGGGGCACGCAAAAGGCCAAGACATACCGTTCAGCAACGTACCCTCGTCGTCCTTCAGCGGGCCGCTGGCTTTACCAGAGATGATGCGTTCGACCTGATAGCGGCTGAGCGGCCCTGATCCGTCCTGCTCACGCACGATGCCCCAGCGTTGCAGCGCCCCCCAATATACCTGGCTGGGACGCTGCTCGACAGGTGAGGGGTAGTTTCGGATGCCGATGACACCGAACGGCTCATTCTTCAGCCGCCCAGTAAGCAGATATTCGCGGTGCTTCACACTGTCTTGGGTCTGCTGTCCCTTTGACGGCTTCCCTTGTTCATCTTTGTAGAGCCAAGGCACGAACAGGACGTAGCGCAGCCGGGTGTGCAGGACCGAGGTGCCAGGAAAAAAGCGGTCGGCATAGCGTTGATGGATGATCAAGAAGCCAATTTCGTCACGGACACCTTTTTGATCTGCGTTCATGAACTTGCGCGCCTCGCGCATGGCGTCTGCACGCCCAACCGGCTCGCCAGCTCCGACACGGTCCCCTCGCCTTTCAGCGCCTCAAGTGCCACCTTCGCCTCGAACTCAGGGGCGTGCCGCTTTCGTCTCGACATCGTCGATCTCCTTCGTGATGAAGATCTGCAGACAGCAAAAACAGAGCTTACGTCAGTGCCCAGCTTTCAGGGGGCACCTCAGAAGTCCAGGTCCGCACCGCCGTTATAAACGGCGACGCTGCGCTCGGCATACCCATAACCGAGGCCGTAGGATAAGTCCGTCCGGGAAAAGGGACTCCGACCATAAGCCGATTTGTGTAACAGGGTCGATGGACACTTTCTTCCATTTCCTGCGGAACAAGCGGCGAGCAGAGCATTGCTATAGGTCCCTGAGCGGTTGAACCATCAGCTGATTTCATGGTGTGATGGCGGTCGGGACAAGGGGGGCGGGTATCCGATGCGACGGGAGGATGGGCCGCGCTCTGTGATCGGCAGGTCGGGCAATGCACGGCGCATCTGGGTCGTGCTGGTGGTCATGACGCTTTGTCTTGCCGTGGCCATCGGCGGAAACGTCCTTCTGGCGCGATACTATATCGTCGCGACGGTGCCGCAGGGAGAGAACATCCTGCGGCTTGCCGTGTCGGGCCTTCGCGGAGAGCTGGCGCGATACGAGCGGCTGCCCGACCTCATGGACCGGAATCCCGTTCTGGTGCGCGCGCTGGCGCCGGATGCGGATCCGGTGCGGTTGGCCGCGGCGAACCTCTATCTGCGTCATCTGGCACGGCTGATGGGGCTGTCGGATGCCTATGTCATGGCACCTGACGGCATGACCGTGGCCGCCAGCAACTTCGATCAGGCGTTCAGCTTCGTGGGCGAACGGTTCGACTATCGCCCTTATTTCACCGATGCGCTGGCTGGGGGGCAGGGGCGGTTCTCGGCGCTTGGGACGACCTCGGGCAAGCGGGGGTATTACTTTGGCCGGGCGCTCAGGGACCGGGGGCGGATCGTCGGCGTGCTGGTGCTGAAGGTCGACATGGATGCGATCGAGGACAGCTGGCGTGCCGCCGAATACGAGATGATCGTGACCGACGGCGAGGGGATCGTCTTCTGGCCAGCCGCCGCGACTGGCAGTTCCGCTCGATCGCGCCGCTGACGCCCCGGACGCGGGCGCGCATCGCCGCCACCCGGCGCTATGATGACGAACCGTTGCTGATGCTGCCCCTGCGCGTGGCGGGCGAGGCCGCAGGTCATGACATCCGACGGCTGGAGCTGCCCGAGACGCGGCGCGAGTTCCTGACCGTCTCCGAGGCCATGCCCGAGGCCGACTGGACCGTGCATGTGCTGCTGGACACAGCGCCCGCCCGGCGGCAGGCGCTGATCGGGACGCTGGCGGCGCTGATGATCCTGGGCGTGGGGGTGGCGCTGCTGACCGCCTGGGCGCAGCGCCGGGCCCGCCTGCGCGAACGCCTGTCGATCCAAGCCGAGGCCCAGGCCCAGCTGGAAGGGCGCGTTGCCGCCCGCACGGCCGAGTTGGCGCAACTGAACGCCCGCCTTGGCGCCGAGGTCACGGAACGTCGCGCCACCGAGGCCGAGCTGCGCCGCACGCAGCGCCATCTGGTGCAATCGGCCAAGCTGGCCGCCCTGGGGCAGATGTCGGCGGCCCTATCGCATGAGCTGAACCAGCCTTTGGGCGCGGTGCGCAACTTTGCTGCCAACGCGGTGACCTATCTGGACCGCGACCGCGCCGCCGATGCGCGCCTGAACCTGACGCGCATCCTGTCGCTGACCGATCGCATGACCGAGATCGGCCGCACCCTGCGCAACTTTGCCCGCAAGCCCAATGCTCAGCTGTCCGACGTGGACCTTCATGACGTGCTGCGCGACGCGCTGGAGGTGATCGCCTGGCGCATCGACCGCCAGCCCGTCGCGCTGGTCGTGGACATGCCGCCGGGGCCGTTGCGGGTGCGGGCGGGGCCGGTGCGGTTCCAGCAGGTGGTGGTGAACCTGGTCGCCAATGCGCTGGACGCGCTGGACGGCCGCCCCGACGGCGCGATCCGCATCGAGGGGCGGCGGACGGACGGGCGCGTCCTGCTGACCGTCAGCGACAACGGCCCCGGCATCGCCCAGGGGTTGGAGGATCGCATCTTCGATCCGTTCTTCTCGACAAAGGGGGTGGGCAGCGGGCTGGGGCTGGGGCTGTCGATCTCTTTCAACATCATCAAGGATTTCGGAGGCGAATTGCGCATTCTTCCCTGCGACCGCGGCGCGGCCTTCCGCATCGACCTGCCCGAGATCGCGCCATGATCGCGGGCCGCATCCTGCTGGTTGATGACGAGCCCGACATGCGCCTGTCGACCGCCCAGGCCCTGGAGCTGGAGGGGTTCGAGGTCGAGGAGGCCTCCGATGCCCAATCCGCACTGGACCGGCTGGGCTTCGGCTTTGCGGGCATCGTGGTGACCGACATCCGCATGCCGGGCATGGACGGGCTGACCCTGATGAGCCGCATCCGAGAGATCGACGTGGACATCCCGGTGATCCTGGTGACCGGGCATGGCGACATCCAGCTGGCCGTGCGGGCGATGCGCGAGGGGGCCTATGATTTCGTCGAAAAGCCATTCGACGCCGCGCAGCTGGCCGAGATCGCGTCCCGCGCGATGGATTACCGCCGGGTCGTGCTGGAGAACCGCGTGCTGCGGGCGGCGGCGGGGCAGGCCGACGACCTGGAGACGCGGCTGGTCGGGCGGTCCAACGTGATGATCGACCTGCGCCGCCGCCTGCGCACGATCGGCCCGACCGAAGCCGACGTGCTGATCGTCGGAGAGACCGGCACCGGCAAGGAGGTCGTGGCGCGCGCCCTGCACGACCTGTCGCCGCGCGCGGGGCGGCCCTTCATTGCCATCGACTGCGCGGCGCTGCCCGCGTCGCTGATCGAATCGGAACTGTTCGGCCATGAGGCGGGCGCCTTTCCCGGCGCCCTGCGCCCGCGTTACGGCAAGTTCGAACATGCCCGCGGTGGCACCATCCTGCTGGACGAGATCGGCTCGATGCCCCTGGACGTGCAGGGCAAGCTGCTGCGCGTGGTCCAGGACCGGGTGATGTTCCCCCTGGGCGCGGATGAGGGGCGGGCGCTGGACGTGCGCTTCATCGCGACCTCGCGCCAGCCGCTGGAGGAGGAGGTCGCGGCGGGGCGGTTCCGCGCCGATCTGCTGTACCGGCTGAACGTGGTGACGCTGACCATGCCGCCGCTGTCCGCGCGGCGCGAGGACATCCAGCTTCTGTTCATCAAGCTGGTGCAGGAGGCAGCCGCCCGCCACCGCCGTGCCGCCGTGGCCGTGCCCCCCCGCCCTGCTGGCCGAGATCGCCGAACGCGCCTGGCCCGGCAATGTCCGCGAATTGCGCAACGCCGCCGACCGCCACGCCCTGGGCATCGCCCTACAGCCGGCCGAGGATCGCAGCCCCGAACAGCAGCGCCTGGCCCACCGGGTCGCGGCCTTTGAACGCGACGTGATCGTGGCGACCCTGGCCGCGCATGGCGGGCGGCTGAAGCCGGTCTATGAATCGCTTGGCCTGTCGCGGAAGTCGCTTTACGAAAAGATGCAGAAATACATGATCGACAAGACGCATTACGTCGATGCGGGCGACGATCCCGACCTGTGATGGGGGGATTTCCACCCACGCGATGACGCCGATGTTACCGAATCCACCCATCGCCGCGACTTGGCGGCGCTTTTCCCGCGCGCCCGGCGCATGGCGGCATTGCGTGCACGGCATGGCATGGCCTAGCTGAAGGGGCTTTGTTGGGCCGCCACGCGCAAGACGTGCGGCCCCGGAAAAATCTGGGAGGATTTTCATGCGTTTCATGACCGTCGCCGCGACCGTCGCGGCCACCTTCAGCCTGTCGCCCGCCTTTGCCCAGGATGACCGCGCCGACTGGCCCAGCAGCCTGACCATCGGTACCGCCAGCCAGGGCGGCACCTATTTCATCTATGGCACCGGTCTGGCCGGACTGATCAGCCAGAACCTGGACCTGAACGCCTCGGGCGAGGTCACCGGCGGCCCGGTGCAGAACGCTACCCTGGTCGAGACCGGCGACCACCAGATCGGCCTGGTCACCATGGGCCCCGCCTACGAGGCCTGGACCGGCAACAGCGAACTGGCGCCGGGGGTCGAGCACAAGGCCCTGCGCGCCCTGTTCCCCATGTATCAGACCCCGTTCGAGGCCGTCGCGCTGCAGTCGTCGGGCATCGCGGACGTCACCGACATGGCGGGCAAGCGCGTCTCGGTCGGACCGGCGGGCGGCACCGCCGCCACCTATTGGCCGCGCTTCTTCGAGGTGCTGGGCGTCGACGCGACCATCAGCTATGCCGGGGCCAACGACGCCACGAGCCAGGTCAAGGACGGCCTGATCGACGCCTTCGCCTTTGCGGCCGGCGTGCCGATCAGCGCCTTTGCCCAGATCGCGGCCGAGAACCCGGTCAACATCTTCGGCTTCACCGAAGAGCAGCGCGCGCAGATCCTCGAGGCGATGCCCGAAGTGGCCGCCTTCGAGGTGCCCGGCGGCATGTATCAGGGCTTCCCCGAGGGGCATGGCACGGTCGCCATGTGGAACTTTGCCGTCGCCCATCAGGACATGCCCGAAAGCCTGGCCTATGAGATCACCAAGCTGGTGATGGAAGGCAACGAGGCGATGATGCAGATCCACGCCACCGCCGCCGAGACCCTGCCCGAGAACGTCGACAAGAACACCTTCCTGCCCTACCATCCGGGCGCCGTGCGTTACTTCGACGAGGTCGGGGTCGAAATCCCGGCCGAACTGCGCGGCTGAGCGCATTCTCCGGGGGCTGCGGCCCCCGGATCCCTTTCCCTTTTCCCCCATGATCGGACCGACTGCCCGGACCCCGTCCGCGCGGTCCTTGCCGACGGAGACCCCTCATGTCAGTTGATGCTGCATCTGCGGCAGGGACCGGACCCGTCATCGCGCAGGGCGTCGATGACGAACCGATGGCCCCCAACCAGCGCGACCCCCGCGCCGGAACGGGTGTGCTGATCGCGGTCCTCTGCGCCGCCTATACGTTGTTCCACCTGTTCGTCATGGTCGTCTATCCGCTGGAGACCTGGACCTACCGCATGATGCATGTCTGCGGCGGCCTGATCATCGGCTTCCTGACCTATTCCGCGCTGACGCAGCGCAGCGACACCGCCACCGCCCCCGCACGCCGCGGCATGGCCGAACGGGCCCTGCTGGGCGTGGCGGCCCTGGGCGTGGGCTATGGGCTGGCGGTCATCGCCTATGCCTGGGGCGCCTGGTGGCTGGCCGGGGTGGCGATGCCGCCGGCCTTCGGGTTCCGCACCTATGGCCTGCCGCTGGCCATCGGCACGGGCGCGGCCATCGTCGCGGGCTGGCTCTATTCGTCGCGGGACCGGTCGCGGATCTATCCGGGCGACCTGATCCTGTGCCTGGCCTCGATCGCGGTCCTGGGCTACATCCTGTTCGTCGTGGGCGCGCTGCGCATGCGGGCGGGCACGGCGATGGCGCAGCCGGGCGATCTGTGGGCCGCGGTCACCGGGGTCATGCTGATCCTGGAGCTGACGCGCCGCCTGACGGGCCTCGCGCTGGTGATCATCGTCGCGGTCTTCATCGGCTACAGCTTCCTGGGGCCCTGGCTGCCGGGCTTTCTGAACCATCGCGGCTATACGGCGACGCGGTTCTTCACCTACATCTTCACCGACCAGGGCATCCTGGGCGACCCGATCGCGGTCAGTTCGACCTACATCATCCTGTTCATCGTCTTCGCCGCCTTCCTGCAGGCGTCGAAGGTGGGCGATTACTTCGTGAACTTCGCCTTTGCCTGCGCCGGTCAGGCACGGGGCGGCCCGGCCAAGGTCGCGGTCTTCGCATCGGGCCTGATGGGCATGATCAACGGCACCTCGGCGGGCAACGTGGTCTCCACCGGCTCGCTGACCATCCCGCTGATGAAGAAGGTCGGCTATTCGCCGAAATCCTCGGCTGCGATTGAGGCCACGGCCTCCTCGGGCGGGCAGATCCTGCCGCCGATCATGGGCGCGGGCGCCTTTATCATGGCCGAGGTCACGGGCATCCCCTATACCGACATCGTCATCGCCGCGATCATCCCGGCGCTGCTCTATTTCGTGTCGGTCTACTTCATGGTTGACCTCCAGGCGCTCAAGCTGGACATGAAGGGCCTGCCCCGGTCCGAACTACCGCAGTTCAAGGTGCTGATCCGCCAGGTGTATCTGTTCCTGCCGATCATCATCCTGATCTATACGCTGTTCGCGGGCTATTCCGTGATCCGTGCGGGCGCGATGGGCATGGCATCGGCGGCGATGGTCAGTTGGCTGACGCCGCACCGCATGGGCCCGCGCCAGATCTTCAACGCGCTGGACATGGGCGCCAAGATGACCATCCAGATGGTCGCGGTCTGCGCCGCGGCGGGCATCATCGTGGGCGTCATCGCGCTGACCGGGGTGGGGGCGCGGTTCTCATCGCTGCTTCTGTCGATCGCGGATCAGAACCAGTATCTGGCGATGTTCTTCGCGATGTGCATCTCGATCATCCTGGGGATGGGCATGCCGACCACCGCCGCCTATGCGGTCGCCGCCGCCGTCGTGGCGCCGGGGCTGATCGCCCTTGGGGTGCCGGTGCTGGTCGCGCATTTCTTCGTCTTCTACTATGCGGTGATGTCGGCCATCACGCCGCCGGTGGCCCTGGCCGCCTATGCGGGCGCGGCCCTGTCAGGATCGGACCCGATGAAGACCAGCGTCGAGGCCTTCCGCCTGGGCCTTGCGGCCTTCATCGTGCCCTTCATGTTCTTCGGCTCTCACGAGCTGCTGATGCAGGGCGAATGGATCGACATCATCCATGCGACCGCGACCGCGCTGCTGGGCATGTTCCTGCTGTCGGCGGGGGTGATCGGCTACTACTTCGGGCACGCGTCGATGGTGGTGCGTCTTGGTGCTGATCGGGGCCGCGCTGTCGATGATCGCCGTGGGCTGGGTGACCGATCTCATCGGCCTGTCCGTGGCCGCCGCGCTGTTCCTCTGGCAGCGCCGGATGGTGACGCCCGCAACCCTGACGCATGGCCGCGCCGACTGAAACAAGGCTGCGGCCCCCGGATCGGGGCCGCAGCCGTCATGGCGGCCAGGTCACCTGTGCGTCCGGTGCTGCCGTTCACTCTCTGGCGCGCGCCAGCAGTTGCACGATCAGCTCTCGCGTCGCTTCCGCCCGGACCGGGTTGGGATAGTTGCGGTTCGCCAGGACCACGACGCCGATCCGTTCGGACGGCACCATCGCGACGTAAGAGCCAAAGCCGTTGGTCGCCCCCGTCTTGTTCAGATAGACGTCTCCCTCCAACTGGCGCGCGTCGACCTTGGTCATGGGTTGCGGCGACATCGCCATGTCCGACGAATTTCCGGCCGCCAGCGCAGCGGCATCCACGGGCCAAGGATACCCTTCCCAGATCATGGCCTGCGCGTAATGGGCGGTGTCGTAGTCCGACCGGCGCGTCCGGGCCAGCGCTGCCGTGATCTCGCCCTCCAGGGTAAGATTGTCCAGATGGGCGTCCAGGAAACGGGTCATGTCGGTCACCGACGACTTGATGCCATAGGCCTCGGCATCCAGCATGCCGGGGTTGACGCGGATCGGGCTGTCGTCGGTTCTGGAATAACCGAAGGCATAGCGCGCCATCTCGGCGTCGGGGACATCGACGAAGGTGCTGTCCAGCCCCAGTCCGGGAAGAAGGTCACGCGCCAGCGCATCCGTGTAGGTCGTCCCGAACTGCTCTCCCGCGATCAGCCCCAAAAGGCCGATGCTGACATTGGAATAGGCGCGCAGCGTGCCGGCCTCGCCCTGCGGCGTCCAGGCGTTCAGATAGGTCATCAGGCCGTCCATGTCCGTGACCGCGTCGGGCACCTGCAGGGGCAGGCCACCCGTGGCATGGGCGGCAAGGTCGGCCAGCGTCACCGCATCGAAGGCGCTGCCCGCCAGCGCAGGCATCCGGGATGACACCGGGTCCTGCAGGGACAAAAGACCGCGCTGTTCCGCAAGGGCCGCCAGGGCCACGGTGAACAGCTTGCTGTTCGATCCCAGCTCGAACAGCGTGTCGCGGTCGACGGGGCGCGATGCCGCGCGATCGGCCAATCCATCGGTGAAGAAGAACTGCTGTCCGTCGATCGTCACGCCGATGGCGATGCCGGGAATGTCGAATTCCTCGATGACGGGGCGAAAGACGCTTTCGCTGATCTGCTGGAATGCCTGCTCGGTCAGCTCTTGGGCATGGGCGGGGGTGGTCAGCAGCGCGGCTGCGACAGCCACGGTTCGGATGATGGTCATGGGATTCCCTCTGGCGTCGCGACGGCGCCGCGACATGAATTAATTTTGCCAGCCAGAGCTATTGTGATCTTGCATGGGCATCAAATCATGGTTTCTTGCCCTATCGTTGAGAAATTCTAATGGATGCGTGATGGATCGGCCCAACATCCCCCTGAATGCGCTGCGGGCCTTCGAAGCCGCGGCCCGGCACCTGACGCTGTCGAAGGCCGCGATCGAACTGTGCGTGACGCAGGCGGCGCTCAGCCACCAGATCCGCAACCTCGAGGAACGCCTTGGCGTGGCCCTGTTCCGGCGTGTGCCCCGAGGGCTGGTGCTGACCGACGAGGGTGCGGCCCTGGCCCCGGTCCTGACCGGATCGCTGGACCGGATCGGCGCGACGCTGGACCGGTTCTCGGGCGGGCGCTATCACGAGGCGCTGCATGTGGGCGTGGTCGGAACCTTTGCGACGGGCTGGCTGATCCCGCGCCTGGCCGGGTTCGAGGCGGCGCATCCCGAGGTGGACCTGCGCATCTTCGCCAACAACAACCGCGTCAGCATTCCGGGCGAAGGGCTTGATCTGGCCATCCGCTTTGGCGACGGGTCGTGGCATGGGCTGCAGGCCACCCGCATCATGGATGCGCCCCTGGCCCCCATGTGCGCCCGGACCGTGCCAGGACCATGTCCGGCCCCCAGGCGATGCTGGATCAGCCCCTGCTGCGATCCTATCGGACAGGCGAATGGGAACGGTGGTTCGCGGGGGCTGGGCCTGGCCTGCCCGCCCCTGCGGGGGCCGATGCTGGACAGCTCGATCGCCCTGGCGGACATGGCGGCGGAGGGGCACGGGATCGCGCTGCTGCCACCTGCGCTTTTCGGCCACTGGACGGATCGCGGCCGTCTTGTGACCCTGTTCGACCATTCCATTGTCGCAGGCGCCTATTGGCTGACCCGCCTGCAATCCAGGCCGGAAACCAGCGGAATGCGCAGCTTTCGAGAGTGGCTGTGCCGGGAGGTGGCGGATCAGCCGCCCGCGACGGGCTGACTGCCCCTGCGCGACCGATCAGGTGCGGGGCAAAGCCGTCGTGTCAGTCAGGCCCATGCGACCTTCAGGGGTGGCAGGACGGCAATGTCTTCGATGGCATAGGCGATGCCGTCCACCAGCAGGCCGTCGGGCATCTCGTACCCAAGCGGCTGGCATGCGATCTGCCTGAAGCCCAGCGTCCGTGCCAGACCTGCGCTGGCCGTGTTGGGCGCGGCATGACCGGTCGTCACCAGACGTGCGTCCAAGGCCCCAAAGGCAGCCCGTATCATCGCGTTCACCGCTTGGGCCCCATATCCCTGGCGGCAGGCAGAGGACCGCACCCAGTAGGACAGTCGGAACTGGCCCCGCCGCCACTGCGGGATCAGATCGACGGCGCCGACACAGACGCCCGAGGCCCATGCAAGATAGGACAGCCGCTCGCGTCGTTGTGCAGCCTCCACCGCTTCCGCCAACCGCTCTGACTGCCACCGGGCATCCCGTTCCTGTCCGGGGTTCCCCATCGTTCCGTGAAACCATGGCACCAATTCTGCATGGCTTTCGCCCCTGGCCCGCGCCACCGCGGCGGCGTCATCAACGCTCGCGGGGCAAAGATCCAGCCGGGATGTCCGAACGATCCGCGGCAGGACATATGACGCGGGATCCTTCAGGCGCGCGTAGGGCGGGGGCATGCGCTTCTCCATGGTCTGCGAACATGATCATCGCCCGGATCGACAGTTGTTGGAATAAGACTGTCGTGCGCCGAACACGTGCCTGCATTCCCGACCAGATCGCGAACTGCTACAGGTGGGCTTGTCGCGGACCGGGCTGTGCCCCAGAAACGCATCGCGACCGTCCCGATGGAAAGCACAATGTCATGCCCGCCCGCATCGCCCACCTGTCCCTGCTGGTCCCGGACTACGACGCGGCGCTCGACTTCTTTTGCCGGATCGGTTTCGAGTGCCGGGAGGATACCGAACTGGGCGACGGCAAGCGATGGGTGCGGATTGCGCCCCCGGGTGGCGATACCGAGATCCTGCTTGCCCGGGCCGTCGGAGACCGCCAGACCGCGACGATCGGAGAGCAGGGCGGCGGGCGGGTCTGGCTTTTCCTTGAGACGGACGATTTCGCGCGCGACTATCAGCGCCTCCAGGCCGCGGGCGTGACGTTCGAGACGCTTCCGCGCGACGAGCCTTACGGGCGTGTCGTCGTCTGGAGGGATCCCTGGGGAAATCGTTGGGACCTGATCGAACATGCCCGTTCCAACCGCGACGGAACGGGCAGCTGAAGTCCGCGTCGCGCCGGTATCCTCGATATGGATCGCGGGTCTCAGGACGGCGGTACCCGCGACGCGATCCTCGACGCACCCATCCGCCGCGCCCTCCGCTACGGCCGATGATGTCGCATCTACTGCCTTTCCCCCTCCGGCCATCACGGATCGTGCCCATCCGCGGCTGCGGCACGCCCGCGACCGCCGCCTGATGGATCGTGCGCGTGATGCGCACAGGGAATACCTTGGACAGCACCCGTGCCACGCGGTCCGTCCTCAAGTGACAGCGTCGAGGCCACCAGGGCGGGCATAGCATAATTGCCGGTGCCTCCCGCCGCATGGCGCCAAATTCATTGCCCGGAAAGCACAACCGCGTCCGGGGGGCCGGCAGTGCAGCAACCAGACCCCACCGACCGTCGATACAGGACCACGCGGCGGTGCCTCACCCCCTGTGCACCCCTGACATCGGCCCAAGGTGCCACCCGTGACGCAGATGCGCCACAGGGCGGCGGGCGCGACATCGATGCCCTTGCGCGGCCGCGACCAGTAGGAGCACTATGATTCCAGACGACGATGGGTCCGGTCATGTGCCCGTGGTGCAGGCGGTGGCCGGTCCGAAACCGACATGCCCGCGGGGCGTGCCCCTGCCGTGAAAGGCCCCCGATGTTCGACAATGCAGATGCCATCCTGCTGGCCCGGATCCAGTTCGCCTTCACGGTCAGCTTCCACTTCCTGTTCCCCGCCTTCACGATCGGGCTGGCCAGCTTTCTGGCGGTCCTGAACGGGCTGTGGCTGTGGACAAAGGACCACAAGTACCTGGATCTGTTCCGATACTGGGTCAAGATCTTTGCCCTGGCCTTTGCCATGGGCGTCGTGTCGGGCATCGTGATGTCCTATCAGTTCGGCACGAACTGGTCAGCCTTTTCCGACAAGGCGGGGCCAGTCATCGGCGCGCCGATGGCCTATGAGGTCCTGTCCGCCTTCTTCCTGGAGGCCGGGTTCCTGGGGATCATGCTGTTCGGGCGCGACCGCGTCGGGCCCACGCTGCACATGATCGCCTGCGCCGCGGTGGCGTTGGGCACGGCGTTCTCGGCCTTCTGGATCCTGTCGGTCAACAGCTGGATGCACACCCCAGCGGGCTTCGAGATCGACCCCGAGACGGGGCAGTTCCTGCCCACCGACTTCTGGCAGGTGATCTTCAACCCGTCCTTTCCGTTCCGCCTGATGCACACGGTGACCGCGGCCTATCTGACCACGGCCTTCATCGTGGGGGGCGTGGCGGCCCTGCACCTGCTGCGCCATCGCCACCGCCGCGACAAGGTCAGCCCGGCAACGCGGACCATGTTCAGCATGGCGATGTGGATGGCCGCGATCTTTGCCCCGGTCCAGATCGTGCTGGGCGATTTCCATGGCATCAACACGCTGGAGCACCAGCCGGCCAAGGTCATGGCGATGGAGGGCCATTTCGAGAGCCATGACGATGGCGCACCGCTGTACCTGTTCGGCATCCCGAACCAGGACGAACAGCGCTTGGACTATGCCATCGGCATCCCCAAGCTGTCGTCCCTGATCCTGAAGCACGACCTGAACGCACCGCTTGCGGGCCTGGACACTATCCCGCGCGAGGATCAGCCCCCCGTGGCCATCGTCTTCTGGTCGTTCCGCATCATGGTCGCGCTTGGCTTTGCCATGCTGGGGATCGGTGTCTGGTCGCTGTGGGCGCGCTGGCGGGGGATGCTGTTCGACAGCCCCATGCTGCACCGCGCCGCCCTTGTGATGTCGCCCGCGGGGCTGATCGCCGTGCTGGCCGGATGGGTCACGACCGAGGTCGGGCGGCAGCCCTTCACCGTCTATGGTCACCTGCGCACGGTGGACAGCGCCGCACCCCTGGACGCGGCCGCGGTGGGGGCATCGCTGGTGGCCTTCATCATCGTCTATTTCGCGGTCTTTGGGGCGGGGACATACTATATCCTGCGTTCTGATGAGCCGCTCTCCGGCAAATAACGAACCGCGGCTGAAGGATGTGACCAACAGCCCGACGCGCACGGCGGGCACCACGCCCGCCCAGCAGCACCCGACCCGCAACGTCCAACCCGGAGAGTGACCATGCCCCTCGCAGAAGGCGTTTCGCTGGATCTGACCGTCATCTGGGCCTTCGTCATTGCCTTTGCGGTGCTGGTCTATGTCGTGCTGGACGGGTTCGACTTGGGCTTGGGCATGCTGTTCGCGGTCGAACCCGAAGGAGAGGACCGCGACATCATGATGAACTCGGTCGCGCCGGTCTGGGACGGGGAACGAGACCTGGCTGGTCCTGGGCGGGGGCGGGCTGTTCGCGGCCTTTCCACTGGCCTATGCGCTGATCCTGCCGGCGCTGTATGCGCCAATTATGGCGATGCTGCTGGCGCTGATCTTCCGCGGCGTCGCGTTCGAGTTCCGCTGGCGCACCAAGCGCTGGCGCAAGGTCTGGGACGTGGCCTTCATCGGCGGATCGGCGGTGGCCGCGCTGGCGCAGGGCATCACCCTGGGCGGGCTGCTGCAGGGTATCGACGTCGACAAGGCCGCGCGCGAATATTCCGGCGGCTGGTGGGACTGGCTGACGCCCTTTACGCTGATGTCGGCGTCGCGGTCATGGTCGGATACGCCCTTCTGGGCGCGACGTGGCTGGTAATGAAGACCGCCGGCCCCCTGCAGGAGCGCATGCGCAAGCGGGCCTGGGTGCTGGGTGTCGGCACGGTGATCTTCATGGGCGTGGTCAGCCTGTGGACGCCGTTCCTGCAGGACGGCTATTACAGCCGCTGGTTCGGCGGCTGGAACATCGTGCTGGCAGCGGGGGTGGGTGCTGCCGTGCTGGGCCTAGCCTTCGGCATGTTCACCTCGCTGATGGTGCGTCATCACGACTACTGGCCGTTCCTCTGCGCGCTGGGGATGTTCATCCTTGGCTTCGTCGGGCTGGGGATCTCGATGTTCCCCTACATCGTCCCGGTCGAGGTCACGATCTGGGAGGCCGCCGCCCCCCCGCAACAGCCAGATCTTCATGCTGGTCGGTGCGGCCGTGCTGATCCCGGTGATCCTGACCTATACCGCCTATTCCTATTGGGTGTTCCGCGGAAAGATGGACCCCAAGGAGGGGTACCACTGATGCCGCAATCCCTGCGGCGACTGGCGTGGTTCGTGGCGATCTGGCTGGCCAGCGTGGCGGTGATCGGCACCGTCGCCTGGATCATCCGCCTATGGATCGCCTAGCCCAGATAGGCGCGCAGTCCCGGCGGCGGATCGTCCAGCAGCGGCCCGGTGGGGCGGGGCGGATGGACGCGCCCCTCCTCGACCAGCAGGGTGTCGGGCGCGAAGGCGCGGGCATCCTCGGGGTCATGGGTCACCATCAGCACGGTCGTGTCCGCCGCGACCTGCGCCAGAAGCGCCAGCATCTCGGCCTTGAGCGCAGGACCCAGGGCCGCGAAGGGCTCGTCCAAGAGCAGCAATGGCCGCGCGCGCAGCAGGACGCGGGCCAGGGCGACGCGGCTCTGCTGACCGCCCGATAGGCTGTCGGGACGCCGGTTCCCGGTTCCGGTCAGTCCGACGTGATCCAGAACCTCCAGGACACGCGCCTTCTGGACGCGATCCAGCCGCAGGTCCGGGCGCAGGCCCATGCCCACATTTTGTTTCACGCTTAGATGCGGAAACAAATTGTTGTTCTGAAACAGGATCGACAGCGGTCGCTTGCCAGGCGGCAGCGCGGTGATGTCGGCGCCGTCCCACAGCAGGCGGCCCCGGGTCGGCGTCAGAAACCCCGCGACCAGCGCCAGCAGCGTCGACTTGCCGGAACCCGACGCCCCGATCACCGCATGGCGGCCCCGCGGCACGGTCAGGTCGGCGGTCAGCGTGAAGTCGTCCTGACGCAGCAGGATGTCCTGGAACTCAAGTGCCATGGCGTCCTCCCCGGTCGAAGGCCCAGAAAAGGCCCAGGCTGAGCGCCATCAACAGCAGAGCGCAGGCCGCCGCATCGGCCATCCGATAGCCGTTCATCAGCTGATAGAGCATCAGCGGCAGCGTCGGGTTGTCGCCCGCGAAAAGTGTGATCACACCCAGATCGCCCATGGCCAGCGCCGCGGCCAATCCCGCGCCGAACCCCAGGGGCCGGGCCAGGCGCGGCAGGACCAAGAGCCGCAGCCGTGCCCAGCCCCGCAGGTCCAGCGATGCGGCAAGCTGGCCGTAATCCTGTTCCAGCGCCCGCGCCGCCGGGATCAGCGCGCGCAGTGCGAAGGGCAGGGCCATCGCCGCGTTGATCAGCGCCGTGACCGGCAGGGCCATCTGCTGGGGCGTGACCGTGCCGCGCAGCAGGATGAACAGCCCCGTGCCCAGCACCAGCGGAGAGGCGATCAGCGGCAGCATGCCTGCGGCCTCGACCCAACGGGCCCCGCCGCGGGCGATGGTCAGTGCCAGTGCCAGCGCCGCCCCCGACGACAGCAGGGCCGACGTCACCGCCATTGCGATGGAACGCAGGGCCGCATCCCAGACCTCGGGCGGCAGGCCGGTCAGGCGCGGCAGGCCCGTGGCCGCGACCGAGATCAGCGGCGCCAGCAGGAACATCGCCGCCGCCGTGATCACCGCCGCATCCGCCAGCCGCCGCCAGCCGCCGGGCGCGGGCGGCCCGCCCATCGCGTCCAGCCCTGCGCCGAACCCCGCCGGAACGGCAACGCGGGCGGCCAGCGCCGCCGCCCCGATGCAGATGGCGATCTGCACCATCCCCAGGGCCGCCGCGCGCCCCAAGTCGAAATCAAAGCGGAACGCCTGATAGATGGCCAGCTCCACCGTCGTGGCGCGCGGCCCCCCGCCCAGGGCCAAGGCCACCGTGAACGATGTCAGGCAGACCAGGAACACCGCCAGCCACACGCCGGGCAGGACGCCGCGCAGCATCGGACGTTCCAGATGGCGGGCGATGTCGCGGGGCGCGAAATCCAGGGACGCGGCCAGCCGGAAGCGTTCCGCGGGAATCGCCTGCCAGCCCTGCAGGATCAGCCGCACCGACAGCGGCAGGTTGAAGAACACATGCGCCAGGATCACCCCCTGCCAGCCATAGATACCGATGGCGGGCAGGCCCAGGGCCTCCAGCGCGCCGTTCAGCGCACCGTTGCGCCCGAAGATCGCGATCAGGCCCAGGACCGCCACGATCACCGGCAGGATGAAGGGCGCGCCCAACAGCGTGACCAGCAGCCCGCGCCCCCGGAACCGCCGCCGCGCAAGCGCGCGCGCGACCGGGACGGCCAGCGCCGCCGACAGGGTCGCGGACAGCGCCGCCTGCCACAGGGTGAACCAGACCGCGCGCAGATCCCATTCGGTGAGCCCCGACAGCCCGCCCGCGACCCAAGCCACCGCCGCCAGCGTGCCCAGGATCAGGGCGGCCAGCGCGCCCGCGATGGCGTGGCCGATGCTCAGCGGAAGGCCCGCTGCCATTCGTCCAGGGCGGGGGCGCGCAGGGCTTCTGCCTCGTCCTCGGACAGGAACAGGGTCTTGTCGGGGCGGGGCAGGTCGCGCATCACCTGCGGCCAGTCGGCTTGCGGCAGTTTTGCCGGCAGGGACCAGTTGGCCAGCGGGATCGTCGCCTGGAAATCGAGGGTCAGCACCCAGTCCATGAAGGCTTGCGCCAGCTCCGGCTGATCGGTGCCCGCGACCTGGGCCACCAGTTCGGCCATGAAGTAATGCCCCTCGGGGAAGATCGCGGCGCGCTTGGTGTCGTCCTCCTCGGCGGCGATGTGATAGGCGGGCGAGGTGGTGTAGGACAGGACCATGTCCGCCTCTCCGTCGGTGAACAGGCCATAGGATTCGGACCAGCCGCGGGTGACGGTCAGCACCTTGGGGGCCAGCTTGGCCCAGGCCTCGCCCGCCTGATCGCCATAGACCGACTTGACCCACAGCAGCATCGCCAGACCCGACACCGAACTGCGCGGGTCCTGGATGACGATGCTGATATCCTCGGCCTCCAGCAGCTCGGCAAAGCTGGCGGGCGGGTTCTCCAGCCGGGTGCTGTCATAGACGAAGGCCGTCTCGCCCCAGTTGTAGGGCAGGAAGATGTCGTCCTCCCATGCGATGGGCAGCGACAGGTCGGACGTGTCCTGCCCGTGCGGTGCGAACAGACCCGATGCGCGGGCGCGCGCGGTCATGTCGGTGTTCAGGCCGAAGACGATGTCGGCCTGGGTGCCCGCCCCCTCCATCAGGATGCGGGGCAGCACGTCGCCGGTCACGAATTGCAGGTCGCAATCGCAGATCGCCTCGAACCCCTCCTCGATGGCGGGGCCGGGGCCCCATTCGCTGGTGACGCTGTCGCCGGCATAGACGGTCAGGACGCGATCCTGGGCCAGGGCGGGGGTGGCCAGCAGCAAAGCGGGGATCAGGACGGATTTCATCGGCAGCCTCTCTTGTCGGAATGTCGAAAAGAAGGGGGTGCGCACCTTCCCTCCGCCGGTGTGAGCCGGATCAGGTTCAACGGGTCCGCTGTCGCGTCTCAGCCCGCATGGGGCACCCCGAGGTGATCCCGAATGTAGAGGTTTCGCGCGCCCGCGCAAGCGGATAGAACCCGCCCATGACCAAGGACATGTCTGATCAGCCCACGCCGATGATGGCGCAATATCTTGCAATCCGGGAGGCCAATCCCGGCGCGCTGCTGTTCTATCGCATGGGCGATTTCTACGAGATGTTCTTCGACGACGCGGTCGCCGCCGCCGCCGCGCTGGACATCGCGCTGACCAAACGCGGCACCCATGCGGGTGAGCCCATCCCGATGTGCGGCGTGCCCGTCCATGCGGCCGAGGGCTATCTGCTGACGCTGATCCGCAAGGGTTTCCGCGTGGCCATCGCCGAACAGATGGAGGACCCCGCGGAAGCCAAGAAGCGCGGGTCGAAATCGGTCGTGGCGCGCGACGTGGTGCGGCTGGTGACGCCGGGCACCCTGACCGAGGAATCGCTGCTGGAGGCGCGGCGCCACAATTACCTGGCGGCCTTCGTGGTGGTCCGCGAGGAGGGCGCGCTGGCCTGGGTCGACATCTCGACCGGCGCGTTTTCGGTGATGGATTGCCCCCTGCCGCGTCTGGCCCCCGAGCTGGCGCGGCTGGCCCCGCGCGAGGTCCTGGCCTGCGACACCGGGCTGGAGGAGCTGATCGGCGATGCGGGCGCGGTGATGACCGACCTGCATGCCAGCGCGTTCGACAGCAATGCGGGCACGCGGCGGCTCTGCGCGCTCTATGGCGTCGAGACGCTGGACGGGTTCGGCAGCTTCACCCGCGCCGAACTGGCCGCGATGGGCGCCATCGTCGATTATCTGGACATGACGCAGAAGGGCCGCCTGCCGCTGCTGCGCCCGCCCATGCGCGAACGCGCGGGCGGCACGATGCAGATCGACGCCGCGACCCGGCGCAATCTGGAGCTGACCCAGGCCCTGTCGGGCGGGCGCGAGGGATCGCTGCTGGCGGCCATCGACCGCACCGTGACCGCGCCGGGCGCGCGCCTCATGGAACGGCGGATCAGCGCTCCGTCGCGCGATCTCGCGCTGATCGCGGCGCGCCATGATGCGGTGGCGGCGCTGGCGGGGGATGCGCGGCTGCTCTCGGATCTGCGCGGCGCGCTGGCGCGGGTGCCGGACATGGACCGGGCGCTGTCGCGGCTGGCGCTGGACCGGGGCGGGCCGCGCGATCTGGCCGCGATCCGGGCGGGGCTGACGCAGGGCGCGGCGATCGCCGTGCGGCTGCCCGGCGACGCGCCGCCCGTGCTGCGCGATGCGGCGGGTGATCTGGTCGGCCATGAGGGGCTGGTTGACCTCCTGGACGATGCGCTGGTGGCCGAGCCGCCTTTGCTGGCGCGGGATGGCGGCTTCGTGGCCGAGGGGCATGACGCCGATCTGGACCAGACCCGTCGCCTGCGCGACGAGGGGCGGGGCGTCATCGCGGGCATGCAGGCCGATTACGCGGTCCTGGCCGGGGTCGGCAGCCTGAAGATCAAGCATAACAACGTTCTGGGCTATTTCATCGAGACGACGACCACCCATGCCGAGCGCATGATGGCCGCGCCGCTGAACCAGACCTTCATCCACCGCCAGACCACTGCGAACCAGATCCGCTTCACCACGGTGGAACTCAGCGAACTGGAAACCCGCATCCTGAACGCCCGCGACCGCGCGTTGGAGATCGAGCGGGGCATCTTCGACCGCCTGCGGACGGCGATCCTGGATCAGGCGGCGCGGATCGGTCAGGCCGCCCGCGCCCTGGCCGAGATCGACCTGGCCTGCGCCTTCGCCGATCTGGCCTCGGGCGAGGGCTGGGTCCGGCCGCGCGTCGATGACAGCCGCGCCTTCGTCATCGAAGGCGGCCGCCACCCGGTCGTGGAACGCGCGCTGCGCCGGAAGGCGGAAAGCTTCGTCGCCAACGACTGCGACCTGACCACCGGGGCCACGCCCGCGATCTGGCTGCTGACCGGGCCGAACATGGCGGGCAAGTCGACCTTCCTGCGCCAGAACGCGCTGATCGCGGTGCTGGCGCAGGCGGGCGCCTTTGTTCCCGCGCGGGCGGCGCATATCGGGCTGGTCAGCCAGCTGTTTTCCCGTGTAGGGGCCGCCGACGATCTGGCGCGGGGGCGGTCCACCTTCATGGTCGAGATGGTGGAAACCGCCGCGATCCTGAACCAGGCCGATGACCGCGCGCTGGTGATCCTGGACGAGATCGGGCGCGGCACCTCGACCTGGGACGGGCTGTCGATTGCCTGGGCGGTGATGGAGCATCTGCATGCCGCCAATCGCTGCCGGGCGCTGTTCGCCACGCATTACCATGAGATGACGGCGCTGTCCGCCAAGCTGGAGGGTGTCGAGAACGCCACCGTCACCGTGCGCGAATGGCAGGGCGAGGTGATCTTCCTGCACGAGGTCAGGAAGGGCGCGGCCGACCGCAGCTATGGCGTGCAGGTCGCGCGCCTGGCGGGCCTGCCCGCCTCCGTCGTGGAACGCGCCCGCACCGTGCTGACCGCGCTGGAAAGCGGAGAGCGTCAGTCGGCGCGCCCCGTGGCACTGATCGACGACCTGCCGCTGTTCCGCGCGGCCCCGCCACCCGCGCCCAAGGCCCGCCCGTTGGACGACCGCCTGAAGGCGGTCCATCCCGACGCCCTGTCCCCACGCGAGGCGCTGGACCTGATCTATGAACTGAAAGCCCTGTCCGAGGAGACGCGCCCATGAGCTATAACACCTTCGGCCGCGAGTTCCGCTTTACCACCTGGGGCGAAAGCCACGGCCCCGCCCTGGGCGCGACGGTGGACGGCGTGCCGCCCGGCGTGCCCCTGACCGAAGAATACATCCAGCGCTTCATGGACCGCCGCCGCCCCGGGACGTCGAAACACACCACGCAGCGGCGCGAACCCGACCAGGTCCGCATCCTGTCCGGCGTCTTCGAGGGTGTCACCACCGGCACCGCGATCCAGCTGATGATCGAGAACACCGACCAGCGGTCCAAGGATTACGGCGACATCGCGACCAGCTTTCGCCCGGGGCATGCCGATATCACCTATCATCTGAAATATGGGGTGCGCGATTATCGCGGCGGGGGCCGGTCTTCGGCGCGCGAAACGGCGGCGCGGGTTGCGGCGGGTGCCGTGGCGCAGGCGGTGCTGGGGGCGCTGGTGCCCGATCTGCGGATCACCGGCTACATGGTGCAGATGGGGGCGATGCATCTGGACCGCGCGCGGCTGGACTTGGGCGCGGTGAACGATAATCCGTTCTTCCTGCCCGATGCGGGCGCGGTCCAGGCCTGGTCCGATTACCTGGACGGCATCCGCAAGGATCAGAACAGCGTCGGCGCGGCCATCGAGGTCTGTGTTCAGGGCTGCCCGCCGGGCCTCGGCGCGCCAGTCTATGCGAAGCTGGACACCGATCTGGCCGCCGCGATGATGTCGATCAATGCCGTGAAGGCGGTCGAGATCGGCGAGGGCATGGGTTCGGCCGCGCTGACCGGGGTGGCGAACGCGGACGAGATCCGCATGGGGCCGGACGGGCCGGAGTTCCTGTCGAACCATGCGGGCGGGATTCTGGGCGGCATCTCGACCGGACAGGACATTGTCGTGCGTTTCGCGATCAAGCCGACCAGCTCGATCACCACGCCCCGCCGATCGATCAACTCACGCGGAGAGGAGATCGACGTGATCACCAAGGGCCGCCACGACCCCTGCGTGGGCATCCGTGCCGTGCCGGTGGCCGAGGCGATGGCCGCCTGCGTGATCCTGGACCACCTGCTGATGGACCGGGCGCAGACCGGCGGGGTGCGTGGTCAGATCGGCTGATCGGACAGAAACGCGTCTACTTCGGTACGGGTGGGGATGGCATCGCCCGCCCCCGCCCGCGTGACCTTGACCGCCGCCGCGGCCGAGGCCAACCGTAGGGCGGCAGGAATATCCGCCCCGCCGTCCAGCGCCGCCGCGAAATAGCCCGCGAAGGTGTCGCCCGCGCCCGTGGTGTCCACCGGCGTCACGCGGAACGAGGGCTGCTCATGCACCCGGCCGGTGGTCAGGTCACGATATTCGGCACCCTCCGCGCCGCGGGTGATCAGCAGGCCCTGCACGGGCAGGTCGCCGGGGACGCCCGCGAACAGCTGCTCCGCCTCTCCGGCGTTCATCGCCAGGATCGAGACATGGGGCAGGACCGCGCGCACCGCGTCCAGATCGAAGGGGGCGGCGGAATAGATCACGCGCGCGCCCTGCGCCTGCGCCGCGCGGGCGGCGGCGACCTGGCCGTTCGTCTCGTTCTGGATCAGCAGCGTATCAGTGGGGGTCAGCGCGGACAGGGCCTGCGTCAGGGCATCCTCGTCGATCGCGCGGTTCGCGCCGGGATGGATGACGATGGCGTTTTCCGCATCGGCATCCAGCAGGATGATCGCGTGGCCCGTCGCCTGATCCGCAAGCCGGGCGACATGGCCCATGTCCACGCCCGCCTGCGCCAGCCGGTCGCGCACCCAGTCATCGCCCGTGCCCATCGCGCCCAGGTGATGCGTGACCGCGCCCGCGCGCGCCGCGGCGACCGACTGGTTCGCGCCCTTGCCGCCCAGACCCTGCGCATAACCGCGCGAGGCCAGCGTCTCTCCGGGCTTGGGCAGGCTCTCCAGCCGATAGACATGGTCGATGTTGATCGAGCCCAGGTTCCAGATTGCCATGCATGCCTCCGCCGTTTGGCGGCCATGTGACCGGGCGGGCCGGGCCTTGTCCAGATGTGAAAAGACGCGCCCGTTGCGGGGCGCGTCCTGTCATGTCGACCTGTCGTGCAGGATCAGGCGGGCAACTTGCCCTTGTGGGGCGCCCACAGCCGCTTGTTCACGACATAGAGCAGCGCGCTGAGCAGCACCAGGAACAGCACCGCGACCAGGCCCACGGACTTGCGGTCCATCATCTTGGGCTCGGCGGTCCACATCAGGAAGGCCGCGATGTCCATCGCCATCTGGTCGACGGTCGCCTCGGTGCCGTCCTCGTAGGTGACCTGACCGTCGGACAGCGGAGCCGCCATGCTGATCCAGCCGCCGGGGAAGGCGGTGTTGCCGTGCAGCAGCGTGCCGGCCTGTTCCTGGTCCTCGCCGGTATAGCTGGTCAGCAGGGCGTGGATGTATTCCGGACCGCCCATGCCGTTGACCAGCTGGCTGAGGCCGGTGCCGAAGGGGCCGTGAAAGCCCGCGCGGGCCTTGGCCATCAGCGACAGGTCCGGGCCCATGCCGTCACCCGAGGTCGCCGGGAAGTGATCGGTGATGGTGCGCGGACGCTCCTCTCCGATCGCGTCGTCGAAGACCGGCAGCAGTTCGGCCGCATAGGCGCGGACCTGATCCTCGGGCAGGCCAGGGCCGCCTTCATCCGCCAGGGTGCGGATGGCGACGTATTTCAGGCCGTGGCAGGCCGAGCAGACCTCGGTATAGACCTGCAACCCGCGCTGCAGTTGGAACTGGTCGTATGCGCCGAACGGACCCTCGTGCGGGAAGGCGACATCCTCGATGTGCCCGCCTTCGCCTGCGGCCATCGCCGGTCCGGACAGGCCAACGGCCGTGACGGCGGCGATCGCTAGTGCTTTCAGCATGATCCTTGGTCCTCTCATTCGGCCGGCTGCGTCAGGCTGGTTCCACCAACCTTGGGCGCGTAGTGTTCGTTGAAATCTTCCTCGATCGTGGCGGGCATGGGCTCCGGCTTCTCGATCACGCCCAGCAGCGGCAGGATCACCAGGAAGTAGCCAAACCAGTAGGCCGCGGCAGCCAGCGCGATGTAGGGATAGGGCCCCTCGGTGGGCATGGCACCGACCCAGGTCAGCACGACGAAGTCGACCGCCAGCAGCCAGAACCACCACTTGAACTGCGGACGATAGCGGCCCGAGCGCACGCGGCTGGTGTCCAGCCAGGGCGCCAGGCCCATCACCACGATGGCGCCGAACATCGCCAGCACGCCGAAGAACTTGGCGTCGACGATGCCGAAGGTCACGAACTGGACCAGCTGGACCAGCCACACCTCGGCGTCGAAGGCGCGCAGGATCGCGTAGAAGGGCAGGAAGTACCATTCGGGCACGATATGCGCGGGCGTGGCCAGCGCGTTGGCCTCGATGTAGTTGTCCGGGTGGCCCAGGTAGTTGGGCATGAAGCCCACGATCGCGAAGAACACGGCCAGGATGACGGCCAGCGCGAACAGGTCCTTGATGACGAAGTAGGGCCAGAAGGGCAGGGTGTCCTTGGCGGCCTCCTCCTTGCTGGTGCGACGCACCTCGATGCCGGTCGGGTTGTTGTTGCCCGTGGTGTGGAAGGCCCACACGTGGACGATGACCAGGCCCGCGATGATGAAGGGCAGCAGGTAGTGCAGCGAGAAGAAGCGGTTCAGCGTCGCGTTGCCGACCGCGGGTCCGCCCAGCAGCCAGGTCTGCAGCGTTTCACCCACGCCCGGAATGGCGCCGAACAGGCCGGTGATCACGGTCGCGCCCCAGAAGGACATCTGACCCCAGGGCAGCACGTAGCCCATGAAGGCGGTGGCCATCATCAGCAGGTAGATCAGCATGCCGATGATCCAGGTGACCTCGCGCGGGGCCTTGTAGCTGCCGTAGTAGAGGCCGCGGAAGATGTGCAGGTACACGGCCACGAAGAACAGCGACGCGCCGTTCATGTGGATGTAGCGCAGCATGTAGCCGCCGTTGACGTTGCGCATGATGTGCTCGACGCTGGCGAAGGCCATGTCGACATGCGGGGTATAGTGCATCACCAGGACGATGCCCGTGACGATCTGCAGCACCAGGCAGAAGACCAGCACGATCCCCCAGATCCACATCCAGTTCAGGTTCTTGGGCGTGGGGATCATCAGCGTGTCGTAAAGCACGCCGGCGACGGGCAGGCGGCGG
The DNA here is from genome assembly GCF_015390265.1 of Paracoccus sp. NBH48. Classification (NCBI taxonomy): domain Bacteria; kingdom Pseudomonadati; phylum Pseudomonadota; class Alphaproteobacteria; order Rhodobacterales; family Paracoccaceae; genus Paracoccus; species Paracoccus sp. NBH48. The sequence goes on along the minus strand of NZ_VUOJ01000004.1, from coordinate 166,788 downwards.
TGAAGCCAGCGTTCGAAGCCCGACTTGGGCTCGTAATGGTCGTGCGGAATTCCGGCCATGATAACCCTCCTTAACCCAGCTGAATGGTGGTGTCGTTCACGAACGACGCCAGCGGAATATGCATGTTCTGCGGCGCGGGCCCGCGACGGATGCGGCCTGCGGTGTCGTAATGGCTGCCGTGGCAGGGGCAGAACCAGCCCCCGAAATCGCCCGCGCCGTCACCGATGGGCACGCAGCCCAGGTGGGTGCAGACGCCGATCTGGACCAGCCATTCGCCGGTCTCGTCCAGCGCGCGGTTCGCGTCGGTGGCGGGCGATCCGTCGGCCAGATTGGGGTTCTGGGCGTTCTGGTCGGGCAGCTCGCTCAGCTCGACCGCACGTCCGGCCTCGATCTCCTCGGGGGTCCGGCGGCGGATGAACACGGGCTTGCCCAGGAACAGCACGGTGATCTGCGACCCGGCGGCGACGCCGCTGACATCGACCTGGATCGAGGCCAGCGCCTGCACGTCGGCCGAGGGGTTCATCTGATTCACAAGGGTCCAGGCGGCGGCACCGGCGGCCACCGTGCCTGCGCCCGCCGTGGCATAATAGAGGAAATCCCTCCGGGTGCCTACGTGGTCATCTGCGTGGGACACGGGTCATACTCCAATTCGGGCCGTCAATGCAGGCCGATACGACATTCCGGGCCGCGTCCGAAACGCAGCCTTCGCGGGGCGGTTCTAGCCCTCAATTCCTCGTCAGTCCAGATGATAAGCCGTCGCGGCCCGTTGCAATTCGACGCATCGGGCACAAATGCTGCACCCCCCGCGGGGATCAGAGCAGGCCCTCGGACCGGAACGACAGTTCGCGCGACTTGCCGATGATCAGGTGGTCGTGGATGGTGATTCCCATGCTTTCCGCGGCCTGCCCGATGCGTGCCGTCATGGCGATGTCGCTGTCCGAGGGCGTCGGATCGCCCGAGGGATGGTTGTGCACCAGGATCAGCGCCGAGGCGTTCAACTCCAGCGCGCGGCGGATGATCTCGCGCGGATAGACGGGGACGTGGTCCACCGTGCCGCGCGACTGCTCCTCATCCGCGATCAGGACGTTCTTTCGGTCCAGGTACAGCACGCGGAACTGCTCGATCTCGCGATGCGCCATCGCGGTGTGGCAGTAATCCAGCAGCGACTGCCAGCTGGACAGGACCGGGCGGTGCATGATGCGGGCGCGGGCCATGCGCTGCGCCGCGGCCTCGACGATCTTCAGTTCGGTAACGACGGCGGGTCCAACACCGTCGACCGCCTGCAGGCGGGCGGGCGGCGCGGTGACCACGCGGTTGAAATCGCCGAAGGTCTCGATCAGGCGGCGGGCCAGCGGTTTGACGTCCTGGCGCGGGATGGCGCGGAACAGCACCAGCTCCAAAAGCTCGTAATCGGGCATCGCGGTCGCGCCGCCCTGCAGGAACCGTTCGCGCAGCCTTGCCCGATGATCGGCCAGATAGGAGGGTGCAGCCTTGCCGGCCGGCACCACGTCATCCGCGGCCGGGCTGAACAAAGGCAGGGGCATTTCGCCAAAGGAACGATTCGGGTCCATGTGCGGAACATGAACCCGAATCGGTAAAGGAACGGTTAACCCTTAACGGGTCATCCCTTCCCAGAACCCCTTTACCTTGTCGAAGAAGCTGTCCGATTGCGGGCTGTTGTCGGCCTTCTCGGCCTCGAACTCTCGCAGCAGCTCCCGCTGGCGGGGCGTCAGGTTGACCGGCGTCTCGACGGTCAGCTCGATCAGCATGTCGCCGAAATCGCCCTGCGCGCCGGGGCCGTGGCGCAGGGGCGGCATGCCCTTGCCGCGCAGGCGCATCTGCCGACCCGTCTGGCTGCCGGCGGCGACCTTGACGCGGGCGCGCCCGCCGTCGATGGTCGGCACCTCGACCTCGCCGCCCAGGGCGGCGGTGGCCATGCTGACCGGCACCTGGCAGGCCAGCGTCTTGCCGTCGCGCAGGAAGATCGCGTGGTCTTGGACCTCGATGAAGATGTACAGATCCCCGGCCGGACCGCCACGCAGCCCCGCCTCGCCCTCTCCGGCCAGCCGGATGCGGGTGCCGGTCTCGACACCGGCGGGAATGTTCACCGACAGCGCGCGGTCTCGTTCCATCCGGCCCGCACCGTGGCAGGCCTTGCACGGGTTCTTGACGATCTGGCCCGCGCCGCCGCAGGTCGGGCAGGTGCGCTCGACGGTGAAGAAGCCCTGCTGGGCGCGGACCTTGCCCATGCCTGCGCAGGTCGGACAGGCGGCGGGCTGGGACGCGCCCTCGGCCCCGGTCCCGTCGCATTCGCCGCAGGCGACCGAGCCGCGCACGGTGATCGGCTTTTGCACGCCGACATAGGCGTCCTCAAGGCTGACGCGCAGGTTGTAGCGCAGGTCCTGCCCGCGCTGCGCCCGGGCACGCCCGCCACCGCCACCGCCGCGACGGCCCATCATGTCGCCGAACAGATCCTCGAACACGTCGGCGAACGCCGCGCCGAAATCGCCCGGATGCTGGCCACGGCCACCGCCGCCGCCGCCCATGCCACCCTCGAAGGCGGCATGGCCGAAGCGGTCATAGGCGGCCTTCTTGGTGTCGTCCTTCAGGCAGTCATAGGCCTCGTTCGCTTCCTTGAAGCGGGCCTCGGCTGTCGCATCGTCCTGGTTGCGGTCGGGATGCAGCTCTTTGGCCTTGGTGCGGTAGGCCTTCTTGATCTCGTCGGTCGAGGCCCCGCGCGTGACCCCGAGCACTTCGTAGTAACAACGCTTGCTCATGTGTCGTCCTGTTCAGCTGTCCCCATGAAACAGGCCGGCCCGCGGGAAAGGCGGGCCGGCCCGGTCAGGGGATGCGGCCCCGATCAGCCGCGCTTCTTGTCGTCGCCCAGATCTTCGAAATCGGCGTCCACGATGTCGTCGTCGACATCACGCGGAGTGTCGCGGTCCGACGGATCGGAGTCCTCGGCGCTCTGCTGGTTCTTGTAGATCGCCTCGCCCAGGCGCATGGACGCGTCCATGACGTTCTGGATGCCCGACCGGATCTTGCCCGGGTCCTCGGACTTCAGCGATTCCTCCAGCGCGCCGATGGCCAGCTCGATCGCCTCGACAGTCGAGGCGTCGACCTTGTCGCCATGCTCGGACAGCGACTTGTTGGTCGAGTGGATCAGGCTTTCAGCCTGGTTCTTCGCCTCGACCAGCTCGCGGCGGGTCTTGTCGGATTCGGCGTTCGCCTCGGCATCCTTGACCATCCGCTCGATGTCCTCGTCGGACAGACCGCCCGAGGCCGCGATGGTGATGGTCTGCTCCTTGCCGGTGCCCTTGTCTTTGGCGGCCACCGACACGATGCCGTTGGCGTCGATGTCGAAGGTCACCTCGATCTGCGGCATGCCGCGCGGCGCGGGCGGGATGTGCTCCAGGTTGAACTGGCCCAGCATCTTGTTGTCCGCGGCCATCTCTCGCTCGCCTTGGAACACGCGGATCGTCACGGCGCCCTGGTTGTCCTCGGCGGTCGAGAAGATCTGGCTCTTCTTGGTCGGGATGGTCGTGTTGCGGTCGATCAGGCGGGTGAACACGCCACCCAGCGTCTCGATGCCCAGCGACAGCGGCGTCACGTCCAGCAGCACGACGTCCTTGACGTCACCCTGCAGCACGCCGGCCTGGATGGCGGCGCCAAGGGCCACGACCTCGTCGGGGTTCACGCCCTTGTGGGGCTCCTTGCCGAAGAACTCGGTGACCTCGGCCACGACCTTGGGCATGCGAGTCATGCCGCCGACCAGGACGACCTCGTCGATGTCGCCCTTGGAGCAGCCGGCATCCTTCAGCGCGTCTTGGACGGGCTTCATGGTGCGTTTGATCAGGTCAGCGACCAGGCTTTCCAGCTTGGAGCGGGTCAGCTTGACGACCAGGTGCAGCGGGGTGCCGCTGTTCTTGTCCATCGAGATGAACGGCTGGTTGATCTCGGTCTGACTGGAGGAGGACAGCTCGATCTTGGCCTTTTCCGCGGCTTCCTTTAGGCGCTGCAGGGCCATCTTGTCCTTGGACAGATCGACGCCGTGTTCCTTTTTGAACTCGTCGGCCAGATAGTTCACGATCCGCATGTCGAAGTCTTCGCCACCCAGGAAGGTGTCGCCGTTCGTGGACTTCACCTCGAACAGGCCGTCGTCGATCTCCAGGATGGTGATGTCGAAGGTACCGCCGCCAAGGTCATAGACCGCGATCGTCTTGGTTTCCTTCTTGTCCAGACCATAGGCCAGCGCGGCCGCGGTCGGCTCGTTGATGATGCGCAGCACTTCCAGGCCGGCGATCTTGCCGGCGTCCTTGGTGGCCTGGCGCTGGGCGTCGTTGAAATAGGCCGGAACGGTGATCACGGCTTGGGTCACGGTCTCGCCCAGATAGGATTCGGCGGTCTCCTTCATCTTCTGAAGGATCATCGCGCTGACCTGCGCGGGGGAGTACTTCTCACCCTGCACCTCGACCCAGGCGTCGCCGTTGCCACCATCCGCGATGGTGTAGGGGACCATCTTGCGGTCCTTCTCGACGGCCTCGTCGCCCATGCGGCGCCCGATCAGGCGTTTCACGGCAAAGACGGTGTTGGTCGGGTTGGTCACGGCCTGGCGCTTGGCAGGCTGGCCGACCAGGCGTTCACCGTCCTTGAAACCCACGATCGAGGGCGTGGTGCGCGCGCCTTCGCTGTTCTCGATGACCTTCGGCTGGCTGCCGTCCATGATGGCGACGCAGCTGTTGGTGGTGCCGAGGTCGATGCCGATGACTTTTGACATATGTGTTTAACCTTCTCTTGCGGCGATATCTTGGACTGCGGGTCCGTTGCGGCCCCCGAGGCCCGATCCCTTGACGAACGGGCCGGAACCTCCGGACCGCTTCGGGGGTGTATATAGGGATGCAATTCAGCCCCGCAAGCACTGCCGCAGCGCAAAATCGGTGGTTTGGGCCCGCGAAACCGGGGCCATGACGCTACTGCGCGGCGCTCCAGCTGATGGATTCGTACTTGCGGGTCGTGAAGTTGATCAGCAGCCCCACCATCAGCGCCGCGATCGCGAACCACAGGGGGTAGAACAGCATCGTGCGATGGGGCGAATAGTTGATGAACAGGAAGCCGCGTTCCTGGTCGATCAGGTGGAACAGCGGGTTCCACGCGAACCACGGCAGGATGAAGCTGGGAATCATGTTGGCGACGAAGAACTTGCCCGACGCGAACATGTTCACGCGCTGATAGACCATCGTCAGCACCTTGCAGGCCTGCGGGGACCAGGGGCGGATTCCCAGAAAGATCAGCCCGATCGCGCAGCCGGTGAACCAGGACACCACGAACAGCGACCCGGCGCCGACAGGGTCCTCGATCGTGATCGGCTGGAAGACCATGTGGTAGACCGACAGGATCACCAGACAGCTGATCGTCTGGCGGTACAGCACCGCCAGCGCCGCCCCCGAGATCAGCACCGCCGCGTTCAGAGGTTCGTGCTTGATGATGCCCGACGACACCGAATGGCTGCCCGCGACCGCGCCCACGGCCTGCACGTGCAGCATGAAGATGAAGATCCCCGACATGATGTACAGCAGGAAATCCCCGCGGATCTGCGACCCGCCGATGCCGATCAGCGTGTACATGCCCAGAAACACCACGACGAAGACGACGCTTTGCATCATGGTCATGACCAGGCCCAGCACCGCGTTGCGGTGTTCGGTGCGCAGGTTGTACACCGTCTGGTGATAGATCAGCGCGAAGGTGGTGAAGGCGGCCTGGAACAGGTTCCGGTTCTGGCGCTGCTTGAACAAGGGCGGTGCTCCGTCACTGGCGGCCCGGCGCTTGCCGATGGACCCGCCGCACATCATAAGAGGCGCAGCACCCCCGCACAATCGGGCAGCGGCCGCAGGCCTCTGGCAGGGAAAGGAAAGTGAATGCAATTCGACCGACTGATCACCGAAATGCGGCGCCTGGCCCTGCAGGCCGGCGACCGGATCATGCAGATCTATGAGGCCGACGATTTCGATGTCCGCGCCAAATCCGATGATTCGCCCGTCACCGCCGCGGACGAGGCCGCCGATGCGCTGATCTCGGCCGGGCTGCGCGAGGCGTTCCCGGACACGCCCCTGGTGACCGAGGAGCAGGCCGACACCCACGGCCAGAGCCTGCGCACCTTCCTGATCGTGGACCCGCTGGACGGGACCAAGGAGTTCGTCCAGCGCCGCGGCGATTTCACCGTCAACATCGCCTATGTCCAGGACGGCGTGCCGGTGCGCGGCATCGTCTACGCCCCCGCCAAGGGGCGGCTGTTCTACACCACCGCCGACGGGCGGTCCGTCGAGGAGACGGGCCCCTTCGGGGACGCGCCCGGAGAGGTCCGCCCGATCGGCGTGAATCCGATGCCCGACAACCGCGGCCTGATGGTGGTCGCCTCCAAGTCGCATCGCGACGCGGCGACCGACGCCTATATCGACCGCTACGGCGTGCGCGACATGACCAGCGCGGGCAGCTCGCTGAAGTTCTGCCTGGTCGCCACGGGCGAGGCTGACCTGTATCCGCGCCTGGGCCGGACGATGGAATGGGACACCGCCGCAGGCGACGCCGTCCTGCGCGGCGCCGGCGGAGAGGTCGTGCGGTTCGACGACCACAGCCCCCTGGCCTATGGCAAGCCGGGGTTCGAGAACCCGTTCTTCATCGCCTACGCGCCGGGCGTCCTGCTGGTGAAGGAGTGACCATGTCGGTCGTCATCGTCATCCCCGCCCGTTTCGCCTCGACCCGCTATCCGGGCAAGCCGCTGGTCGAGCTGCGCGGCGCGGGGGGACAGGCGCGCAGCCTGATCCGGCGCAGCTGGGACGCGGCCGTCGGCGTGCGCGGGATCGACCGCGTGATCGTTGCCACCGACGACGACCGCATCCGCGACCACGCCCTGGCCTTCGGCGCGGAGGTGGCGATGACCAGCCCCGACTGCCGCAACGGCACCGAGCGCTGCGCCGAGGCGGTGGCGACCTTGGGCCTGACCCCCGAGATCGTGGTGAACCTGCAGGGTGACGCGCCGCTGACGCCTGCCTGGTTCGTCGAGGATCTGGTCGCCGGCCTGCGTGCCGATCCCGACGCGCAGGTGGCGACGCCTGTCCTGCGCTGCACCGGGGCGATGCGGGCCGACCTGATCGCCGACCGCCATGCGGGGCGCGTGGGCGGGACGACGGCGGTTTTCGGCCATGAGGGCCGTGCGCTGTACTTTTCCAAGGAGGTCATCCCCTTTGTTCCGGGCGACGTGGCCCCCGACGCGCCAAGCCCGGTCTTTCATCACGTGGGCGTCTATGCCTATCGCCCGGCGGCGCTGGCCGAATACGCCACCTGGCCCGAAGGCGCCCTGGAACGGCTGGAGGGGTTGGAACAGCTGCGTTTTCTGGAACGCGGCCGCCATGTGCGCTGCGTCGAGGTCGAGGCACGCGGTCGGCAATTCTGGGAACTAAACAACCCTCAGGATGTTCCGCGTCTGGAGCAGATGATGCAGGACATGGCGATGATGTGATCGCCTGCCCCGCAGCGTTTGATCTTTGTGAATTTGCAGCGAATTCTCGACATTTGCTTGGCGACAAGCTGCCGAGAGCCTAACCTGCCCATTGAAGTCAATGTCGCTGCTGCACTAGGCATCGACGCCATTGCGGCGGGGACTGGTCCCGCCGAGCCATACAAAAGGTATCCGTCATGGGTCGCAAGGTTACAAAAGCCATCTTTCCGGTCGCTGGACTGGGAACACGATTCCTGCCCACCACCAAGAGCATCCCCAAGGAAATGCTGTCGCTGGTCGACAAGCCGCTGATTCAATACGCCATCGACGAGGCGCGCGCGGCAGGCATCAAGGAATTCATCTTCGTGACCTCGCGCGGGAAGGGCTCGCTTGAGGACTATTTCGACCACGCGCACGAGCTGGAATCCAGCCTGAAGAAGGCCGGCAAGACCGAGCTGCTGGAGATTCTGCGCGCGACGAACATGGATTCGGGCGCCATCGCCTATATCCGCCAGCACAAGGCCCTGGGCCTGGGCCATGCGGTCTGGTGCGCACGTCGCCTGCTGTCGGATGACGAGCCCTTTGCGGTCGTGCTGACGGATGACGTCATCCAGGGCGAGCCCCCCTGCCTGCAGCAGATGATCGAGGCTTATGGCGAGACCGGCGGCAGCATGGTCGCCACGATGGAGGTCGCGCCGGAAAAGGCCAAGGCCTATGGCGTTCTGGACGTGGCCGAGGACATGGGCGCGATCGTGCGCGCCAAGGGCATGGTCGAAAAGCCCGCCACCGGCACGCAGCCGTCGAACCTGGCGGTGATCGGCCGCTATATCCTGGCGCCGACGGTCATGAAGAACCTCAACAAGCTGAAGCAGGGCGCCGGTGGCGAGATCCAGTTGACCGACGCCATCGCCGAGGAGATCCAGGCGGGCCGCGACGTGTTCGGCCTGCGCTTCCGCGGCCAGCGTTTCGATTGTGGTTCCAAGGCAGGCTTCCTGCAGGCGACCGTGGCCTTTGGCCTGGAGCGCGACGAGCTGAAGGACGAGTTCGCCGAGTACCTGCACGAGGTGATGTCCATGCGCCGGGCGGCCGAATAATCCATGTCGGATACGGTTCTGGTGACGGGCGGCGCGGGCTATATCGGCTCGCACGCCTGCAAGGCACTGGCGGCGGCGGGGTTCACCCCCGTCACGCTGGACAATTTCTCCACCGGCTGGCGCGATGCGGTCAAGTTCGGTCCGGTGGTCGAGGCCGACCTGATGGACCGTGCCGCCCTTGACGCGGCCTTCGCCGAACATCGGCCCGTGGCGGTGCTGCATTTCGCGGCCCTGTCCCAGGTCGGAGAGGCTATGGCCGAACCGGGCCTCTACTGGCGCAACAACGTCGCGGGTTCGCTGAACCTGATCGAGGCCGCGGTGGCCGCGGGCTGTCTGGATTTCGTCTTCAGCTCGACCTGCGCGACCTATGGTGACCGCGACGGCGAGATCCTGGACGAGGACACCCCGCAGGCGCCGCTCAATGCCTATGGTGCCTCCAAGCGCGCGATCGAGGACATGCTGACGGATTTCGGCGCGGCCCACGGCCTGCGTTCTGTGATCTTCCGGTATTTCAACGTCGCGGGCGCCGATCCCGACGGGCAGGTCGGCGAATTCCACCGCCCCGAAACGCATCTGATCCCGCTGATCCTGGATGCGGTCGATGGCAAGCGCGCGGCGCTGACCATCCACGGCACTGACTATCCCACCGCCGACGGCACCTGCATCCGCGACTATGTTCATGTAATGGACCTGGTCGACGCGCATGTGAAGGGTCTGGAATGGCTGCGGGCGGGACGCGAAAGCCGGGTTTTCTGCCTGGGTACCGGTGACGGATTCTCGGTCCGCGAGGTGGTGGACGCGACGCGCTCGATCACCAACCGCGAGGTGCCGATGCTGGACGGCCCGCGCCGGGGCGGCGACGCGGTCAAGCTGGTCTGCGGCAGCACGCGTGCCAAGGCCGAACTGGGCTGGTCGCCCGACCGATCGACCATGCCCCAGATGATCGCGGATGCCTGGCGCTGGCACCAGACGGGCGATTACAGGCAGTGATACCGCGCGCGGCGTGGCAGGCCTATCGCCTGCGCTGGAAACGCCGCGAACTGATCTGGCGCGCCCTCAGGGCGCGCCATCTGCTGCAGCCGGTCGCCGACCGTACCGCTGCCATCCGCCCCGCCGACATCCTAGCCGTAACCACCCTGCGCAACGAGATCGCGCACCTGCCGGGGTTTCTGGACCATTATCGCCGCTTGGGCGTCGCGCATTTCCTGATCGTCGACAATGCCGGCACGGACGGGTCGGACCGGTTTCTGGCCGCCCAGCCCGACGTGTCGCTGTGGCGTTGCGACGCCAGCTATCGCGAGGCGCGGTTCGGGCTGGATTGGGCAGGCGCGCTGCTGTGGCGGTTCGGGCGGGGGCATTGGTGCGCGACCGTCGATGCCGATGAGCTGCTGGTCTATCCCCATCACGACACCCGGCCGCTGCCCGATCTGACGGCCCATCTGGACCGGATCGGGCAGCCGGGGCTGGGGGCGGTGATGCTGGACTTGTATCCGTCGGGGCCACTGGGCACCGCCGACGCCCCGCCGGAGGCGCCGCTGACACGGCGTCTGCCGTGGTTCGACGCGGGGCCATGGCGGTCCAGCCGGGCGGTGCCGCGCCAAAACCTGTGGTTGCAGGGCGGTGTCCGCGACCGGGTGTTCTTTGCCGATGCCCCGCGGCGCGCGCCCACGATGAACAAGCTGCCGCTGATGCGCTGGACCGGGCGGGCCGTCTATGTCAACTCGACCCATTCGATCCTGCCGCCCCGGCTGAACCTGATCTATGACGGGCCGGGCGATGCGCGGCTGTCGGGCGCGCTGCTGCACGGCAAGTTCCTGCCCGACATTGTCGCCAAGTCGCATGAGGAACTGGGCCGGCGCCAGCATTTCGCGGACCCCGATGCCTATGCCGCCTATCACCGCGCGGTGGCGGCCGGGCCGCGGCTGCACGGGCCGGAATCGGTGCGATTCACGGGGTGGCGGCAGCTTGTCGACCTTGGCCTGATGGGCACAGGCGACTGGCCGCGTTGACCAAAGCGCTGAATGGGCTTGCCAAAACGGGGTGTCCTGCACATTGCTAGGGCATGACGTCGCGCCGCACATCTTCTGCCGATCGCCGGTCCGCGTGATGCGCATGGGCCGGTTCCCGATCCCCGATCGCCTGCGGCGCAGGGCCGAACGGCAGTACCTGATCGCGCGCGCGTTCAACCGGCGGCGGGCCCTGCGGCCCGTGGTCAACCGCACTGCCCAGATCCGCAAGAATGACATCCTGGCCCTGGTGACGATGCGCAACGAACGGGTGCGGCTGCCATTCTTTCTGAACTATTACCGCAACCTGGGCGTGAATCATTTTCTGTTCGTGAACAACGACAGCGATGACGGCAGCGGCAATTATCTGGCCGAACAGCCCGACGTGTCGCTGTGGTGGACCAATGCCGGCTACAAGCGGTCGCGGTTCGGGATGGACTGGATCAACAGGCTTCTGGCGAAGTACGGCCACGGGCATTGGTGCCTGACCGTCGATCCGGACGAGTTCCTGATCTATCCGCATTGCGATTCGCGCCCGCTGCCCGCCCTGACTGACTGGCTGGAGGCTTCGGGGCGGCGCAGCTTTCCGGCCATGCTGCTGGACATGTACCCCCGCGGCCATATCGAGGACGAACCTTATGCCGAGGGGACGGACCCGTTCACCATCGCCCGATGGTTCGATCCGGCGAACTACACGATCAGCAAGAACCCCTATTACGGCAACCTGTGGATCCAGGGCGGTCCGCGCACGCGCAAGTTCTTCACTGCCGAACCCCTGTCCGGCCCGGCGCTGAACAAGACCCCGCTGGTCAGGTGGGACTGGCGCTATGCCTATGTCAGTTCGACCCACATGCTGCTGCCCCGCCATCTTAACATGGTCTATGACGAGGCCGGCGGAGAGATGGCATCGGGCTGCCTGCTGCACGCCAAGTTCCTGTCCACCTTCGCCGACAAGTCCGCCGAGGAGCTGGACCGTCGCCAGCATTATGCCAACAGCAAGGAATACAAGGCGTATCACGCTGGGCTGCGCGGAGGCACCGACCTGTGGTGCAGCGAATCGCGCGAATACGCCGACTGGCGCCAGCTGGAGGATCTGGGGCTGATCTCCCGGGGGAACTGGGCATGACGGACCCGGTGGAGGTGCGCCGCGTCAGGCTGGGGGTGGTGCTTCTGTGCCATGCGCGCCTGGACGTGGCGGCCCACATGGCGCGGATCTGGGTCCAGGGCGGGGCACGGGTGGCGATCCATGTCGATGCCAAGGCCTCGGCCCGGTCGGTGGCGCGGATGCAGGTCGAACTGTCCGACCTTCCCGGCATCGTCTGGTCGCGGCGCCACACCTGCGACTGGGGCCGCTTCAGCCTGGTGCGCGCCACCCAGGATGCGGCGCGGCTGCTGCTGGACAGCTTTTCCGACGTCACCCATGTCTATCTGGCATCCGGGGGCCTGCCTGCCGCTGCGCCCGGTGCGTGACCTGACGGCGTTCCTGGCGCAGGACCCCGACCGCGACCATATCGAAAGCGTCAGTGCGCTGGACGTCGGCTGGACCGTCGGCGGGCTGAACGAGGAACGCTTTACCCTGTTCTATCCGCTGGACTGGCGCAGGCGGCGCTGGCTGTTCGACCGCCTGACCGAGTGGCAGCGCCGTCTGGGCATCCGCCGCAGGCTGCCCAAGGGGCTGACCCCGCATCTGGGCGCGCAATGGTGGTGCCTGACGGTGACGACGTTGCGCGCGATCTTGGACGATCCGCGCCGGGCCGAGTTCGACCGCTATTTCCGCATGGTCTGGATCCCGGACGAAAGCTATTTCCAGACGCTGGCGCGGCGCCACGCGACCCGCATCGAAAGCCATTCGCTGACCCTGGCCAAGTTCGACCATGACGGCAGGCCCTATCAGCTGTACGACGACCACGCCCTGATGCTGGAGGAGTCGCGCTGCTTCGTGGCGCGCAAGGTCTGGCCCGAGGCCGCGCATCTTCTGGCGCATTTCCCGCGTCCGGCCGGTGCCCGCCCCGATCTGTCCGCGCCCCAGCCCCAACGGATCGAACGTCTGATCAACCGGACGGTCCGCCGCCGCCTGCTGGGGCGGCCCGGCCTCTACATGCAGTCGCGCTTTCCGCGCAAGGATGCCGAGAACGGCAAGACTTCGGCCCCCTATGCGATGTTCCAGGGCTTTTCCGACATCTTTCCCGGCTTCGAGGGGTGGCTGTCCGCGCAGGTCGATGCCGATGTCCACGGCCACCTGCTGGGCCCCGAGACGGTGGAATTCGGCGGCCGCCCGCAGATCGGACCGGGGGCGATCTCGTCCAGCACGCTGATCCGCGACCGCGACCCGCACGGGTTCCTGACCGCGCTGATCCGCATCACCACGCGGATGCAGGTGTTCCAGTTCAGCCCGCGCGACAACCAGGCGCTGAACTGGTTCATCGCCACGGACCCGAACGCCCATATCCATGTGGTCACCGGGGCCTGGATGCTGCCGCTGCTGCGATCGGACATGCCCTTCGACGACATCCGCCGGGTCACGGCCCTGCTGCAGCGGGCCGAGATCGCGCAGATGGACGTGCTGAATTCGGTCTGGGTCAAGGCGCGCGTGCATGTCCATGAACTGTCCGATTTCCTGGCCCGCCCCCAGGAGATGCTGTTCCAGTCCCTGGCCCAGCTGCCGCGCCTGGCGGACGCGCCCACCGACATGCCGCAGATGCGCGACCTGCACGGGCTGCCCGAGCTGCTGCGGCGGCTGCGCAATTCCGGGCTGCGTCCGCGCATGTTCGGCGACGGCCTGCCCATGCCGGACATCCCCCTTCCCGAAAGGACCGCCGCCGAATGACCGTTCCGTTCCGCCGCTTCGTCATCTTCGCCGAGATGCGCACGGGCTCGAACCTGCTGGAGGCGACGCTGAACGCGCTGCGGGGCGTCACCTGCTTTGGCGAGGCGTTCAACCCCTACATGATGGGCTGGCCCGACAAGGATGAATTGCAGGGCGTCACCCGCGCCCAGCGCGAGGCCGACCCGATGGTCCTGCTGGACAGGCTGTTCGACCGGCCCGGACACCTGCCGGGCTTCCGCTATTTCCACGATCACGATCCGCGGGTCTTCGACGCGATCATGCATGACCCCGAATGCGCCAAGATCGTGCTGACCCGCAACCCGCTGGACAGCTATGTCTCGACCCAGCTTGCGCGTGAGACGAACCAGTGGAAGCTGAACGAGACAGAGACTCCGATCCCCGCCGCGATCACCTATGACGGGCCAGAGTTCCGCGACACCATCGCGGCTGTCGAACGGTTCCAGCTGCGCGTGATGCACCGGTTGCAGGTGACCGGGCAGACCGCCTTCTGGCTGGGATACGAGGACCTGCGCGACCCCGAGGTGATGACCGGGCTGGCCCACTGGCTGGGCCGCACCGACATCGCACGGGTCGAACCCGCCAGCGACCAGGTGCCCCAGAACCCCCGCGAACTGGCCGACAAGGTCCGCAATTTCGACGAGATGCAGGCGGACCTGGCGCAGATCGACCCGTTCATGTTGCGCCGCATCCCGAATTTCGAACCGCGTCGTGGCCCCTCCGTGCCCAGCTTTTCCGCGGTCGAGGCGGGGCAGGGGCTGATCTTCATGCCGGTCCGCTGCGGGCCGGGGGATGCGGTGCGCGACTGGATGGCGACACTGGGCGCGGTGTCGGGCGATTTCACCCAGACCAGCCTGCGCCAATGGAAACGCCAGCATCCCGGCCATCGCAGCTTTGCGGTGCTGCGCCACCCGCTGCACCGGGCCTGGACGGCGTTCCGGCAGCTGCTGACCGACAGCCGCCCCGAACTGCGTCAGCTGATGCGCGACGTCCATCGCGTGGCGCTGCCGCCGGACGCGGCATTGGCGGGGATGGATCGTCAGGCGCAGCTGGAGCTGTTCGCACAGTTCCTGGCCTTCCTGAAACGCAACCTGAACGGCCAGACCACGCTGCCCACCCATGCCGGTTGGGCCAGCCAATCCGAGGTGATCGCCGGGTTCAGCCGCGTGGCCAGCCCCGACATGCTGATCCGCGAGGACCGCATCGCCGACGAACTGCCCACGCTGGCCCGCGCGGCAGGGATCGACGAGGCGCGCCTGGCGGGGCTGAAGGTTCAGCCGATGCCCGATTTTCTGCGCGACAAGGCCCTGCTGCAGGCCGCGCGTCAGGCGTACCTGCGCGACTACATCGCCTTCGGGTTTTCGGACTAGGAGGCGGGCCTTTCGGCCCGCCTGCCCGTCACGCCTTGAGCAGCGCCGCCAGTTCGGCCTGCTTTTCGCGCACCAGCGCCGCGTCGCCGTCGGATTCGACGTTCAGGCGCACCACCGGTTCGGTGTTCGACTTGCGCAGGTTGAACCGCCACTTGCCAAAGTTCAGCGACACCCCGTCCAGGTCGTCCCGGCTGTCGGCCTGCGGCTCGTAGGTTTCGATCAGGCGCGCGATGGCCGCATCCGGGTCCGAGATGGTGTAGTTCGTCTCTCCGGACGACGGATAGAGGCGCATCCGCTCCTCCAGCATCTCGGCCAGGGTCATGCCCTTGCGCGACAGCAGTTCGATCATCAGCAGCCACGGGATCATGCCGCTGTCGCAATAGTAGAAGTCGCGGAAATAATGATGCGCCGA
The DNA here is from genome assembly GCF_015390265.1 of Paracoccus sp. NBH48. Lineage (NCBI taxonomy): Bacteria > Pseudomonadati > Pseudomonadota > Alphaproteobacteria > Rhodobacterales > Paracoccaceae > Paracoccus > Paracoccus sp. NBH48. Next base: position 151,566 of record NZ_VUOJ01000004.1, on the reverse strand, counting down.
CATCTCTCCGCCATAGATCGCGCTGACATCGCGCATCTTGCGCTTGATGAAGGCATGGCCGGTCTTGGACACCACGGCCTCGCCGCCGGCCTCTTCGATCATGGCACGGGTGTTCATGATCACGCGGGGGTCATGGACGATCTTCTCGCCGGGCGACTTCTCCAGGAATGCCGCGCCCAGCAGGCCCACGATGTATTCCCCGGGAATGAAGCGCCCGTTCTCGTCGAAGAAGAAGCAGCGGTCGAAATCGCCATCCCAGGCCACGCCCAGGTCGGCCTTTTCTTCCTTCATCCGCGCGACGGTGGGGGGCTGGTTCTCGTCCAGCAGGGGGTTGGGAATGCCGTTGGGAAAGCTGCTGTCGACGTTATGGTGCATCCGAACGAAGGTCAGCGGCGCGCCCCGACGCTCCAGCTCCTCGGCGATCGCGTCGAAGGTCGGGCCCGCGGTGCCGTTGCCGGCATTCACCACGATCTTCATCGGGCGCAGCGCGGCCACATCGACGAAATCGGCCATGCGCGATGCGTATTCGGCGCGGGCATGGCTGAAATCGGTGACGCTGCCCTTGGTGGTGGGGGCGAATTCGCCGTTGGTGGCCAGATCGACGATGGGCGGCAGTTCGGTCGCCGGGTCCAGCGGCGCCGAGCCGCGACCCACGATCTTCATGCCGTTGTAGTTGATCGGATTGTGCGAGGCCGTGACCTCGATGCCGCCATCGGTGTCCTGGTTGCCGGTGTGGAAATACACCTCCTCGGTGCCGGCCAGGCCCAGGTCCAGCACGTCGGCGCCGCCGTCGGTCAGGCCCTCGATCAGCGCCGCGGCCAGTTCGGGCGAGGATTCGCGGCTGTCGCGACCCACGACGACGCGCTTGGCGCCGCGCGCCTGCGCAAAGGCGCGACCGATGCGATAGGCGACGTCCGCATCCAGGTTCTTGCCCAGCTCTCCGCGCACGTCATACGCCTTGAAGCAGGTGATCTCGCGCTTGCCCAGCTGATCGCGATTGTCCATGAAGTCCTCCGGTTCCTGTTTGCATCAGCGCTAACAGGTTCAAACCGTTTTTCAAGGCCGCCGGGGCCGGATTGGTTCCCTCGGACCTTGGGATCAGGTGACGGCGCGCGTTCGGCACGCTAGCCTTGCGCAAAAGCAAGGAGACCCTGATGGATGCCAAGGCCCTGATCGCCGCCTATTACGACGCCTTCAACGCGGGGCGCACCGACGACATGCTGGCGCTGCTGCATGACGACGTCGAGCACCACGTGAACGAGGGCAAGATCCGCCGCGGCCGCGCGCTGTTCGCGGAATTCAACGCCCACATGACCGAAAGCTATCAGGAAAACCTGACCGACATGGTCATCATGGCCAACGAGGCGGGCGACCGCGCGGCGGCGGAATTCGTCGTGAACGGAACCTATCTGAAGACCGATCCCGGCCTGCCCGAAGCCCGCGGCCAGACCTATCGCCTGCCTGCGGGCGCGTTCTTCACCATCCGCGACGGCCGCATCGCGCGGGTGACCACCTATTACAACCTGGCCGACTGGATGGCCCAGGTCGGCGCATGAGCGTCGCGGTCCGCGTCCTGACCGGCGATGCGCTGGCCGAGGCGCTGCCCGACGTGGCGCGCCTGCGCATCGACGTGTTCCGCGACTGGCCATACCTGTATGACGGCGACGCCGATTACGAACGCGACTATCTGCGCGCCTACCAGTCGCCCGGCGCGGTCGTGGTCGCCGCGATGGACGGGGACCGGATCGTGGGGGCGGCCACGGGCGCGCCGATGTCGGATCACGCCGCCGATTTCGGCGCGGCATTCGCGGATCGCCCCGAACCGCTGTCCGACATCTTCTATTGTGCCGAATCGGTGCTGCTGCGGGCCTATCGCGGGCACGGGCTGGGCCATGCGTTCTTCGACGCGCGCGAGGATCACGCCCGCGCCCTGGGCGCACGCTGGTCGGCCTTCTGCAGCGTGATCCGTCCCGCGGATCACCCGATGCGTCCGGCCGAGTACTGGCCGCTGGATGCGTTCTGGCGCAAGCGCGGTTATGCGCCCCTGCCGGGCGTCGTCGCGCAGTTCGCCTGGAAAGACCTGGGCATGGCCACCGAGACCGAAAAGACCCTGCAATTCTGGATGAAACCGCTGTGAAGATTGCCGCCGCCGCCTATCCGATCGACTGGTTCGACAGCTTCGACGCCTATGCCGCCAAGCTGACACGGTGGGTCTCCGATGCTGATGCCGATCTGTTGGTCTTCCCCGAATACGGCGCGATGGAGCTGGCATCCCTGTCCGGGCGCGCGGTCGCCGGCGATCTGGAGGCCAGCCTGCATGCCGTGGCGGCGCTGGACCCGCAAGTCCGGGCGCTGCATGCGGACCTTGCGGCGCGGCACGGCTGTCACATCCTGGGCGCGTCGGGGCCGGCCTTCGACGGCGCGCGCCCGGTCAACCGTGCGGTGCTGTATGGCCCCGATGGGGTGGTCGGCCACCAGGACAAGCAGATCATGACCCGGTTCGAACGCGAGGAATGGCATGTCACCGGCGCGCCCGGCCTGCGGATCTTCGACACGACCCTGGGGCGGATCGGCATCCTCATCTGTTATGACAGCGAGTTTCCGTTGCTGGGACGGGTGCTGGCGCAGGCCGGGGCGCATCTCCTGCTGGTGCCCAGCTGCACCGACACGGTCGCGGGGTTCAGCCGGGTGCGCATCGGCGCGATGGCCCGCGCGCTGGAAAGCCAGTGCGTCGTGGTCCAGGCGCCCACCGTCGGCCCCTGCGACTGGATGCCCGCGCTGGACGAGAACCGGGGCCGCGCCGCGATCTATGGCCCGCCCGACGGTTTCTGGCCCGAGACCGGGATCATCGCCGAAGGAGAGATGGACGCACCGGGATGGGTGCGCGCGACCGTCGATCTGTCCCGCGTCGATGTCAGCCGCAGGGATGGCGCGGTCCTGCCCTTCGCGCATTGGCCGGAACAGGAACCCTGTCGCCTGATCTGACGACAATCGGAATTTACACTGTATTAACCGGTTTGCGCTTTAACTGACCCCGGATCGCGCCATATCCTGAAGGTCATGCTGCATGTCACCGAAACCATCGCCATCCAGGAATGGGAACTGTCCGAACAGTTCACCCGGTCTCAGGGACCGGGCGGGCAGAACGTGAACAAGGTCGAGACCGCGGTCGAGCTGCGGTTCGAGGCCGCGACATCCCCCAGCCTGCCCGACCCGGTCAAGCGGCGGCTGCAGCGGCTGGCCGGGCGGCGCTGGACGCAGGACGGGGCCGTCCTGATCCTGTCCCAGGAAACCCGCAGCCAAGCCCGAAACCGCGAACTGGCCCGCGAACGGCTGGCCGACCTGATCCGCCAGGCCCTGGTCGCGCCCAAGCGCCGCATCGCCACCCGCCCCACCCTGGGCAGCCAGCGCCGCCGCCTGAAGGCCAAGTCGGTGCGCGGAGAGGTCAAGTCCCTGCGCGGCAAGGTGGAGGACGAATGAGCGTCTGGCGCCGGACCCTCGATCTGCTGCTGGGGCGGCGGCCGGTGCTGATGCAGGTCGGCGCGATCTGCCGCGACCCGGCCAGCGGCAATGTCCTGCTGATCACCAGCCGCGACACGGGCCGTTGGGTCATTCCCAAGGGCTGGCCGATGGAGGGGCGCACCCTTCCCGGCGCCGCAGCCCAGGAGGCCTGGGAGGAGGCCGGCGTGCGCGGGCGCATCCGCCCGGCCGAACTGGGCCGCTTCCGGTACAGAAAGCAGCAGGACCAGGGCTATGCCGTCCCGGTCGAGATGCGGGTCTATCTGCTGTCCGTGGACAGCGTGTCAGACCGGTTTCCCGAGGACCGGCAGCGCAAGCGTCGCTGGTTCGCCCCGGTCGAGGCCGCCCGCATGGTGGTCGAACCGGGGCTCAAGCAGATCCTGGCCGGTCTGGACCGCCCCGATGCCGCCTGACCCGGCATGACGCACCGCCCCGGCTTTCGCGCGCTGGACAAGGATCTGGGCCGCATCGGCCATGCCGAGGTCGCACAGATGCATGCCTTCCGTCCCGTCTGGCGGCTGGGGCTGGCGGTGCTGGCGCTGGTGGGCGGGTTGCTGATGGTCATGGCGCTGTCGGGTGCCGCGCCCGGCATGCTGGCCATCGGGGCGGGGCTGGTGGTCGCGGCCTGGCTGGGCGTGGCGATCGGGGCGAACGACGTCGCGAACTCACTGGGTCCGGCGGTCGGGGCGGGGGCCATCGGACTGCTGCCCGGGCTGGCGCTGGTCGCCGTCGCGGGCGTGGCGGGGGCGGTGCTGGCCGGGGGCGCGGTGTCGGCCCGTCTGGCGGGCGGCATCGTCCAGCTGGCACCCCTGGCCGAGGGCGGGCGCGCCCCGATGATGATGGTCGCGGCGCTGATCGGGGCGGCGGTCTGGATCACCTTGGCCACGGGCATCGGCCTGCCGGTCAGCACGTCGCATTCCATCGTGGGTGGCATCGCGGGGGCGGGGGCGGTGGCCTTGGGCCTGTCGGCGGTGGCCTGGGCGACGCTGGCGATCATCGCATCTGTCTGGATGGTGACGCCGGTGGTGGCGGGGGGCTTGGCCGGCGGTCTGCTGATCCTGCTGCGCCTGAAGGTGGTCGAGGCGCCGGACCGCGCCGGGGCGGCGCTTTTGTGGCTGCCGCTGCTGGTCGGCCTGATGGCGGCGCTGTTTTCGGCCTATGTCGTGGTGCTGCTGGACCTGGGACCACTGGCTGCCTGTGCGGCGGCCGCGCCGACCGGGGCGGGCGCGCTGTGGCTGACGCGGCGCAGCGTGCTGCGCGAACTGGCACGCCATCCGCGTAAACCAAGCACCAAGTCTCTGCTGCGCCCCGCGCTGGTGATGTCCGTGCTGATCCTGGGCTTTGCCCATGGCGCCAATGACGTGGGCAACATCGCGGGACCGCTGTCGGTGGTCCTGCGCGGACAGGGGATGTCGACCGCGATCGGCGTGGTCCCGGTGCTGGTGCTGGCGGGCGGGGGGCTTGCCATCGCCACCGGCACGCTGCTGTTCGGGCGCCGCCTGGTCCACATGGTGGGCAGCGGCATCACCAAGCTGAACGCGGGGCGCGCCTTCTGCGTGTCGCTGGCCACGGCCGTGACGGTGCTGGGCGCATCGGCCCTGGGCCTGCCGGTATCGACCACCCATGTGGCGGTCGGCGGCATCTTCGGCGTGGGCTTTGCGCGCGAATGGCTGGACCGCCGCCGCGGCAGCCGGTCCGAGGCCCTGCCCGCGGACGAGACGCGCCGCCGCATCCTGGTGCGGCGCAGCCATGTCGTGACCATCACCGCCGCCTGGCTGGTGACACTGCCGATCACGGCATCGCTTGGGGCGCTGGCCTGTCTGCTGGTGCTGTGGGCGACCGGGGTCTAGACCGTGACCGACAGCGCCTGCTGGACGCCCACCCCGAAGACGCGCTTGTAGCGTTCGATCTCGGCCGCGGGGCCGGTGGCCTTGGCGGGGTTGTCCGACAGCTTGACCGTGGGCCGCCCGTCGGCCGCCACCGCCTTGCAGACCAGGCTGAACGGCGCCAGCCCGTCGCCCGGCACCAGCCCGCGAAAATCGTTCGTCAGCAGCGTTCCCCAACCGAAGCTGACCTTGACGCGCCCATGGAACTGACGGTGCAGGGCCAGGATCTTGTCCACGTCCAGCCCGTCGGAAAAGATGATCAGCTTGCCGCGCGGGTCCTCTCCGCGTGACTGCCACCAGCGGATCGCGGTCTCGGCGCCCGTGGCCGGGTCGCCGCTGTCGATGCGGATGCCGGTCCAGCCCGCCAGCCAGTCCGGCGCGCCCGCCAGGAACCCCTCCGTGCCATAGGTGTCGGGCAGGATGATGCGCAGGTTGCCGTCATGCTCCTCGTGCCAGTCGGCCAGCACGTCATAGGGCGCCCGGCGCAGAGCCGCGTCGCCATCCGCCAGGGCCGCGCGCACCATGGGCAGCTCATGCGCATTGGTGCCGATCGCCTCGATGTCGCGGCGCTGCGCGATCAGGCAGTTCGAGGTGCCGGTGAAGCGGTCGCCCAACCCCTCGATCATGGCCTGCACGGCCCAGTCCTGCCACAGGAAGCTGTGCCGCCGGCGGGTGCCGAAATCGGCGATGCGCAGGTCGGGCAGGGCGCGCATGGCCTGGATCTTCTCCCACAGGCGGGTCATGGCGCGGGCATAGAGGACCTGCAGCTCGAACCGGCCCATATCCTTCAGCACCGCGCGGGACCGCAGCTCCATCAGGATCGACAAAGCCGGGATCTCCCACAGCATCACCTGGGGCCAGGGGCCCTCGAAGGTCAGCTCGTACTGGCCGTCGCGCTTGTCCAAGTGATAGGCGGGCAGGCGCAGCCCCTCCAGAAACTCCATGAAGTCGGGGCGAAACATCTGCCGCTTGCCATAGAAGGTGTTGCCGCGCAGCCAGGTGCTCTCTCCGCGGGTCAGGGACAGCGACCGCACATGGTCCAGCTGCTCGCGCAGCTCGCCCTCGTCGATCAGGTCGGCCAGGCGCACGTCCTTGCTGCGGTTGATCAGACTGAAGGTGACGGTGGTGTCCGGGCTGTTGCGGAACACCGACTGGCACATCAGCAGCTTGTAGAAGTCGGTGTCGATCAGCGACCGGACGATCGGGTCGATCTTCCATTTGTGATTGTAGACCCGCGTGGCGATATCGGCCATGACGCTGTTTCCTTGACCATTTCGCCCTTGGTGCCTTGATCCGCGCGGGGGCGCAACCCTCAGGCCAGCGTGACGCCCGCCTGGCGCATCGCCGCGCGCGCGGCGGCCAAGCTGCCATCCAGGTCGATCGCACGGCACGCATCCTCCGCCACGCGGGCGGCAAAGCCCAGGCGGGCGGCGTCCATCGCGCTCCACGCGACGCAAAAATCATGGGCCAGCCCGACAAGGGTCAGGTCGGTGATGCCGCGGTCGCGCAGATAGCCGGCAAGACCGGTGGCGGTCGTGCGGTCGTTCTCGAAGAACGCGGAATAGCTGTCGATGCCGGCGCAGAACCCCTTGCGCAGCACCAGATCGGCCCGGTCCACCTGCAGATCGGGGTGGAACTCCGCCCCCGGCGTGCCGATCACGCAATGGGCGGGCCACAGCACCTGCGGGCCATAGGGCATCTGCGTCATCGAAAAGGCGGCGGCGCCCGGGTGGTTGTCGGCAAAGCTGGCATGGTCGGCCGGATGCCAGTCCTGCGTCAGGACCACTGCGTCGAAATCGGCCATCATCGCGTTGATCGGCGCCACGATCTGGTCGCCCCCGGCCACGGCCAGCCGACCGCCGGGGCAGAAGTCGCGCTGCATGTCGATCACGATCAGGGCCTGGGTCATCCGGTCCGCCTTGGCTTCGGTGCGGCGCCACTAGACCGCCGGGCGGGGCCGGTCGTCAAGGGTGGTCGCGGACCCGGTTTTGCCATACCCTGACCGCAAGAAGATGTCGCACGAAAAGGGAGGACACGATGGGGATACAGGACGATCTGCACCACCCCGGTGAATATGACGAGAACGAGGTCCCGACCCGCTCTGCGCAGATGATCTGGGTGCTGCGGGCGCTTGGGGTGGTGATGGCCGGCATCGTCTGGCTGCTGCTGGGCGGACAGGAGGGGCTGTCCGAGGATGCACGCATCGTCGCGGCCGTCGGCACGCTGATGGCCATCTGGTGGATGACCGAGGCGATCCCGCTGTCGGCCACCGCGCTTCTGCCGATCGTGCTGATCCCGGCGCTGACGGAAACGACCGTCGGCCAGGCGACGCAGCCCTATGCGTCGTCGATCGTGTTCCTGTTCCTGGGCGGCTTCCTGATCGCCATCGCGATGGAGAAATGGCACCTGCACACGCGCATCGCGCTGCTGACGCTGCGCAAGGTGGGTGTGGCGCCCCGGCGGATCGTCCTGGGCATGATGCTAGCAACCGGCTTTCTGTCGATGTGGGTGTCCAACACCGCCACCACGCTGATGATGCTGCCCATCGGCCTGTCCGTCCTGTCCCTGGTGGTCGAACGCGGATCGCGCCAGGACGGCGCCGCGGCCGAGGATGCGATGAAGGCCGGCGGCACCATCACCGACGTCGTCAAGGACCCCAACATCAGCGCCTTCGGCGTCTGCCTGGTGCTGTCGATCGCCTGGGCCGCGTCGATGGGGGGCTTGGGCACGCTGCTGGGCAGCCCGCCTAATGCCATCGTCGCGGGCTATGCCTCGGACGAGCTGGGCCGCAACATCGGCTTTCTGGAATGGATGGTTCTGGGCACGCCGCTGGCCTTCATCTTCATCTTCATCGCTTGGTTCCTGATGACCCGCGTCCTGTACCGGTTCGACCTGCCCGAGATCCCCGGCGGCAAGCAGATGATCGAGGATCAGGTCCGCGACCTGGGCGCGCTCAGCCAGGGAGAGAAGATGGTCCTGGCCGTGTTCCTGGGCGCGGCGTTCCTGTGGATCGTGCCGGGCCTTCTGACCTCGATCCCGGCGATCGAGGCTGCGGCACCCTGGCTGGGCAACCTGGATGACACGGCCATCGCCATCGGCGCGGGCCTGGCCATGTTCCTGCTGCCCGGCAAGGGCCGCGACAAGATGGTCCTGGACTGGAAGGATGCCGAGGCCGGGCTGCCCTGGGGCGTCCTACTGCTGTTCGGCGGCGGGCTGTCGCTGGCCTCCGCCGTGGCGTCGTCCGGGCTGGACAGCTGGTTCGGCCAACAGGTCACAGGCCTGGGCTCGCTGCCGACGATCCTGCTGGTCGCGGCCGTGGTCACGATCATCTTGTTCCTGACCGAGATCACGTCGAACACCGCCACCGCCGCGACCTTCATCCCGATCCTGGGTGGTGTTGCCCTGGGCATCGGGGCCGATGCGATGACGCTGCTGATCCCCGCGGCGCTGGCCGCGACCTGCGCCTTCATGCTGCCGGTGGGCACGCCGCCCAACGCCATCGTGTTCGGCACCGGGACCGTCACCATCGCCCAGATGGCCAGGGGCGGGTTCGTGCTGAACGTTGTGGGCATCCTGCTGATCACCGGCCTGACCTATCTGCTGGGCGGCCTGGCCCTGGGGCTGACCTTCTAGGGTCTGCGTTCTGATCTTGCGCCAAGGGGCGTGGCCGCGATAAGGCCACGCCCATGCTGCCCAAAACTTCCCTGACCGTCGCCGCACTTTATCACTTTGCCCGTCTGGCCGATCCGGCGGCCCGGCAGGGACCGTTGCTGGACCTGTGCCGCGCGCAGGGCCTGTGCGGCACGCTGCTGCTGGCGCCCGAGGGCGTGAACGGCACCATCGCAGGCCCGCGCGCGGGCATCCTGGCGGTCCTGGACCACATCCGCGCCTGGCCCGGTTTCGCGGGCCTCGACTGGAAGGAGAGCGCCGCCGACGCGCCCCCCTTTGCCCGCATGAAGGTCCGGCTCAAGGCCGAGATCGTGACCATGGGCCAGCCCGACATGGACCCGGCCACCACCACCGGCCATTACGTGGCACCGCGCGACTGGAACGCGCTGATCGCCGCGCCCGACGTGGCCGTGATCGACACCCGCAACGATTACGAGGTCCAGATCGGCACCTTCCAAGGCGCCGTCGACCCCGGCACGAAAAGTTTTCGCGATTTTCCGGCTTGGTGGACCGACAACGCGCATCGGTTCCAGGGCAAGCGCATCGCGATGTTCTGCACCGGCGGCATCCGCTGCGAAAAGTCGACCAACTACCTGATCTCGCAAGGCGTCGATCAGGTCTATCACCTGCAGGGCGGCATCCTGAAATACCTGGAGGACGTCCCCCAAAAGGACAGTGCTTGGCAGGGCGAATGCTTCGTCTTCGATCAGCGGGTCAGCCTGACGCATGGGCTGGCGCAGGGGCGGCACGGTCTGTGCCATGCCTGCCGCCGCCCCTTGGCTCCCGAGGACCGCGCCCGCCCGGAATTTGAGGATGGCGTCAGCTGCCACCGCTGCGCCTACGAATATTCCGACGCCGACCGCGCCCGGTTCCGGGAGCGGCAGCGCCAGTTCGACCGCAACGCCTGAACGTCTCCTTTGCCCAAATACCCCCTTCGGCGCGCCCTCAGCCCTGCGCGCCGACCCCGCCCGCGGCGATGGCGGCCATGTTCAGGATGTCGCTGACGGTCGAGTTGGTCGAACAGATCTGGATCGGGCGCGCCACGCCCGTCAGGATCGGACCGATGACGGTCGCGCCCGCCATCTCCTGCATCAGCTTGACCGAGATAGAGGCCGAATGCCGCGCCGGCACCACCAGCACGTTCGCGGGCGCGGTCAGGCGGCTGAAGGGATAGCGCGCGGCCGCGTCCATGTTCAGCGCCACGTCCACGGTCATCTCGCCCTCGTATTCGAAATCGGCACCGCGTCGGTCCAGGACGGTGGCGGCCTGGGCCATCTTGATGGCGCGTTCGCTGACCGGATAGCCGAAGTTCGAGAAGGACAGGAAGGCCACGCGCGGCTCCAGCCCCAGGTTGCGGGCGACGGCGGCGCCGCGGGCGGCGATGTCGGCCAGATCCTCGGGTTCGGGCCATTCATGGACCAGCGTGTCGCCGATCAGCACGATCCGGCCCCGGTGCAGCACGGCGGTGATGCCCACCGCCCCGTCCTGCGGGCGCACGTCGAAGACATGGCCGATCTGTGCCAGCACCGGCGCGTTCTTGCGCGTGGCGCCGGTCACCAACCCGTCGCCATGCCCATGCGCCAGCATCAGGGCCGCAAAGATGTGGCGGTCGCGGTTGGCCAGCTTGAACGCATCCTCGCGGTCGACGCCCTTCCGTTGCAGGCGCTGGTACAGGAACTCGTGATAGCTGTCCAAATGCCGGGTGTTGGCGGCGTTCACGACGCTGATCTCGCGGAACGCCTCGCCCATGCCCAGGGCCTCCAGCTCGGCCTTGACCTCGGCCTCGCGGCCCACGACCAGCGACTGGCCCATGCCGGTGCGCTGCCAGGCGACGGCGGCGCGCAGGACGCGCGGATCGTCGCCCTCGGCAAAGATCATCCGGGCCTGGGCCTGGCGCGCGCGGGCATGGATGCCCTGCAGGATCGCGGCGGTCGGGTCCATCCGGTTCTTCAGCGTCTGGACATAGCCCTCCATGTCGATGATCGGGCGCCGCGCGACGCCCGTGTCCATCCCGGCCTTCGCCACGGCGGGCGGGATCACGTGGATCAGCCGCGGGTCGAAGGGCGTCGGGATGATGTAGTCGCGCCCGAACTGCAGCTTGCGGCCATAGGCGACGGCGACCTCGTCGGGCACATCCTCGCGCGCCAGGCGGGCCAGGGCCTCGGCGCAGGCGATCTTCATCTCGTCGTTGATGGCGCGGGCGTGGATGTCCAGCGCGCCGCGGAACAGGTAGGGAAAGCCCAGGACGTTGTTCACCTGGTTCGGATAATCGCTGCGGCCCGTGGCCACGATCGCGTCGGGGCGCACGGCATGGGCGTCCTCGGGCGTGATCTCGGGGTCGGGGTTCGCCATGGCGAAGATCACCGGGTTGTCGGCCATGCTGACGACCATGTCCTGGGTCACCGCCCCCTTGGCGCTGACGCCCAGGAAGACGTCGGCGCCTTTCATGGCCTCCTCCAGCGTGCGGGCGGTGGTCACGACCGCATGGGCTGATTTCCACTGGTTCATGCCCTCGGTCCGGCCCTGATAGATGACGCCCTTGGTGTCGCACATGATGCAGTTCTCGTGCCGCGCGCCCATCGACTTCAGCAGTTCCAGACAGGCGATGCCTGCAGCCCCCGCGCCGTTCAGGACGATCCGCACATCCTCGATCTTCTTGCCCGACAGCTCCAGCGCGTTCAGCAGGCCCGCGGCGCAGATCACCGCGGTGCCGTGCTGGTCGTCGTGGAAGACCGGGATGTCCATCAGCTCCTTCAGGCGCTGCTCGATGATGAAGCATTCCGGCGCCTTGATGTCCTCCAAGTTGATGCCCCCGAAGGTCGGGCCCATCAGCTTGACGGCGTTAATGAATTCGTCCGCGTCCTCGGTGTCCAGCTCCAGGTCGATGGCGTTCACGTCGGCAAAGCGCTTGAACAGGACCGCCTTGCCCTCCATCACCGGCTTGGAGGCCAGCGCGCCCAGGTTCCCCATCCCCAGGATCGCCGTCCCGTTCGAGATCACCGCGACCATGTTGCCCTTGGTGGTATAATCGTATGCCGTCTCGGGGCGGTCGGCGATGGCCTGGACGGGCACCGCGACGCCCGGCGAATAGGCCAGCGACAGGTCGCGCTGCGTGGTCATGGGGGTCGAGGGCGTGATGTCGTATTTGCCCGGCCGCGGCTCCAGGTGATAGGCCAGCGCCTCTTCGGGGGTGATGCGGCTGCGGCTGGTCTTGTCGGTCATGATGTCCCCCGAAGATGATGCTGGGGACTGCTTAACGGCTTGGCAGGACTGCTTCAACGCGGATGCGGTCCGGCTTGCGCTAACAGCTGCGGGTCAGATGCTGACCTTGACGAAGCTGTCGCGCAGCGCCGCGGACCAGGCCGCGCTCATCTGCATGAAGTCCGGATCGCCGTCCAGGATGCGGCGGCGCGTGGTGACCGCACAGGCATCGGCGCCGATCACCGCCAGGTCCAGCGGCATCCCCACCGACAGGTTCGACCGCAGCGTCGAATCCATCGACAAGAGAACCGCCTTTTGCGCGTCGGCCAGGCTGGTCGCGGGGGTGACCACCCGGTCCAGGATCGGCTTGCCGTACTTGTGCTCTCCGATCTGCAGGAAGGGCGTGTCCTCGGTCGCCTCGATGAAGTTGCCTTCGGGATAGATCAGGAACAGGCGCATGTCGCCGCCCTTGCGCTGTCCCGCGACGATCATGCTAGCGGATGCCTGCTGCTTGAGGTCGCGGCACTGTTCGGCGATCTCGCGCCGGGTGCGGCACAGCGTGTCGCCGATGATCGTGGCCACGCGCAGCATGGTCGGCGCCTTGAGGATCGAGGTCGTGTCGTCTGCCAGCTCATCCTCGATCGCCTCCTCCAGGCGGGCGATGGTGGTCTGGGTCACGGACAGCGACCCGGCGGTCATGATCGCGATGATGCGTTCGCCCGGCGCCTCGAAGAAGAACATCTTGCGATAGCACGAGATATTGTCCAGCCCGGCATTCGTGCGGGTATCCGACAGCAGCACAAGCCCGGCATCCAGTTTCAGTCCGACGCAATAGGTCACCGGCACATCTTTCCGTTGCATTCCGCAGGGCAGACTAGGACCGGGGGGCGTGGGCTGCAATCGCTCGTTTGCGGGTCGCGTCATGAAACTTTGGGTCGCCTTGGCGCGCCGAATCGCACATCGTGCAGGTTCCACCACCCAAGGACGAACATGATGACCCATCCTCTTGCCCTCAGCCGCCGCGGTTTCCTGACATCGGGGGTGGCCGGCCTGGCGCTGGTCGCGCTGCATCCCTATTCCGCACGGGCCGAGGCGGGGCAGGCGCATCTGCGCATCATGGAGACGACGGACCTGCACGCGCATGTCTGGCCCTACGACTATTACGCGGACACGGCGACCGACACCCTGGGCCTGGCGCGGACCGCGGCCCTGGTCGGTGCCGTGCGGGCCGAGGCCACGAACGCGCTGCTGTTCGACAACGGCGATTTCCTGCAGGGCAACCCGATGGGCGATTTCATTGCCTATGAGCGTGGCATGGACGGGGACGCGACCCACCCGGTGATCCAGGGGATGAACGCCCTGGGCTATGACGGCGGGACCCTTGGCAACCACGAATTCAACTATGGGCTGGAGTTCCTGGGCGCCAGCCTGGCGGGCGCGGGCTATCCCGTCGTCTGCGCCAACGTGGTGACCGAGGCCGGCGCCACCCCGGACCAGGACCGGACCCTGGTGCCGCCCTATGCGGTGATCGACCGGGACCTGACCGACGGGGCGGGCGCCACCCATCCGATCCGTATCGGCATCATCGGCTTCGTGCCGCCGCAGATCATGCAATGGGACCGCGCGCATCTGGAGGGGCAGGTCACCGTCCGCGACATCGTCGAGGCGGCCCAGGCCTGGGTGCCCAAGCTGCGTGCCGAGGGGGTGGACCTGGTCGTGGCGCTGGCCCATTGCGGCATCGGCGGGCAGACCGCCGAACCGGGGATGGAGAACGCGGCCATTCCGCTGGCGGCCATCGACGGCATCGACGTCATCCTGACCGGGCATTCGCATTCGGTCTTTCCCGGCCCCGACTACGACGGCGTGGCCGGGGTGGATGCCGCGGCCGGCACCATCGGCGGCAAGCCCGCGGTGATGGCCGGGTTCTGGGGGTCGCATATGGGTCTGGTCGATCTGCTGCTGGAGCGGCAGGGCGACGGCTGGACCATCGTCAGTCACCAAGTCGAGGCGCGCCCGATCTATCAGCGCGACGACGAGGGCGTGGTGATCCCCCTGGTCGAGAGCGTACCCGCCATCGAGGAGGCGACCGCCACCGAACACCAGCAGACGCTGGATTATGTCCGCCGACCCGTTGGCCAGACCAGCGCCGCGCTCTACAGCTATTTCGCGATGGTGGCGGATGATCCGTCGGTCCAGATCGTGTCGAACGCGCAAAGCTGGTACATCGCGCAGATGCTGGCCGGGACCGAGCACGAGGGGCTGCCGATCCTGTCGGCGGCGGCGCCCTTCAAGGCCGGCGGGCGGGGCGGGCCGGATTACTTCACCGACGTGCCGCCGGGCGACATCGCCATCCGCAATGTGGCCGACCTGTATCTGTATCCCAACACCATCCGCGCCGTGCGCGTGACCGGCGCGCAGGTCAAGGACTGGCTGGAGCGCAGCGCGGGGGCCTTCAACCGGATCGAACCGGGGCAGGCGGACCAGATGCTGCTGAACCCCGACTTCCGCAGCTACAACTTTGACGTGATCGACGGGGTGACCTATCGGATCGACCTGTCGCAGCCCTCGCGGTTCGACGCCGACGGGGCGCTGGCCGACGCGGACGCGAACCGCATCGTCGATCTGGCCATCGACGGACAGCCGGTCGATCCGGCGGCCGAGTTCATCATCGCCACCAACAACTATCGCGCCACCGGCGGCGGGTCGTTCCCCGGCGCGGATGGCTCGACCGTGGTGTTCGAGGGGCCGGACACCAACCGCGACGTGATCGTCCGCTATATCCTGGACCAGGGGACGATTAACCCCTCGGCCGATGGAAACTGGTCGTTCGCGGCGCTGGACGGCGCGACGGTGCTGTTCGACACGGGGCCGGGGGCCGCCGCCTATCTGCAGGACGTGACCGCCCTGACCATCGAACCGGCGGGCGACGCGCCCGAAGGCTTTGCCCGCTATCGCATCACCCTGTGACGACAGCTGGACCGGGGGTGCTGCCCCCGGTTCCTACTGGGCCATCTCCTCGACCCGGACGCTGACATCCATGTCCTCGGACCCGGTGCCCAGGGCCACGCCCCGGATCGGGGCCGCGTCCGCCGCGTCCAGGCCCGACCCCAGACGGACATAGCGTTCGTCCGGGCAACAGCGGTTGGCGGCGTCGAACCCGACCCATCCCAACCCCTCGACATGGATCTCGGCCCAGGCATGGGCCGCGTCATGGGCCTGCCCGTCGATGGTCGAATGCAGATAGCCCGACACATAGCGCGCCGGCAGGCCGCGCAGGCGGGCGATGGCGGTCAGGGCGTGGGTGTGGTCCTGGCAGACGCCCTCTCCCAGGGTCAGGGCCTCGGATGCGGTGGTGCCGGTATGGGTCACGCCGGGGCGGAACGCGATCCGGTCGCTGACCGACATCGACAGCTGATGCGCCAGGTCCAGCCGGTCGGTGCCCTCGACCGACTGCGCCAGATCGCGCAGCGCATCGTCGGGACGCGTGGCGGGACTGTCGCGCAGATAGGTCAGCGGGTGGATCATCTCGCGGTGGCCGCGCAGGACTCCTGCCGTGTCTCGGGTGTCGATGCGTCCGCTGATGCGCACGGTCACATGATCGACCGGACCGCGCACGGTCCAACCCTCGATCCAGTCGCCGGCGCCGTCGCGGAACCCCGGCCCCTTGACGCCGCCCGACACGTCGATCTGCCATTCATGGGTCTTCTGTCCCTCGAACACCGACGGCGTCAGGCGCAGGCTCTGCACCAGGTTCCGGATCGGCTGGCCATAGCGATAGACCGTCTCGTGAGAGATCTTCAGGCGCATGGGTCACACCCCTCCAAGCAGGTAATCCTGGTGCACCAGGTTGGAAATCTCGGACAGTTCCAGAATGAACCAGCTGAGGAACTCGTGCAGCCCCTCATCGAAGATCATCTCGATGTCGCGTGCCTGCAGGGCTGCCAGAACCTCGCGCGCCTTGTCGCGGGCGCTGGTCGGCACCCCGTCGCCATAGCGCCGCGCCAGCCCTTCAAGGTGCCACACGGTCTCATACAGCGACGTGATCAGTGCGCGGGGGCTTTCCCCGTTCAGGATCAGGAAATCGGCCACCTGGCCCGCGGTGATGTCGCCGCCATAGGCCCAGTGATATGCCCGGTGCGCTGACAGCGCGCGCAGGATCACCTGCCACTGATAGGTGTCCAGGCCCGATCCCACGAACTCGATCCGCGGCAACAGGACGAAATACTTGACGTCCAGCAGGCGCGCAGTCGCGTCGGCGCGTTCCAGCCCGTATCCCAGGTTCATGAAGTGCCAGCCGTCGTTCCTCAGCTGCGTCGCGTTGATCGCGCCGCGCACGGTCGAGGTGTGGCCGGTGGTGAAATCGGTCAGCCCTGCGGTGTCCAGCTTTGCGCGCGGCTGGCGTTCGATCCGGCGCAGCTCCTGGAAGGCCACGTTCAGCGCGTCCCAGACCTGGCTGGTCAGCGCGGTGCGCACGATCCGACCGGCCTCGCGCGCCTTTTCAAGGCAGCTGGCCACCGATGACGGGTTGGCGCGGTCGAAGAAGATGAACTCCTCGATGTTCTCCTGGGTGATCTCTCCGTATTTCTGCGCGAACAGGTCCGAACTGCCTGATGCCTGCAGCAACGAGTTCCATTCGTTCTGGTACCCGGCCTCGGTGTTGGGAAGCAGCGTGATGCGCTGTCCCACGTCCAGCAGGCGCGCGGCGGTTTCGGCACGTTCCAGATGGCGGCCCATCCAGAACAGGTTCGAGGCGGTGCGGCTGAGCATCGTGTTACGTCCCCTCATTCCGACAACACCCAGGTGTCCTTGACACCCCCGCCCTGGGACGAGTTCACCACCAGCGACCCCTCGCGCAGCGCGACACGCGTCAGCCCGCCCGGCACCAGCTCGATCCGGTCGCCGCACAGGCAATAGGGGCGCAGGTCGACGTGGCGCGGCGCGATGCCCTCGTCCACGAAGGTCGGGCAGGTCGACAGTGCCAGCGTGGGCTGGGCGATGTAGTTCGACGGATTGGCCTGGATCTTGGCGCGGAACGCCTCGATCTCCTCCCTGGTCGACTTGGGACCGACCAGCATGCCGTAGCCGCCCGATCCGTGGACCTCCTTGACGACCAGTTCGGGCAGATGCTCCATCACATAGCGGTAATCGTCGTCCTTCCACAGCGTCCAGGTCTGGACGTTGTTCAGGATCGGCTCCTCTCCCAGATAGAAGCGCACCATCTCGGGGACGAAGGTATAAATGGCCTTGTCATCGGCCACGCCCGCGCCGGGTGCCGAACAGATCGACACGCCGCCAGACCGGTACACGTCCATCAGCCCCGGAATGCCCAGCATCGAATCGGGGCGGAAGCACAGCGGGTCCAGATAGGGATCGTCGATCCGGCGATAGATCACGTCCACGCGCTTGGGCCCGGTGGTCGTGCGCATATAGCAGAATTCGCCATCTACGAACAGATCCTGCCCTTCGACCAGCTCGACCCCCATCAGGTTGGCCAGGAAGCTGTGTTCGTAATAGGCGCTGTTGTAATGGCCCGGCGTCAGGATCACGCAGGTCGGCCGGTCGCTGCATTTCGCGGGCGCCACCGATTCCAGCGTGCGGCGCAGAAGGTCGGGATACTGGTCGACGGGTTCGATGCGGTTGCCGCGGAACAGGGCCGGGAACATGCGCATCATGATCTCGCGGTTCTCCAGCATGTAGCTGACGCCCGACGGCGTGCGACAGTTGTCCTCCAGCACATAGAACTCGTCCTTGGCGGTGCGGACCAGGTCGATGCCGATGATGTGGGAATAGACGCCGCGCGGGGGCACGAACCCCACCACCGACTTCTCGAACGCCTCGTTCTGATAGACCAGGCGGGCGGGGATGCGTCCGGCGCGGATGATTTCTCCGCGGCCATAGACGTCGCGCAGGAAGGCGTTCAGCGCGCGGGCGCGCTGCTTGATGCCGCGTTCCAGGCGGCGCCACTCGGCTTGCTCGAACACGCGGGGCATCATGTCGAAGGGGATCAGCCGGTCCGGGTCGCCCCCCTCGCCATAGACGGCGAAGGTGATGCCGATGCGGCGGAACAGCGCCTCGGCCTCGGCCTGCTTCATCTGGCGGAAATCGTCGGGCATGGTCTCGACCCATTCCCGCAGGCGGGCATAGGGGTCGCGGACGCTGTCGCCCTCGTACATCTCGTTATAGTAACTCATCACTCCCCCACTGACTGACGCAACGCTTCCGGGTCTTTCCTTGGATCGATGATCCGCGCCCGGTTCCGGTAAGTCCACAGCAGAACCGCCGGATTTGCCCATTGGTTCCGCAGCTTGGCGCCGTGGCGGGGGCGCCGCTGCCGGCGCCCGGGGCAGCCTGCCGGTTTGGCAGGCAGATCAGCACAGTTCGACCGCCAGCGCGGTTCCCTCGCCGCCGCCGATGCAGATCGCGGCCACGCCCCGGCGCAGCCCCCGCGCCTGCAGCGCATGGATCAGCGTGACGATGATCCGCGCCCCCGACGCGCCGATCGGATGGCCCAGGGCGCATGCTCCGCCATGCACGTTCACGCGGTCATGGGACAGGCCCATCCGCGCCATGAAGGCCATCGGCACGACGGCAAAGGCCTCGTTCACCTCCCACAGATCGACGCTGTCCCTGTTCCTGTCCCATCCGATCCGCGCCAGCAGCTTTTCGGCGGCGGGCACGGGCGCGGTGGGGAACTGGCCGGGGGCCTGGGCGTGGCTGGCATGGCCGACGATGCGCGCGACGGCGCCCTGCGCCCGACCTCCCAGCACCAGCGCCGCCGCCCCGTCCGAGATGGACGAACTGTTGGCCGCCGTCACGGTGCCCCCGTCGCGGAACGCGGGTTTCAGCAGCGGGATCTTGTCGGGGCGGGCCAGGCCGGGCTGTTCGTCGGTGTCAACCACGGTGATCTTGCCGCGGCCGGGCACGGTGACCGGTGCGATCTCGGTCGCGAACGCGCCGCCGGCGATGGCCTCCTGCGCGCGCGTCAGGCTGGCCAGGGCATAGTCGTCCTGCGCCTGGCGGGAAAAGGCGAACTCCGCGGCGCAATCCTCGGCAAACGTGCCCATCAGGCGGCCCTTGTCATAGGCATCCTCCAGCCCGTCCAGGAACATGTGGTCCAGCGCCTGTGCATGACCCAGGCGCGCCCCGGCGCGCATTTTGGGCAGCAGGTAGGGGGCGTTCGACATGCTCTCCATGCCGCCCGCGACGACGATCCCGGCGCTGCCGGCGCGGATGGCATCGGACGCCATCATCACCGCCTGCATCCCCGACCCGCACATCTTGTTCAGCGTCGTTGCCGGCACCTCCTGCCCCAGCCCCCCGGCAAAGCCCGCCTGCCGCGCCGGGGCCTGGCCCTGGCCCGCGGGCAGGACGCAGCCCATGAACAGCGCATCGACCGCGGGCCCGCCCGCGCGCGCCAGTGCCGCGGCGATGGCCGCCCCACCCAGATCGGCCGCGGACACCCCCGACAGCGCGCCCATCAGCCCGCCCATCGGCGTGCGCGCCGCCCCCAGCACGTAGATGTCCTGAATTGTCATGATCTTTCCCCCCGATCTGTCCTCGCGCTTACCGGATCGTAACCTTTGGGGTCTAGTCAAGGATGCAGATGCGCAAGGAAGGCCCGGAATCATGCAGTTCATCGTCGAAGACGCCGAATCCCATCTGAACATCACGGTGACGGAACCCCGGATCGACGCGGCGATTGCGACCCTGTTCAAGGACAAGCTGCGCGAGATCGTGGTCAAGAACCGCAAGCCGGTGCACATGGACATGGCCGCGGTGGACTTCATGGACAGCTCTGGCCTGGGGGCGATGATCGCCGTCCGCAAGAGCCTGCCCGAGAACCTGGCGCTGGTGCTGTTCGCGCTGACGCCCAATGTCGAACGCGTGTTCCGCCTGACGCGGATGGACAGCGTGTTCGACATCCAGCCCCGCACCGCTCAGCCCCGTACCGCTCAGAAGGAGCAACGAGAATGACACCCAGTGAACGCTCCGATCCGGGCATCGGAAACCGTGCATCCGCACTGACGCAGCCGATGTTCCACCGCGTCCTGAACGCCCATCCGATGATCGTGCGCGACACCCTGCAGGACGTCCGCCAGCGTTTCCGCGGAGAGGTGGGCGACGACACCCTGGGCCGGCTGGAACTGGTCCTGGCCGAAGTGATGAACAACGTCGCCGAACACGCCCCGCTGGGCCAGGCGGAACAGGCGCGGCTGCCGGTGATCCACCTGTGCATCGTGCGCCACAGTTCGGGCCTGGCCTGCGCGCTGACCGATGACGGGATCTCGCTGCCCGACGACTGCCTGCTGCCGCGCAGCCTGCCGCCGATGGTCGCGGACGATCTGCCCGAAGGCGGCTTCGGCTGGTTCCTGATCCAGGACCTGACGCAGGCCCTGTGCTATTACCGCGAGGAAAGCCGGAACTATCTGGCCTTCAGCATCCCCTTTGCCCAGATGGAGGTCGACGCCTAGTTGACCGGTCCCGCCAGGAAATAGCGGCCGTCCTGAAAGGCGCTGAACATGTCCCCGACCTCGGGGTGGTCCAGCGGTTCGCCCGACACGTCCAGTTCAAGGTTCTGTTCGGACACATAGGCCACGTAGTAGGTCGCCTCGGTCTCGGCGAACAGATGATAGAACGGCTGGTCGCGATCGGGACGCGAATCCTCGGGGATGGATTCGTACCATTCCTCGGTATTCGCGAATTCGGGATCAACGTCGAAGATCACGCCCCGGAACGGCCGCGAACGGTGCCGGACGACCTGTCCCAGGCTGTATTTCGCGTGGCGGCTTTGGGCCTGCATCCGGGCGGTATCCATCGTTCGTGTCAGGGATCAACAAAAGTCAGCGCGCCTTCTAGCGCGCCGCGACGGTCCTGTCCACCGGCAGGCGATCAGGGGGCGATGTCGTCCGCCGTCAGGGGCACGGTCGCCATCGACATCTTGGCCGACCCCTCGCTGACCTGGTTGGCATGGGCCAGATAGACCAGCACGCGGTTGTCGGCGTCATAGATGCGCTGCACCCGCAGCGACTTGAACACCAGCGAACGCCCCTCGCTGAACACGTTCTCTCCCTCGCCGGGGGTCAGGGCGCTGACGTCGATGGGCCCGGTGCGGGTGCACTGGATCGCACTGTTGGACGGATCCTCGAACCAGTTGCCTTGGCTCAGCCGGTCCAGGACCGAGCGGCTGAAATAGGCCAGATGGCAGGTCACGCCCGGCACCTCGGGGTCCTTGATCGCCTCGATGACGACATCGTTGCCGACCCAGTCCACGCCGACGCGGCCGACCTCCTCGGCCTGCAACGACAGGGGGGCAAGGGTCAGGGCAAGGGTCAGGGCAAGGCGCATGGTCTACTCCGGCAACAGGGGCTGGCGGCCCGATTCGGTCAGTAGGTGCACGGCACCCGGTTCGATGACGGCGGCGGACAGCGGCCGGCCATAGGCGGCGCCCCCGTCCAGGTTCAGGCGGTTTGCGTACAGGGCGGGGGCCTCCAGCGCGGTGTGCCCGTGCACGACCAGCGGCCCGAAATCGACGTCGCTGTCCAGGAACCCCTGGCGGATCCAGACCAGGTCGCCCTCGGCCTGGTCCTGCAGGTCGATGCCCGGGCGGATGCCCGCATGCACGACCAGCGCTAGCGGATGCAGATACCACAGCGGCAGCGCCGCCAGGAACCGCGCGTGATCCGCAGGAACCGCCGCCCGCGCATCGCGCAGCAGCGCATCGCGCGGCTGATCCGGGTCCACGCCATAGGACCGCAGCGTCGCGGCCGCGCCCAGACCCGGATGGTCCACCCAATGCTGTCCGGACGACAGGCCCGGGTCGATCCAGTCCGGCTGGTTCAGAAACGCGGGCAGAAAGCGGTCGTGATTGCCGCGGGTGACGATCCAGGGCCGCCCCGCCTGCTGGCCGCGCAACAGGTGGTCCACCACGCCGCGCGAATCGGGACCGCGGTCGATCAGGTCGCCCACATGGGCGATGACCGCATCAGGCCCGCCGTCGTCGAAGATCCGCTGATGCGCGGCCTTCAGCAGGTCCAGCTGTCCGTGAATGTCGCCGATCGCATAAAGTCGCATCTGTCACCTGGCCGTGGCGCGCGGCAGGGAGGGTCCGCACGCCCCTTGGGTAAGGGCGTGCGGGGCCGAGGTCAAACCTCGAACTGCAGCCGGCGGGCCTGCAGGAACTTGCCGGTGTTCTGCAGCGTGGCCAGGGCCTCGTCGCTGATCGCCTCATCCAGGTACAGGATCGCGATGGCATCCGCCCCGTTGGCGGCCCGCCCCAGGGTAAAGTTCGCGATGTTCACGCCCAGATCGCCCAGGGTCATCCCAAGCGCGCCGATGACGCCGGGAACGTCCTTATTGCGGGTGTACAGCATGTGGCTTCCCACCTCGGCGTCCACGTTGATCCCGCGGATCTGGATGAAGCGCGGCTTGCCATCGCTGAACACCGTGCCCGCGATCGAGCGCTCGCGCGTCTCGGTCACGCAGGTGACCTTGACGTAACCCTCATAGGCGCCGGCCTTGTCCTGCTTGGTGGTGGACACCTGCACGCCGCGATCCTTGGCCATGACCGGGGCCGACACCATGTTCACG
Organism: Paracoccus sp. NBH48; assembly: GCF_015390265.1. Classification (NCBI taxonomy): domain Bacteria; kingdom Pseudomonadati; phylum Pseudomonadota; class Alphaproteobacteria; order Rhodobacterales; family Paracoccaceae; genus Paracoccus; species Paracoccus sp. NBH48. Next base: position 128,704 of record NZ_VUOJ01000004.1, on the reverse strand, counting down.
TCCGGGTTCGACGCCTTCATCACGCCGGCGATCACCGCCGCGTTCAGCGCGTTCAGGTTCATTTCGGACACGACGCCGTCATACAGCACGTTGATCGCCTTGATCGGCTCGTCGGTCATCTGGCCCACGAAGGCGCCCAGATGCGCGGCCAGCTTGATCCAGGGGCCCATCACCGCGGCCTCCTCGGCCGTGACCGAGGGCATGTTCAGCGCGTTCTGCACCGCGCCCGTCAGCAGATAGTCCGACATCTGCTCGGCGACCTGCAGGGCGACGTTCTCCTGCGCCTCGGTCGTGGCGGCGCCCAGATGGGGCGTGACGACGACGTTGGGCAGGTTGAACAGCGGGCTTTCCGTCGCGGGCTCGACGGCAAAGACGTCGAATGCGGCACCCGCCACGCGCCCGTCCTTCAACGCCTCGGCCAGCGCCTCCTCGTCGACCAGGCCGCCGCGGGCGCAGTTGATGATGCGCACGCCCTTCTTCAGCTTGGCGATGGCCTCGCGCGACAGGATGTTGCGGGTCTTGTCGGTCAGCGGCACGTGGAAGGTGATGAAGTCGGACTTGCCCAGCAGGTCGTCCAGCTCGACCTTGGTCACGCCCAGTTCCTTGGCGCGATCCTCGGACAGGAAGGGGTCATAGGCCAGCACCTTCATGTGCAGACCCAGGGCGCGGTCGATCACGATGCCGCCGATGTTGCCCGCCCCGATCACGCCCAGGGTCTTGTTGAACAGCTCGACCCCCATGAAGCGGTTCTTCTCCCACTTGCCGGCATGGGTGCTGACGCTGGCCTCGGGCAGCTGGCGCGCGACCGCGAACATCATCGCGATGGCATGCTCGGCCGTGGTCACGCTGTTGCCGAAGGGCGTGTTCATCACGATCACGCCCTTCTTGCTGGCGGCCGGGATGTCGACATTGTCGACCCCGATGCCGGCGCGGCCGATGACCTTCAGGTTGGTCGCGCCTTCCAGCAGCTTGTCGGTGACCTTGGTCGCCGACCGGATGGCCAGCCCGTCATACTGCCCGATCACCTCGGCCAGCTTCTCCTTGTCCTTGCCCAGATCGGGCAGGTAATCCACCTCGACGCCGCGATCGCGAAAGATCTGGACGGCGGTTTCCGACAGCTTGTCCGAGACGAGAACCTTCGGCATGTCATTCATCCTTGCAGGGGCATCGGGGCCAGGCCTCGCCGACGCCATGTTTCTTCGTTGGAGAAATACCAGGGTGGGTCCGGGGGACTGGCCCCCGGTCCGCTTGGCTTATTGCGCGGCCAGTTCGGCGCGGTACGCCCATTCGATCCACGGCATCAGTGCCGCGACATCGGCGGTCTCGACCGTCGATCCGCACCAGATGCGCAGGCCCGCAGGCGCGTCGCGATAGGCGCCGGCGTCCAGCGCCACGCCTTCCTTCTCTAGGCGCTTGGCCACGGCCTTGGCAAAGGCCGCGCCGTCCCTGATCGCCGGATCGGTGAACTTCAGGCAGACGCTGGTCGTCGACGCGGTGGCCGGGTCCTCGGCCAGATCGGCGATCCAGTCCTTGTCCGCGATGAAATCGCGCACCGCGCCCGCATTGGCATCCGCCCGCGCGATCAGCGCCGTGAGCCCGCCCAGAGATTGCGCCCATTTCAGCGCGACCAGGTAATCCTCGACGGCCAGCATCGAGGGCGTGTTGATCGTCTCGCCCTTGAAGATGCCCTCGATCAGCTTGCCGCCCTTGGTCATGCGGAAAATCTTGGGCAGCGGCCAGGCGGGGACATAGGTCTCCAGCCGCTCGACGGCGCGCGGCGACAGGATCAGGACGCCATGCGCGCCCTCGCCGCCCAGCACCTTCTGCCAGCTGAAGGTCACCACATCCAGCTTGTCCCAGGGCAGGTCCATGGCGAAGGCCGCGCTGGTCGCGTCGCAGATGGTCAGGCCCGCGCGGTCGGCGGGGATCGCGTCGCCGTTCGGCACGCGCACGCCGCTGGTGGTGCCGTTCCAGGTGAAGACGACGTCCTTGTCGAAATCGACCTCTGCCAGATCGACGATCTTGCCGTAATCGGCCTTGCGGACCGTGGCGTCCAGCTTCAGCTGCTTCACGGCATCCGTGACCCAGCCTTCGCCAAAGCTTTCCCAGGCCAGCATCTCGACGGGGCGGGCGCCCAGCAGGGTCCACATCGCCATCTCGACCGCGCCGGTGTCGGAGCCGGGGACGATGCCGATGCGGTAATCGGCCGGCACACCCAGGACCGCACGGGTCAGCTCGATGGCCTCGGCCAGTTTGGACTTGCCGACGGCGGCGCGATGCGACCGGCCCAGGGGCGCGTCCGACAGCATGTCCAGCGAATAATGGGGGATCTTGGCGCAGGGGCCCGAAGAAAAGCGCGGGTTTTCCGGCCGCGCAGCCGGGATCGCATGATCGGTCATGTGGCTAGCCTTCCAGCTAAAAAGCCCCTCGTTGGGGAGGGGTGTCCCACCGACCGACCTAAGGCCCCTCCCGCTCTGGCGCAAGAAAAAACTTTGTCCTACACCCGCAGGCAACCGCACAAGGACCGCGCCCATGTTCACCGTCTCGCTGATCGCGGCGCCTGCCGCAGCCAATCTGGATGATGCCTTGCCCGGCGGTCTGGCCGACCGATGGGGTGGCGACGTGACGCGCTGGCTGTCGCCGGGCGTGGCCGCCGAATTCGACATCGCGGTGCTTCCGGGCGATTCGGATCAGGTCTGGTCCGACCTGCAGGCCATCGGCATCGACCTGGCGATCCAGCCCGCGGGCGGGCGGCGCAAGCGCATCCTGATCGCTGACATGGATTCGACCATGATCGATCAGGAATGCATCGACGAACTGGCCGACATGGCGGGTTTCGGCCCCCGCGTGGCCCAGATCACCGCCCGCGCCATGAACGGAGAGCTGGACTTCAACGCCGCGCTGACCGAACGCGTGGCCCTGCTGGCGAACCTGCCGGAGGCGGTCATCGCCCAGGTCCTGGCCGAACGCATCACCTATGCCGCGGGCGGGGCCGTGCTGGTGGCGACCATGCGCGCGCACGGGGCCTATACCGCGCTGGTTTCGGGGGGCTTCACCAGCTTCACCCGGGCCGTGGCCCAGACCCTGGGCTTCGACGAACACCGTGCCAACACGCTGTTGGCGCAGGACGGCGTGCTGACCGGGCAGGTCGCCCTGCCCATCCTTGGGCGCGAGGCCAAGGTCGATGCCCTGACCCAGATCGCCGCCCGCCTCGGCACCACGCCCCAGAACGCGATCGCGGTGGGCGACGGCGCCAACGACCTGGGCATGATCCAGCTGGCCGGTGCCGGGGTGGCGCTGCACGCGAAACCCGCGGTCGCCGCCCAGGCCCAGATCCGCATCAACCACGGCGACCTGACCGCGCTCTTGTACCTGCAGGGCTTCGCGGACGAGGATTTCGTCACCCCCTGATTTCTCCTTTGTTCAAATACCCCTGCGACGATTGCCCCACCGAAAGTCCCGATGATGTTCGAACTGACCGCCGACCTGGTGATGCTGCTGATGATGGCGGCCTTTGCCGCAGGCTTCGTCGATGCCATCGCGGGCGGGGGCGGGCTGATCACGCTGCCCATCCTGATGCTGGCGGGACTGTCGCCCGCGCAGGCGCTGGCCACGAACAAGGTGCAGGGCGTCTTCGGCGCGGGGACGGCCGCGCTCAGCTATGCGGCGCGGGGGCTGGTCGATCTGCGCAGCCAGTGGAAATCCGCGCTGATCGCGGGGGCGGCGGGGGCCGCGGGGGCGGTGCTGGTCAGCGCGATCCCCACCGACGGGTTGCGGCTGATCCTGCCGGTCATCCTGATCGGCATCGCGTTGTTCTTTGCGCTGAAACCCGGACTGAACGACCTGGACCGCACGCGCCGCCTGACGCCCTTGGTTTTTGCGGCGACGGTGGTGCCGTTCGTGGGCTTCTATGACGGGCTGATCGGGCCGGGGGCCGGGGCCTTCTACATGATCGGGTTTGTCACGCTGGCCGGATACGGGGTTCTGAAGGCCACGGCCCATACCAAGCTGCTGAACTTCGCCTCGAACCTGGGCGGGCTGGGGGCCTTCGCGCTGGTCGGCCAGCCGCTGTGGCTTTTGGGCATGGTGATGGGGGCGGCGCAGATCGCGGGGGCGATGCTGGGCGCGCGGCTGGCCTCGCGCATCGGCGCGCGGCTGATCAAGCCGCTGCTGGTCGTGACCTCGACCCTGCTGGCGGGTCGGCTGATCTGGCAGATGATCTGAGACCGCGCATCCGGCGCCCGCTCTGCCAAGGGGCGCCGGTTCGGGGCACGGGAACGGGACGGGGGCATCCCGTGCCGTACAGTAAAGCACGGCTCCATGTCGGGGATGTGACGGCCCTCAGGCGGGAAAGCCCGGCGCGCGGCGCAGGTTGCCCGTGACCATGCCGCGACAGTTCAGGATCGGTCCGTCCAGAAGCGCCTGCGCCGCAGGATGGGCCGCATCCAGAACGCCTAGGTGAATCAGCAGCGCGGTGATCGCGGCCTCGCTGGCGCGGGTGCCGCCATCGGTGATCTTCAGCGCGACGCCCAGGCCCTGGTCGGGCAGGATCGCAACGAACACCGCCTCGGCCCCGGTCTTGATCGCCGCGACGCCCCCCATCGCGCGCATCAGCTCGGTGCAGGACCGACCCTCGCCCGCGACCATCTCGGGGTGGCTGCGCATCGCGTCCACCAGCCGCCGCATGGCCATGCCGCGCCTGTCCGTTCCGGGATTGGCGAACCGTGCCATCGCGCGGGCCAGCCCCTCGACCGTGCAGGCCCAGTTCGGGGCCGAACAGCCGTCGATGCCGAAACCGGGGCTCTCCTCGTCGGTGACCGCCTCGAAGGCCTCCTTGACGGCACGCTGGACCGGGTGGTCGGGCTCTACATAATCCGGCCCGCCCTTCAGGTGGCGGTTCAGCGTCAGAAAGCCCGCATGCTTGCCCGAACAGTTGTTGTGCAGCTGGCAGGGCGCGCTGTCCGAACAGGTCAGGCGGCGGTTCTCCTCCGGGTCGCGGGGCATGTGGCTGCCGCAGCGCAGGTCGGGCTCGCCTAGGCCCAACCCGGTCAGCCAGCTGTCCACGGCCGTGACATGCATCGCCGCCCCCGAATGGCTGGCGCAGGCCAGGGCCAGCTGGCGGTCGGTCAGACCCGCCCCATCGGCGGCCCCGCTTTCCATCAGCGGCAGCGCCTGGATCATCTTGCACGACGACCGCGGATAGATCACCTGCCCGGGTCGCCCCCAGGCCTCGACCACGCCATGGGCGTCGCAGATCACGGCATGGCCGGCATGCAGGCTTTCGCGCATGTCGCCGCGCCACAGTTCGATCATTTCTGCGGACCGCATGTTTTCTCCCTGACAATTGCGCGATTGTGCTTGCGCAGCCTTTAACGGGCGGCGATTTTCGCTATCCTGACGACAGATGGTTGAAAAGACCACAGCAATCAGGAAGAACGCCGGGCGAAGCGGCGAATTGAATTGGCAGGAGGCCAGAGCATGATTACCACCACCCTGCGCGGCATGGGCGCCAGCCTTGTCCTGATCGCCGGACTGGGCACGGCGGTTGCGCAAGAATCCAGCAACGTCGTGGCGACCGAAGGGGACTGGACAGTCTTCGCGGCCGACAACCCGCGCGAATGCTGGGCAGTCTCGCCCCCGAAATCCACGCTGAACACCCGCGACGGTCAGCCGACCGAGGTGACGCGCGGCGACATCCGCCTGTACGTCGCCTATCGTCCCGGCCAGAACGGAGAGGTCAGCTTCAGCGGCGGCTATCCCTTCGCCCCGGATTCGACGGTCGAGGTCGATGTGGGCGGCCGCACGTTCAACCTGTTCACCGAGGGCGAGAGCGCCTGGACCGGCAGCCCGTCCGACGACGAGGCGATGATCGCGGCCCTGCGCGGCGGCTCGTCGGCGGTCGTGACCGGCCGTTCGGCACGCGGCACCACGACCAAGGACACGTTCAGCCTGTCGGGCATCACCGCCGCGACCAACAGCGCACGCGAGCGCTGCCAGTAACCGCAAGGTTGCAGTCCTGACGGAACCAGGGGGCGGGCCGGTTGATTTCGGGCCCGCTTTCGCATATGTGGCTGTCTTTCGCCCCTTGGGCCGTTCCAACACCGGTGATCTTCATGACCGATCAGACCCCGTCTGCGCCGATCACGCAGGACGTGATGACGCTTCCGCGCAAGCTGCCCCAGGGCGGGCTGACGAACATCGTCGGCCTGACGCGTGCGCAGCTGCTGGACGCCCTGGTCGCGGCGGGCACGCCCGAGCGTCAGGCCAAGATGCGCGTGGGCCAGGTTCTGGCAGTGGGTCTATCACTGGGGCGTGCGCGATTTCGCGCAGATGACCAACCTGGCCAAGGATTACCGCGCCCTGCTGGCGGCCAATTTCGAGATCACCCTGCCCGAGATGGTGACCCGTCAGGTCAGCAGCGACGGCACGCGCAAGTATCTTGTCCGCATCGCCGGCGGCCACGAGGTCGAGGTCGTCTACATCCCCGAGGAGGGCCGCGGCACGCTCTGCGTCAGCAGCCAGGTGGGCTGCACGCTGACCTGTTCGTTCTGCCATACCGGCACGCAGAAGCTGGTGCGCAACCTGACGCCCGGGGAAATCGTCGGCCAGCTGATGCTGGCGCGCGACGATCTGGGCGAATGGGCCCGTCCAGGGCGCCCCCAAGGACGAGACGCGGCTGATCAGCAACATCGTCCTGATGGGCATGGGCGAGCCCTTGTACAATTTCGAGAACGTCCGCGACGCGATGAAGGTCGTGATGGACAACGAGGGCCTGTCCCTGTCGCGCCGCCGCATCACCCTGTCGACCAGCGGCGTCGTCCCCGAGATCGCGCGCACCGCGCAGGAGATCGGCTGCCTGCTGGCGGTCAGCTTCCACGCCACGACGGACGAGGTCCGCGACCGCCTGGTCCCCATCAACAAGCGCTGGAATATCGAGACGCTGCTGGCCGCGCTGCGGGACTATCCCCGCCTGACCAACAGCGAGCGGATCACCTTTGAATACGTGATGCTGGCGGGCGTGAACGACAGCGACGAGGACGCGCACCGCCTGGTCAAGCTGATCGAGGGCATCCCGGCCAAGATCAACCTGATCCCGTTCAACGAATGGCCCGGCGCCCCCTACAAGCGGTCCAGCAACAACCGCATCCATGCCTTCGCGAACATCATCCACAATGCGGGCTATGCCAGCCCGATCCGCACCCCGCGCGGAGAGGACATCATGGCCGCCTGCGGTCAGCTGAAATCAGCGACAGAACGCGGCCGGAAGTCCCGCGCCCAGATCGCGGCGGAAACCGCCTAGAACAGCCCGTCTGAACCTGGCGCGGGGCCGGTCACGGCACCTGCCACCGGCAGGCTGCTCGACGGCGACCTCCTGTGCGGATGGCACGCTCTACAGTGCGTTTGGCGGTGATCGCCGCCGCGGCGTAACGGGTGTTTTTGCCCGTCGACCGGTCCAAAGGCCTGTTTGCGATGCGTTTGGCCTCGCCACGCACAAACAGTTTTGGCGCGTGACCCTTGGCCCTGTTCGTCGTATTTTCAGTGTGGCTTCATCGGCGACCTGAGCCATCGTGATGCAGGATGCGGCCTATGTGCTTGGCTGTTCGACGACGCTTGCAGCAACAACGGCTGCCCAAACCGGGAAACGTCCGCCAGGGGACGACCTCTCCCCCAGCGCGTGCAACATGATTGCGGGAGCAGTGATCATCAGCGCCGCCTGCCGCCGCGGGGCAGGGTGGTGCGGTTGCCGCGGGGTCCGGTCTGGACCGGGGTGTTGTCGCGGTTCTCGTCGTGCAGCTTGCGCCAGCGTTCCAGACGGTCCGCGTCCAGCGTGCCGGCGCGCACGGCCGCCTGCACCGCGCAGCCCGGTTCATGCGCATGGGTGCAGTCGCGGAACCGGCAATGGGGGGCCAGTTCGGTGATCTCGGCGAACAGCATCTCGATGCCCACGGCGACATCGGCCACGTGCAGCGTGCGCATGCCGGGCGTGTCGATGACCCAGCCCCCGCCCGCCACCGGATGCAGCGACCGCGCAGTGGTGGTGTGCCGCCCCTTGGCGTCCGATTCGCGGATCTCCCCGGTGGCCTGGGCATCGCGGCCCGACAGCGTGTTCAGCAGCGTCGATTTGCCCACCCCGGACGAACCCACCAGCGCGACCGTCCGCCCCGGTCCGCACCAGGGTGCCAGCACCGCGGCCGCATCGGGCGACTTGGCGTTCAGCGCCACGACCTGCAGCCCGCGCTGCAGGGTGCGGGCGCGGTCGACCCAGTCCGACGGGTCGTCGACCTTGTCGATCTTGTCGATCTTGGTCAGCACGATCACCGGGTCCGTCCCGGCCTCGTTCGCCAGGGCCAGATAGCGTTCCAGCCGCGCCGGGTTGAAATCGTCGTTGCACGACGTGACCACGAACAGCGTGTCCACGTTGGCGGCGATCAGCTGGCGGGCATCCGCCCCCTCGGTCCGGCGACGCAGCAGGGCGCGGCGGTCTAGCAGGCGGGCCACCACGCGCGTGTCGCCCTTGGCCAGCACCCAGTCGCCCACCGCAAAGTCTGCGGTCGTGGCATGCAGCGGCAGGTCCAGCCGGACCTGGCCCGCCCCGGTTTCGGCCATCAGCCGCGACCGGTGCACCGCGGCGATGCGCATGGGCACCAGCCCCGCATCGTCATCGGTGACCTGATCGGCAAAGAAGGGCCCCCAGCCCAGATCGTCCAGCGCGCGTGTCATGCGATCTGCATGATCGGGCCACGGGCGCGATGCAAGCGTTTCATTCCGGCGACCAGGCGTCGATGATCGCCACGGCCTCGTCCGCCGTCTCGACATAGCGGATCAGGTCCAGGTCGGACGCGCTTGATCGTGCCGGCGCGGGCCAGGGCCTGCCAGTTGATGATGCCGTCCCAGAACTCGGCGCCGAACAGCAGGACCGGGATGCGGGCCATGCGGCCGGTCTGGATCAGGGTCAGCGCCTCGAACAGCTCGTCCAGGGTGCCGAAGCCGCCGGGGAAGACCGTGATGGCGCGGGCGCGCATCAGGAAATGCATCTTGCGGATCGCGAAATAGTGGAAGTTGAAGCACAGGTCCGGCGTGACATAGGGGTTGGGGCGCCTGCTCGTGCGGCAGCACGATGCCCAGGCCGATCGACTGGCCGCCGACCTCCTGCGCGCCCAGGTTGCCCGCCTCCATGACGCCGGGGCCGCCGCCGGTGCAGATGACCAGGTCCTTGCCGCCCTGCACCAGGCTGCGTTCGGTCATCAAGCGGGCGAACAGGCGCGCCTCGGTATAGTATTTCGACAGTTCGGCCAAGGCCGGGCTGCGGGCGTCGCGGGCCGCGCCGTCGGGCGCCGGGATGCGCGCGCCGCCGAACATCACCACGGTGGATTCGATGCCGTGTTCGTCCATGATCATCTGGGGCTTCAGCAGTTCCAGCTGCAGGCGGACGGGGCGAAGCTCCTCGCGCAGCAGGAAGTCGCGGTCGCTGAAGGCCAGCTGATAGGACGGCGCACGGGTCTGGGGCGTGTCGGGCACATGCCGGGCGCGCGCCGCGTCGCGGCTGCTGGCGGGCAGGGTATGGGCGCGGTCCTGTTCGGTCGTATCGGTCATCAAGGCCTCGGGGTGGGGGATGCGCGGATTGCGCGGGCATTGGTTGATGCTTATAGCCCACAGGCAACAGTTTTCCACCCGGACGCGACAGCAGCAAGAGGCCAAGATGACCCAAGACCTGGAACAAGCCATCGAAACCGCGTGGGAGGCCCGCGCCGAGATCACCCCCGACACGCAGGGCGCCGCCCGCGAGGCCGTGCGCGAGACCCTGCACCAGCTGGACAGCGGCGCCCTGCGCGTGGCCGAAAAGCGCGGCGCCGACTGGCACGTGAACCAGTGGGCGAAAAAGGCGGTGCTGCTGTCCTTCCGCCTGAACGACATGGAGGAGATGGCCGGCGGTCCGCAGGGCACCTCGTGGTGGGACAAGGTTCCCGTCCAAGTTCCACGGCTGGACCCAGGACGACTGGCGCCGCGCGGGGTTCCGCGCCGTGCCGGGCGCGATCGTGCGGCGGTCGGCGTTCATCGGCAAGGGCGCGGTTCTGATGCCGTCCTTTGTCAACCTGGGCGCCCATGTGGGCGAGGGCGCGATGATCGACACCTGGGCCACCGTCGGGTCCTGCGCGCAGATCGGTAAGAACGTCCACCTGTCGGGCGGCGTCGGAATCGGCGGCGTGCTGGAGCCGCTGCAGGCGGGGCCGACGATCATCGAGGACGACTGCTTCATCGGCGGCGCGTTCGGAGGTGGTCGAGGGCTGCATCGTGCGCGAGGGATCGGTCCTGGGGATGGGCGTCTATATCGGCCAGTCGACCAAGATCGTCGACCGCGAGACGGGCAGCGTGACCTATGGCGAGGTTCCGGCGGGGTCGGTCGTGGTGTCGGGCACGATGCCGTCCAAGAACGGCGTGAACCTGTACTGTGCGGTGATTGTCAAGCGGGTCGACGCGCAGACGCGGTCCAAGACCTCGATCAACGAGCTGCTGCGCGACTGATGACCACGCTGTTCATCGATGCGGATGCCTGCCCGGTCAAGGCCGAGGCCGAGCGGGTGGCCGTCCGCATGGGTGTGCCCATGGTGCTGGTCTGCAACGGGGGCCTCAGGATGCCCACGCATCCGCTGGTCCGGCTGCAGATCGTGTCCGCGGGCCCGGACGAGGCCGACAAGTGGATCGCCGACAGCTGCGGTCCCGGCGACGTGGTGGTGACAGGCGACCTGCCGCTGGCGGATCGCTGCATCAAGGCGGGGGCGGCGGTGCTGACCCATGCCGGAGAGGTGCTGGACGTGCGCAACATCGGCCCACGGCTGGCCACGCGCGACCTGATGGCCGACATCCGCGCGGCGGACCCGTTCCACAAGGGCGGCGGGGCGGGGTTCGGCAAGGCCGACCGGGCACGGTTCCTGCAGTCGCTGGACCGGCTGCTGACCGCCGCACGCCGCGCGGGCTGAGCGCGGACCCCGTTACGCGTCAATGCGTTGCACCCCCGACAAGCAGGAGAATGCGATGAGCGATGACACCGTCATCACCGATCTGGTCGGCCGCGTGCGCAAGGGGGCCGAGGGCGACAAGGTCAGCGTCGGACAGATCGCCGAGGCCCTGGGCCAGGATTCGCTGCCCCCCAACCTGATGATCCCGGCCTTTGCGGTGGCGTCGCCCCTGTCGGGCGTGCCGCTGTTCTCCAGCATCTGCGGCCTGCTGATCGCGCTGGTGTCGGCGCAGATGCTGATCGGTCGCGATCACGTCTGGCTGCCGGGCTTCCTGATGCGGCGGCAGGTGTCCGGCGACCGGTTGCGCAAGGCACTTGACTGGATGGAGAAGCCCGCGCGGTTCCTGGACCGGGTCAGCCACGAGCGGCTGACCCCGCTGGTGCGCCGGCCCATGCGCTGGATCGTGCAGGGGATCTGCCTGTGCTGTGGGCTGGTGATGCCGCTGCTGGAATTCATTCCTTTCACCTCGTCGCTGATGGGCGTGGTGGTCAGCCTGCTGGCGTTCGGCCTGCTGGCGCGGGACGGGGTCTTCGTGCTGCTGGGGTTCCTGGCGATCGGCGGGGTGGTCACGCTGGTCCTGACCCTGATGCCCTGAGCGAGGAGCGGTCGGCCGGGGCATCGAGCCCCGGCCGACCGCTGCCGCGGCACGGGCCCAAGGCCCGCGACGCGACATGGCGCCCCTGTCAGACGGGCTTGATCTTGTCCGCGGTTCCGCCGGCGAAGGCCGCCAGCCTGTCGCGGGCCGCGGCTTGGGTGTTCACGACGCCGGCCACGGCGGCCTCGGCATAGGGCGGCGTCCAGCGCGCTCATGTTCTGCATGTGGCTGATGGCCGAGCAGATGGCGAAGTTCGACAGCGGCGGGTTCTGTGCCGCCTTGCGCGCGATCTGCAGCGCATGGGCGGCCGGGTCGTCGACCATGTATTGGCATAGCCCCACCGACACGGCCTCGTCCCCGCGATAGAGGCGCCCGGACAGCATCATGTCGATCATCCGCGCCTTGCCGATCAGGTCGGCCACGCGGATCGTGGCGCCGCCGCCCGTGAACAGGCCACGCTGCCCCTCGGGCAGGCCGAAATAGGTGCCGGGCCCCGCCACGCGGATATGCGCGGCGCTGGCCAGTTCCAGCCCGCCGCCCACGACCGCCCCCTGCAGGACGGCGATGACCGGCACGCCGCCATATTCCATCCGGTTGAACGCATCGTGCCAGCGCAGGCAGACCTGCATGAAATCGGCGGCGCTGCGATCCTCGCGGTGATGTTCCACCAGGTCCAGCCCCGCGCAGAAATGATCGCCCGCCGCGTCCAGGATCGCGGCGCGCACGCCCGCGCGGGGCAGGGTGGTGAAGATGTCGATCAGCTCCTCGATGGTGGCCAGGTCCAGCGCGTTGCGCTTGGCCGGGCGGTTCAGGGTGACGCGGGCGATGCCTCGTCGTCCACCGCCAGCAGGATGTTCGACAGCCTCAGATCCGCGATGTCGCGCATGTCCGGTTCCCTCCCTTGAACGTGCGCGTCCGGGGATAGCCCGCCCCGCCGCCTGCGTCGAGGCGAAGTTCGCCGTTGGCAAACGCGTGCGAAAGGATCACCCTTGGACCATCCATCCAGGGAGGGATGCACCATGAAGGACCTGACCGACGCCGCGACCAACGCGGCAACCGCCGCCCGCCGCCGCGCCGCCATGGCCCGCGGCGTGGGCGTGATGACCGACCCATTTCGCGGCACATGCCGAGAACGCCACCGTCACAGACATCGAGGGCAACCGCCTGATCGATTTCGCTGCCGGTATCGCGGTCGTGAACACCGGCCACCGCCACCCCCGCGTGATCGATGCCGTGCGCGCTCAGCTGGACGCGTTCACGCATACCTGCCACCAGGTTCTGCCCTATGAGAACTATGTCCGCCTGGCCGAGCGACTGAACGACGCGACCCCCGGCGATTTCGCCAAGAAGACGATCTTTGTCACCACCGGGGCCGAGGCCTGCGAGAACGCGGTCAAGATCGCCCGCGCGGCCACGAAGCGCGATGCGGTCATCGCCTTCACCGGCGCGTTCCACGGGCGGACCTTCATGGGAATGACGCTGACCGGCAAGGTCGTCCCCTACAAGAAGGGCTTCGGCGGCATGATGCCCGACGTCTTCCACGCGCCCTTCCCCTGCCGCTGCATGGGGTCACCACCGAGGACAGCCTTGCCGCCATCGACAAGCTGTTTAAGGCCGACCTGGACCCCGCCCGCGTCGCCGCCATCGTGTTCGAGCCGGTGCAGGGCGAGGGGGGCTTCTATCCCGCGCCCACCGATTTCGTCGTGGCGATCCGGGCGCTGTGCGACCGGCACGGCATCGTGATGATCGCGGACGAGGTGCAGACCGGCTTTGCCCGCACCGGTCGCCTGTTCGCGATGGAGCATCACGGCGTCGCGGCCGATCTGGTGACCATGGCCAAGGGTCTGGGCGGCGGGCTGCCCATCGCCGCGGTCACCGGCCGGGCCGAGATCATGGACGCGGCCGAGCCGGGGGGTCTGGGCGGCACCTATGGCGGCAACCCCTTGGGGATCGCTGCGGGCCTGGCGGTGCTGGACGTGATCGAGGAGGAGGGCCTGTGCGAACGCGCCGACCGCCTGGGCGTGGCGCTGAAGGCGCGGCTGGAGGCGATCCGGCCGCAGATGCCGGAACTGGCCGACATCCGGGGGCCGGGCTTCATGGTCGCGGCCGAGTTCATCGGGCCGGACGGGCCCGATGCGGGCCTGACCGCGCGGGTGCGCGAACAGGCGCTGGCGCGGGGGCTACTGCTGCTGACCTGCGGGGTGCATGGCAACGTGATCCGCTTCCTGGCGCCGCTGACCATCCCGGACGACCAGTTCGCGCAGGCGCTGGATATCCTGGAGGAGGCGATGCTGGCTGCGCGGACCTAGGCCCCGATCAGCAGGATCAGCGCGGGGATGGTCAGGATGCTGGCCGCGGTCGAGATCAGGATCGCGGTCGACACCCGCTGCTGCGCCAGCCCGAAATGCTGGGCCAGGATATAGACGTTGCCCGCGACCGGCAGGCCCGCCGCGACCACCATGACTCCTGCCGACACGGGATCCACCCCGAAGGCCCAGGCCGCCAGACCCACCGCGGCCGGGTGCAGGACCAGCTTGGCCCCCGACAGCCAGGCCGAGGGCGCCAGCCGCGCCAGGCTGCGCCCCGGCCAGGCTGGCGCCGATGGCGAACAGCGCGCCCGGCGTGGCGGCGGCGCCCAGGATCGACAGGAACTCGTCCAGGGGGCCGGGCATGGGCAGGGCCAGCCCGCCCCAGGACAGGCCCGCGACCATCGCCAGGATCATCGGGTTGGCCGCGATCCCCCGCAGCACCGGCACAATCGCGGCGACGCCGACCCCGCCATTGCGCGAGGCATGCACGATCAGCGTGATCAGCGTGGAAAAGACCAGCATGTCGATGATCAGCACCATCAGCACCGGCCCGATCGCCGCTGGGCCCAGCAGCACGACCAGCATCGGCACGCCCAGAAAGCCGGTGTTGCCGATCATGCAGCACTGCGCCTCCATCGCGGCCTCGGCCAGGCCCAGGCCGCGGGCGCGCGCGACCCACAGGCCCACCGCCCAGACCGCCGACGATCCCGACAGATAGGCCAGCACGAAGCGCAGATCGAACAGCTGGCCCAGATCGACCCCCGCGGCAAAGCGGAACAGCATCGCCGACAGCGCGAAATAGAACACGAACTTCGTCAGCCAGACCGCGCCCTGGGCGGGAAAGAACCGCGTGGCGGCGGCGACCCAGCCCAGCCCGATCAGGGCAAAGAAGGGCAGGGTCTTGAGCAGGATCTCGGTCATCTGGCCCCCGGGCGGGGGCCGTCAGCCCGATCCGATCAGCACCCCAACGGCCAGCACCAGACCACCGCCCACGACGACTTGCAAGACGGCCCGCCAGAAGGGCGTCTGCATCCAGCGGTTCTGGATCCAGGCGATGGCCCACAGCTCGACGAAGACGACGATGATGGCGATGGTGGTGGCGGTCCAGAAATCCGGGATCAGATAGGGCAGGGCGTGCCCCATCCCGCCCACGGTGGTCATCACCCCCGACGACAGTCCGCGCTTCAGCGGCGATCCGCGTCCCGACACCACGCCGTCATCGGATGCGGCCTCGGTAAAGCCCATGCTGATGCCTGCGCCGATGCTGGCGGCGGCGCCCACCAGGAAGGTCGTCCAGGGGTTCTGCGTGGCGAAGGCCACCGCAAAGATCGGCGCCAGGGTCGACACGCTGCCGTCCATCAGCCCCGCCAGCCCCGGCTGGACCCAGGTCAGGACGAAATCGCGATGGGCGACGGCATCTTCCTCGGCGCGGGCATCGGCGGGCAGAAGCTGTTCGGTCAGCTCGTGGGCGCGGTTCTCGTGTCCGCGCTCGGCGGCGGCCAGATCGCCCAGCAGCTTCCGCGTGCCGGCGTCCTGGCTGACCTGGGCGGCATGGGCATAGAACTCGGCCGCGTCGCGTTCCATGCCCGCGGCCTCGGCGCGGATGCGGTCCAGCGACAGGTTCTCGATCATCCAGGCGGGGCGGCGGGTGACATAGCCCGCGACATGTTCGCGGCGGATCACGGCGATGGCGTCCCCCCACCGGCGCTGGTGCATGTCCAGCAGCAGGCGGCGGTGGCCGTCCTCCTCGGCGCTCATGGCGTCGAACACGGCGGCGCTGGCGGGATAGTCCTTGCGCAGGAACGCCGCCCAGTTGCGATAGATGCGCGCGTCATCCTCCTCGGAGGCGATGGCCAGGGCCACGATCTCTTGCTCCGTCAACTCCGACAGGCGCTTGCGGGAGGGCAGGAAGGGCATGGTCATCGTCGGTGCTCAACTCTCTTCGGGGGCAGGATCGGCTGCCTGTCCGGTCGCGGGGCCGCGCCTGACCGTGAATTCCGTGACGCCGTCGCCCAGATCGCGCATCCCGATCATGGCATGCCCGGCCTGCCCGCAGAAATGCGGCACATCGACCATCGCCATGTCGTCCGTCGCGATCAGCCGCACGATGCCCCCTTCGGGTATCGCCAGCAGCTGCTTTCGCAGCCGCAGCACCGGCAGGGGACACAGCAGCCCCCGCGCGTCCAGGTCCGTCACGACGCCGCCGCGAATTGGTCCAGGCACCAGGACCGCAGCTGGTCGGGCCGGATCCGCACCGCCAGATCGCCCGCGAAATCCAGGAACGCCGCCTGCTGCTGGCGCGGCACATACAGGATCACCGGCTGCCCGTCGGCCACCGCCTGGCCGATCAGGTCACGAAAGCCGCGGCCCATCGCCTCCTGCCGGCCGAACTTGGGGATCACCACCAGGCCCGCGCCGGCCAGGCGGGGCGCGGTGCGCGCCACTGCCTCCTCCAGCGCGCCGGTATCCAGCCTGCAGCCCTGCGCCCCCGGCCCAAGCGACTGAGAGATGCGGACCGGATCGCCGGGATCGCCCAGCACGATCATCTCCATGTCGCAGGCGCAGTCGGGGCCCAGGTCCAGGTTGCGCTGCACCGCCCCCGCCACGGGCAGGCCGCGCGCCCGCAGGTCCGCCGCCAGCGCCTCCAGCGCCAGGTCGGCCGCGCCGGGCGTCGTGTCGGTGTCGTTCGTGAACCAAGCCAGCATGCCGACCCCCTATACGCCGCTGTCCAGCGCGAATTTCATCAAGCCGTTGATTCCGTCCACGCCCAGCTTCTTCTTGAGCGCCGACGAGGTGTTGGCCGCGGTCTTGTAGCTGACGCCCAGCTGATCCGCGATGGCCTGCAGCGCATGTCCCTGCCCGATCAGGGCCAGGACCTGGCGTTCGCGGTCCGACAGCGCGCCCAGGGGGTCGCCCGCCGCGCCCGCGCGCAGCGTGGCCAGCGCCATCGCCTGCTTGGGGGCCAGATAGAACTCTCCGGCCTCCAGCGTGCGCACGGCGTCGCGGAAATCGGACGGCGGGGCGTTCTTGGACAGGAACCCCTGCGCGCCCGCCTGCAGGGCACGGGCGGCAAAGCCTGTCTGGTCGTTCATCGAAAAGACCAGGATGCGCGCGTCGGGTGCGGCGGCCAGCAGCGGGGCGACCAGGTCCAGGCCACCCGCGCCGGGCAGGCTGATGTCCAGGACGATCAGGTCGGGGGCGGGGTCGCGGGTCAGCTGGTCCAGCGCCTCCTCTCCCGACATGGCCTGGCCCACCGGGTCATAGCCCAGATCGCGCAGCAGGCGGCTGGCGCCCAGATGGGTGATCGGGTGGTCGTCGATGACCAAGGCGCGTTTCGTCACGGGGTCGTCCTGTCCTCAGTGCTGGCGGTCGTCAGGGCTGTCCGGCCTGCCGGGGCAGGTCCGCGATCAGGCGCGTGCCGGGCGACCCGGCCTCGAGGCGCAGGGTGCCGCCCAGCAGGGTGATGCGTTCGCGCATGCCCGTCAGGCCGGTCCCCTCGCGCCGGTCGGGGGCCATGCCCACGCCGTCATCGGCCAGCACCATGCGCCAATGCGCCGGATCGGTCCAGAGCCGGATGTCCACCCGGTCCGCCCGGGCATGGCGCAGGGCGTTCGTGGTGCCCTCCTGCAGGATGCGGAACAGGGTCAGGGCGGTGGCCTCGTCGGGCTCGGGCAGGCCCGCGGCCATGTCCAGGGCAAAGCGGGTGCCCGGAAAGCGGCGGTTCAGATCGGCCACGTAATCCGCCAGCACCGTGGCCAAGGGCAGCTGTCCCACCGCCATCGGGCGCAGATCGTCCAGCAGGGTGCGGTTCACGCGGGCGATCTGTTCCGCGATCGCCGCGATCTGGTCGGCCGACGCGGCGGTCGCGGGGTCGGGCGCCGCCTCGCGCAGCGCATCGGCCTCGACCCGAAGGCCGAACAGGCACGGGCCCATCTCGTCGTGCAGGTCGCGGGCGATGGCCTTTCGTTCGGCGTCCGCGCGGGCGATCACCTGGTGCTGCAGGCGGGTGCGGTCGGTGCGGGCCTGTTCCAGCGCCTGCGCCAGCCGGTCGGCATGGGTGGCCAGCGCCGCCAGGTCGGGATGGGGCAGCGGGCCGATGCGGCTGTCCAGGTCGCCCCGCGTCATGTCGGACAGGCGCGCGGCGATGGTCGCGACCGGGCGCAACCCCTGTGCCAATGCCCCGGCGATCAGCGCCGCCTGCAGGACGGCCGCCGCCGCCGCCAGCGCCATCAGGTCGCGGATGTCACGCCAGGCGCGGGCGATCTCCTCGGCCGGGTCGCCGGTGATCAGCACATAGCCACGCGGGCGGCCGTCGATCACCACCGGCAGGCGGGTCTCCTGGGGGTCGGGGGCGACCAGGGCCGCGAACCAGCCGGGCGCGCGCAGCGCCGGGTCGGGCGGACCTGCGGGCTGGCGCAGCGTGCCGTCCAGCGCGTTCAGGATGCCGATGCGGGCATGGCGGGGTTCGGTCAGCCGTTCGGGCAGCCGCGCCATGATGCGGTCGGGCGGCACGGCCCCCTGCATCGTGCCAATCGTGGCCAGCACCAGGTTGCGCGCCGTCTCGGCGCCCATGCGCGTTTCGGTGGCGATGTCGCGGCGCAGCCGGTCCAGGCTGCCCAGGGCCAGCAGCGCGATCAGGCCCAGTTGGACGATCAGGATCAGCGTCAGGATGCGGGTGCGCAGCGTCATGGCGCGACAGTGCCGCCAAGCGGTTGCCGGGGCAATGGTCCGCGTCCCCGCCGCAATCGTCGCGGCGGTGAACGGGCGGGCTTTCCTGTCCCGACGGCCCCGCGTAAGGATATGCGGATGAGCGATTATGACGATCTGTCGGCCCGCATCCGGGCCCTGTGTGTGGGCGAGACCGACGAGGTCGCGCTGATGGCGACCGTCGCCTGCGAACTGCATCATTCCGACGACCGGTTCGACTGGACCGGCTTCTATCGCGTAGTGGACCCCGAACTGCTGAAGATCGGGCCCTATCAGGGCGGGCACGGCTGCCTGGTCATCCCGTTTTCGCGCGGGGTCTGCGGGGCGGCGGCGCGCACGCGCACGGTCCAGATCGTGCCCGATGTCGAGGCCTTCCCGGACCACATCGCCTGTTCCAGCAGCACCCGATCCGAGATCGTGCTGCCTGTCCTGGGCGCAGGCGGGCGGCTGATCGGGGTGCTGGACATCGACAGCGACCGTCCGGATGCCTTTGGTCAGGCCGACGTGGATGCGTTGACGGCGATTCTGGCGGACGCCTTCGGGCATCTGTGATCACGATGGGGACGGCAGCACGATGATCTGGGACACCTTGGCGAACATTCCCGCGGGACAGCTGACCGCGTTCATCGCGGGCGGGCTGGTCCTGAACTTTGCGCCCGGTCAGGACGTGTTCTTCGCTAGCGCCTGCGGCATCCAGGGCGGGCCGCGCGCCGGGGCCTGGGCCGGGTTCGGCGTGGGCCTGGGCGTGCTGATGCACGTGGCGCTGGCGACCGTGGGCCTGGGCGCGATCGTCGCCGCCCATCCCGAAGCGTTGCGCGCCATCAAATACGCGGGCGCGGCCTATCTGCTGTGGCTGGCGTGGAAAAGCTGGCGGTCGGGCGACATCGACCCGTCGGCCCGGGGCAGCGTCAGGGTCTGGAACATCATCCGCCGCGGGTTCCTGTCCAACGCGCTGAACCCCAAGCCGGTCCTGTTCCTGCTGGCCTTCCTGCCGCAGTTCACCAACCCCGCCTGGGGCCCGGTCTGGCAGCAGATCCTGGGCCTGGGGTTGATCTTCGCATTCACGGGGACGCTGGTGACCATGGGATACGGCATCGTCGGCGGGATCGCAGGTGGGGTGATCGGCAAGCGGCTGGGGATGGTCAACAAGATCGCCGCCGTCATGTTCGCGGGGCTGGCGCTGCGCCTCGTCTGGAAATGACCGAATTCGTCTATGCCCCGCCGCCGGACATCCCGGTAGTCCTGCATGCCGACGACCACGTTCTGGTGGTGGACAAGCAGGCGGGGTTGCTGTCGGTGCCGGGGCGCGGAGAGGATCGGGCCGACTGCCTGATCGCCCGCCTGCGCGAGGCGTTTCCGACCGTGCTGCTGGTGCATCGGCTGGACCTGGACACGTCGGGGGTGATGGTCTTTGCCTTGACCCCGCAGGCGCAGCGCGACCTGTCCAAGCAGTTCGAAGATCGGCTGACCAAGAAGGTCTATGTCGCACGGCTGTCGGGCCGCCTGCAGCCGGAAACCGGTCGGGTCGACCTGCCGCTGATCGTGGACTGGCCGAACCGGCCCCGCCAGAAGGTCGACCATGCCGAGGGCAGGCCCGCCCAGACCGATTGGCGCGTCGTCCGCGCGACCGATGCGGAAACACGGGTGCGCCTGATGCCCGTCACAGGGCGCAGCCACCAGCTGCGGGTGCACATGGCGTCCCTGGGCCACCCGATCCTGGGCGATCCGCTTTATGCGACGGGGACGGCCGCCGACCACCCCCGCCTGATGCTGCATGCCGAAAGCCTGCGGTTCCGCCACCCCGACACCGGGGTGCAGGCCGGGTTTTCGGCAAAGGTGCCGTTCTAGGCGTCCGCTTCGGCGTACCACGGCGCCACGACGACCTGGGTGCCCGACCCGCCCTCGGCCACCAAGGCCGCGAACGCGTCCAGGTCGCTGCCCCGGTGGTGGTAGGGATAGACCACGTCGGGGGCAAAGGCGGTGACTGCCGCCGCCGCTTGGTCCACCGACATCGTATAGGGCAGGTTCATCGGCAGGAACGCCACATGGATGTCGGTCAGGGCGCGCAGTTCGGGCGTATCCTCGGTATCGCCGGCGATCAGGAAACGCTGGCCCCCGATGGTCAGGATATAGCCGTTGTCGCGGCCCTGCGGATGGTTCTGCAGCCGGTCCTCGGTGATGTTGTATGCGGGGATGGCCTCGATCGGCAGGCCCAGGGCCTCTCCGCTGTCGCCATTGGCCATCGTCGTGGTGCGTTCGGCCATGGCGGCAGGCAGCATCCCGGCCACGGCGGGGTTGGCGATCATCGGCACCTCGGGCAGGGCGTCCACCGTCGGCTGGTCGTAATGGTCGCCGTGTTCATGGGTGATCAGGATCAGGTCGGGCGCAGGCAGGTTGGCATAGGCCTCGGCCCCGCCGACCGGATCGACATAGATCACCCCCGCAGGCGTCTCCAGGACCATGCTGGCGTGATCGACGGGGTGGATCACGACCTCTCCGCCCTCGACTGCATGGCGGAAGCCGCCGTCCTGTGCACGGGCGGCGCGGGGCAGGACCAAGGCGGGCAGGACGGCAGTGCCCATCAGGGCTGCGGCCAGTTTCAGCCCGGTGCGACGGGTCAGGTGCATGCTGTCTCCTGCGGAACGGCGGAAAGAAAGGCAAACCCCGGCGGCGTGCCGGGGGTTCCGGCCCGTGCTTGCGGCGCATTGCCGCGTGACCTACAGCTTGGGGCGCAAGCCGTGGCAGGGGATCGGGATGACACATCTGTGGGTCAGGGCGGAAAGCCGCTCGAACGAGGATCGCGTGGGCATCACCCCGGACGGGGTCGCCGCGCTGATCGGGCAGGGCATGCGCGTCACGGTCGAGGACAGCCCCCGCCGCATCATCCCGACCGAAGCCTATGCCAAGGCCGGCGCGACCATCGCCCCCGAGGGCAGCTGGCCCACCGCGCCCGACGACGCAATCGTCTTTGGCCTCAAGGAGCTGCCCGAGGACGGCACCCCCCTGCGCCATCGCCATGTGATGTTCGGCCACGCCTTCAAGGGCCAGCCCGCGGGTCGGGTGCTGCTGGACCGGTTCCGGGCCGGGGGCGGGGCGCTGTATGACCTGGAATATCTGACCGACGACACGGGGCGCAGGCTGGCGGCCTTCGGGTACTGGGCGGGCTATGCGGGGGCGGCGGTGTCGCTGATGGCCTGGGCCGCGCAGCAGTCGGGCGGCATCTGCGGGCCGGTGGCCGCCTATCCCGACCGGCACCGCCTGCTGGACGACCTGCGGGCGCGGCTGGACGCCACCGGCCGCCCGCGTCCGCGGGCCATCGTCATCGGCGCCAAGGGCCGCGTTGGCAGCGGCGCAGCCGACCTGCTGACCGCGATGGGCGTCACCGTGACCGGGTGGGACATGGCCGAGACCGCCCATGGCGGCCCCTTCCCCGAGGTGCTGATGCACGATGTCTTCGTCAACGCGATCCTGGCCCATCCCGGCGCCCCGGTCTTCGTGCCCGCCGATGCCGTGGCGCCGGGTCGTGCGCTGAGCGTCATCGGCGATGTGGCCTGCGACCCGACCAGCGATTTTTCCCCGATCAAGGTCTATGACCGCACCACCACCTGGGACGCGCCGGTCCTGCGGGTGGCGGATGCGCCGGTGCTGGACGTGATGGCGATCGACAACCTGCCCTCGATGCTGCCGCGCGAAAGCAGCGACGATTACGCGGCCCAGCTGCTGCCCGTGCTGCAGGGGCTGGACGACCTTGACGCGGGCGCCTGGGGCCGGGCGGGTGCGCTGTTTCGCGACCATCGCGACGCGCGCTGACATGGGCGCCGTCACGGCCGCCTGACAGGGACGTGTTGCCGCAGGGGGGAACGCCGGGCCGCGTCACGAATTGGGCAGGGTATTCACCGGATCGGAGGACCCCATGACGCGCCGTACGACGACAAGCCTGACCACCCTTGCCGCCACAGGATTCCTGGCCTCGATGGCCGCGGCGCAGGGTTTCAACGATGCCGCCCCCAACGGGGCCGCCTATGACCAAAAGCCCGCCTTCGAAGGCCAGACCCGCGCGCCCATGCTGGACAGCACCGGCCTGCAGCAGCAGGTTCTGGTCGAGGGGCTGGAGCATCCCTGGGGCCTGCAGGAGCTGCCCGACGGGAACTGGCTGATCACCGAACGCCCCGGCCGGATGCGCATCTATACCACAGACGGTACCCTGTCCGAACCCATTCAGGGGCTGCCCGAGGTCGATGCCCGCGACCAGGGCGGCCTGCACGACGTGTCCGTCGCGGACGATTTCGCCGACACCCGCCGCGTCTGGTGGACCTATGCCGAACCCCGCGGCAACGGCACGAACGCCACCGCCGTCGCGACCGGCATCCTGTCCGAGGACGGCACCACGATGGATGACGTCCAGCGCATCTGGCAGCAGCAGCCTGCATGGGCCTCGACCAAGCATTTCGGCGCGCGGATCGTGCACGACGGTGAGGGCCACATCTTTGTCGGCCTGGGCGAACGCAGCGACCCCGAACCCCGCCAATATGCCCAGGACCCGCAGGCGACATTGGGCAAGATCATCCGCATCAACGCCACCGACGGCACCCCGGCCGGGGCCGGAATCGAGGGCGCGCTGCCCGAGATCTGGTCCATCGGCCATCGCAACATCCAGGGCGCCGCGATGGGCCCTGACGGCCAGCTGTGGATGAACGAGCACGGCCCCAAGGGCGGTGACGAGCTGAATGCCGTCAATGGCGGCCTGAACTATGGCTGGCCCCTGGCCACCTACGGCACCGACTATAGCGGGGCCCAGATGGGCGCGACCCAGGTCGAGGGTACCGAACAGCCGGTCTATTACTGGGATCCGTCGCCCGCGATCAGCGGCATGGCCTTCTATGACGGCGACATGTTCCCCGACTGGCAGGGGGACGCGCTGATCGGCGGGTTGCGGTCGGGCGACATCATCCGGCTGGAACTGGACGGCACCACCGTGACCGGAGAGGCGCGCCTAGCCCAGGGCATCGGCCGCGTCCGCGAGGTCGAGGTCGCCCAGGACGGCGCCCTGGTCGTCATCACCGACGAGGAGAACGGCCGTCTGGTCCGCCTGACCCCGGAAGGGTGATCCGGCCACGATCGGTCTTGGTCTTGGGGCGGTCCTGCGGGGCCGCCCTTCGTCATACCGGACGCTGCAGGTCGTCCTCGATGTCGCCGGGAGAGATGCCCAGCCCTTCCAGCCCGGCCTCCAGCAGGTCGGCCAGTCGGGGTTCGCCCATCAGGTAATCCTCGGTCGGGATGGTCCGTTCGATCCGGGCGGTGCGGGTCGCCTCCTCCAGTTCGGACGGCTCAAAGCTGTCGCGCCCGATCCACATCACGGCGACCAGGCTGGCCTGCTCATCCTCGTTCAGGCCCGCGATGAAATCGTGCAACTCGCTCCGGGTGCCATGCTGGCGTCCGCCGCCCTGATGGGCCCAGGGATTCACGCCGCTTTCGTAATCGCGGGCGCGGATGATCACGTGGGCGATCTTGTCGACGGCAATCTGCAGCATCGCGGCACCTCCTGTCTGGGCACAGGATCGATCCGCGCGCGCCCTGCGTCAATCCCTGCGACCGAACAGGCGTTCGATGTCCGACAGCTGCAGCTTGACCCAGGTCGGGCGGCCGTGATTGCACTGGCCCGATTTGGGTGTCCGCTCCATCTCGCGCAGCAGGGCGTTCATCTCGTCCGCGCCCATCCGGCGGCCGGACCGGACCGACCCGTGGCAGGCCATCGACGACAGCACCGCATCGATGCGCGCCTGCAGCCGGTCCGACGCGCCCTGATCGGCCAGATCGTCCAGGATGTCGCGGATCAGCGCGCGCCCGTCCAGCCGCGCCAGCATTGCTGGCACCTCGCGCAGCGCGACCGCGCCCGGGCCGAACGGCTCGACCACCAGACCAAGCGCGACCAGATCGGCGGCGATGAACAGGATGCGATCGGCATCGGCCGGGGACAGCTCGACGATCTCGGGGATCAGCAGGGCCTGGGCCGGGATGCCCGCGGCCTGCGCCTGCGCCTTCAGCCGCTCATAGACCAGCCGTTCATGGGCGGCATGCTGATCGACGATCACCAGTCCGTCGGGCGTCTGCGCGATGATGTAGTTCTCGTGGATCTGCGCGCGCGCGGCCCCCAGGGGCGCGTCCTCCATCGGCGCGTCGGCCGCGACCGGGTCGAACCGCGCCGACGGCGTCTCGGCAAAGCCCGGCATCTGCAGGTCCAGCGCCGTCCGCACGGCCGCCGCTGACGGCCTGTCGGCCTGCCATGCGGGCCGCGGGTCTGACCGGTTTTCGGCCAGAGGTTCGGGTCGCGGTTCGACCTGCACCGCCTGCAGCGTCGCGTGGCCCACCGTGCTGGAGGCGCGGTGCCCGGCCCCCGCCATCGCGTGGCGCAGGCTGCCCACGACCAGCCCGCGGGCCGATTGCGGGTCGCGAAAGCGCACCTCGGCCTTGGCGGGGTGGACGTTCACGTCCACCATCTGCGGATCGCATTCCAGAAACAGCACCGCCGCCGGATGCCGGCCCGCCGCCAGCACGTCCATGTAGCCCGCCCTGAGCGCCCCGGTCAGCAGCTTGTCGCGCACCGGCCGCCCGTTCACGTACAGATGCTGCGCCACCGCCGCCCCGCGCGAATAGGTCGGCAGGGCGGCATAGCCCGTCAGGGTGATCCCGTCGCGTTCGGCATCCATGGGCAGGGCGTTGTCGATGAAATCCGTCCCCATCAGCCGGGTCAGCCGCATGGTCAGCGCCCCGAACAGCTCTCCCTGCTCGGCATCGGCGCGAAAGATCTCACGCCCGTCGGCGGTCAGCGAAAAGCCCACATAGGGTTCGGCCATCGCCAGGCGACGCACCGTGTCGGCCACCGCCTGCGTCTCGGCCCGGTCGGTGCGCAGGAACTTCAGCCGCGCGGGCGTGGCAAAGAACAGGTCGCGCAGCTCGACCACGGTGCCGCAATTGGCGGCCGCCGGGCGCAGCGGGTCCAGCCGCCCCCCGGTGACCGCGATGGACGCCCCCTCGCCCCCCCGGGTGCGCGAGGTGATGGTCAGCCGCCCGACCGCGCCAAGCGAGGGCAGCGCCTCGCCGCGAAAGCCGAAGCTGGTGATGGCCAGCAGGTCGGTCCCGTCGATCTTGCTGGTGGCATGGCGCGACAGGGCCAGCGGCAGGTCGTCCGGCACCATGCCGCAGCCGTCGTCGGTGACGCGGATCAGCCGCTTGCCGCCGTCCTGGATGGCGATCTCGATCCGGGTGGCGCCGGCGTCCAGCGCGTTCTCGACCAGTTCCTTGACCGCCGAGGCCGGGCGCTCGACCACCTCGCCCGCTGCGATGCGGTTGGCGGTGGCCTCATCCAGCTGGCGGATCACGGGGCGGCCGTCGGGGCGTATCTTGGGGGCATGGCTGTTCATCGCCCCAAATCTAGCAGGACCGCCCCGCCGCTGCCAGAGATTCGCGGGACATCAGCCCCCCGGAACGACCGCGCCGCGCCCCTTGGGGCGCGGCGCCACCGCTGTTGTCGGCTCAGTTGGTGACAGGGTCCGATTCGATCCCCTCGGGGCGGCCGACCAGCACGAAGCGCAGCCGTTCGGGGTCCAGCAGGCGCTGCGCCACGCGGGACACGTCCTCGGACGTCACCGCCTCGACTTTGGCATTGCGGGTATCGATATAGTCGATCGCGAATCCGATCAGCTGCATGCCTGCCAGGATCGATGCGATGCGTCCGTTCCCGTCGAACCGCAGGGGATATTCCCCGGTCAGATAGGTCTTGGCATCGGTCAGTTCCTGGTCCGTCACGCCCTCGGCCATGCGGGCCCATTCGGCGCGGATCAGCTCCACCGCCTCGGCCGTGGTGGCGTTCGATCCCGACATGCCGCCCTGCCAGGTCTGGCCGTACAGCCCCGTGGCCAGCGCCGTTCCCACGCCATAGGTCAGCCCGCGCTTCTCGCGGATCTCCTCCATCAGGCGAGAGCTGAAGCCCCCGCCGCCCAGGATGTGGTTGGCAACGAAAGCCGCGAAATAATCGGGGTCGTCGATCGGGATGCCCGGCCCGGCAAAGGCCACCACGGTCTGCGGACTATCCCAATCGATGACCGTCGTGCCGCCGGTCACCTGCAGCTCCGCCTGCTCGGGCAGGGGAGCGGTCGCCTGTTCCGGCAACCCGCCCAGGATGCGGTCCAGCAGCAGCCCCAACTCCTCGGCCGAGATGTCGCCCGCCGCGCCCACGACGACCCGGTCGCGCGCCAGTACGCGGTTCTTGGCCGCCACCAGGTCCTGCCTGGTCAGGGCCGCGACGCTGTCCGCCGTCCCGTTGATCGAGGTCGCATAGGGATGCGCGCCCCAGGCCAGCGCCGCCATCTCCTTGGCGGCGATGCTGTTCGGATCGGTCGCCTCGGACCGGATCACCGCCTGCACCTGTCCGCGCACGCGGGTCAGCGCATCGTCGTCGAACCGCGGCTGCGCCAGCGCCTGGGCCAGCAGGTCGGCGGCGGCGTCGCGGTTCTCGGTCAGGGACTGGAAGCCCACGGACACCGTGTCGTCGCTGGCCGAAAAGGACAGCCGCGCGCCCAGGTCCTCGACCGCCTGGGCGAACTGCGTGGCGCTGTTCGACCCGGCGCCCTCCTCCAGCAGCGCGGTCATCATGTTGACCGCGCCGCGCTTGCCCTCGGCGTCCATGCTGGCGCCGCCCCGGAACTGGATGTCCAGCGCCACAAAGGGGATGCTGTCGTCCTGGACCAGCCAGGCCTTGATCCCGCCCGGAGAGGTGACGTCCTGGATCTCGATCGCCTGCGCCGGCACGGCCAGCAGGGCAAGAACGGTGGCGATTGCGGCACGGATCATCCTTGCACCTCGGTCTGTTCGTCGGGGGTGGCCGGGGCCGGTTCCTGGGTCGCGGCGGCCTCCGCCTCTGCGGGGGCGGGCAGCAGCCAGCCGGTCACGGCGGGCGCCTGCAGCACGTCGCGGGCGGCGGCCATCACGTCCTCGGCGGTGACCGCGTCCAGGATGTCGGGCCAGTCATTCACGTCCTGCACGGTCAGGCTGGTCGACAGCCCCTGGCCATAGTCATAGGCCCGGCCATGCGCCGAATCGCGCGAATAGATCTCCTCGGCCCGGATGCGGGTCTTGACGCGCTCCAGGTCGACCTCGTCCGGACCCTCGGCCAGAAACTGCGCCAGCGCCTCGTCCAATGCCGCTTCGGCCTCCTCGGGCGGGGTGCCCTCGGCCGGAACCAGCGACAGCATGAATTCGGTCCGGTCCAGCGACAGCCCGTCATAGCTGGCCCCCGCCCACAGCGCGGTTCCCGGCAGGGTCAGCTGCTGCGCCAGATACGAGGTCTGCGACGACCCGCCCAGCAGCGCCGCCAGCACGGTCAGCGCCGCCGCATCCTCCTGCGCGCCCGGATCGCGCTCCGCGGCCAGCACGGTGCGGATCATCCGGGGCTGCGCAACGCGCGGGTCCGACATCTCCAGCCGCCGCGCGGTCCGCTTGGGCGGCTCTTGCGGGCGGGTGCGCGGTTCGGCCTCGCCCTTGGCGGGGATGGCACCGTAATGCTCCTCGGCCAGGGCGCGCGCCTCCTCGGGGGTGACGTCGCCGGCGATGACCAGAACGGCTTCGTTCGGCGAATAATGCGTGTCGTACCAGGCGACCGCGTCGTCGCGGGTCAGCGCCTCGATCTCGTCGCGCCAGCCGATGATCGGCCGGCCATAGGGGTGGTTGTCATAGACGACCGCGTTCAGCTCCTCGGCGAACAGGGCGGCGGGGTCGCTGTCGACGCGCTGCGCACGCTCCTCCAGCACGACCTGGCGTTCGGCCTGCCAGTCCTCGTCGCGGATGTTCAGGTTGGCCATGCGGTCGGCCTCCATCCCCATCACCAAGGGCAGGCGGTCGCTGGCGATGCGCTGGAAATAGGCCGTGAAATCCCACGATGTGAAGGCGTTGTCGCTGCCGCCGTTCGCGGTCACGGTCTTGGACAGCTCTCCGGGCTCTAGCGTGTCGGTGCCCTTGAACATCAGGTGTTCCAGATAGTGCGCGATGCCGGACTTGCCCGGCACCTCGTCCGCCGCGCCGATCTTGTACCAGACCATCTGCACCACGACGGGCGCGCGCTCGTCCTGGATGACCACCGTCTCCAGGCCGTTGGGAAGGGTGAAATGGGTGACGCCGTCGGGCATCGGGGCGGCGGCGTCCTGCGCCAGGGCGGGCAGGCCGGTCAGCGACGTGCCAAGCGCCAGGGCCACGGCCAGGGCGGAACGGGATGCGGAAAGACGCATGGGTGGAGCAACCTCCTCTTGCTGAGGGGCAACTTGGACTTCAGGGGCAAGCCGCGCAAGCCACGCTCGCGGGAATGTGCAGCGCCGGCGGCAGGGGTCGCGGCGCCAGCCGCACGCCCGGACGGCCCCCTCGATGGGGGCGGGCCGGGCGACCCGTTCCGACCCGCGCGCCGGTCAGGCGGTCAGACGCACCGGTAGGGACAGCGGCCCATGCGCCTGCAGCCCCTGCTTCCACCGCACTGGCCCATCCACCGCCATCCCCGGCGCGCGGGCCAGCAGGGCCGTGAACAGCGTCTCCATGTTCAGTCGCGCCAGATTGTTGCCCAGACAGACATGCACGCCTGCGCCAAAGGCCAGATGCACGTTCGGACGGCGGGTGACGTCAAAGCGGTCGGCATCGGCAAAGGCTTCGGGGTCGCGGTTGGCCGACGCGTAAAGCAGCCCGAACAGCGTGCCCTTGGGCCAGTCCCGCCCGCAGATCGTCAGGTCCTCGGACGCATAGCGGTGAAAGAACGGCAGCGGCGCGGCAAAGCGGAACATCTCCTGCACCGCCTGCGGCATCAGGTTCGGCTGCGCGCGCAGCAGCGCCGCCTGGTCCGGGTGATCCAGCAGCGCCACCATCCCCGACCCCAGCACGTCGATGGTCGATCCGTGCCCCGCATGCAGGATCTGCATGATCGTGGCGATCAGTTCGTCATGGGTCATCAGGCCCGCCCGCTCTGCCTCGATCATCGCGGACATCAGGTCGTCGCGCGGGCGGGCGGCGCGTTCGGCGTGCAGGTCCTCCAGCAGCGCCGCGAACAGGCGCGTGGCCTCCTCGGCGCGGGCCTTCTTGGCGGGCGTCCGGTCGATGTCGAAATAGCTGACCACGTGATCGGACCATTCGGTCATCTGCGGGGCCAGCGCCGGGTCCGTGCCGATCAGGTGGCCGATCACCTGCCCCGGCAGGTGCGCCGCCAGATCGGCGATGAAATCGATCCGCCCCTGCGGGACCAGGCGATCCAGCGCGGCATCGACCCAGGCCGTGACGAAGCCGCGCATCCCCTCCAGCCGGGTCCGGGTAAAGAACGGAAACACCGCGCGGCGCAGCCGGTCGTGATCCGGCCCGTCCGTGTCCAGCATCGAGGTCTGCACGAAGCGTTCGTGGAACGGCATGTCGTGGAAGTTGCCCGCGACCTGCATCGCGCGCACCTGTTCGGGCGGGGCAAAGGCCGCGGGCGCGCGCACCATGCGCCGGTCCAGCGCGATGGCGCGCACATCCGCCATGCGCGATGCCAGTTGGCCACCGAAGCCCGGCCAGAGGGGCAGGCCCGGCTGCGCCCTGAGCGCCGCATAGGCGGGCCAGGGATCGGCCCCGAAACCGGGGTCCGTCGGGTCGAAGACGGCGGTGCTCACTCTGCCGCGGGCGCCGGCGCGGTCGAGGTGATGGCCCCGGCGCGCTGCCAGCGCCGCTGTTCGCTGACGGGGTCCAGCGCCATTGGCGCATAGGCGCGCTGATAGACCGGCGTGCCCATGATGCGCTCCAGCGGGCGGCGGCCGTTGCGGGCCCGCCATTCGGCGTCCGATTGTGCAAGGCGTTCGCGGATCTGCGGGTCGGTGCCCGCGCGGGCGGCCTGCGCGACCAGCGCTTGGTCCGCGGCCCCGATGCCCTGGTTCGCCAGGCGTTCCGGGTTGCCGCCCAGGGCGGCGACCGCGTCGCCGCGGGGGTTCGGATCGGTGATGTTCGCGCCGCCCGGCGTGGGTGCGGGCAGCACCGCCAGATCGGGCGGCATCGACAGCGACCGCGTGGGCAGGATCGCGAATTCATCCGGCCCCACCTGGCCCGCGCCGATATTGTTCAGCGTCCCGCCGCCACAGGCGGAAAGCCCCATCGCGGCCGCAAATCCGATCACCAGCGCGCTTGTCCGCATGTCCTGCCCCCTTTGGTCCGTTGCGCCGTTCTAGCCCGGTTTTCCGTCGCCGTCACGACCCTGTTGGTCGGCGGGCGCGAACAGGTCGGGCTGGCGCGGACCGGCGGGCGGCGGCGAAGGCACCTTGGGTGCCGGACGCGCAGGCGGCTTGGGCGCCGTGCGCTGTGTGCGGGGCTTTGCCGGGGCGGGGGTTTCTGTCGTCTTGGGCTGCGGCATCAGCACCAGCCCCAACGCGCCCGCAAAGATCGAGATGTCGGCCACGTTGAAGCTGTAGGGGTTCTGCCAGCCCGGCAGCGACATGTTCAGGAAATCGGCCACCGCACCATAAAGAACGCGGTCCACCACGTTGCCCAGCGCGCCGCCGATCAGCAGCCCGGCCGAGATGCGGGCGAACCGCCCCAGGCCCGCGCGCCAGACCCAGATCCACACCCAGGTGCAAATGACCAGCGCCACCCCGATCAGCACCCAGCGCATGATGTCCGTATCCGACGCCATCAGGCCAAAGTTCACGCCCTGGTTCCAGGCCATGCGCAGGTTCAGCCAGGGGGGGAACACGTCGATCGACCGCACGCGGTCCAGGTCCAGCATGTGGACGACGACGTATTTCAGCGCCTGGTCGGCCAGAAAGATCGCCAGCGCGACCCAGATCACCGGCCGCATGTCGCTGCGCGCGGGCTGGGGTGCCGGGCGCGCCTTGCGGGCGGCGGGTTTCGCGGGCGCGGCCATCAGTGGCGGAAGTGACGCTGGCCGGTCAGGACCATCGCCAGCCCAAGGCGGTTGGCCGCCGCGATCACCTCGTCGTCGCGCATCGAGCCGCCGGGCTGGATCACCGCGCGGGCGCCCGCCTCGGCCAGGGCCTCGATGCCGTCGGCAAAGGGGAAGAACGCGTCCGAGGCCACCGCCGCGCCGTTGGTCAGCGGTTCCGACAGGCCCAGGACCTGGGCCATGTCCTCGGACTTGCGCCGCCCGATGCGGGTGCTGTCCACGCGGCTCATCTGGCCCGCGCCGATGCCGACGGTGGCCAGGTCTTTGGCATAGACGATGGCGTTGGATTTCACGTGCTTGGCGACGGTCCAGGCGAACATCAGGTCGGCCAGCTCCTGTTCCGACGGCTGGCGGTCGGACACGATGCGCAGGTCGGCGCGGGCCACATGGCCGTTTGTCGCGACCCTGGATCAGCATGCCGCCCGACACCTGCCGGAAGGTCAGCCCGCCCGCGCGCGGATCGGGCAGACCGCCCGTGGTCAGCAGGCGCAGGTTCTTCTTGGCGGCAAAGATGCGGCGCGCGTCGGCGTCGGCATCGGGGGCGATGACGACCTCGGTGAAGATCTTGACGATCTCCTCGGCGGTGGCCCCGTCCAGCGGCTGGTTCAGCGCGATGATGCCGCCGAAAGCGGAGGTGCGGTCGCAATCAAACGCCCGCTTATAGGCCTCCAGCGCGGTCGCGCCCTGGGCCACGCCGCAGGGATTGGCATGCTTGATGATCGCGCAGGCGGGGCCCTCCGCCGGGTCGAACTCGGACACCAGCTCGAAGGCGGCATCGGTGTCGTTGATGTTGTTGTAGGACAGCTCCTTGCCCTGATGCTGTTTGGCGGTGGCAACGCCGGGGCGCGCATCGCCCGTGACATAGAAGGCCGCCTGCTGGTGCGGGTTCTCGCCATAGCGCAGCCCCTGCGCCAGCGTGCCGGCGAAGGCGCGGCGGCGGGGCGTGGCCTCTCCGATCGCATCCGCCATCCAGGTGCTGACGGCGGCGTCATAGGCCGCGGTGCGGGCATAGGCCGTCTGCGCCATCCGCTGCCGGAAGGGCAGGGTGGTCCCGCCGTTGGCGTCCAGTTCGGCCAGAACGGCGTCGTAATCCTGAACGTCCACGACAACGGTGACAAAGCCGTGGTTCTTCGCGGCGGCGCGGATCATCGCCGGGCCGCCGATGTCGATGTTCTCGATGCAGTCGTCATGGGCCGCGCCCTTGGCGACGGTCTCCTCGAACGGATAGAGGTTCACGACCAGCAGATCGATCGCGCCGATGCCATGCTCCTCCATCGCCGCCACGTGGTCCGCGTTGTCGCGCAGCGCCAACAGGCCGCCATGCACCGCCGGATGCAGCGTCTTGACGCGACCGTCCATCATCTCCGGGAAACCCGTCACGTCTGCCACGTCGGTCACGGACAGGCCCGCGTCGCGCAGGGCCTTGGCGCTGCCGCCGGTGGACAGGATCTGGACGCCCCGCGCATCCAGGGCACGGGCGAAATCGATCAGGCCGGTCTTGTCGGAAACGGAGAGAAGCGCGCGTCGGATGGCGACGGGGTCGGACATGGGGGCCTCGTGTCTCTGGGTGACGCCCAATTACCGAAACCCCCGCCGAAGGTCCAGCGCCTCAGCGCTTGCGCGACGAGAACAGCTGCTGCGCCAGCTGCACCGCCGCCACGACCATCACGGCCGTGCCGATCCCCGAGGCAAGGCCGCCCGCACCCTTGGCCGCCGTGCTGGCGCCGCGCGTGCGCAGGACGGCCTGCGCCAGTTTAAGTCCCATCGCGACAGTGGTCAGCCTCATCTGGTCATCCTTTCATCCGCATTCGCGGAAGGAAGGCGCAAGGCGGCCCGACGGTTCCGTTCAGCCGGGCTTGCGCAGGCAGGCCATGTAGAACCCGTCCATCCCGCCCCGGTCGGCCCAGTAATCCGGGCGCAGGCGCAGGCCGCCCTCCTCGGTGATCCAGGCGGGGTCGATGCCGGGCAGGTCGATCCGCGCCAGATCCGGGCGTTCCACGATCAGGCCGGGATGGCGGACCAGCACCTCGTCGATCTGGACCTCGCCCTCGTCGGGGATCAGCGAACAGGTGGAATAGACCAGCCGCCCACCGGGCCGCAGCACCGACAGCGCGTGATCCAGCAGGGTCGCCTGCAGCTCGATCAGCTCGGCGATGCCGTGGCCCGTCGCGGATGAAGGGCAGGTCGGGATGGCGGCGGATGGTGCCCGTGGCGCTGCAGGGCGCGTCCAGCAGGATCGCGTCGGGTGCCACGTCGGGGCGCCAGTCCAGCACGTCGGCCGCGACCAGATCGGCGGTCAGCCCGCAGCGGGCCAGGTTCTCGGTCACGCGGCGCAGGCGCTGTTCGCTTATGTCCACGGCGGTGACATGGGCACCGGCCGCCGCCAGCTGCAGCGTCTTGCCGCCGGGCGCCGCGCACAGGTCTGCGATGCGTTCGCCGGGCCGCGGGGCCAGCAGGCGCGCGGGCAGGGCCGCGGCGGCATCCTGGACCCACCACTGGCCCTCATCGAACCCCGGCAGGGCAGTCACCTGCGCCGGACCCTGCAGGCGCCACGACCCGGTGGGCAGCGCATCGGCGCCCGGCACCGGGTCCGCGCCGGGCTTCATCGTCAGGTCCAGGGGCGCGCCGCGCTGATGGGCGGCCTCGATGGCGGTCATCACCGCGTCGCCGTAAGCTTCGACCAGCGGGCCGCGCAGCCATTCGGGCAAAGGTTGCGGTGCCAGATCGGCCCAGCCCTGATACGCGCCCGCCTTGCGCAGGACCGCGTTGACCATGCCCGCCGCCGCCTGGCCGCGCGCGCCCAGCGTCCGGGTCAGGTCGACCGCCGCACCCACGACGCCGTGGGCAGGGGCGCCCAGCTCCAGCATCTCGACCACGGCCAGGCGCAGCACGTCAGCGATCTGGGGGGCGGGCCTGCGGTTCACGAAGGCGTCGATCACCACGTCCGCGCGACCCTGATGGCGCAGCGTCTCGACCGCCAGCCGGGCCGCCCGGGCCTGTTCGGCAACCGGCAGCGCGCGCAGGCTGCCGGACTGGTCCGACAGGGACCGCCCGTCGCGCACGCCCTGGATCAATCGCAATGCGCCCTTGCGCGCCATATCGCCGCCCGGCTTTGCCAAAACGCTTTCCTTTGCCTAAGTGATGTTCAACACTGTTCCGCGACCCCTTACGCCCATTCGGAGGATCTTTCCATGAGCGATGACACCCCCGCCCTGCCCGCCGCCGCACAGCGCGCCCTGGCCGAGGCCGAGGCCCGCAGGAAACAGCAGGCCGGGCAGATCCTGCCGGTCGAATACGGCGGGCGCGACGGGCCAGAGCCGGTCCGCTATGGCGATTGGGAAAAGGGCGGAATCGCGGTGGATTTCTGAATGGACTGGTTGCGGGCATCGGCCACCCAGCAGGGCCGCGCCATCATGGCGGGGGTCCTGGACCCCATCGACCAGACCGAGGCCTATCTGGCCGCCGCGAAGGATCACCCCGACTGCGCGCGCATCTATGCCCGCCTGACCGCCGCCCGCGCCCGGTCCGAGGCCGTGGCCGCCCATGACCGCGCGAAACAGGAACGCCGCCACAGCCTGCTGGACGGCGTGGCCATCAGCTGGAAAGACAACATCGACAGCGGCGGCACCGTGACCGAGGCCGGATCGCGCCTGCTGGAGGGGCGCGTGCCGCGCAAGGACGCCAACATCCTGGCGCGCGCGGCCCGTCGCGGCATGGTCTGCCTGGGCAAGACCCACATGACCGAACTGGCGTTTTCCGGGCTGGGGCTGAACCCGCGCACGGCGACGCCGCCCAATGCGCTGGACCCGGACCTGGCGCCGGGGGGCTCTTCCTCCGGGGCGGCGGTGTCGGTGGCGCTGGGGCTGGCGGCGGCGGCGGTTGGCACCGACACGGGCGGGTCCGTCCGCGTGCCCGCGGCGTGGAACGGGCTGGTGGGGTTCAAGCCCACGCATGGCGCGCTGCCCGAAAAGGGCGTGGTGCCCTTGGCGCGCAGGTTCGACATCGCGGGCCCCATCGCCCGCAGCGTCGAGGACTGTGCCCAGATCTTTGCGATCATGGCCGACCAGCGGGCCCCCGACCTGGACGGCGCCAGCGTGCAGGGCCTGCGCCTGATGGTGCTGGAGGGGCTGCCCTTCGACGACGCCGAATCCGGGCCGGTGACGGCGTTCCAGGACGCGGTGGATAGGCTGGGTCGGGCCGGTGCGCAGATCGCGCACGTCTCGACCGACTGGCTGGACAAGGCCATGGCCCTGTCGCCGCAGCTGTTCGCCCCCGAGGCCTATGGCATCTGGCGCGCCCAGATCGAGGATGCGCCGGAACTGATGTGGCAGCCCATCCTGGAGCGGTTCCGCGGCGGGGGCAGGGGTCAGCGCGCCCGACTATGTCGCGGCATGGGAAAGCCTGGCCCGCGTGCGCCGCAAGTGGATCAAGGAGGTCGTCGGCGGATACGACGCCGTGCTGCTGCCGACGGTGCCGATCCTGCCGCCCGCGACCCAACGGCTGATGACCGACGGGTCGGAATTCGTGCGCGCCAACCTGCTGACCCTGCGCAACACCCGGATCGCGAACCTGCTGGGCCTGCCCGCGATCACCCTGCCCACCGGGCACCCGGCCTGCGGGATCAGCCTGCTGGGCCATGCCGGTCAGGACCGGCATCTGCTGCGCGTGGCGGCGGGGGCCGAGGCCGCGCTGGCGTGACCGGGTCTTTGCTGGACGCAAGGCCCGGATCACGCTAATGTTTCCGCCAAGGAACGGGGCGCAGACCCTGAAAAGCGAGGCAGAGATGGCATTCCCCGAGCGGTTCTCGAACCTGCCGGACTACGCGTTCCCGCGTTTGCGGGCGCTGTTGTCGGATATCGAGCCGGGGTTGGCCCCCGGCGAATCCCCCATGATCCTGACCATCGGAGAGCCCCGCCACCCGATGCCCGGTTTCGTGGCGCAGGTGATGGCCGACAGCCTGCACGAACTGGCGAAATACCCCCCGAACGAGGGCGCGCCCGAACTGCTGTCGGCGATCGGCGGCTGGCTGGACCGCCGCTATGGCCTGGACGTTTCACCTGACCGGCTGATGGTGCTGAACGGCACGCGCGAGGGGCTGTTCAACGCGGCCCTGGCCCTGTGCCCCGAGACCAAGGCCGGCCAGCAGCCGATCGTGCTGGTGCCGAACCCGTTCTATCAGGTCTATGCGGTCGCCGCCGCCGCGGTGCAGGCGCAGGCGCTGTTCGTGCCGGCCACGCCCGCCACGGGCAACCTGCCCGATTACGCGGGGCTGGACCCGGCGCTGCTGGACCGGGTGGCGCTGGCCTATCTGTGTTCGCCCGCCAACCCGCAGGGGCGGTGGCCGACCGCGAATACCTGGAAACGCTGGTGACCCTGGCCGAGAGGCACGATTTCCTGATCCTGGCCGACGAATGCTATTCCGAGATCTGGCGCGACGCGCCCGCGCCGGGTGCCCTGCAGGTCGCGACCGCGATGGGCCTGCCCGACCGGGTGGTGATGTTCAACTCGCTGTCCAAGCGGTCGAACCTGCCCGGCCTGCGGTCTGGCTTCGCCGCGGGCGGTCGCGCCCAGATCGCCCAGATGCGGCGGCTGCGCAACTATGCGGGCGCGCCCCTGCCGCTGCCGGTGCAGCGCGTCAGCGCCGCCGCCTGGTCGGACGAGGATCACGTGGCCGCCAGCCTGGCGCTGTATCAGCAGAAATACCGCATCGCTGATGAGATCCTGGGCGACATCCCCGGCTATCTGCCGCCGGAGGGCGGGTTCTTCCTGTGGCTGCCGGTCGCCGACGGAGAACAGGCCGCGCGGACGCTGTGGGCGCAGGCGGGCATCCAGGTGCTGCCCGGCGCCTATCTGTCGCGCGACGTGAACGGGATCAATCCCGGCGCGGGCTTCATCCGGGTGGCGCTGGTGGCCGATGCCGACCAGACGCGCGCCGCGCTGACCCGCCTGCGGGCGGTCCTACATGACGAAACGGGGGGCTGAGATCATGGCAAGCTGGCAGGCGAAACACCGCGACCCGCTGTTCGACCAGTCGACCCAGGCCGCCCTGGAACGACGCGGCAAGGAGGCCATCGGCGCGGGGCTGATCGTGCTGGGCATCCTGATCGCGATGATGCTGGGCAGCTGGTCGCCCGACGATCCCAGCTTCGGGTCGGCCACCGACGCGCCGGCGCAGAACATGCTGGGCGGGATCGGGGCGATGATCGCCTCGGCGCTGATCATGATCGCGGGCATGGGGGCCTGGATGCTGGTCGTCGCGGCCTGGGTCTGGGGCCTGCGCATGATGCTGCACAAGGGCGAGGAGCGCCTGATGCGCGGCATCTTCACCCCGATCGCCGTGGCCCTGGTGTCGATCTATGCCAGCACGCTGATCCCCGGCCCCGAATGGCAGCAGAATTACGGCCTGGGCGGCCATTTCGGCGACATGGTGATGGGCGCGATGCTGAACCTGCTGCCGATGAAGGCACAGCTGGGCATCCGCCTGGCGGCGTTGCTGGTCGCGGTGGCCGTGGTCGCGGCGGCGGCTTTCGTCCTGGGCTTCGACCGGACCGAGGTCGCGGCCCTGTGGCTGCGGTTCCGGCAGGGGCTGGCGACGGCGCTGCACGGGACGGTTCTGGCGGGATCGGCCGCCGCCGGCGCGGCGCAGCGCCTGCGCCAGCCGCGCGCCGAGGGCGCCGCCCCCCGCAAGGCCGCACCCGCCGCCCGCCGCCGTTCCGCCCCGCCGGCATTCGAGCTGGAATCCGAGATGCCCGAGCCAGAGCTGATCGAGCGCGATTCGGATTACGAGGGCGCCGCCCCGTCCGAGGCCGAGGTCCGCGGCCGCATCAGCGACGCCATCCGCACCAGCACCGCCAAGTCGTCGGTGCTGAAGGCGGTCGCGTCCCGGCTGGCCCGCGAGGGTGCGCCAGCGACCCCCGCCCCCGAGGAGCCGGTCGACCCGCGCCCCTTCGGCGCCGAGACGCCGCGCCAGATCATCGCCCCCGCCAAGCGCGCCGAACCCTCGCGCAGCGCGCGGGCCGAGGCCGAGCCCGCCCTGCGGTTCGACGACAGTGGCAGCCCCGCCTATGAGCGGCCGCCGCTGGCGCTGCTGTCGGCGCCATCGGACAGCGACGTGGTGCCCGTGTCCCACGAGGCGCTGATGGAGAACGCCCGCATGCTGGAGGCGGTGCTGGACGATTACGGCGTCAAGGGCCAGATCACCGAGGTCCGCCCCGGCCCGGTCGTGACGCTGTACGAGCTGGAACCCGCGCCGGGCCTGAAGGCCAGCCGCGTGATCGGCCTGTCCGACGACATCGCCCGGTCGATGTCCGCCCTGTCCGCGCGCGTCAGCACCGTTCCCGGCCGCACCGTCATCGGGATCGAACTGCCCAACGCCAAGCGCGAAAAGGTGCTGCTGCGCGAGATCTTCGCCTCGCGCGCCTTCGGCGACGGCACGCAGCCGCTGCCACTGGCGCTTGGCAAGGACATCGGCGGCGATCCGGTCGTGGCGAACCTGGCCAAGATGCCCCACCTGCTGATCGCGGGCACCACCGGGTCCGGCAAGTCAGTCGCGATCAACACCATGATCCTGTCGCTGCTGTATAAGCTGACGCCGGACGAATGCCGGCTGATCATGATCGACCCCAAGATGCTGGAACTGTCCGTCTATGACGGCATCCCGCACCTGCTGTCCCCGGTCGTCACCGACCCCAAGAAGGCCGTCGTGGCGCTGAAATGGGTCGTGGGCGAGATGGAGGACCGCTATCGCAAGATGTCCAAGATGGGCGTGCGCAACATCGAGGGCTATAACGGCCGCGTCACCGAGGCCCTGAAGAAGGGCGAGATGTTCAAGCGGACCGTCCAGACGGGCTTTGACGAGGATACCGGCGACGCGATCTGGGAGACCGAGGAGTTCCAGCCCGAGACCTTCCCCTATATCGTCGTGGTCGTCGACGAGATGGCCGACCTGATGATGGTCGCCGGTAAGGAGATCGAGGCCTGCATCCAGCGCTTGGCGCAGATGGCGCGGGCCTCGGGGATCCACCTGATCATGGCGACGCAGCGTCCATCGGTCGATGTCATCACCGGCACGATCAAGGCGAACTTCCCCACGCGGGTCAGCTTTCAGGTCACCTCGAAGATCGACAGCCGCACCATCCTGGGCGAGCAGGGGGCAGAGCAGCTGCTGGGCCAGGGCGACATGCTGTATATGGGCAACGGCGCGCGCGTCACCCGTATCCACGGTCCCTTTGTCAGCGACGAGGAGGTCGAGGAGATCGTGACCCACCTGAAATCCTTTGGGCCGCCCAGCTACAAGTCGGGCGTGGTCGAGGGCCCCGAGGACGACAAGGCCGACGATATCGACGCGGTGCTGGGCCTGGGCGGCGACGGATCGGACGATGCGCTGTATGATCAGGCCGTGATGATCGTGGCCAAGGACCGCAAATGTTCCACCAGCTATATCCAGCGCAAGCTGGCCATCGGCTACAACAAGGCCGCGCGCCTGGTCGAGCAGATGGAGGAGCAGGGCGTTGTCAGCAGCGCCAACCATGTCGGCAAGCGCGAGGTGCTGGTCCCCGAGGTCTGATGACCGCGGTAGGGACCGGCCAGAACGGGATGTGGCCATGACGATCTGGCAGTTGCACATGCTGAACGCCCGCAGCGCCCTGACGCCCGTCATGGCCGAGATCCGCGCCCATGCGCGCGAGATGGTGGCGATGGCCGAGGCGCATCTGGACCTGCCCCGGTTCGATCTTGTGGTGCGGGCGGGCGACGGGGTGATCCCCGAATGGGGTATCGCGGGCCACGCCCCGGCCCCCGGCATCATCGAGATCACGCTGGACCCCGACCGGGTCGAGCCCGAGCATTTCCGTCGCACCCTGATCCACGCATTGCATCGCCTGACGCGGTGGGACGGGCCGGGATACGGTCGGTCCCTGGGCGAGGCGTTGGTCAGCGAGGGACTGGCGGGACATTTCGTCCAGCAGGTTCTGGGCGGGCCGCCCGACCCTTGGGATCAGACGCGGCCGGGGCTGGGCACGCTGAAGCAGGCCGCGGGGCTGTGGGCGCGCCGCGACTATGATCAAGGCGAGTGGTTCCTGGGGCGTGGGCGGATGCGCAAATGGACCGGCTATGGCATCGGGCACCGCCTGGTGGCCGAGCACCTGGCGCAGGTCGAGGGGCAGGATGCGGCATCGCTGGTCTGGCAGCCCGCGGACGAGTTCCGCGCGGCGCTGCGGCGCCTGATGGCCGCCGAGGGGATCGAGGACGCCTTCGATCCCGAAGATGTCGTCCGCGACGATGCCGCCGCCGAGCCGGAAGCGGCCATCGAAGATGCGCCGGTCCGCGACGATCCGGGTGACGCTGACCCGGTGGAACAGCCTGCGACGGACAGCACCACCGCAGCGGTGGCGGATGACGAAAGCGCGCAGATTGCGTCCCGCGACGCCGGGGGGCAGGCCCCCCGGACCCCCCAGGACGGCTGAGGGCCGCACCGGCGTCGGCAGGGGGTCAGCGGCGCGGGATCAGGGCAAAGATCAGCCCCAGCATCAGGCCCGCCACGCCCCCGCCCAGATGGGCCTGCCAGGCGATCGAAGGCATCAGCAACGTCAGCGCCACGTTGAGCCCCAGGATCAGCGCCACGGCGCGCACCAGAGGGCTCATCGGGCGGTGACGGCGGCGCAGGGTGATCGCCGCATAGCCGACCAGCGCCCCCGCCAGCCCGAAGACCGCGCCCGACGCGCCGACCATCGGCCCGGCATCGGGCTGCATCCAGGCGAAGACCATGCCGGCGGCGATCTGGCTGAGCAGATAGGTCAGCGCCATGCGGGCCGATCCGATCATGCGCACCAGCTCTCGGCCGACGGCGGCAAGGGAGATCATGTTCATCGCCAGATGCAGCGGTCCGGAATGCAGCAGGCCGTAGGTCAGGAACATCGCGACCCCCTGACCGGGATAGAGCCCGACCCCGTCGCCCACCAGTGGCGCCCAGAAGCCGCCCAGCATCACCGAGGCCGTCCGCGCGCTGCCCAGGCCCAGCATGGGCGCGGCAAAGCAGAACGCCTCGATCATGCAGCAGGCGATGATGACGGCCCGCAGCCACAGGGGCAGGGCGGCGGGTTCGGGCCGGCGCGCGGCCGCCACCCGCGGGATCGCCACGGGGCGGTCCATGTCGGTCACGCCCCTGCGCGCGGGTCAGTCATCGGCGCGGATCTGGCGGGCCTCGTCGATCAGCATGATCGGGATGCCCGAACGGATCGGAAAGGCCAGCCCCGCCGTGCGGGACACCAGCTCCTGCGCCTGGGCGTCATAGCTGAGCGTGGCGTGGGTCACCGGGCAGACCAGCGCCTCCAGCATGTGGCGGTCGAAAAGGGGGGCATCGGTCATTGCAGGCGTTCCTCGTTCTCTCCGCCGTGCAGGGCGAATTCGATCAGGCCGACCAGCAGCTCGCGGCGGTCGGCCAGGGTGGGCGATTCCAGCAGCGCCTGCTTGTCGCCGGGCGTGAAGGGCAGCATCATCGACAGCGAATTGATCAACAGTTCGTCCTCCGCCTCGGCGGCGGCGTCCCAGTCCGTCGACAGCTCCTGCGTCTGCATGTAGCGGTCCAGCAGCGAAAACAGCGCCTTGCGGTCCAGCGTCGGGTCCTGCTCCGGGCCGGACAGGTCGCGCGCGAACGAAGACCAGTCGACGCGGCCCTGCAGGTAGGGGGCAAAGCCCTCCTCGACCTCCTGCAGGCGAAACCGCGAGATTGCCCCAAGCGAGATCATCATCCGCCCATCGCCGGTTTCCGAGAACGCCACGACCCGGCCCGCGCAGCCGATAGCAGACAGGCCGTCGCCCTCGGGCTGGATCATCCCGATCAGGCGGTGATCGGTCTTCAGCGTGTCTTCCAGCAGCTGCAGATAGCGCGGCTCGAACAGGTGCAGCGGCATGCGGGCCCGCGGCATCAGCACGGCCCCGGGCAGCGGGAACAGCGGGATGCGGTCGGGCAGGTCGAAACGCAGCGCCATCGGTCAGGCGAAGATCAGCGAGGACAGGCGGCGGCGGCCCTTCTGCCCGATGGGGTCGGTGGGCTTGAGGCTGTCGAAGATCGTGATCAACTGCGCCTTGGCGGCGCCGTCGTTCCACTCGCGGTCGCGGCGGAAGCTGTCCAGAAGGATGTCGATGGCGGCCTCCAGCTGGCCGTCGGCATGCAACGCCTGCGCGTATTCCAGCCGTGCCTGCTGATCGGCCGGATCGGCCTCGACACGGGCGGCCAGATCGTCCAGCGGACCGGCGCTGGCGGCCTGCTGGGCCAGGGCCAGCTTGGCGCGCGCGGCCTCGACCGGGCCGGCATGGGCCAGGGGGCTTGGCACCTGCGTCAGGGTCGAGGCGGCGGCGGCATGGTCGCCCGCGGCCAGATGGGCGCGGATCAGCCCGCCCCATGCCTCGGGGCTGTCGGGCAGCTCTCCGATGATGGCGGTGAAGGTCTCGATGGCGTCGGCGGCCTCACTGTCCTCGATCATCTGCTCGGCCGCGGCAAGGGCGTCGGCCAGGCCGCCGTCATCGCCCGACATCGCGGCCAGCTTGTCGACGAACTGCTTGACCTGGCTGGCGGGCACCGCGCCCTGGAAGGCATCGACCGGCTGGCCCTGGAAGAAGGCATAGACGGTCGGGATCGACTGCACGCGCAACTGGCCCGCGATGGTCTGGTTCTCGTCCACGTTGATCTTGGCCATGCGCACGCGGCCCTTGTGGCGGGCGACCTCGGCCTCCAGCGCGGGGCCCAGCGTCTTGCAGGGGCCGCACCAGGGCGCCCAGAAATCGACGATGACGGGCACCTGCATCGACGCCTCGACCACCTCGGCCATGAAGGTGGCCTCGGTCACGTCCTTGATGAAGTCGTCGGTCTTGGGCGCTTGGGCCCCCTCGAAAAGCATGGTCATCCTGGCCCCGCATGGTTCGGTTGGCGTGTTCCCCGCAATATGGGGCGCTTGGCGGCTGAACGAAAGGGCCGGTTTGCGCGTTGCGATCACGCAGGCCTCACGGCCGTGTGAAGACATGAGGGACATGACCATGACAGAGACCCCCCCGACCCGGCCGGGCCTGCCGCCTTTGTGGCTGGCCCTGCTGCCCATCGTACTGACGCTGGGCCTGCTGGCGCTGCAGCTGTTCTATTACGGTGATTTCACCCCGCACATCCCGCTGATCCTGGGGCTGGCCATCACCGGCCTTCTGGGCGTCCTGCGCGGGCAGGGGTGGATGGACATCCGCGAAGGAGTGTTCCACGTCATCCACGTGTCCATGCCGTCGCTGTCGGTGCTGATCGTGGTGGGCATGATCATCGGGGTCTGGATCGCGTCGGGGACGGTGCCGACGCTGATCTATTACGGGCTGACGCTGCTGAACCCGCAGATCTTCCTGGTCGCGGCGATGGTGCTGTGCGCGGTCGTGTCGCTGTCCCTGGGCACCAGCTGGGGAACCGTGGGCACCGTGGGCGTGGCGCTGATGGGCATCGGCGCGGGTTTCGGCATTCCGGCCTACTGGACGGCGGGGGCGGTCGTGTCGGGGGCGTTCTTCGGCGACAAGATCTCTCCGCTGTCGGACACGACGAACCTGGCGCCGGCGGTGACGGGGGTGAACATCTTCGATCACATCCGCAACATGCTGCCCACGACCGTGCCCGCGATGCTGATCGCACTGGTCATCTATTTCATCGCGGGGACGTGGCTGATCTCTCCGGCCGAGACCAGCATGGCGCGCATCGACGCGATCACCGACACGCTGGCCGCGCAGTTCACGCTGGGCTGGGTGCCGATGATCCCGGCGCTGGTGGTGATCGTGCTGGCCGTCACGCGCCGCCCGCCGCTGCCGTCGCTGTTCGCGGGGGTGCTGCTGGGCGGGATCATCGCGATCTTTCTGCAGGGCGCGGGTCTGCACGACGTCTTCACCTATGCCCAGTCCGGTTACGCGATCGAAACGGGCGTGGCCGACATCGACAGCCTGCTGAACGCGGGCGGCATCCAGTCGATGATGTGGACCATCTCGCTGATGCTGATCGCGCTGGGATTCGGCGGCGCGCTGGAGCGGACCGGCTGCCTGGAGGCGATCATCAATGCCATCATCAGCCGCGTCAAAAGCTTTACCGCCGTGCAAAGCAGCGCCATCGCGACCGCCTTCGCCACCAACGTGGTGGCGGGCGATCCCTATATCTCGATCGCGCTGCCGGGGCGGATGTATGCGCCGCTGTACCGCGGCATGGGCTACTCCACGCTGAACCTGTCCCGCGCGGTCGAGGAGGGGGGCACCCTGATGTCCC
This sequence comes from Paracoccus sp. NBH48, assembly GCF_015390265.1. NCBI lineage: Bacteria > Pseudomonadati > Pseudomonadota > Alphaproteobacteria > Rhodobacterales > Paracoccaceae > Paracoccus > Paracoccus sp. NBH48. Next base: position 83,844 of record NZ_VUOJ01000004.1, on the reverse strand, counting down.
CGCTGATCCCGTGGAACGCGGGCGGCGCCTTCGTCATCACCGCCCTGTCGCTGGGCGTGATGGACGGCAACCTGACGAACCTGCTGTACATCCCGCTGGCCTTCGCCTGCTGGACGGCGCCGCTGATCGGTATCCTCTATGCGGTCACCGGCTGGTTCTCGCCCCAGGCGACCGATGCCGAACGTCGCGAGTGGGACCGCCAGAACGAGGACGTGCTGGACCTGGGCGATCACGCCCTGGGCGAAAACGCCTAGAGGTCGAAGCTGGCCATGACGGGGACGTGGTCGCTGGGCCCCTCCCAGCCGCGCAGGGGGCGCAGGATGCGGCTGCCATGGGCGGCGCCTGCAATGTCGGCGGTGGCCCAGATATGGTCTAGCCGCCGTCCCTTGTCGGCCGCGTCCCAGTCCTTGGCACGATAGCTCCACCAGCTGTAGAGCAGCCCTTGCGGGATGTCCTGCCGGGTGACGTCCACCCAGCCGCCCGCGTCCTGGGCAGCGAGCAGATACTCGACCTCCACCGGGGTGTGGCTGACGATCTTCAGAAGCTGCTTGTGCGACCAGACGTCGTCCTCGCGCGGGGCGATGTTCAGGTCGCCCACCAGGATCGACCGGGTCGGGCGGTCGGCATGGAACACGTCGCGCATCTCCGACAGGAAATCCAGCTTCTGCCCGAACTTCAGGTTCTGGTCACGGTCGGGGATGTCGCCGCCCGCGGGGACGTACATGTTGTGGATCACCACGCCGTTCTCCAGCCGGGCGGCGACGTGGCGGGCATGGCCCAGCTGCGCGTAATCGCGGTCGCCCGCATCCTCCAGCGGCAGGCGCGACAGGATCGCCACCCCGTTGTAACCCTTCTGCCCGCGCGCCACGATATGCGTGTATCCCAGGTCCGCGAACCGGGTCAGCGGGATCTTGTCCACCGGCGACTTGCATTCCTGCAGGCACAGCACGTCGGGCGCCTCTTCCTGCAGCAGGCGGGCGACCAGACCCTCGCGCAGGCGGACCGAGTTGATGTTCCAGGTGGCGATGGTGAACATGGGCAGGCTCCTTTGGGCGCGGACCCTAGCCGCGCGGGTCCGCCCTGTCGAGGCGCGGGCTTGCCATATGATCCCCGCGCGCTATGCAAGGGGCGCGGGGATTGGGGGGAACGGCCATGAAGATCACCATCGACGAGGCGCTGACGCGCGGCGGCACGGGCCGGTTCCAGTGGCGCCTGCTGGGCATCTTCGGCCTGGTCTGGGCGGCGGACGCGATGCAGGTGATCGCGGTGGGTTTCGCCGCACCCTCGGTCGCCGCGACCTTCGGCCTGGAGCGCGTGACCGCGCTGCAGATCGGGACGGTGTTCTTCTTGGGCATGTTCGTCGGCGCCTTTGCCTTTGGCCGACTGGCCGACCGGATCGGGCGCAAATGGGTGCTGATCGGCACCGTCGCGATGGACGCGGTGTTCGGGCTGGCATCGGTGATGGCCGGCGATTTCACCTGGCTGCTGATCCTGCGGTTTCTGACCGGGGTCGCGGTGGGCGGCACGCTGCCCGTCGACTATGCGATGATGGCCGAATTCCTGCCGCCCAGGAACCGCGGCCGCTGGCTGGTCTGGCTGGAGGGGTTCTGGGCGGTGGGCACCATCGTCGTGGCCCTGACGGCCTGGGCCGCCGCCAGCATGGGGGCCGTCGCGCCGTGGCGCTGGATCTTCCTGGTCGCGGCGATGCCGGCGCTGATCGGGTTCTTCCTGCGGTTCTGGATTCCGGAATCGCCGATGTACCTGGTCCGCAAGGGCCGCCAGGCTGAGGCGCGCGCCGTCATCGACCGCGTGCTGGCCGTGAACGGCGCGATGCCGCTGCCCGCCAACGCGCATCTGCGTCCCGCGCCGGTGCCGTCGGGAGGTGCCGTGTCGATCATGGCGGCCCCGCTGCGGCGCGCGACCATCGGCGTGCTGGCGGTGTGGTTCCTGGTGTCGCTGTCCTATTACGGCGTCTTTGTCTGGGTGCCGGGACAGCTGGCGACCGAAGGCTTCGGCTTCGTGCGCGGATACGGCTTCCTGGTGATCCTGGCACTGGCGCAGGTGCCCGGATACGCGCTGGCGGCCTGGGGGGTCGAGGCGGTGGGCCGTCGCCCCACGCTGGCGGCCTTTCTGGTCCTGTCGGCCCTGGGCTGCGGCCTGTTCGCCCTGGCCAGCAGCCCCGCCCTGGTCGCAACGGCCCTGATCGTGATGAGCTTTGCGCTGCTGGGCACCTGGGGCGCGCTCTATGCGTTCACGCCGGAACTCTATCCCACGCATCTGCGCGGCACGGGCATGGGCACGGCCAGCGCGGTCGCCCGCCTGGGCGGCATCCTGGCGCCCAGCCTGCTGGCCGTAGTCTTTGCGCGCGGCTTTGGCCTGGCCATCGGCAGTTTCGCCGTGCTGCTGCTGCTGGCGGCGGCGGCCCTGCTGCTGATCCGCATCGAGACCCGCGACCGCGCCATCGGGTGACGGGGAACAAGGCGGCCCCCCCGCCCGTTGCCCCGTCACATCACCGAAAGGAGTTCACATGGGCCAGCTGGTCGACGGCGTCTGGAAGGACGAATGGTATGACACCGACAGCACCGGGGGAGAGTTCAAGCGCGACACGGCCAAGTTCCGCAACTGGGTGACCTCGGACGGGCAGGCGGGGCCGACGGGCCAGGGCGGGTTCGCGGCCGAATCGGGACGCTATCACCTCTATGTCAGCCATGCCTGTCCCTGGGCGCATCGCACGATGATCTTCCGCGCGCTGAAAGGTCTGGAGGATCACATCGACATCTCGGTCGTCCACCCCGAGATGCTGAGCGAGGGCTGGGAATTTCGCACCGATTTCGACGGCGCCACGGGCGACCGGCAGTTCGGCCTGGACTATCTGCGCCAGGTCTATCTGAAGGACACGCCCGACATGTCGGGACGCGTCACCGTCCCCGTCCTGTGGGACCGTCAGACCGGCCGGATCGTGTCGAACGAAAGCGCCGACATCATCCGCATGTTCAACAGCGCCTTTGACGGCGTGACCGGCAACACGGACGATTACTGGCCCCAACCCCTGCGCGCGCGCATCAAGGCGATCAACGACCGCGTCTATGACACCGTCAACAACGGCGTCTACAAGGCGGGCTTCGCCACCACCCAGGAGGCCTATGACAAGGCGGTCCATCCGCTGTTCGACAGCCTGGACGGGATCGAGGGGCTGCTAGCCGAACACCGCTATCTGACCGGCGACCGCATCACCGAGGCCGACTGGCGGCTGTTCACCACCATCGTCCGGTTCGATGCCGTCTATCACACGCATTTCAAGTGCAACCGCCGCCGCGTGGTCGACTATCCGAACCTGTGGGGCTGGGCACGCGAGTTGTACCAGTGGCCGGGCGTCGCCCGGACGATCCATCCGGATCATTTCATGCGGCACTATTACTACAGCCACGACATGATCAATCCACACCGCATCGTGCCCATCGGTCCGGACGCGGACTGGACCGCGCCGCACGGACGCTGACCGGACAGCCGCCCAAAAAAGAAGCCCCGGCGCAGGGAACGCCGGGGCAGAACAGAGAGGGAGGGGTGTGGCCGCATCCGCCGACCACTGGGCTTCGGGGACAGAACGTCACATCAGGGCTTGGGTTCCCGGCAAAGTTGTCTGCGCAGAAACCCGCCGATGCCTCAGGCGACCAGGCGATAGCCGCCCGATTCCGTGACCAGAAGGCGCGCGTTCGACGGATCCGGCTCGATCTTCTGGCGCAGGCGATAGATGTGCGTCTCCAGCGTGTGCGTGGTCACGCCCGCGTTGTATCCCCAGACCTCGTGCAGCAGCACGTCGCGGGCCACCACCCCGTCCTGTGCGCGGTACAGGAACTTGAGGATGTTGGTCTCCTTCTCGGTCAGGCGGATCTTGCGGTCCTTGGCGTCGATCAGCATCTTCATCGACGGCTTGAACGTGTACGGCCCAAGCTGGAAGATCGCGTCCTCGGACTGTTCATGCGTGCGCAGCTGGGCGCGCAGGCGGGCCAGCAGGACCGGGAACTTGAACGGCTTGGTGACATAGTCGTTGGCGCCCGCATCCAGGCCCAGGATCGTGTCGGCATCGGTGTCATGCCCGGTCAGCATCACGATGGGGCATTTGACGTTCAGCTTGCGCAGCTTCTTGCACAACTCGCGTCCATCGGTGTCGGGCAGGCCGACATCCAGGACCACCAGGTCAAAGATCGCGTTCTTGGTGGCTTCGACCGCCTCGGCGCCGCTGCCGGCCTCGGTCACGTCGAAATCGTCGGTCGCGACCAGCTGTTCGGCCAGGGCCTCGCGCAGGTCTTCCTCGTCATCGACAAGCAGGATCTTCTTCAGTCCGGCCATGGTTGCCTCCTTTGCGTCATTGCGCAATGAGTTGGGCGTCGCGGCCCGGACCGTCCAGCGCCATGTGCGAATCCTCACATGGAGTTGTCGGATCGGTGCGTTATGTTTCAGACTGTTTCAAGAATGCGTGGCCCCATGAGCCTGATCCCGACCCTGCCCGAGACCATCGCCCGCGCCCGCGCCGACCTGCGCATGGGCCTGCCGGTGGCCTTTGGCGACCATCTGGCGGCCGCGGTCGAGACGCTGTCGCCCGCGCGTCTGACCGATCTGCGCGCGCTTGGCCCCGCCGTCCTGGCCCTGACCGGACGGCGGGCCGAAACGCTCAAGGCGCGCGCCTATGACGGCGATCTGGCGCGGGTGGCGGTTCCGGCGGCGGCCGATCTGGCATGGCTGCGGGCGTTGGCCGATCCCGCAGGCGACTTGATGACCCCGATGAAGGGGCCACTGACCACCCTGCGCGACGGCGATGCGGGACCCCATCGCGCGGCGCTGGCGCTGGCGAAATCGGCGCAGCTGCTGCCTGCCATGCTGATGGTCGCGGCCCCTGCGCCGCCGGGCCTGACGCGCCTGCCCGCGGGTCCGGTTCTGGCGCAGCTTGCGGCCGAGGCCGCGATGGCCCCGGTCGCGGCGGCGCGCCTGCCGCTGTTGTCGGCGGAGCGGTCGCGGCTGCACATCTTCCGTCCCGATGACGGTGGAGAGGAGCATTACGCGATCGAGATCGGCGACCCGCCCCGCGACGCGCCCGTCCTGGCGCGGCTGCATTCGGCCTGTTTCACGGGCGACGTGCTGGGCAGCCTGAAATGCGATTGCGGGCCGCAGCTGAACGCCGCACTGGCCGCGATGGGGCAGGCGGGGGCGGGGGTGCTGCTGTACCTGAACCAGGAGGGGCGGGGCATCGGGCTGGCCAACAAGATGCGCGCCTATGACCTGCAGAACCAGGGCTTTGACACGGTCGAGGCGAACCACCGCCTGGGATTCGAGGATGACGAGCGCGACTTCCGCATCGGCGCGGCTCTGCTGCGGCGGCTGGGTTTCGGCGCCGTGCGGCTGATGACCAACAACCCGCGCAAGGTGGCGATGATGCAGGCCCATGGCATCGCGGTCCCCGAACGGGTGCCGCTGGTCGTGCCGCGCAACCGTCACAACACCGGCTATCTGGATGTGAAGGCCGAAAAGTCGGGGCATCTGCTGTGACCGGCATGGTGCTGACCCCGCAGGGGCTGCGTTTTCTGGGCCGCGTCATTCCCTGCAGCATCGGTCGCGCCGGGATCACCCCCGCCAAGCGCGAGGGCGATCACGCCACCCCGTCGGGCCGCCATCGCATCACCGGGCTGTGGTACCGCCCGGACCGCCTGGCCCGCCCCGCGCCTTGGGCGCGGGTGATCGGGCCGGGCGATCTGTGGTGTGACGATCCGGGCCATGCGGCCTATAACCGGCACGCCCGCGCGCCGCTTGCGGCCAGCCACGAGCGGCTGCGCCGCGCCGACCCGCTGTACGATGTGATCCTGACGATGGACTGGAATGCGGATGCGGTTCCGGGGCGGGGATCGGCGATCTTCTTGCACCAGTGGCGCAGCCCTGGTTTCGGGACCGAAGGCTGCATCGCCTTTGCCCGCCGCGACCTGATGTGGATTGCGCGTCACGCCCCCCCGGGCACGCCGCTTTACGTGCCCTGAGCGTTCCGCGCCCCGAAGATCGCCGACCCCACGCGGACATGGGTCGCGCCATGGGCGATGGCAGTCTCGAAATCGGCGCTCATGCCCATCGACAGGCCGGGCAGGCCGTGGTCGCGCGCCAGGTCGCGCAGCAGGGTGAAATGCGGTGCCGGATCCTCGCCGTCGGGCGGAATGCACATCAGGCCCTCAGGCGACAGCGACAGCTCGGCGCACAACGCCAGGAAACCGGGCAGCTCATCCGCCAGGATGCCGGCCTTTTGCGGCTCGTCCCCGGTGTTGACCTGCACGAACAGCTGCGGATGGCGGCCCTGTTCGGCCATCTGCGCGGCCAGCTTGCGGGCCAGCGTCACGCGGTCCAGCGTGTGGATCGCGTCGAACAGCTGCACGGCGGCCCGCGCCTTGTTCGATTGCAGCGGCCCGATCATGTGGACCGACACGCCCGGATGTGCCGCGGTCCAGGCCGGCCACTTGGCCTGCGCCTCCTGGACGTAGTTCTCTCCGAAGACGGTGTGGCCCGCGGCCAGAACGCCCTCGACCCGTTCGGGAGGTTGCAGTTTGCTGACCGCGATCAGCGTGACGCTGCCCGGTGCGCGCCCTGCGGCGGATTCGGCCGCGCGGATGCGGCGGGTGATGTCGTCCAGTCCCATGATCCCACCTGACAAAAAGAAAAGAGCGGGCGCAAGGCCCGCTCTTTCCATGTGACGTCTGACCGCGAAGGATCAGAAGTTGAACTGCACGCCCATGTCGCGGTGATGTTCTCGTTGTAGCCGCGCTGAACCGAACCGGCCAGCATGGCGCCGCCCAGATCGTACGAGCCGCCGATACCGAACGCGTTGTCGGTTTCGTTGGAATCTGCGCTGTTATTGGCGACATAGCCGTTGATGGTGGTCAGCGGAGCAACCTCGTAGCTGCCGTACAGCGTGATGGTCTTGCCCAGGTCCGAGTCGTCGCCCAGGACTTCACCGTTGTCGAAGTACAGCAGGCCGATGTCGGTCTTGTCGTTGAACGCGTATTCCGCGCCGACGAAGTACTGGTCGTTGTCGTCGATGCCTGCGCCGTTCTTCACGTAGGCTGCCGACAGCGTCACCGAGTCATTCCAGACATAGTCGGCCGAGACGCTGTATTCTTTTTCGTCATCGCCACCAAGGCCATCATAAACCTGGTCGGGATCGACGACCGAGGCGCGCAGGTTCACACCGGCGACGGCGTACTTGACCATGACGCCCATGTAGTCGTTGCGGCGCTGGTTGGTCAGGTCGACCGTGTTGTCATAAGACGGGTAGCCGTCGGTGTTGAATGCGAAGAAGTCGCCGCGCGAGTTGCCGAACGAACGCGAGTAGACGCCGATTTCCGAGTTGTACAGCAGGGCAGCCGAGTCGTAGGCGGTGTTCGAGTTACCGATTTCCACGGTCAGGCCGCTGGCGGTCACGTAGACATAGCCGGGTGCGACGGTGGTTTCGTCATCGCCCTGGTCCCACTGGATGCGGATCCGGCCACCGAAGTCGACGCCCTGGTCGGTCGAGGTCGTCGCGTCGATGTTCATGCGCAGGCGCGACTGGACGATCGCCTCGCTGGCGGTGTAGACATCGCCGTCATCCGTAACGATCGCACCGCGCACGCCGTCTTCTTGGTACAGCACGCCGGTACGGCCATAACCCGAGATGGTGACGTCTGCAGCGGCGATACCCGCGGTCAGGACCAGCGCGGTCGAGGCGATAAGTGCCTTCTTCATGGTGTGTTCCCTCTTGTCTCTCTGTTGCCCAAGCCAGCTGTCCCGCCCTGGGTATGCAATTTGTTTCACTCTTTCGCGATTGTGATGCAACGGAATCACGCGTCTGCTGTTTTCTTTGCCCATTTCCGTGATGCACTTGGGCCACACCTGCCCCGACCGCCCTGTCCGGACAGGCCCCGCGTCGGCCGTGCGGACGGGGTCCGCGCCTCAAGTCGCTTGTTTCGCGGCGCCGATCCGGGCTAATGCTGACCCCAAGAGATTGTACCATTGAACTGACCTCCGGGGGACTGGGATGACCTATGCACGCGCCACGCGCCTGATGATCGTCACGACGCTGTGCGCGGGCCTGGCGGCCTGCGGCAACGGCACGACGGAAAACGCGGGCCCCACCCCCGACCGCGACATGCGCCCGTCCGAGCGGGGCACCCTGATCCAGGACCTGTTCATCCGGTCGGGCAACCCGGACCAGATGGTCGGGGTGAACAAGTACCTGTGGAACGCCAGCCTGGACGTGCTGAACTTTCTGCCGGTGCAGACGGTCGATCCGTTCACCGGCGTGATCCAGACCGGCTACGGCACGCCTCCGGGCGGGGGGCGGTCCTATCGTGCGACGATCCAGATCAGCGACCCGGCCCTGGATGCGCGCAGCCTGCGCCTGGCGTTGCAGGGGCCGGGCGGCGCCGCGGTCGAGGCGGGCACCGTCCGCGCGGTCGAGGATGCCATCCTGACCCGCGCCCGCCAACTGCGCATCCAGGACGGCCGCCTGTAAGGGCGCGTCCGCGCAGCGGGGCCCCGATCGCGGGGCATCCGGCGGTGTTTCGCGATGTCCGCGGACGGTCGCATTCGACGGGGTCCGGTCGGCCGCATCTGGACCCGCACAGGCGGGGCGTATAGACCCTGCGGGCAACGAATGATGCCCGAGGTTCCCCATGCCCTATGATCCCGCGACAAGCGAAGCCCGTTGGCAGACGGCCTGGGCCGATGCCGACGCCTTTGCCGCTATCCGCGACGAGCGCCCGAAATACTATGTGCTGGAGATGTTCCCCTATCCGTCGGGGCGCATCCACATGGGCCATGTGCGCAACTATGCGATGGGCGACGTGGTCGCGCGGTTCAAGCGGGCGCAGGGGTTCAGCGTGCTGCACCCGATGGGCTGGGACGCCTTCGGCATGCCCGCGGAGAACGCCGCGATGGAGCAGGGCGGTCATCCCCGTGACTGGACCTATGCCAACATCGCAACCATGCGCGAGCAGCTGAAGCCTCTGGGCCTGTCCATCGACTGGAGCCGGGAATTCGCGACCTGCGACGACGCCTATGTGGCGCAGCAGCAGGCGCTGTTCCTGGACATGCTGGACGCAGGGCTGATCACGCGCAAGTCGGCGCAGGTGAACTGGGACCCGGTCGACATGACCGTGCTGGCCAATGAACAGGTGATCGACGGCAAGGGCTGGCGGTCGGGCGCCACGGTGGAACGGCGCGAGCTGACGCAGTGGTTCTTCAAGATCAGCGATTACAGCGACGAGCTGCTGGAGGCGCTGGACGGGCTGACGGGCTGGCCCGAGAAGGTCCGCCTGATGCAGGCCAACTGGATCGGCCGGTCGCGCGGGCTGCAGTTCACCTTCCGCACGGTCGACGCGCCGACGGGCCATGAGGCGATCGAGGTCTATACGACCCGTCCCGACACGCTGATGGGCGCCAGCTTCGTCGCGCTGTCGCCGGATCATCCCCTGGTCAAGGAGCTGGCGGCCAGCCGCCCTGAGATCGAGGCCTTCCGCGAGGAATGCAAGCGCATCGGCACGACCGAGGAAGCCATCGAGACCGCGCCCAAGCTGGGCTTCGACACCGGCCTGTCCGTCGCGCATCCGCTGGACCCCGACTGGCGCCTGCCGATCTGGATCGCGAATTTCGTGTTGATGGATTACGGCACCGGCGCGATCTTCGGCAGCCCGGCGCATGACGAACGCGACCATGAATTCGCGCGCAAGTACGGCCTGCCCATCCGCGCGACCTTTGGTCAGCCCGGCATGACGCAGGACCAGGCAGACGCACTGGTGGCGGATGCGCCCTTCGTGCCTGCCAAGACCGAACCCGTGACCTATGTCCGCGGCTTCAGCGGCGCGGCCGATCAGACCGGAGAGGCCGCCGTCGACGCCGCCATCGCCCATGCGGAAAGCGCGGGATACGGCGAGGGCGTGACCAAGTTCCGCCTGCGCGACTGGGGCATCTCGCGCCAGCGCTATTGGGGCTGCCCGATCCCGGTCCTGCATTGCGACAGCTGCGGGACCGTGCCCGAGGCGAAAGCGAACCTGCCCGTGCTGCTGCCGCAGGACGTAACCTTCGACGTGCCGGGCAACCCGCTGGATCGCCACCCGACCTGGCGTCAGGCGACCTGCCCCAAATGCGGAGGCGCGGCGCGGCGCGAGACCGACACGATGGACACGTTCGTCGATTCGTCGTGGTATTACGCGCGCTTCACCTCGCCGGGGGCGGCGACGCCGACCGACCGGGCGGATGCGGAATACTGGATGAACGTCGACCAGTATATCGGCGGCGTCGAACACGCGATCCTGCACCTGCTCTATTCGCGCTTCTTCGCCCGCGCGATGGTCAAGACGGGCCACCTGCCCGAGAGGGCACGAGAGCCGTTCGACGCGCTGTTCACGCAAGGCATGGTCACGCACGAGATCTATCGCACCACCGACGACCGGGGGCGCCCGGTCTATCACCTGCCCGAGGACGTGACCGACGGGCGTCTGGCCGACGGCACCGCGGTCGAGGTGATCCCGTCCGCGAAGATGTCGAAATCCAAGAAGAACGTCGTCGATCCGGTCAGCATCGTCGAAAGTTTCGGCGCCGATACCGCCACGCTGGTTCATGCTGTCGGACAGTCCGCCCGAGCGCGACGTCGAATGGACCGCCGCCGGAGCGGAGGCCGCGTTCAAGTTCCTGTCCCGCGTCTGGCGCCTGGCCGACGAGGTTCCCGAAGGGGGCGACGATGCCGACCTGACGCGCACGGCGCACCGCGCCATCGCCGATGTCACCAAGGCCATCGAGGGCTTTGCCTTCAACAAGGCGGTCGCGAAACTCTATGAACTGGCCAACGCGGTCGCGAAATCGCAGGCCGGGGGCGAGGCGCGCCGTGCGGCCCTGCGGATCATGGCCCAGCTGATGGCGCCGATGGTGCCGCACCTGGCCGAAGAGGTCTGGTCGAAATCGGGCGGGCAGGGCATGGTCGTCGATGCAGGCTGGCCAAAGGCGGACCCGGCCCTGCTGGAGGACGACAGCGTGACCCTTCCGATCCAGATCAACGGCAAGCGCCGGGCCGAGATCACCGTTCCCAAGACCATGCCCAAGTCCGAGATCGAGGCGCTGGTGCTGGCCGACGACACCGTTCTGCGGTTCCTGGACGGGGCGGCGGTCAAGAAGCTGATCGTGGTGCCGGGGCGGATCGTCAATGTGGTCGCCTGATCGCCGCGCGGTCCTGCTGGGGCTGCTGGCCGTCTCGGGGCTGGCGGCCTGCGGGCTGTCGCCGGTCTATGGGCCGGGCGGCGGGGGCGGCAAGCTGTTCGGCAAGGTCCGCCCGCGCGACCCGGACACGCCGCTGGACTTCGTCTTCAACCGGCGCCTGGCCGAAACGGTTGGGCCCCGAGGACGCGGCCGTCTATGACCTGGATTACCGCATCAGCGCGGGCGTCGTCGCGCAGGCCATCACGCCCGATGAGGTCACGACCCGCTATTCGCTGAACGGCACCGCCGATTTCGCGCTGACCGGGCCGGGGGGCGCGATGATCACCCAGGGACGCGTCAGCAGCTTCACGTCTTATTCCACCACCGGGACCACGATCTCGACCTTGGCGGCCGAGGGCGACGCGCGCGAGCGGTTGGCGCTGATGCTGGCCGATCAGGTGGTCACGCGCCTGCTGGCGGCCGCATCCGGCCTGCCGGACTGATCCATGTTGCTGAAGGGGGCCGAGATCGCGCGCTATCTGGCCCGCCCCGACCCCTCGCGGCCGGGGGTGCTGATCTATGGGCAGGATGCGATGCGCGTGGCGTTGAAGCGGGCCGAGGTCGTGCGCGCCCTGACCGGCGAGAAGGCCGACGAGGAGATGCGCCTGATCCGGATGCCCGGCGCGGGCCTGAAGAAGGATCCCGCCCAGCTGATCGACGCGGTGCGCGAGGTGGGGTTCTTTCCCGGCCCCCGCGTGGTCGTGGTCGAGGACACACCCGACCTGGCCACCGACGCGATCCGCGATGCGCTGACAGGCTGGCGGCAGGGGGATGCGGTGATCGTGGTCACGGCGGCCGGCCTGTCCAAGTCGTCATCCCTGCGCCGCCTGTTCGAGACGCATGGCCAGGCGGTGACCGCCCCCATCTATGACGATCCGCCCTCCGAGGACGAGATCGGCCGCTGGCTGGCGGATGCCGGCCTGCGCGAGGTGCCGCGGGACGCGATGCGCGAACTGGGTCTTCTGGCGCGCGCGCTGGACCCCGGCGATCTACGCCAGACGGTCGAGAAGATCGGCCTGTACAAGTACCAGGACCCCGCCCCCCTGACGGTCGAGGAAATCGCCATGCTGGCGCCCGCCACGATCGAGGCCGACCTGGACGAGCTGATCCACACCGTCGCCGAACGCCGCGAGGCCGATTTCGGCCCGCTGATGCGGCGGATCGAACAGCAGGGGATCGCGCCCGTCACCCTGTGCATCGGCGCGCTGCGCCATTTCCGCACGCTGCACCTGGCCGCTGCCGACCCGGCGGGGCCGGGGGTGGCGCTGGCACGCGCGCGCCCACCCGTCTTCGGCCCCCGCCGCGACCGCATGACCCGCCAGGCGCAAAGCTGGGGCATGGGCCCGCTGGAGGAGGCGGTGTCGCTGCTGCTGTCGACCGACATGACCCTGCGGTCCGCCAGCCGCGCGCCGCAGATGCCGCTGGTGGAACGCGCGCTGCTGCGCCTTGCGATGAAGCCGCGGGGGCGGCGGTGACCCTTGCCCTGGTGATCGGGGCCGGACCTGCCGGGCTGATGGCGGCCGAGGCGCTGATGGCGCCCGGCCGTCAGGTGGTGGTGGTCGACGCGATGCCCACGCCCGCGCGCAAGTTCCTGATGGCCGGGAAATCCGGCCTGAACCTGACCCGCGACGAACCGCTGGCGGCCTTTGGCGCCCAGATCTCCGCGTCGGACGGGCGCGATTATCTGGCGACCGATGCGGGGGCGTTCGGCCCGCAGGCGGTGTGGGACTGGGCCCAGGGCCTGGGCATCGCCCTGTTTGCGGGATCGACGGGCCGGGTGTTTCCGGTGGGCATGAAGGCCTCGCCCCTGCTGCGGGCCTGGCTGGCGCGGCTGCGCGCGGGCGGGGTCGAGCTGCGGTCGCGCTGGCGATGGGTCGGGCTGGGCGGTGGTTTCGCCTTCGACACGCCCGACGGTCGCCGGGTTGCTGCAGCCCGACGTCACGGTGCTGGCCCTGGGCGGGGCCAGTTGGCCGCGGCTGGGGTCGGATGCGACCTGGGTGCCGATCCTGGCAGAGGCCGGTGTCGCCATCGCGCCGTTTCGTCCGGCCAACATGGGGTTCCGTGTCGACTGGTCGCCCGCGATGGCGCGGCTGCACGGCGCGCCGGTCAAGGGCGTCGCGATCCGCGCAGGCGACAGCGTCAGCCGCGGCGAGTGGGTCATCACCCCCGACGGGATCGAGGGCGGGGGCGTCTATGCCGTCGCGGCCCCGATCCGCGACGGGCAGGCGGCCCATGTCGATCTGGCCCCCGACCTGGACCACGCGTCCCTGGCGCGGCGCTTTGCACAGCCGCGTGGCAAGCTGAGCCTGGGCAACTGGTTGCGCCGCATCCTGGGCGATCCGGCGCGGGTCGGCCTGCTGCTGGAATGGGGGCGCCCCCTGCCGGACAGCGCCGAGGGCTGGGCCGCGCGGGCCAAGGCGCTGCCGCTTTGCCATGCGGGGCCGATGGGGCTGGACCGGGCGATCTCGTCGGCCGGGGGCATCCGGTCGGAGGCGCTGACGTCTGAGCTTGAACTGCGCGCCCTGCCCGGCGTCTTTGCCGCCGGAGAAATGCTGGACTGGGAGGCGCCGACAGGCGGCTATCTGCTGACCACCTGCCTTGCCACGGGGCTGCGCGCGGGGCAGGCCGCAGCCCGCAGGCTCTAGCGTGCCATGGCCCGCTGATAGGCGGGGCGCTGGCGGATGCGGTCCAGGTATTCGGTCAGGCGGTGTTCGACGATCGGGAACCGCGCCGACAGCGCCCAGTCCAGGCAATGCGCCAGGATCAGGTCGGGCACGGTCATCCGCTCTCCCATCAGATAGGGTCCGTCGGACATGCGGTGGACCAGGGTCTTCTGGCTGGCCTCGAATTCCCATCTCAGGGTGTTCTTGATCGCGCCAAGGCGCATCTCCTCGGGCAGGATGAAGCTGTGGCGCGCGGCCAGCCACAGCGCCGCGTCGAATTCGTCCAGCAGGAACTGGGTCAGGCTGTCCTGGCGTGCCCGGTCCAGGGTGCCCGCCGGGTGGGTCAGATCGCCATGGCGATCGGCCAGATAGGTCAGGATCGCGGTCGAATCGGTGATCGGCGTACCGTCGTCGATCAGGACCGGAACCTTGCCCGCCGGGTTGAACTGGGCCACGCCGTCGCTGCGCGGATTGGCGGGAATGTGGTCGTAAGGCTGTCCCAGCTCCTCCAGCATCCACAGGACGCGCAGGGCGCGGGACTTGGCGGTGCCGATGACGCGGTACATGGGGATCCTCCTGGCCGTTGGACGGACAGAAGGCCCCAGCCCCCGCGCCGCGTCAAGCGCGGCGGCAGCCGACCAGCTGCTGGCGGTACATCTCGGACCGCTGGCCCACGGATCCGGCCACGCGCATCAGCCAGCTTTTCTGGCGATAGCTGCCGCGGGCAAAGCCGCTGCGGCCTTCGTGATAGGCCAGGTACTGCGACGCGGCGTCGTTCTTGGACAGGCCAAGACGCTGCTGGCTGCCATGCATGTACCAGCCCATGAAATCGGTCGCGTCGCGGATGCTGTCGCGCCGGGCACGACGGTTGCCGGTCTCGCGCTGGTACTCCTCCCAGGTGCCGTCCAGGGCCTGGGAATAGCCGAAGGCGCTGCTTTGGCGGCCAATGGAATGACGCCAAGCGCGTATTGATGCGGGGTGCGCGCATCGCCGATGAATTTCGATTCCTGGTACAGGGTCGCCATCTGCACATGGACCGGCACGCCCCATTTGCGTTCGGTCTGGCGCATGGCGCGCAGATAGGCGGGTCGTTCCGACGTGATCGCGCACGCATTGTCCAGCTGCCGCGGCGCGCTGAAGTTCCCGCCGCCCCCGCATGAGGCGACCAGCCCGACAATGGCCAGCTTCAGTAGCCTGTTCATCCTGCCCTCGTTCTCTTGTTTTTGCGGACAGTCTACGCAAATTCACCCGCCTGTGAAATCACAAAGCCGGAAGCGGGGCAGGGACCGGCCGATGGATCAGCCCGATCCCTCGGGCCGCAGCAGGGCGTTCAGCGCCATCAGATCCGCGGCCCCGCATCCAGCAACAGCGATTCCAGCGCCCGGTAATGGGCCAGGACCTGCTGTCCGGTGGGGGTGACGGTCGCGCCGCCGCCCCCCGCCCCGCCGCGCGCGCTGTCGATGACGGGGTCGGCAAAGGCGGTGTTCATCTCCTCGACCAGGGTCCAGGCGCGCTTGTAGCTCATCCCCATCTCGCGCGCGGCGGCCGAGATCGAGCCGAGCCGCCCGATCCGCGCCAGCAGCTCGGCCTTGCCCGGCCCCAGGATCAGGGGCGAGTCGTATTCCAGGCGCAGCTTGATGCGCAGCCGGGGGCCGGTCTGGGTCATGGGATCTCTCTCGTTATTCCTGCGCAACATAGCGCCTTGCGCGGAGGCATGCCAATTTGCCGCGACGGCACGGTTGCGGGACGCGGGCAGCGCGCCCAGACTGTCGCCAAAGGCAAGAGGAGGCCCACCCATGTCCGCATCCGATATCGTCATCCTGTCCGGCGCGCGCACCGCCATCGGCACCTTCGGGGGCAGCCTGGCCGCGGTTCCGCCGATTCAGCTGGCCGCCACCGTCACCCGCGCCGCGCTGGATCGCGCGGGCGTCGCCCCCGACCGGATCGGGCAGGTGGTCTTCGGCCATGTGATCAACACCGAACCCCGCGACATGTACCTGTCCCGCGTCGCCATGCTTGAGGCGGGCATCCCGCATACCACGCCCGCGATGAACGTGAACCGCCTGTGCGGGTCGGGCGCGCAGGCCATCGTGTCGGCCGCGCAGGCGCTGATGCTGGGCGACGCCGATTTCGCGGTCGCGGGCGGCGCCGAGAGCATGAGCCGGTCGCCCTATGTCGTGCCCTCGGCGCGGTTCGGGGCCAAGATGGGGGACCAGGTCATGCTGGACATGATGACCGGCGCGCTGACCTGCCCGATGGGCACGGGCCACATGGGCGTCACGGCGGAGAACGTGGCCGCCGAACATGACATCACCCGCGAACAGCAGGACGCATTCGCGATGGAATCGCAGCGTCGCGCCGCGGCGGCGATCGCGGCGGGCCATTTCAAGGACCAGATCGTCCCGGTCGAGGTCAAGTCGCGCAAGGGCATGGTGGCCTTCGACACGGACGAGCACCCCAAGGACACCAGCCTGGAGAAGCTGGCGGGCCTGAAGGCCGTGTTCCAGAAGGGCGGCAGCGTGACCGCGGGCAATGCCAGCGGCATCAACGACGGTGCCGCGGCCTTGGTCCTGGCGCGGGCGGATGCCGCCGAACGCGCGGGCCTGACCCCGCGGGCGCGCATCCTGGGCTATGCCGTGGCCGGCGTGCGCCCCGAGGTCATGGGCATCGGCCCGGTCCCGGCGGTCGAGGCGCTGATGGCCCGCACCGGGCTGAAGGCCGGCGATTTCGACGTGATCGAATCGAACGAGGCCTTTGCCGCCCAGGCCCTGGCGGTGAACAAGGGCCTGGGTCTGGACCCTGCCCGCGTGAACCCCAATGGCGGCGCCATCGCCCTGGGCCATCCGGTCGGCGCCACCGGCGCGATCCTGATGGTCAAGGCCATCCACGAGTTGGAGCGCACGGGCGGGCGCACCGCGCTGATCACCATGTGCATCGGCGGCGGCCAGGGCATCGCCATCGCGATCCGCCGCGACTGACGCACCGTTCCGACACCGTTTGCGCAACCGGTCTGGTTTCCAGACCGGTTTTTTCTTGCTTTCCGCTGTGAACCTGTCCCGAATGATGCGGACAATTCGAGGAGGAGTTGGGGTGTCACAGGGAATAATGTTCATTGCCGCGGCCTTGCCCGTCGCGGTGGTGTTTGTGTTGCTGGTCGTCATGCGACGGTCGGCCAAGCTGTCGATGATGACCGCCTATGTGGTCACGGTGCTTCTGGCACTGTTCCTGTGGGGGGCGCCGCTGGCGCGGGTCGCGGGGGCCACGGTCAACGGGCTGGTGACGGCGGTGACGCTGCTCTACATCGTGTTCGGGGCGATCCTGCTGTTGTACACGGTGCAGGAATCGGGGGCGATCCGCACGATCCGGCGCGGGTTCATGGACATCTCGCCCGACCGGCGCATCCAGGCGATCATCATCGCATGGATGTTCGGGTCCATGATCGAGGGCGCGTCCGGGTTCGGCACGCCGGCCGCCGTGGCGGCGCCGCTGCTGCTGGCGATCGGCTTTCCGGCCATGGCCGCGGTCATGGTCACGCTGATCATCCAGTCGACGCCGGTGTCCTTCGGCGCGGTCGGCACGCCGATGCTGGTCGGCATCAACACCGGCCTGTCCAACAGCCCCGAGGTCGCCAGCGCCATCGCGCCCCTGACCCTGGCAGAATACGTGCCGGTGGTGGCCGCGCAGGTCGCGCTGGTCCATGCGCTGGTGGGCGTGCTGATCCCGCTGCTGATGGTCGGCATGCTGACGCGATTCTTCGGCACCGAGCGCAGCTTTGCCAAGGGCTTTCGCGCGTGGAAGTTCGCGATCTTTGCCGGGTTGGCCTTCACGATGCCCTATCTGCTGGTCGCGCGCATCCTGGGACCGGAATTCCCGTCCCTGCTGGGCGGGCTGATCGGCCTGATGATCGTGGTGCCGGCCGCGCGGGCCGGTTGGTTCATGCCGTCCGACAGCTTCGACTTTCCGGCACGCGCCCAGTGGGACGAAGGCTGGCAGGGCAACATCGAACCCGACCAGGCCGAACTGGGCCCCGATGACCGCCGCATCGGCCTGCTGACGGCTTGGATGCCCTATGTCATCGTCGCGGCGCTGCTGGTGCTGACGCGGACCATCGCGCCGCTGAAGGCGTGGCTGACCGGGCCGGACACCACGCTGGCGCTGCGCGACCTGTTCGGGTCGGGCATCAACGCGACCGCGCAGTTCGCCTATTCGCCGGGGACGGTGATGATCATCGCATCCCTGATCTCGGTCGCGCTGTTCCGCATGCGGGGCAGCGATTACGGCCGGGCCTGGGCGATCTCGGGTCGCACGATGCTGGCCGCGGCGCCCGCGCTGCTGCTGGCGGTGCCGATGGTGCAGGTGTTCATCAACTCGGGCTCGGAGGGCGTGGCGTCCATGCCGATCACCCTGGCCGAGGGGATGGCCGCGGCGACCGGTGCCAGCTGGCCTCTGTTCGCGCCGATCGTGGGCGCGCTGGGCGCGTTCATCGCGGGATCGAACACCGTGTCGAACATGATGTTCGCGCTGTTCCAGTTCTCGGCCGCGCAGGGCATCGGACTGGATCTTGCGGGGATCACCATCGTGGTGGTGCTGCAGGCCGTGGGCGGCGCTGCGGGCAACATGGTCTGCGTGCACAACGTGGTGGCCGCGTCCGCCGTCGTGGGCCTGACCGACCGCGAGGGCGACATCATCCGCAAGACGCTGATCACCATGGCGTATTACGTGGTGCAGGCGGGCCTGATCGGGATGGCGCTGATCGGCGGCGGGCTGTGGTGGCTGGCGGCGCTGATCTGGGCCGCGGTGGTGGTCGGCGCGATGCGCGCCAATCGCGACCGGGCCGCGGTGCCTGTCCGCGCCTGACGCAAGGCTGACGACATCGGTGCGGGCGGTCCCTCGGGGCCGCCCGTTCTCGTTGCGCCGGGCTGCACGGCCGGACACGAGGGCACAAACCGGACACGGGTGCGCAAAAAGGAACGGGCCGCCCAGCAAGAGGCGGCCCGCGAGATCCAAGGAGATGGTCCGGTTAGGGGCGGACGCAGGTCCGGTCCCAACCAGGGGTGGTGGCCTTTGGGGCTGCCCTCAGGCCGGGGTCCCCCGACTGTTCCGAAACGTCTCTCCACTATCACTCTAGACACTGGACCACCTCCTTTCAAAAGATTGCTGTATAGGCACAGGCTGACACAGATCGAAATTCTGTCAATCAGCTTTCTGCCCTGTGCCCCAACAAATTGCGGACGATGATGCGGAACGGCACAAGGGCCAGTATCGCCAGACCAAGTTTGACCATCCAGTCGGCAAGTGCCAGCGAAACCCACAGCGGGCTGAGCGGTCCTGCGCCAAGCAGCGGAACCGCCTCGTTGGCCCAGCCCGTGTTGGTGTCCGCGGGCAGCACGGCCGCAAAGGCGATTCCGAAGAACAGCACCGTGTCCAGCGCAGACCCCAGCAGGGTCGAGACCAGCGGCGCCCGCCACCAGGGCCCGCCGCGCAGCGTGTCGAAGACCTGCACGTCGACCATCTGCGCCGCCAGGAAGGCCGCCCCAGACGCGATGGCGATTCGCAGCGTGGTGGCATCCATCCCCGCGGCGATCAGCGACCAGACGACCCCGGTCACGAACCCTGCCAGCACCACGCGGCGCGCGGCGGCGGCGCCGTGGACGCGGTTCATGACGTCCGTGACCAGGAAGGCCAGCGGATAGGTGAAGGCCCCCCATGTCAGCCAGGTGGCGACCGTGAACTGGACCAGGACGTTCGAGGCCACGACAATGGCGGCCATGGCAAGGATGCCGGGCAGAAAGCGGATCATCGGTGGGTTTCCGTTTTTTGCGAAGGTTGCGGAAGAACTCGGCCCCCCGAACGGGTGGGGCAGCGCGCGCCTTACGCCCGCGCGGGCGGTCTTGTCAATTCCGCAGCGCCTGCAGGCCGGTATCGCGCAGGCGGTATTCGACGATCTCGGTCCGCTGGACGAACAGGAAGTTGTCGTCCGAGATCATGGTGATGCGCATGCCCACGCCGTCATCCCAGACCGAGATGCCTTCCAAGTTGTCGTATTGCAGGGGCCGCGTCTCCAGCAGGATCTGGTCGTCCTGGATCACCCCCGGCTCCAGCCGCATCCGCCGCACGCGCGAGACAAAGCCCAAGATGCCGCGGAAATCGCGCTCCAGCAGGTAGAACCAGCCGTCGGGCCCGAAATCCGCCCCCACCGCACGCCAGCGCGGATCGCGGCGGATCTGGCCGTATTCCGTCCAGGCGCCGTCGAACGAGAGGATGGTGAAGGGCTGGGTTTCCGAACCCGACCGCTCGGGGACGGCGAACAGGGTGCCGTCGTCGTCGATGGCCAGCGCCTCCAGCCCCACGTTCACGCCCATGCCGGGCAGGCGGTCCGGGCGGGGATGGGTGGTGGCGGGTGCGTCGGGGTGATCATAGGTCGCCACCCGGTCCAGCCCTTCGAAGCTGACATGGATGCGGCCGTCGGGGCCCACCGCGATGCCTTCGCTGTCGCCGGTATAGCCGGGGGGCAGGGGCTGGCCCTTGCTGTCCTTCAGGTTCGTGCGCCCGGCGACGGACATGCCGCGCACCAGGCCCTGGGCATCGCGTTCGATCCGCCCCCAGTACAGATGCGCCCGGTCGGTTAGGGCGTGGAACCCGGTGCCGTCCGGGCTGATGTCGATCGCCGAGAAGCCGCCGAAGGTCGATTGGTCCATCGTCCAGATATAGGTGCCGACATAATCAAGAACCGCGCCTGCACGGGCAGGCGCGGTGGCAAGGATCGACCCGGCAAGGGCCAGCGTCAGGGCGCCGATGCGACGGTCGAACATTGGGCTGGCAGGTCGCTCATCCGATAGGTGCGGGGGTGGCGATAGTTGGGGTCCGGGGTCGAGGGCTTGGCGCGGCTGGGGTCGATGCGGATGTTGATCCATTCCTGCGCCTCGGCGCAGCCGTCGCCGGCCGGGATCGGGTTCGGCGTCTGGCAGATCGACCCGGCAGGGCAGTTCATGCGGACGTGGAAATGGAAGTCGTGGTTGTTGATGGGGCGGATCTTGCGCAGCCAGTCGCGGTTGCCGGTCTCCATCTGGCACATGGCGACCTTGGCGACGGGATCGACGAAGATGCGTTCGACGCGGGGATCGCGCGCGGCGGCGCGCATGATCGACATGTGCCCGCCTGTCCAGTTGCCCGACAGCGCCGTGCCGCCATTCGCGACGACCGACACGGATGACAGGTTCTCGCGCTGCTGCGGGGACAGGCCCAGGGTCGGGGGCGGCAGCATCCAGATGTCGGCATCCAGCCCCAGCTGGTGGCTGGCATGGCCCGAGGTCATCGGCCCGCCGCGCGGCTGGCTGATGTCCCCAATATAGAGGCCCCGCCACCCGGCCTGCTGCGCCGCCCGCGACAGGCCCTGCAGAAAGCCGATCATTTCGGGGTGGCCCCAGTTGCGGTTGCGCGACAGGCGCATGGATTGCCAGCTGGGTCCGCTTTCGGGCATCTGCACCAGACCCTGCGCGCAACCTTGGGAATAGTTGCCGATCGACACGGCCGGCCCGCCCGACGCCGTGCGGAACGCGCCGAAGACGTCCTTGGCCAGGGATTGGGCCGATGCGGGCAAAGCCAGGCCCATCATGACGGCGGCGGCGGTCAGGGTCTTGCGGATCACGGGGACGTCTCTCCTTCGGGGTCCACCCACACTAGCAGAACCAGCGCGACAAGAAAGATCACGATCAGGGGAAGAAACCCGATGCGCTGATTCCCGGTCAGGTCGGTGGTCAGCGCGATCAGGAAGGGTGCCAGGAACGCCGTAGCCTTGCCCGACAGCGCGTAAAGCCCGAAACCCTCGGTTGCGCGGTCGGGGGTGGTGTGGCGCACCATCATCGTGCGGCTGGCCGCCTGCAGCGCGCCGCCCGCGCCCCCGATCACCGCCCCGCAGGCAAAGAAGATCAGGTCGGGCAGGCGCAGGGTGCCCAGGACCGCATCCGGCGTGGCAATGCCCAGCACGGATGTCCGGTCCATGCCCACAAGCAGCATGCAGACCGCCATCAGCGCCAGGATGCTGGCCACGATCACTGCGCGGGGGCCGAAGGCGCGGTCCGCGCGCCCGCCCAGCCAGCTGATCACCGCCGCCGAGATCGCGCTGACCACCCCGAAGACGCCGGCCAGGAACACCGGCCAGCCCAGCACCGTCCCCGCATAGACGCCTCCGAACCCGTACAGCGCGTTCAGCGCGTCGCGCGAGAACATCGACGATGCCAGCCACGCCGCCAGGCTGCGCCGATGCCGCAGGCTGCGGATCAGCGTCCACAGGTCGCGCAGGGCGCGGCGCACCTGCACCGGCCGGCCCGGCCCCGGTTCGCGGACCCACAGGAAGAACGGGATCATGAAGACCGCGTACCAGATCGCCGTCAGGGGGCCGACGAACCGCGTACCTTCGCGCATCGCGGGGTCCAGGCCGAACAGGGGCGGGATGCCCAGCAGCGTGCGCCCCGAGGGCATTTCGGCGAACAGCAGCAGCATCACGGCCAGCGCCGTCACTCCGCCCAGATAGCCGAAGGCATAGCCCGACCCGGACAAACGGCCGATCTCGTCGCGCGGGGCCAGGGCAGGCAGCATGGCATTGGTGAAGATGGTGGCGAATTCGACCCCGATCAGGCCGATGCCGAACAAGACGATGGCCTGGATCAGCGGCGGCTGGCCGGGGGTCAGGGTCCACAGCCCCGCCGCGCCCACCACGTAGAATGCCGAGAACACCCAGACCCAGGGCATCCGCCGCCCCGAACTGTCCGCGATGGCGCCCAGGACCGGGGCGGCCAGCGCGATGACCGCGCCCGCGATGGCCAGCCCGTATCCCCAAAGCGTCTGCGCCTGCGCCCCGGCCTGCGCGGCATCCAACCCCTGGGCGATGAAATGCGTGCGCGCGACCTCGGCGAAGTAGATCGAGAAGACGAAGGTCAGCAGCAGCGTGTGATAGGGCTGGCTGGCCCAGTCAAAGAACCACCAGCCCCAGACCCGCCTGCGATCGATCGTCATGTCCGTCCCTCATGGCTTTTCCGCCATAAGGAACAGAGCCCGTCAGAGTGGCAAGTGAAGTTTCGCGTCATCCGGGATGACGGGGGGCCAGGGCCGCGTCGCATCCGCCGCGATCCAGGCCGCGATCCAGTCGGGCAGGGGCGGGCTGTCGGGGGCGTGGCCCAGGGCCTCCATGACGCGGGCGGGGGCGACGATGCCCTGGGCCGAGGTCACGGCCGAGCGGATCATCACCTGGTTGCAGCATTCAGTGCCCTTCCACATGGACTGCTCCATATAGACGAAGCGTGCGTCCCAGCCCACCATGCGCGAGATCATGGTAAAGCGTTCGAAAGCCCGGACACGGCGGCGATAGCGAGTCGAGTTCCCCGCCACCGTGATGCCCCAGCCATTCGCCCGCAGCACCGGCACCAGCCCGGTCCGCCGCGCCAGCGGGATGCGGCCCAGATCGAACAGGGTCAGGGTGCGGCCGTTGTTCAGCTCCCACCAGGGGTCCAGGTCCCAGGGCCAGCACATGTGCGTGGACACATGCGTGCCCAAGGGGTCCAGGGCGGGGGCGTTGCGGAACTTGACCAGTTCCTTGGCAAAGCGGATCAGCGGATACATGGAGGGGCCTTTCGTCAGCAGGCCTTTCGGGGGCGGGCCTTTCGTTCTGCCCCGTGGGTGGCCCGCGATCACGCGGGCGTCAAGCCGGACGCGGCGGCATCCGGTCGCGCCCCGCTTGCGTCCCGCCACACGCGCGGCCATACAGGGCCCGAACGCGCGCGCAGCCAAGGAGACGACCATGGGAACCCTGTACGAAGCCCTGCAACTGATCCTGCAGGTCCTGTGGTTCATCATGATCGTGCACATCATCATGTCCTGGCTGATCAACTTTCAGGTGCTGAACCTGCGCCAGCCGCTGGTCGCGCAGATCTGGGACGGTCTGAACCGGTTGCTGGAGCCGATCTATCGCCCGATCCGGAACATCCTGCCCAATACCGGCGGGCTGGATCTGGCGCCGCTGGTCGTCTTCATCATCATCATCATCGCGCAGCGCGCCCTGGCGAACAACGCGGGCTTCTTCTACGGCATGTGATGTCAACGGACCTGCTGCGCCAGGTCTGGGGATTCGACGGTTTCCGCCCCGGACAGCAAGAGATCGTCGAGGCGGTGGCCGCAGGCCGCGACGTGCTGGCGATCATGCCGACGGGCGGCGGCAAGTCACTGTGCTTCCAGTTGCCCGCGCTGATGCGCGAGGGCGTGACGGTGGTCATCTCTCCGCTGATCGCGCTGATGCGCGATCAGGTGCGCGCGCTCCGCGAAGCGGGGGTCGAGGCGGGCGCGCTGACCAGCGGCAATACCGAGGCCGAGACCGACGCGGTGTTTTCGGCCATCGCCGACGGGCGGCTGAAGGTGCTGTACATGGCGCCCGAACGGCTGGCCTCCGGGGGCACGGTGAACCTCTTGCGCCGGGCGGGCGTCACGGCGATCGCGGTGGACGAGGCGCATTGCGTCAGCCAGTGGGGCCATGACTTTCGCCCCGACTATCTGCGCATCGGCGATCTGAAGCGCGCGTTGGACGTGCCGCTGGCGGCCTTCACCGCCACTGCGGACGTGGAAACGCGGGCCGAGATCGTCACCCGCCTGTTCGACGGACAGGCCCCCGTGACCTTCCTGCGCGGCTTCGACCGGCCGAACATCCGGCTGGCCTTCCAGCCCAAGAACAGCCCCCGCACCCAGGTCCTGGCCTATGCCGCCGCGCGCCGGGGACAGTCGGGCATCATCTATTGCGGCGCCCGCGCGCGGACCGAAAGCCTGGCGCAGGCGCTGCGCGAGGCGGGGCATCCGGCCATCGCCTATCACGCGGGGCTGGAGGCCGAGGCCCGGCGCGAGGCCGAGGCGCGGTTCCAGACCGAGGACGGGCTGATCGTCGTGGCGACCGTGGCCTTCGGCATGGGCATCGACAAGCCCGACATCCGTTGGGTGCTGCACGCCGACCTGCCGAAATCCATCGAAGGATACTATCAGGAGATCGGGCGTGCGGGCCGCGACGGCGACCCGGCGGATACGCTGACCCTCTACGGTCCCGACGACATCCGCCTGCGCCGCACCCAGATCGACGAGGGTTTGGGCGACAGCGCCCGCAAGGCTGGCGATCATGCACGTCTTAACGCGCTTTTGGGCCTGGCCGAGGCCACGGGATGCCGCCGCCGCCGCCTGCTGGCCTATTTCGGCGAGGAGATGGACCGCGACTGCGGCAATTGCGACCTGTGCCAGACCCCGCCCAAGCTGTTTGACGGCACGCTGGCGGTCCGCAAGGCGCTGTCGGCGATGGTGCGCACCGGCGAGTGGTTCGGCAGCGGCCACCTGATCGACATCCTGACCGGGACTACCACCGACAAGGTCCGCGAGCGCGGCCATGACCAGTTGCCGACCTTCGGCGTGGGGCGCGAACACGGGCGCGGGCAGTGGCAGGCGATCTTTCGGCAGATGATGGGGCTGGACCTGTGCCGCCCCGACCCGGAACGCCACGGCGCCCTGCACCTGACCGAGACCGCGCATCCGATCCTGCGCGGCGAGGAGAGCGTGACGCTGCGCGAGGACACGACCAAGGGCGCCAAGCCTGCCAACGTCCTGCGCACCCAGGTATCGGAGGAGGACGAGCCCCTTCTATCCGCGCTGAAGGCCAAGCGGCGCGCCCTGGCCGAGGCGGCGCGCGTGCCGGCCTATGTCATCTTCCCCGACCGCACCCTGATCGAGATGGCCGAGAAGCGGCCGCAAGACCTGGACCAGATGGCGCGGGTCGGCGGCGTGGGGGCAAAGAAGCTGGACAGCTTTGGCCGCGCCTTCCTGGAGGTCATCGCGGGGTCGCAGCCCGAGATGCACCCGGCACGGCGCGCGCTGGCCGGGCGTCCCGAAGGCGCGCTGTTCGACCGGCTGATGGCCGTGCAGCTGGACCTGCAGCGCGGCCCCGACGGCACCGACAAGCCGCTGTCCTGTTCGACCGCCCAGATCAAGCGCATCGCGGAAAGCCGCCCCGCCGGCGTCGATGGACTGGCGCGCCACCTGGACGCGCCGCGCATGGAGCGGTTCGCCGACGCCTTCCTGGCCGAGATCGAGCGCGTCGAATAAATCGCGCCGCGCCTGTAACGAACAGGCGCCCTGCAGCGAACAGTCAACCGAACGTGATGCATCATTTGCGCAACCCCCTGCGTGGATCATGCGATAACGCAAGGGTACCGCCCCGTTGGGGCAGCCCGATCGGAGGACATGATGAAGCTGAACTGGTCTGACGTCACGCCGCACAGGATCTTTCTGGATCGTCGAAAATTCATGGCCGCAGGGGCCGCCGCCGTGGCCCTGCCCGGACTTGTCCGCGCGCAGACGATCGATGCACGCCCGTCCCCGCTGTCGACCGACCA